>CAWHBL010000023.1:0-98242 GCA_963827555.1 uncultured beta proteobacterium
GGACCTGTGTAAACTCCGCGCGTGACGGAGCCAACCGGGCCTCGCGCCACGTGCTCATCACCACCTCCCCCATGACCAGAGGGATTGTCTTCGCCGCCGCCATTGCGGCGGCGCTCGGCGCGATGCCGGCGGCCGTGGCGACCGATTATCCGACGCGGCCGGTAACCCTCGTCCTCGGTTTCTCGCCCGGCGGGCCGAGCGACGTGGTGGCGCGCGTCGTCAGCGTGAAGGCCACGCAGCTCCTGGGTCAGCGAATCGTGATCGACAATCGCCCGGGCGCGGGCGGCAACATCGCCGGCGAATACGTCGCGCGCGCCGCACCCGACGGCTATACGCTGCTGCTCGGCAATAACGGCATCCTCGCGACCAACATCAGCCTTTACCAGAAGACCGGCTTCGACCCGATCCGGGACTTCCAGCCGATCACCCTGGTGGGCGTGCAGGCCAACGTCCTCTACGTTCATCCCTCGGTGCCGGCGCGCTCGCTCGCGGAGCTGATCGAGTACGCCAAGGCCAATCCGCGCAAGCTCAACTACGCCTCCGGCGGCCACGGCACTGCCGGCCACCTCGCCGGCGAACTGTTCAAGACGGAGGCGAAGATCGACATCGTCCACGTGCCCTACAAGGGGACCGGGCCGGCCCTGCAGGATGTGCTCGCCGGGCATGTCCAAATGGGGTTCTCGGCAGTCGCGCCGGTCGGTCCGCACATCCAGAGCGGGGCGGTGCGACCGCTCGCGGTTACGACGCTGCAGCGCACGGCGCTCCTGCCCGATATCGCTACGATCGCGGAGCTGGGGATCCCCGGCTTCGAGGCGACGACCTGGCACGGCCTGGTCGCGCCGGCGGGGACGCCAAAGGAGGTCGTCGCGACGCTCCATCGCACTCTGGTGGCGACCTTGAACGACCCGGAGGTGCGGAAGTCGCTGACCAGTCTCGGCGTGGACGTAGTCGGCAACACCCCGGAGGAGCTCGCCGCCTACATCCGGGCCGAAATCCCGAAATGGGCGGCGGTCGTGAAGGCGTCGGGCGCGAAGCTCGAGTGACGGGCGGTCGTCGGAACGCGTGACCCGCCCGCGGTTCAGCGTCGACGAGCTTGCCCGCCGCCGTGCGAACCTGCCGCGGCCCGAGTTCCCACCCGACCTGCCGGTCAGCGCGAAGCGCGCGGAGATCGCCCGCGCGATCCGCGATCACCAGGTGGTGATCGTGTGTGGCGAGACCGGCTCGGGGAAGACGACCCAGCTGCCGAAGATCTGCCTCGAGCTCGGCCGCGGCGTCGAGGGGCTGATCGGCCACACCCAGCCGCGGCGGATCGCCGCGCGCGCCACCGCGGCGCGGGTCGCCTACGAGTTGAAGACCGAGGTCGGGCGCGCGGTCGGCTTCAAGATCCGCTTCACCGACCGCACCAGCCCGTCGAGCTACGTCAAGCTCATGACCGACGGCATCCTGCTCGCCGAGACGCAGGGCGACCCGGAGCTCGCGCAGTACGACACGCTGATCATCGACGAGGCGCACGAGCGCAGCCTGAACGTCGACTTCCTGCTCGGCTACGTGAAGCAGCTGCTGCCGCGCCGGCCCGGCCTGAAGCTCATCGTGACCTCCGCGACGCTCGACGCCGAGCGGTTCTCGCGGCACTTCGACGACGCGCCGGTCGTCGAAGTTTCGGGCCGCCTGTACCCGGTGGAGGTGCGCTACCGGCCGCCGCAGCGGGGTGAGAGCGGTGAGATCGACCTCGACGAAGCGCTGGTCGACGGCGTCGACGAATGCGCGCGGGCGGGCGCCGGCGACGTGCTCGTCTTCCTGCCCGGCGAGCGCGAGATCCGCGAAGCCGCGGAGGCGCTGCGCAAGCACCATCCCCCACAGACCGAGATCCTGCCGCTCTACGGGCGACTGTCGGCGCAGGAACAGGAGCGTGTCTTCAAGACGCACGCTGGGCGCCGTATCGTGCTCGCGACCAACGTCGCCGAGACTTCGCTCACGGTGCCCGGCATCCGCTTCGTCGTCGACCCGGGGTTGGCGCGGATCAAGCGCTACAGCTATCGCAGCAAGGTCGAGCAGCTCCAGGTCGAGCGCATCAGCCAGGCGGCGGCGAAGCAGCGGGCGGGCCGCTGCGGCCGGGTCTCGTCCGGCGTCTGCATCCGCCTCTACGACGAGGAGGACTTCGCCCGGCGGCCGGCGTTCACCGAGCCGGAGGTGCTGCGCTCCTCGCTCGCGTCGGTGATCCTGCGGATGAAGTCGCTCGGGCTCGCCGCCGTCGAGGAGTTTCCGTTCGTCGATCCGCCCGCCCCGAGGGCGATCACGGACGGCTACGCTCTGCTCGCCGAGCTGGGAGCGGTGGACGAGCGGCACGAGCTCACCGACATCGGCCGCCAGCTTGCCCGCCTGCCGGTCGACCCTCGCATCGGGCGGATGGTGCTCGCGGCGAAGGAGGAGGCATGCCTCGCCGAGGTGCTGGTCATCGCGGCGGCGCTGTCGGTGCAGGACCCGCGCGAGCGGCCGCTCGAGCGCGCGCAGGCCGCCGACGAGACGCAGAAGAGGTTCACGGACGAGAAGTCCGATTTTTTCGGGCTCCTCAAGCTCTGGCGGTTCTTCGAGGACGGGCTGCACCACGAATCCAATCGCAAGCTGCACCAGGCCTGCCGTGACCACTTCCTCTCCTTCAACCGCATGCGCGAGTGGCGGGACATCCATTCCCAGCTGAAGGAGCTCGTCGCCGAGCTCGGCTGGAAGGCGGGCGAGATGACTCCCGACGCCGACCAGTACGCGCGGGTCCATCGCGCTCTGCTCACCGGCCTGCTCGGCAACGTCGGCCTGCGGACGGAGGAGGGCAACTACCTCGGCGCGCGCGGCATCAAGTTCTGGGTCCATCCCGGGTCGGCGCTCGTGAAGAAGGCGCCGCGCTGGATCGTCGCCGCCGAGCTGACGGAAACGACGCGGCTCTTCGCCCGCACCGTCGCCGGTATCGAGCCCGAGTGGCTGGAGCGGCTGGGCGCGCATCTGCTCAAGCGGTCGCAGAGCGAGCCGCACTGGGAGAAGAAGCAGGCCGCGGTGGTGGCGCAGGAGCGCGCTACGCTCTACGGGCTGCTGGTCTACGTCAACCGGCGGGTGCAGTACGGGCCGATCGACACGGTTGAGTCGCGGCGGATCTTCATCCGGCAGGCGTTGGTGGAGGGCGACTGGGAGTCCCGCGCGCCGTTCTTCGCGCACAACCGCCGGCTCGTGCACGAGATCGAGCGGCTCGAGCACAAGTCGCGCCGCCCCGACGTGCTGGTGGACGACGAGCTGATCTACGCGTTCTACGACAGCCTCATCCCCGCGCACGTCTGCAACGGCGCGGGCTTCGACGCTTGGCGGACGGAGGCCGAGCGCAAGAACCCCAAGCTGCTCTTTCTCAAGCGCGACGAGCTGATGCGGCACGAGGCGGCGGGGATCACCACCGAACAGTTCCCGCATCAGCTCGAGCTCGCCGGGCGCATGTTTGCGCTCGAGTACCTCCACGACCCGGGCGGGCCGCGCGACGGCGTGACGATGACGGTGCCGCTGATCGCGCTCAACCAGGTCGGCGCCGCGCGTTGCGACTGGCTGGTGCCGGGGCTCGCGAAGGACAAGGTCCAGCTCCTCGCGAAATCGCTGCCGCAAAAGGTGCGGCATCAGCTCGGCCCGCTCGCCGACTTCGCCGCGGAGTTCGTCGCCGCCGTGCCGCCGGGCGACGTGCCGCTCGCGCAGGCGATCGCGCGCTACGCCCGCGCGAGCCGGAATCTCGTGCTGCCGCCCGACGGTTTCCGCCCGGAGACGCTGCCCGCGCACCTGTCGATGAACTTCCGCGTCGTGGACGAGCACGGCCGCCAGCTCGCGATGGGACGCAGCCTGCCCCAGCTCCGTGCCGAGCTCGGCGACAAGGCTGGCGAGCAGTTTGCCGAAATCGCAGGCGCGGAGGCTGCGCTGACCGGGCTCACCGACTGGTCGTTCGGCGAGCTGCCGGAGCTCATGGAGGTGAAGCGCGGGCGCGAGATGCTGGTCGGCTACCCGGCACTCGTCGATCGCGGCGGCGCCGTCGACCTCGAGGTCTTCGATTCGCCGGAGAAGGCCGGGGAGGCGCACCGCGCGGGGCTGCGGCGCCTCTTCATGCTGCAGCTCCGCGAGCAGGCGAAGTACATCGAGAAGGGGCTGCCCGGGCTGCAGGCGATGGCACTGCAATCCGTAGGCTGGACCGATACCAACGAGCTCAAGGGGCAGCTCGTCGCCGCGGCGTTCGAGCGCGCCTGTATGGCGGAGCCGCTGCCGCGCAACGCCGACGAGTTCGCGCGCCGCCGTGACGAGGCGCGGAGCCGCGTCGCGCTGATCGCGCAGGAGCTCGCGCGCCTCGTCGCGACAATCCTCGCGGAGCGCCAGGCGCTCGCGAAGAAGCTGCACGCGGCGAAGGCGTTCCCGGACGCGGTGCGCGACGTCGAAGGCCCAGCTCGCGCGCCTGCTGCCGAAGGACTTCGTGGCTGCGACGCCGTGGGAGCGGCTGCAGCACTTTCCGCGTTATCTCAAGGCAGCGAGCGTGCGGCTCGACAAGTTGCGCGTCGACGCGGCGCGCGACGCCCGCGCCGCGGCCGAGATCGCGCAGCTCGAGACGCCGCTGCACCGCGAGGAAGCGCGGCAGCGGAAGGGCGGCGCAGTCGACCCGCAGCTCGCGCAGTTCCGCTGGCTGCTCGAGGAGCTGCGGGTGCAGTCGTTCGCGCAAGAGCTCCGCACACCGGTTCCGGTCTCTGCCAAGCGGCTCGCCAAGCTGTGGCAGACTCTGGTCCGATGAATGACATCACCCGCGCACTCGCGCGCGCGCTCGCGAGCCTTGCCCATCCCCGGATGCTCGCCCTCATGATCTGGCCGATCGCGGTCGCGCTCGTCCTGTGGACGGTGCTCGCGATCATTTTCGGCGCGCAGACGGTCGGCTGGCTGCAGGGTTACCTGACGACGTCGTCGGTCGGTGTCTGGGCCTCCCGGTGGTTCCCGTTCGACGTGATCGCCGCGGTGCTGTCGTGGGTGGCGCTGTTCGTGCTGTTCGTCCCGCTCGTGCTGGTGACGGCGACCGTGATCATCGGGGTGGTCGCAATGCCTGCCATGGTGAAGCACGTCGCGGCCGCCGATTATCCGGCGCTCGAGCGCCGGCACGGCGGCACCTTCGCCGGCAGCGTGTGGAACGCGGTCGCGGCGCTCGTGGTGTTCGTGGTGCTCAGCCTGCTCTCGCTGCCGCTGTGGTTCGTGCCGCTGTTCTGGCCCATCCTGCCGGTGCTGCTGTTCGCTTACCTCAACCAGCGGGTCTTCCGGTACGACGCGGTCGCGGAGCACGCGAGCGGGGACGAGATGCGGGAGCTTTTCCGGCGCTACGGCAAGCACCTCTACCTGCTGGGGATCATCCTGTCGCTGATCGCCCACATCCCGCTGGTCGGCTTCTTCATCCCGGTGATCGCCGGACTCGCGTTCATCCACTACAGCCTGGACCGGCTCGGCGACCTGCGCCGCGGCGCGGTTCCGTCGGCTCCTCTAGTTGCGAGCTGACGTGGGTTTCGGCGCGATCATCATCGGCGACGAGATCCTGCGCGGAAAGCGCCAGGACAAGCACTTCACGAAGCTCATCGACATCCTCGCCGCGCGCGGCCTGCGGCTCGACTGGGCCGATTACGTGGGCGACAGCCCGGATCGCATCACCGCGACGCTGCGCCGGACGTTCGCCGGCGCCGACGTCGTGTTCTCGTTCGGCGGCATCGGGGCGACGCCGGACGACCACACGCGGCAATGCGCCGCATCCGCGCTCGGGGTCGACCTCGTGCTCCATCCCGACGCCGAAGCGGCGATCCGCGGCCGCTTCGGCGGGGAGACGACGCCGTTCCGCCTCAAGATGGGCGAGTTTCCGCGCGGCGCGGCAATCATCCCGAACGGCTACAACCAGATCCCGGGCTTCTCGGTGCGCGACCATCATTTCGTGCCCGGCTTCCCGGTAATGGCCTGGCCGATGGCGGAGTGGGTGCTCGACCACCGCTACCGCCACCTCCACCACCAGCTGCCCGAGGCCGACGCCTCGATCATCGTCTACGGCTCGGCCGAGAGCATCCTGACGCCACTGATGCTCGAAGTGGAAACGAGATTCGCGCGGCTAAAAGTGTTCAGCCTCCCCCACATGGGGGAGGACGGCACGCGGCGGCACATCGAGCTCGGCGTCCGCGGCGACCCGGAGGAGGTCGCGGCGGCGATCGAGGCGCTGAAGCAGGGCGTGCTCAACACCGGCGCGACGTTCGAGATCCCCTGACGCTCGGTGCGGGCGCCAGAAAAACAAAAAACCCCCGAGGGATCCCGGGGGTTCAGCGGGAGGAGAACCTGCTGGCGAGGCTTAGGCGGCCTTCTTCTTGCCGTCCTTCGTAACCGCGGCGGTCGCGGCGGCGATGTTCGCCTCGGCGATCTCGGTCGCCTGCTTGGTGACCTTCGCGAAGCTGTCGTAGGCCGAGTTGGCGGCGGCGAGCGCCGATTTCACCGCGGCGATCGCGACGTCCGAACCGGCCGGCGCGTTCTTGGCGTACTTGTCGAGCAGACCCACGAAGTTGCGGTTGAGTTCGCCCGCCTGCGCTTCGCAGAGGCGGGTGAACTCGCCCTGCTGCTGGGTCGACAGCTCGTACACGCTCCGCGAGTACGCGATGAACTTCTCGAGGCTCGGCTGCGCCGCGGCGACGTTCAGGTTGACGAACTCCTGGACGTCCTTGGCGTTGAGCAGCGCCTTGGCGTGCGTGATGCTCTCCTCGAACGCGGACTTCGTCGCGTTGAAGTTGAGCGCCGCGAGCTTCTCGATGGCGGCGAAGTTGGAGTTCGCCAGCGCGAGCAGCGCTTCGACGCTCGCCTTGCTGTTGGCGGTGATTTGCTCGGGGGTTACGTACATTGTGTCATTGCTCCTAAGGAGGTTGATCGAATCCGTTCGTTCCGGCGTCGCTCTTGCCGTCCGGCAGCGCCACCATGGAAGCCACGTATATTGCACTGCACAACGCGAATTTTACGGAGAAATCAAAGCCTGTCAAGAAAAACTGGTGCGCCGCATCATCAGTCCTCCGCCGTGCACAAAAAGCATGCATAAACAAGGTTTTGTGGGCGGGGTCGCGCGATGAGTCCCCGGCCCGACGACTCCCATCAGACCTTTCCACCGCGCCTGATCGGCTTGCTGGTCGTGCTGACCCTCACCTGGGGCTTCAACTGGCCGATGATGAAGCTCGCGATCACCGGCATGGCGCCGATGCATTTCCGCACGCTGTGCCTGATCGTCGGCGCGGCCGGGCTCTTCGCGATGGCGGCCGCCGGCCGCATCGAGTGGCGGGTGCCGCGCGCGGAGTGGGGGCGGCTCGCCCTGATCTCGTTCTTCAACCTCACCGGCTGGAACATCCTCGCGATCTACGGCGTGAGCATGATGGATTCCGGCCGCGCCTCGATCCTCGGCTACACCATGCCGGTGTGGAGCGTCCTGCTCGCCATCTGGTTCCTCGGCGAGCGGTTCACCGGCCGCCGTGCGGTCGGCGTCGCGCTCGGCATGGCCGGCATGGCGCTGCTCCTCTCCGGCGAGATCCGCGCGCTTCAGCGTGCGCCGCTCGGCGCGCTGCTCATGATCGGCGCCGCGATCTCGTGGGCGATCGGGCTGGTGCTGATCCGCAAGTGGGCGGCGAAGCGGCCGGCGACGAGCTACAGCGCGTGGCAGATGCTGGTCGGCGTGGTCCCGATCCTCGCCATCGCGCTGTTCGCCGAGGACGGCAGCTTCAATCCGTTCGTGCTGCCGCCCGCGGCCACGATCGGCGTCTTCTACAATCTGCTCGTCGCGTTCATTTTCTGCCACTGGGCGTGGATGAAGATCGCGCAGAGCGCGCCGGCCGGCGTATCGAGCCTCGCCTCGCTGATGGTGCCGGTCGTCGGCGTGTTCAGCGGGGCGCTGGTGCTCGGCGAGACGCCGCGCTGGACCGACTACGCCGCGCTCCTGCTCGTGGTCGGCTCGCTCGCGACCGTGCTCATTCCGCCGCGCCGCCCGTGACGGCGCTGCATCACATCGTCGTCGTCGGCGGCGGCGCAGGCGGCCTCGAGCTCGCGACGCGGCTCGGCGATCGCCTCGGCCGGAGGCGGCGCGCCGCGGTGACGCTCGTCGACCGCCACCGCACCCACGTCTGGAAGCCGCTGCTGCACGAGGTGGCGGCGGGGAGCATGGACGTCAACCAGCATCAGCTCGACTACCTCGCGCAGGCGCGCTGGCACCGCTTCACGTTCGCGCTCGGCTCCTTCGAGGCTCTCGACCGCGGGCGCCGCGAGATCACTATCGGCGCGATCCGCGACGACCGCGGCGCGGAGGTGATACCGCCGCGGACGCTCCGCTATGACACGCTGGTGATCGCGATCGGCAGTCTCGCCAACTCGTTCGGCGTGCCGGGCGTCGCCGAGCACGCGTTTGCGCTCGACTCGGCGTCAGAGGCGGACCACTTCAACCGCCGGCTGGTGAACGCCGTCCTGCGGGCGAACTACCAGGCCGCGGAGCGCGAGCTGCGCGTAGTCATCGTCGGCGGCGGCGCGACCGGGGTCGAGCTCGCTGCCGAGCTGCACAACACGACCCGAGTGCTCGCCGCCTACGGACTGGAGAACATCGACCCGGAGCGCCAGGTGAAGCTGACCCTGCTCAATGCCGACGCCCGCCTGCTGCCCGGCCTGCCGGAGCGGATCGCGCTTGCGACCTCCGAGGCGCTCGAAGCGCTCGGCGTGCAGATCCATTGCGGCGAGCAGGTGGTCGAGGTGGCGGCCGACGCGGTCCGGACCAAGGCGGGGAGGACTTTCCCCGCCGATCTCACGGTGTGGGCGGCGGGGATCAAGGCCGCGGACGTCCTGCGCGAGCTCGGCGGCCTCGAGACGAACCGGCTCAATCAGCTCGTCGTGCTGCCGACGCTGCAGACGACGCGCGACCCCGACATCTTCGCCCTCGGCGACTGCGCTGCATGTCCCTGGGAAGGCCGCGACGGCAACGTCCCACCGCGCGCCCAGGCTGCCCACCAGCAGGCGTCGCACCTCGTGCGGACGATCGAGCGGCGCCTCGCCGGCCTGCCGCCGAAGCCGTGGCGCTACCGGGATTTCGGCTCGCTCGTCTCGCTCGGCGAGTACAGTACCGTCGGTACGCTGATGGGGTTCCTGTCGGGGCCGAGCATCCGCGTCGAGGGCTGGTTCGCGCGACTGATGTACGTCTCGCTCTACAAGATGCACCTCCTTGCCCTGCACGGCTGGTGGCGGGTCGTAGTGGATACGCTCGCCCGCACGCTCCGCCGCGGGGTCGATCCGCGCGTCAAGCTGCATTGAAGGTGGACCTCTTGGGCTGGCTGGTCGTCGGCGTGGTACTGGTCCTCGGCGTGCCCGCGACGATGTACTTCGCGCAGGACAACCTGCTCTTCTTCCCGCAGCCGCTCGTCGGGCCGCCGCGCGTCGCGCGCCCGGTCGAAGGCGCTCGCCGTCGAGCGCGAGGCGGGCGTGACGGTGCGCGGGTGGCTGGTTAAAGGCGCGAAGCCGCGCGCGCCGCTCCTCATCTACTATGGGGGGAACGCCGAGGAGCTGTCGTGGCAGATGAGCGAGCAGTGGCCCGCTGACTGGTCGCTCGCCCTCATGAACTACCGCGGCTACGGCGAGAGCGACGGCAACCCCTCCGAGACCGCGCTCTTCGGCGATGCGCTGGCGGTGTTCGACGCGCTCGCGCGCCGGCCCGACGTCGACCGGGCGCGGATCGTCCTCGTGGGCCGCAGCCTCGGCAGCGGCGTTGCGACCTACGTCGCGTCGGAGCGTCCGGTCGCGGCGGTCGTGCTGATCTCGCCGTACGACAGCATGACCGCGGTCGGGCAGCGACATTATCCGTGGCTCCCGGTCGGGCTGCTGCTCAAGCACCCGTTCGACTCGGCGTCGCGGGCGCCGCGCATCGAGGCGCCGCTGCTGGCGATCGTAGGTGGCCGCGACCGCATCATCCCGCCGGCGCATTCCCGGCGCCTGGTGGAGGCGTGGGGCGGGCCGAAGCGGCTGGTCGAGCTCGGCGAGGCCGATCACAACGACATTTCGGGCGTACCACAGTACTGGCCGTCGATCGACGGCTTCCTGCGCGAGCTCAGAGACTGACGGCGATCGCGCGCCGGCGCGGTATGCGCGCGCGGTCCCAGTTCGCCGCCGCCCATTCGAGCACGGTGCGGACCGGGGCGCGCTCCAGCGCCGCCGGCACCGCCTGGCCGAGGAAGCGCAGGCCGGCGACGAGCGCCGGTGCAGGGTGCGAGCGGTCGATGGCGGGCGCGCCGGTCTGCTTCGAGAGCTTCTCGTCGGCGGCGTTGGTGGCCACCGGGAGATGCAGATAGCGCGGCGTCGGCAACCCGAGGAGGCGCTGCAGGAAGATCTGGCGCGGTGTCGAGTCGATGAGATCGACGCCGCGCACGACGTCGGTGATGCCCTGTGCCGCGTCGTCGACCACGACCGCGAGCTGGTACGCGAAGAGCCCGTCCGCGCGCCGGAGGACGAAGTCGCCGACCTCCCGCGCGAGCTCCTGGCGCACCTCGCCCTGGAGCGCGTCGTCGAAAGCGACGCCCGAGTCGTCGACGCGCACGCGCAGCGCGCGCGCTGCGCGCCCCGGCGGCGGGCCGTTGCGACAGGTGCCCGGGTAGACCAGCCCACCATCGCTGCCCGGCAGCCCCGAGTCCGCGATCTCCCGGCGCGTGCAGCCGCAGGCGAACAACGCCCCGCGGTCATTGAGCCGGTCGAGCGTCGCCCGATACGCGTCGCCGCGCCCGCTCTGCCGCAGGATCGGGCCGTCCGGCTCGAGCCCGAGCGCGGCGAGCGTCCGCAGGATCTCGTCCGCGGCACCCGCAACCTCGCGGGGCGGGTCGAGGTCCTCCATCCGCACCAGCCATTCGCCGCGGTGTGCGCGGGCATCGGCCCAGCTTCCGACCGCCGCGACCAGCGATCCGAAGTGGAGCGGACCGGTAGGCGAGGGCGCGAAGCGGCCGCGGTACGGGGCTGGAGGCGATCCGGCCATGAGTCGCCGTACAGTAACCAAAGTCGACGCCGGAGGCGATCCCATGGCGAGGCGAACCGTGACGCGATTCGCCGGACGCTATACTCGACCGTTGTTTCCACGAA
Organism: uncultured beta proteobacterium; assembly: GCA_963827555.1. Classification (GTDB taxonomy): domain Bacteria; phylum Pseudomonadota; class Gammaproteobacteria; order Burkholderiales; family SG8-39; genus DATEDA01. The sequence goes on from CAWHBL010000023.1 coordinate 11,152, forward strand.
CAAGGAGCGCCGCGTGCCCACGGTCGAGCTGACCCGAGAGAACTTCGAGAGCGTCGTCACCGGGAACCCGATGGTGATCGTCGACTTCTGGGCGTCGTGGTGCGCGCCGTGCCGCGCGTTCGCGCCGAGCTTCGAGGCCGCGTCCGAACGCCACGCGGACGTCGTATTCGGCAAGGTGAACACCGAGGACCAGCCCGAGCTCGCCGCGGCGTTCAACATCCGGTCGATCCCCACGCTCATGTTCTTCCGCGAGAAGGTCGTCCTTTATGCCGACGCCGGTGCGCTGCCGCCGGCGACGCTCGAGGAGGTCCTCGTCAAGGTGAAGGCGGTCGACATGGCCGAGGTGTACCGCGAGATCGCCGCGCGGGAGGCCGCCCCGGGCGGCTGACGCCCTGGCTGCGGTGCCGGCCCGCGGCGCCCGGCGCCGACTGGAAAGCCCGCCGATCGCCCCGATGTTCCGCGGCAGGACGTCGCGCCGACTTCAGGAGATGACCATGCTCGAGGTGAGGAAAGGCGACGAGCGGGGCTACGCGGACCACGGCTGGCTGCGCTCGTTCCACAGCTTCTCGTTCGCTGACTACTACGACCCGCGCCACATCGGGCTTCGGCCCGTTGCGCGTGATCAACGAGGACCGCGTGCAACCGGGCATGGGGTTCGGCACGCACGCTCACCGCGACATGGAGATCGTGAGCTACGTGCTCGAGGGCGCGCTCGAGCACAAGGACTCGATCGGCAACGGCTCGGTGATCCGCCCCGGCGACGTGCAGCGCATGAGCGCCGGCACCGGGGTGCGGCACAGCGAGTTCAACCCTTCGCCGGGGGAGCCCGTCCACTTCCTGCAGATCTGGATCCAGCCCGCCGTGACGGGCATCGCGCCGGGCTACGAGGAGAAGCACTTCGACGCCGCGTCCAAGCGCGGCCGGCTGCGGCTCGATCGCATCGCCCGACGGGCGCGACGGGTCGGTGAGGATCCACCAGGACGCGTATCTTTACGCGACGCTGCTCGACGGCGCGGAGCGCGTCGCGCACGCGGTCGCGCCGGGACGGAAGAGCTACGTTCACGTCGCGCGCGGCAAGGTCACGGCCAACGGCCGGCCGCTCGCGGCGGGCGACGCGGTGAAGGCGACCGACGTCGGCGAGATCGTGCTCGAGCGCGCCGACGGCGCGGAGGTGCTGTTGTTCGATCTGCCGTAGGCGGCGTCGCGGGTATGCTCCGCGCTGCCATGCGCCGCATGCCCTCGTGACCGCCGACGCCGGCCGCAAGACCGCGCTGCTGCTGGTCGCCTGCCTCACCGTGATGTCGGCGGCGACGATTGCGCCGGCGCTGCCGCGGATGGCCGCAGCCTTCAGCGCCGCGCCCAATGCCGAGCTGCTGACCAAACTCGTTCTGACCGCGCCGGCGGTGGCGATCGCGCTCTGCGCCCCGTTTGCCGGGGTGCTCGTCGACCGCTTCGGGCGGGTCGGGATTCTCCGTGCGAGTCTCGTGCTGTACGGGCTCGCCGGCACCGCCGGCTACGTGCTCGACGACCTCTACGCGATTCTCGCCAGCCGCGCCGCGCTCGGCGTCGCGGTCGCCGGCACGATGACCAGCGTCACCGCGCTCGTCGGCGACTACTACAGCGGCGAGGCCCGCACCCGGTACGCGGGCCTGCAATCGCTCGTGATGTCGCTCGGGGCGGTGGTGTGCGTCGCGGCGGGCGGGCTGCTCGCCGACATCGGCTGGCGGCTGCCGTTCCTCATCTACCTGACCGGCTGGGCGGTGCTGGTCCCGGTGCTGCTGTACGTGGCGGAGCCGCGCCGCGCGGGCGCCACAGCCGTCGCGCAGGGTCAGGGCGCCGTACCGCGCGGATCGATCGCGGCGGCCTACGGGATCACGTTCTTCGCCGTCGCGATGTTCTACATGATCCCGGTGCAGATGCCGTTCCTCCTGCGGGCGATCGGAGTGGAATCGGGCGCCGCCGCGGGCGCCGTCGTGGCGGCGGCGTCGCTGACCGCCGCGGCCGGCTCGGCGTGGTTCGCTCGCCTGCGGCGAGCGAGCGGCGTGCTCGGGGTCTACGCCTGGGCGTTCGCGCTGATGGCGGCGGGCTACGCGCTCGCGGGGCTCGCCGGCACGTTCGGCGGCGCGCTCGCCGGGGCGGCGGTGGCCGGCGTCGGCGTCGGCCTGTTCTTCCCCAACAGCAACCTCTGGGTGCTCGCGCTCGCCCCGCCCGCGTTGCGCGGGCAGCTTGCCGGCGGGCTCACTTCCGCCATCTTCCTCGCGCAGTTCTCCTCGCCGATCCTCGTCCATCCGCTCGTCGCCGCGACCTCGCTCGCGCGCGCGTTCACGATCGCGGCGATCCTGATCGGGCTCGCGGCGGTGGCGCTCGCGCTCGCCCGCGGGCGAGCCTTGGCGGCATAATCGCCGCCGTCCCAGCGGAACAGTCGAATGGCGAACCCACCGCGAATCCTCGTCTTCGCCGGCAGCGCGCGCGCCGGCTCGCTCAACAAGCAGCTCGCGCGCGTGGCGGCGCAGGCGGTGCGCGACGCCGGCGGGGACGTCACGCTGATCGACCTCGACGACTATCCCATGCCCGTGTACCACGGCGATCTCGAGGCGCGCGAAGGCGTTCCGGCGAAGGCACGCGAGCTGAAGGCGCTGTTCATCGCCCACCAGGGGCTGCTGATCGCCTCGCCCGAGAACAACGCGTCGGTGTCCGCGCTCCTCAAGAACACGCTCGACTGGGTGTCGCGTCCGGACGGCGGGCAGAACGGCCTCGTTCCCTATCAGGGCAAGGTCGCCGCGATCGTGGGGGCCTCGCCGGGCGCGCTCGGAGCGTTGCGGGGCCTGGTGCACCTGCGCCAGATCCTGATGACGCTGAACGTCCTGGTGCTGTCCGAGCAGCTCGCGGTTCCGCGCGCGCACGAGGCGTTCGCCGACGACGGTTCGCTCAAGGACCCGCGCCAGCAGGCGACGCTCTCCGGCATCGCGCGCCGGCTGGTCGACGTGACGGCGCGGCTCGCCTGAGTGCCGTGCTCCTGGTCGAGCTCCTGATCGGCCTGGTCGCGGCGGCGATCGCGCTCGCCTGGCTCGCGCGCCACCTCGGGCTGCCGTACCCGATCGCGCTGGTGGTCGGCGGCGCGGCGATCGGCTTCGTGCCCGGCCTGCCGCGGTTCCCGTTCGACCCCAACCTGATCCTCGTCCTCGTGCTGCCGCCGATCCTCTACCAGGCGGCGCTCTTCACGTCCTGGCGCGACTTCCGCGCCAACCTCCGTCCGATCTCGCTGCTCGCGGTGGGGCTGGTCATCGCGACCACGGTCGCGGTCGCGGCGACGCTCAAGTGGCTGGTACCCGAGCTGCCCTGGGCGGTGGCGTTCGCGTTCGGCGCCATCGTCTCGCCGCCGGACGCGGTTGCGGCGACGGCGATCATGTCGCGGATGAACGTGCCGCGCCGCATCGTGACCCTGATCGAAGGCGAGAGCCTGGTGAACGACGCGTCGGGCCTGGTGCTCTACCGGTTCGCCGTGGCCGCCGCGCTCACCGGCACGTTCTCGCTCGCGCAGGCTACCGGCGAGTTCGTGCTCGTTGCGCTCGGGGGAATCGCGGTCGGCGTCGCGCTCGGGCGGCTCTTCGTCGCCATCCACCGGCGGGTCGGCGACACGCTGATGGAGCTGATGCTGTCGCTGATGCTGCCGTACCTCGCCTATCTCGCCGCGGAGACGCTGCACCTGTCCGGGGTCCTCGCGGTCGTCGCCGCCGGGCTGGTGCGCGGCAGGTATGCCCCGGAGGCGTTCTCGCCGCAGGCGCGCATCGCCGCGTACTCGCTCTGGCGGGTGGTGGTGTTCGGGGTGAACTGCCTGGTCTTCATCCTGATCGGCCTGCAGCTCCCCGATCTCGCGGCCGGGCTGGCCGGAATGTCGCTCGCGCAGGCGATCGGCTACGGCATCCTGCTCAGCGTCATCGCGATACTCGTGCGGCTGGCGTGGGTGTTCCCGGGCGCCTACCTGCCACCGTCTCGTGCTCGCACGGCTCGGTGCGTCCGGAGCCGATGCCGCCGTGGCGGCACGTCGCGGTGGTCGGCTGGTGCGGGATGCGCGGCATCGTTTCGCTCGCCGCGGCGCTCGCCCTGCCGCTCGCGCTCCCGGACGGAACGCCGTTCCCGGGACGCGACCTGCTCGTGTTCCTCGCGTTCGTGGTGATCTTCGTGACGCTGATCGTGCCCGGTCTCACGCTCGGGCCGCTCGTCCGGGCGCTCAGGATCGGCGGCGACTGGAGCGTGCACGACGAGCAGACGCTCGCGCGCGCCGAAACCGCCCGGGCGGCGCTCGACGAGATCGGCCGCCTCGAGCGCGAGCGCGACGTCACGCCCGAGATCGCCGCGAGTCTCCGGCACGACTTCGAGGCGCGGCTCGCACGCGCGGCGCCGACCGCGCTCGCGCTCGCGCACGGCGACGATCCCTGGTACCGCGCGCGGCGCGCGATCGTGCGGGCCGAGCGCCGGCGGCTGGTCGCGCTCTGGCGCGAGGGTAAAATCGGCGACGAGGTACTGCATGAGATCGAGCGCGAACTGGATTTCGAGGAGTCGCTGCTGGGTTAGCGTGCTGCGCGGCGGCGGTCGCGCTCGCCTCGGCGCCGCTCGCCGCGCACCCGCCGCCGCCTTTCAGCGAAGGCCTGCTGTGGCGTATCTCCAAGACGGGCGTGCCGGACAGCTTCGCGTTCGGCACCATCCACATCGCCGACCCGCGCGTCGAGCATCGCGAAACCGGTCGCGGAGGCGCTCGTGCGGTCGCGCACGCTCGCGCTCGAGCTCGGGCACCGGGATCACCGACGAGCACGTGTTCGAGCTGGAGCAGTTCCGCGACGGGAAGCGGCTCCAGGCGCTGATCGGCGACGCGGCGTTCGAGCAGGTGCGCGCCGAGCTCATCGCGCACGACGTGCCCGAGCGCGATCATCGAGCGGATGAAACCCTGGGCGGCGATGATCAAGGTCGCCCGTGCGAAGCCGCGCGGCGGCGAGCTGACGCTCGACCAGCAGCTGCTGGCGGCGGCCCGCGCTCGCGGTCTGCAGAATCGAGCCGCTCGAATGGGTGGAGGAGCAGGTCGCGGCGTTCGACGCGGTGCCGATGGAATCGCAGGTGGCGCTGCTGAAGCACGCGCTCGCCCATCGCGAGGCGCTCGAAGCGACCGTCGACGCCTCGATCGACGCCTGGCTGCGCGGCGACCTCGCGCGCCTCGCGCGCATCAGCGACAGCATGGGCGAGCGGTTCGCGGACATGCGGCCGCACTACCGGCAGCTCACGCGGCACATCATCCACAACCGCAACATCCTGATGCACCATCGGCTCATCATGCCGCTGCGCGGCGGGCGCGTGTTCGTCGCCGTGGGCGCGCTGCACCTCCACGGCGAGAAGGGGCTGCTCGCCCTTGATCGCGCGGGACGGTTATCGCGTCACCCGGCTGTTCTGAGCAGCGCCGCGATGGGCGTCGTCGTCCTGATCTCCGGCCGTGGCAGCAACATGCGCGCGCTCGTCGACGCCGGCCTCCCGGTCGCGGCGGTGATCGCGAACCGCGCCGACGCGGCCGGCGTCGAGTTCGCGCGCTCGCGCCGCCTCGCCGGTCGCGGTCGTCGCGCACGCCGCGTACCCGACGCGCGAGCGCTTCGACGAGGCGCTCGCGGCGGAGATCGACCGGCACGCGCCGCGGCTCGTCGCGCTGGCCGGGTTCATGCGCATCCTCACGCCGGCGTTCACGCGGCGGTACGAGGGCCGCCTGCTCAACATCCACCCGTCGCTGCTGCCGGCTTTCCCCGGCCTGCACACCCACGCACGGGCGCTCGAGGCAGGGGTGCGGATCCACGGCTGCACGGTGCACTTCGTGACCGCCGATCTCGATCACGGGCCGATCGTCATCCAGGCGGCGGTGCCGGTGCGGCCCGAGGACGACGAAGCGCGCCTGGCGGCGCGCGTCCTCGCGCAGGAGCATCTGATCTACCCGCAGGCCGTCCGGTGGTTTCTCGACGGGAAGCTCGCGATCGAGCACGGCGTCGTGCGCGTGCGCGAGCCCGGTGTGCGGCAGTGGCTGTTTGCTGATTCGCCGGCGTGAGGCCGACTCCAGCGCTCGTCGACGCCACGGCGGCTGCGGCGCGCGAAGTGCTGCGGTTCGACCGGCCGGCCGACGGCGTTCTCGCGGCGTTCTTCCGCGCGCACCCGAAACTGGGCCAGCACGACCGTGCGTTCGTGGCGGAGACGGCATACGCGCTCCTGCGACGGAAGCGTCTGGTCGAGCATGCGGTGGCCGAGACGGGCCTGGTGCGCGCCGACGCGCGCCAGCTCGTGCTGGCCGCGGCGGTGCGCGTGCGCGGGCTGAACCTGCGCGAACTCGCGGACGCCGTGCGTCCGGACGAGGCGGAGTGGCTCGAAGGCGTCAAGGCGGCGGCGCGCGGCCCGCTCCCGCCGGCGATCGACTGGGACCTGCCCGACTGGGTGATCGCGCGGCTCGTGCCGGCGCTCGGCGAGGCGAGCCTCGCGCGGCTCGCGCGCGCGTTGAACCAGCCGGCGCCGCTCGATCTCCGCGTGAACACGGCAAAGGCGGAGCGGGCGGCGGTGCTCGAGCAGCTCGCTGCCGACTCGATCGCCGCGTCGCCGACGCCGTACTCGCCGGCCGGCATCCGGCTCAAGGAGAAGCCGGCGATCAACCGCAGTCCGCTCTTCGTCGCCGGCGCGGTCGAGGTCCAGGACGAGGGCAGCCAGCTGCTGTGCCAGCTCCTCGCGCCGCGGCGCGGCGAGATGGTGGTCGACTTCTGTGCCGGCGCCGGCGGCAAGTCGCTCGCCCTCGGCGCGCTGATGCGGTCGACCGGGCGGGTGTACGCGTTCGACGTCTCCGCGCGCCGGCTGGGCGAACTGCGGCCGCGCCTCGCCCGCTCGGGGCTCTCGAACGTCCATGCGCAGGCGATCGCCTCCGAGCGCGACCCGAGAGTGAAGCGGCTGTCCGGTAAAATCGATCGCGTGCTCGTCGACGCACCGTGCACCGGCCTCGGAACGCTCCGGCGCAACCCGGATCTGAAGTGGCGGCAGACCGAGGCTGCGGTCGTCGAGCTCGCCGCGAAGCAGCAGGCGATTCTCCACGGTGCTGCGACGCTGGTACGCAGCGGGGGTCGGCTGCTCTACGCGACCTGCAGCCTGCTCGCGGAAGAAAACGAGCACGTCGTGCGGGAGTTCCTCGAGCGTAACGCGGCCTTCCGCCTCGTTCCCGCTCGCACCGCTCTGGCGGCGGTCAGGATCGAGATCCCGCCCGGCGAACCGGACGACGACTACCTGCGCCTGCGGCCCGACGTGCACGGCACCGACGGATTCTTCGGGGCGCTGATGGAGCGCGTCAGATGACTTGCGCACGTTGCGAGGGGGCACACCCCCTCGCGTACCCCGATCCCAGGACGCTCGCCCCCTTCGGCGGCGAGCGTCTCCCTGGGTACGCCGCAGTGCTCGCCCTGTTCCTCGCCGCGGCACCGGCCGGCGCCCAGCTCGCCGCACCGCCCGCACAGCCGTTCCCCGCCGCCGGCACGGTTCAGGTGGCGTTCGCGCCGTGGGACGACGCCGAGGGGCTGGTGGTCGAGGCGATCGCCGCAGCCGAGCGGCAGATCCTCGTGCAGGCGTTCTCGTTCACCAGCCGGCGCATCGCGCAGGCGCTCGTCGCCGCGCGCCGCCGCGGCGTCGAGGTGCTGGTGACCGCCGACCGCGAACAGACCCTCGCCGGCGAGGGGAGCCGGATCCGCGATCTCGCCGCCGCCGGCATCCCGGTGTGGCTGGAGACGCGCTACGCAGCCGCGCACAGCAAGGTGATGGTCATCGACGCCGGCACGCGGGAATCGGCCGTGGTCACCGGTTCGTTCAACTGGACCGCGGCCGCCCAGCGGAGGAACGCCGAGAACGTGCTGATCCTCAGGCGCAACCGCGACCTCGCCCGGGCCTACGAGGCCAACTGGCGCCGCCATCAGGCCCAGGCGTCGCCCTACCCGGGGGCGCGGAAGTGAACGATCGCCTCGAAGCGGAGTTCGCGCAGTTGCTCCGCGCGGTTTGGGAAGATCTGCAGCGGCCGGGCGTCGTCTGGCAGATCGCGGTGCTCGCGGCGTGCGTCCTCGCAGCGTGGGTGCTCAGCCGTGGCGTCCTGCGGCGGGCGCCCGGCGCCATGTCGGCGAAGTGGCAGTTCGGCGCCGAGGGCCTCAAGCGGGTCCTCTTCCCGCTGTTCGCCCTAGTGCTCGTCGTCATCGCACGCGAGAGCCTCCGGCCGTACATGCACGTCAGCCTGCTGGACCTCGCGGTGCCGCTCGCCGGCTCGGCCGCGCTGGTGCGGATCCTCGTCTACACGCTCCGCTACGTGTTCGCGCCGAGCGGTGCGCTCGCCGCGTTCGAGCGCGGCATCGCCTTAGTGGTGTGGGGCGCGTTCGCGCTCTACCTCGTCGGCGTGCTGCCGGTCATCGTCGACGGGCTTGACGCGATCGAGTTCCAGGTCGGCCGCCAGCGCATCTCGGTCTGGCTGGTGCTGCAGGCGCTGTTCTGGGCGACGCTCACGGTGCTCGCGGCGCTGTGGGTCGGCAGCGCAATCGAGGCGCGGCTGATGGGCGCGGCAACGCTCCATCCGAACCTGCGCGTAGTGTTCTCGCGGCTGGTGAAGGCGCTGCTGGTCGTGCTCGCGATAGTGGTCGCGCTGCCGATCGTGGGCATCGACCTGACGGTGCTCAGCGTGTTCGGCGGCGCGCTCGGCGTGGGCATCGGCCTCGGCCTGCAGCGGATCGCGTCGAACTACGTGAGCGGCTTCATCCTGCTCATCGAGCGCTCGATCCGGATCGGCGACATGATCACCGCCGACCAGTTCTACGGCGAGGTGAAGGACATCACCACCCGCTACGTCGTCGTGCGCGCGCTCGACGGGCGCGAGGCGATCATTCCCAACGAGCTGCTGATCACCACGAAGGTCCTCAACCACTCGTACACGGGCCACAGGGTGCGCCATGTGCTCGGCGTTCAGGTCGTTCTGGGCGCCGACGTCGAGCGCGCGCTGCGGCTGATGGAGGAGGCCGCGACGGGGCAGCCGCGGGTGTTGAAGGATCCTGCGCCGCTCGCCTCCCTGACCGGGTTCACCGAGTCGGGCGTCCAGCTCGAGCTCGGCTTCTGGATGCCCGATCCCGACCCGGAGACGCTGCGCGTCAAGTCCGAGATCGGGCTTGGAATCCTGCACGGTTTCCGTTCCGCGGGGATCGAAATTCCGCTTGCGCAGCACGCGGTGCGGATTCTTTCCGCGCCGGGAGGGGACAAACTACCGCCGGCGCCGGCCGGAGGCTGACCCGCTGCGGAACAGTCGGACTCCGACCGCGCCGATTTCACGTAGAATCCGCGTCGCGCTTGCGGTTTATGCGCTAAGTGCTTGAACAACAACTGCTCTCCCGAGGAGAAAAGGATCCATGACTGTCGCCGACTTCCTGTTTGCCGGCGTGTTCGACCTGCCGTGGTGGGGCCTGGTGCTCGTCGTGCTCGCGCTGACGCACGTCACCATCGCCGCGGTCACGATCTACCTGCATCGCTGCCAGGCCCATCGCGCGCTCGACCTGCATCCGCTGCCGGCGCACTTCTTCCGGTTCTGGCTGTGGCTCACGACCGGGATGATCACCAAGGAATGGGCGGCGATTCACCGCAAGCACCACGCGAAGTGCGAGACCGACGACGACCCGCACAGCCCGCAGGTGTACGGCATCAACCGCGTGCTGTGGGGCGGCGTGTTCCTCTACGTGAAGGAGGCCTACAACCGCGAGACCCTGGAGCGCTACGGGCACGGGACGCCGGACGACTGGATGGAGCGCAACGTGTATTCGCGGTTCACGCTCAGCGGGCTGACGCTGATGGGCCTCACCAACGTGGCGCTGTTCGGCCTCGTCCCGGGCGTGATCATCCTCTTCGTCCAGATCGCCTGGATCCCGTTCTGGGCCGCGGGCGTCATCAACGGCATCGGCCACTTCTGGGGTTACCGCAGCTGGGACACGCCGGATGCGAGCCGCAACATCGTGCCGCTCGGCATCCTGATCGGCGGCGAGGAGCTGCACAACAACCACCACGCCTACGCCACGTCGGCGCGGCTCTCGAGCAAGTGGTACGAGATCGACATCGGCTGGTGGTACATCCGCACGCTCGCGGCGCTCGGCCTCGCCAAGGTGAAGAAGCTCGCGCCGCGGCCGCGGCTCGCCGCCGCCAAGCCGGTGGTCGACCTCGAGACGGTGCAGGCGGTGATCGCGAACCGCTATGACGTGCTCGCCCGGTATGCCAAGTCGCTGAAGCAGACGTATTCGGAGGAGGTCGGCAAGCTGAAACGGTTCGCGCCGGGTGACGCGGAAGTGCTGCGCGGGATCCGCCGCTGGCTCCACCGCGACGAGCGCGTGCTGCCCGAGCGCGAGCGCGCGAGCCTCGCCGAGGCGCTGGCGAAGTCGAAGGCGCTGGCGACCGTGCACTCGATGCGCCGCGAGCTCGCCGCGGTGTGGGAGCGTTCGTCCGCCTCCCGCGAGCAGCTGGTGAGCCAGCTCCAGGACTGGTGCCGGCGCGCGGAGGAGAGCGGCATCGCGCCGCTGCGCGACTTCTCGATCAGGCTGCGGTGCTACGCCTGAGCGCGTAGACCTGGCCAACAAAAAACCCGCCGATCGGCGGGTTTTTTGTTGGGATGGCGCGGCTACTTCAGCTTCACTTCCTTGTAGAGCACGTGCTTGCGCGCCTTCGGGTCGTACTTCCTGATCTCGATCTTCTCCGGCGTCGTGCGCTTGTTCTTGGTCGTGGTGTAGAAATGGCCGGTACCGGCGGTCGACTCGAGCTTGATCTTCTCGCGCATGGTGGCGTCCCTTTCAGGCCTTGCGGCGCTCGCGGAGGTCCTTGAGCACCGCCTCGATCCCCTTCTTGTCGATCAGCCGCAGGCCGGCGTTCGACAGCCGCAGGCTGACCCAGCGCTTCTCGCTCTCGAGCCAGAACCGGCGGTACTGCAGGTTGGGCAGAAAGCGGCGCTTGGTCCGGTTGTTGGCGTGGGACACGTTGTTCCCGACCTGCGGCTTCTTGCCGGTGACTTGACAGACTCGCGCCATGACGGCGTTCTCCGGTGCGATTCGCGAAAGGCGCGGATTATATGGGGAAACCTGTTGCCGATCAACCGCTTCGCCTGCTACAGCAACCCCCTCTCGGCAAACGACATCGCGGCGCCGCGGCCGATCACGAAGTGGTCCAGCACCTTGACGTCCACGAGCCCCAGGGCGCGCTGCAGGGACTCGGTCAGCACCTGATCGGCCTGGCTCGGCTCGGCGACGCCGGACGGATGGTTGTGGGCGAAGATGACCGCCGCGGCGTTGTGCCGCAGGGCGCACCTCACGATCTCGCGGGGGAACACGCTGGTCTGCGTCAGCGTGCCCTGGAACAGCTCCTCGGTCGCGATCACGCGATGCTGCGCGTCGAGCAGCACCGCCACGAACACCTCCCGGTCGCGGTTCGCCAGCGTGAGGCGCAGGTAGCTGCGGAGATGCTCGCGCACCGCGGCGGGGGAGGCGAGCGCTTCCCGCGCCGCGACCTTCTCGTGGAGGGCCCGGCTCGCGAGCTCGAACGCCGCCTTGAGCTGGGCGGTCTTCGCGGGCCCGACGCCCGCCGTCTTCGCGACCGCGCCCTGGTCGGCGGCGAAGAGCGCGTTGAGCGACCCGAAGCGCTCGATCAGGTCGCGACCCAGATCGACGGCGGTCTTGCCCTTCGCCCCCACGCGCAGGAAGATCGCCAGCAGCTCGGCGTCCGACAGGCTGCCGGCGCCGCGTTCGAGCAGCTTTTCCCGCGGGCGTTCGCCCGGTGGCCAGTTCGCGATGCCCATGGTCCCTCCCGGAACGCGATTGGAGTTCGCGTAGAATCGTCCGCAGTCTAACGCCCTGACCCCCGTGTCCCGTTGACCATGGAATTGACAGGGAAGCGCGTCCTGCTCGGGTTGACCGGCGGCATCGCGGCCTACAAGGCCGCGGAGCTGTGCCGCCTGTTCGTCAGGGCCGGTGCCGACGTCCAGGTGGTGATGACCGAAGCCGCCTGCCGGTTCGTGACCCCGGTGACGATGCAGGGGCTGTCGGGCAAGCCGGTCTTCACCGACATGTGGGACGGCCGCGTTCCCGACAACATGGCCCACATCGAGCTCTCGCGCGACCGCGAGGTCATCGTCGTCGCGCCGGCGACCGCCGATTTCCTCGCCAAGGCCGCGAACGGGCTCGCCGACGACCTCCTGTCGACGCTGTGCCTCGCGCGCGAGTGCCCGCTCGCGGTCGCGCCCGCGATGAACCGCCAGATGTGGGACCACCCCGCGACGCAGCGCAACGTCGAGCGCCTGCGCGCCGACGGCGTCGCGATCCTCGGCCCCGCCGCCGGCGACCAGGCGTGCGGCGAGGTCGGCATGGGCCGCATGCTGGAGGCAGCCGAGATCTTCGACGAGATCGCGGCGATGCTCGGGCCCAAGCCGCTCGCGGGCAAGCGGGTTCTGGTCACCGCGGGCCCGACCTTCGAGCCGATCGACACCGTGCGCGGGATCACCAACCTCAGCTCGGGCAAGATGGGCTTCGCGGTCGCGCAGGCGGCGGCCGAAGCGGGCGCGGCGGTCACGCTGGTGGCCGGTCCGACCGCGCTGCCGACGCCCGCCGGCGTCGAGCGGCAGAGCGTGGTGACCGCGCGCGAGATGCACGACGCGGTGCTCGCCCGGGCGGCCGGTGCCGACGTGTTCGTCGGCGTCGCCGCGGTCGCCGACTATCACGTGACGAACCGCAAGGGCCACAAGCTGAAGAAGTCGGACGGCGCCGCGCCGACCATCGAGCTCGCCGAGAACCCCGACATCCTCGCGTCGGTCGCGGCGCTGAAGGGCGGCCCGTTCTGCGTCGGTTTCGCCGCCGAGTCCGAGAACCTGCGCGAGTACGCCCAGGCGAAGCGCAAGAAGAAGCGGATCCCGCTGCTGGCGGCGAACCTCGTGCAGGAGGCGTTCGGCCGCGACGACAACGCGCTCACGCTGTTCGACGACCGGGGCGAGCACGTCCTCGCCCGCGCGCCGAAGATCGTGCTCGCGCGCCAGCTGATCGCCCATATCGCCAGCATGCTGCCGCGCTGAAGCATGCGGCCCCGCGTCGACGTCCGGATCCTCGATTCGCGCCTGCACGACTCGCCGCCGCAGTACGCGACCGCGGGGTCGGCCGGACTCGACCTCAAGGCCTGCATCCCGGAGCCGTTGATCCTGCGGCCGGGCGACACGGCGCTGGTGCCGAGCGGCATCGCGATCCATCTCGCCGACCCCGGCCTCGCGGCGCTCGTGCTGCCGCGCTCCGGCCTCGGCCACAAGCACGGCATCGTGCTCGGCAACCTGGTGGGCCTGATCGACTCCGACTACCAGGGCCAGATCATGGTCTCCACCTGGAACCGCTCGCGCGAGCCCTACACGCTCCAGCCGCTCGAGCGGATCGCGCAGCTCGTGATCATCCCGGTGCACCAGGTCGCGCTGAACGTCGTCCAGGCGTTCGCCGAGAGCGAGCGCGGCGACGGCGGCTTCGGCAGCACCGGGAAGCGCTGACGAGACGAGAAGGGCGCCCGGAGGCGCCCTCGAGGCCGGCGGTCCTCCGCTAGGCTAACCCAGCGTATCCGCCCAGATGTTCCGCGCCCACGCGTCGGCGTACTGCTTTTCCAGCTCGCTGCGCTGCGGCGAAACGCCGCCGGAGCCGGCCACGGGCTCCAGCGCTTTCTTTTCCGGGTTCCAGCGGTGCACCGAGTCGACGTGCATCGCCTCGCGGTCGGAGACGTAGCTGTAGCAAGTGTTGTTGATCGTCGGCGTCGGGTTCAACGGCTGGCCGGTCATCGTCGCGACGATCGCCGAGGCGGCGATCTTGGCGTGATTGTTGGCCATGCTGGCCGACTTCGGCATGGCCGCCGCGGACAGCGTGGCGTCGCCGAGCACATACACCCCCGCCACCGCGACCGACTCGGTCGTCTGCCAGTTGACGCCGCACCAGCGGTTGTCGACGGTGATCAGCTTCGCTTGTCGGGCGATCAGGCCCGGCGCCGTGGGGCGGGACTACGTTCAGCACGTCGCCCTTGAACGCGTCGAACTCCGTCTTGATCGTCATAGTCTTGACGTCGACGTCCTTCGCCTCCTGATTCGGCCGGTACTCGATGATCCCCTTGTACAGTTCGTTCCAGGCGGCGACGAAGAGGCCCTTCTTCGACACGATGTCCTCGTTGCCGTCGAGCATGATGACTTTCGACCGCGGCTTCGCGGTCTTGAAGTAGTGCGCGACCTGGCACACCCGCTCGTAGGGCCCCGGTGGGCAGCGGAACGGCGCCTTCGGCATCGACAGGATGTACACGCCGCCGTCGGGCATCGCTTCGAGCTGCTTGCGCAGCGCGACGGTCTCCGGACCGGCCTTCCAGGCATGCAGCACGGTCTTCTGCGCCTCGGGGTTGTTGAGCCCGGGGATCTGGTCGTACATGAAGTCGATGCCCGGCGAGACCACCAGCCGGTCGTAGGGCAGGTCCTCGATCCGCTTCAGCCGGACGCGCTTCTTCTCGACGATGATCTCGGTCACCTCGTCGCGGATCACCTGCACGCCGTACTCGCGCAGCTTCTCGTAGCCGATCGTCAAGTCCTCGATCCGGCGCGAGCCGCCGAGGACGAGGTTCGACAGCGGGCACGACACGAACTGCGTGTTCCGCTCGATCAGGAACACCTCGATCCGCCGCTCGCTCCACATCCGGACGTACTTCGCGCAGGTCGCGCCCGCATAGCCGCCGCCGATCACGATTACCCGGCCGATCGGCTTCGGCGCTTCGGCCGGAGCCGTCGCGCAGGCGGTGAGGATCGCGGGGGCGGCGGTCGCCGCGGTACCCGCGCCGATCGCCTTCAGGAACGTTCGACGGTTGAAATCGCTCGCCATGTCAGCCTCCTCACTTCGCCTTCTGTGCCGACCAGTACGACGATACCGCCTCGATCTGGGCCTCGGTGAGCCCCTTCGAGATCTGATGCATGATGGTCGCGGGGCGCTTGCCGTCGCGGAAGTCGCGGAGCTGCATCGCAAGGTAGCTCGCGGGCTGTCCGGCGAGGTTGGGCATGCCGCCGGCATTCATGCCGTTCGTGCCGTGGCAGATCGCACAGGAGGCCGCGAGGTCGCGGCCGGTGTTGGGATAGGTCCCTTGCGCGGACGCGGCGAGCGGCACGCTCGCGAGCGCCGCCGCCACGCCAAGCAGCGTCGTTCTCATTGGTGTCTTCCTCCTCGGGCCGGGACCGGAGTTTCCGCTCGCCCCCAGCGGGCGTCAAGAGGCGGGCGGACATGAGACCGGCCCCAGAAAAGCGAAGGGCCGCGCGAGCGGCCCTTCGCACTGCCGGTCCCGCCGCGGCTCAGGTCTCGGTCGCGGGCGCAACCGGCTCGGGCGACTCGTGGAAGCGGAGGGCGACCTTCTCGTCGTCGTCGATGTCGATCGTCACCTTGCCGCCGTTCGCGAGCCGGCCGAAGAGCAGCTCGTCGGCGAGGGCGCGGCGGATCGTGTCCTGGATGAGCCGCGACATCGGCCGCGCGCCCATCAGCGGATCGAACCCTCGCTTGGCGAGCCAGTCCTTCAGCTTGTCGCTGAACGCCGCCTCGACCTTCTTCTCGTGCAGCTGGCCTTCCAGCTGCATCAGGAACTTCTCGACGACGCGCAGGATGACCTCGTGGTCGAGCGACTTGAACGAGATGCTCGCGTCGAGCCGGTTGCGGAACTCCGGCGTGAACAGGCGCTTGATCTCGGCCATCTCGTCGCCGGACTCCTTCTTCGCCGTGAACCCCATGACGTTCTTGTTGAGGTTCTCGGCCCCGGCGTTCGTCGTCATGACGATCGTCACGTTGCGGAAGTCGGCCTTGCGGCCGTTGTTGTCCGTCAGCGTCCCGTGGTCCATCACCTGCAGCAGGATGTTGAAGATGTCGGGATGCGCCTTCTCGATCTCGTCGAGCAGCAGCACCGAGTAGGGCTTCTTGGTGATCGCCTCGGTGAGGAGGCCGCCCTGGTCGAAGCCGACGTACCCGGGCGGCGCGCCGATCAGCCGCGACACCGCGTGCCGCTCCATGTACTCCGACATGTCGAAGCGGATCAGCTCGATGCCCATGCAATAGGCGAGCTGGCGCGCGACCTCGGTCTTGCCGACGCCGGTCGGCCCGCTGAACAGGAAGCAGCCGATCGGCTTCTGCGGGTTGCCGAGGCCCGAGCGGGTCGTGCGGATCGCCGAGACGAGCGCGTCGATCGCCTTGTCCTGCCCGAACACCACCGCCTTCAGGTCGCGATCGAGGTTCTTGAGCGCGGCCCGGTCGTCCATCGACACGGTCGCCGGCGGTATGCGGGCGATCTTGGCGATGATCTCCTCGATCTCCAGCTTGCCGATCACGCGCTTCTGCTTGGACTTGGGCAGGATGCGCTGCGCGGCACCGGCCTCGTCGATCACGTCGATCGCCTTGTCGGGCAGGTGGCGGTCGTTGATGTAGCGGGCCGAGAGCTCCACCGCCGAGGTCAGCGCGGTGGCGCTGTACTTGACGCCGTGGTGCGCCTCGAAGCGGCTCTTGAGGCCCTTCAGGATCTCGACCGTCTCGTCCACCGACGGCTCGATCACGTCGATCTTCTGGAAGCGGCGCGACAGCGCGTGGTCCTTCTCGAACACGCCGCGGTACTCGTTGTAGGTCGTCGCGCCGATGCACTTCAGCGCACCGGTCGACAGCGCCGGCTTCAGGAGGTTCGACGCGTCCAGCGTCCCGCCGGAGGCGGCGCCGGCGCCGATCAGGGTGTGGATCTCGTCGATGAAGAGGATCGCGTTCGGGTTGTCGACCAGCTGCTTGAGCACCGCCTTCAGGCGCTGCTCGAAATCGCCGCGATACTTGGTGCCGGCGAGGAGCGCGCCCATGTCGAGCGCGTAGACCTGGCACTTGGCGAGGATCTCGGGCACCTGGCCCTCGACGATCCGGCGCGCGAGACCCTCCGCGATCGCGGTCTTGCCGACGCCGGCCTCGCCGACCAGCAGCGGGTTGTTCTTGCGCCGGCGGCAGAGCGTCTGGATCACGCGCTCGAGCTCGCGGTCGCGGCCGATCAGCGGGTCGATCTTGCCGACCAGCGCCTGCGCGTTGAGGTTGACGGTGTAGGTCTCGAGCGCGCCGCCCGACTGCTGGCCCTCCTCGCCGGCCTCCTCGTTTTCGGTCGCCTTGGGCTGTGCCGGCTGCGGGCTCTTGGTGATGCCGTGCGAGATGTAATTGACGACGTCGAGGCGGGTCACGCCCTGCTGGTGCAGGAAGTACACCGCGTGCGAATCCTTCTCGCCGAAGATCGCAACCAGGACGTTGGCGCCGGTCACCTCCTTCTTGCCGGAGGACTGCACGTGCAGGATCGCGCGCTGGATCACGCGCTGGAAGCCGAGCGTCGGCTGGGTGTCGATCTCCTCGGTGCCGGCGACGGTCGGGGTGTGGGCGTTGATGAACTCGGTGAGGTGCTTGCGGAGCTCGTCGATGTTGGCGGCGCACGCGCGCAGCACCTCGGCCGCGGTGGGGTTGTCCAGCAGCGCCAGCAGCAGGTGCTCGACGGTGATGAACTCGTGCCGCTTCTGGCGTGCCTCCACGAACGCCATGTGCAGGCTGACTTCGAGCTCCTGGGCAATCATTACGTTTCCTCCATCACGCACTGGAGCGGGTGCTGGTGCTTCCGTGCGTACGACACCACCTGCTCGACCTTCGTCGTTGCGATATCCCGCGGGTAGACCCCGCACACTCCCATGCCTTCGCGATGCACCTTCAACATCACCTGGGTCGCCTTCTCCCGGGTCATCCCGAAAAACGTCTGCAGGACGAGGACCACGAACTCCATCGGCGTGTAGTCGTCGTTCAGCAGGATGACCTTGAAGAGCGGCGGTGACTTGACCCTGCTCTTCTTGGTCTCGAGTACGGTGCCATCACGCGACCGGGTCGCCATACCTGCAAAGTTTCCGTCTACCGGCATCACCCGGCGGCCAACCTAGTTGACCGCACCGCCGCCGCGAGGTTCGGAGCCGCACTCCCCAATCGATGAACTGCCCTAATCCTAGCCAGAAGCCCGCCCCTGCGCAATGACCGTTTTTCCTCCCAACGCGCGGATTTTGCAGGAGTTGCAGCGCAACTTGCGCGCACTTGACGCCTTCCCGCGAAGCGCGTAAAAAAGCTGCGTGTTTGCTTTTCAAGCGACCGCGTTCGAGCGGTGCTCGACGCTTTCTTGAAGATCAGGCATAGGAGGGGGGAACCCCCGGGTTCACAAACTGGTAGGGAAGAGGGGCTATGCCAACGGGAACGGTAAAGTGGTTCAACGACGCAAAGGGCTACGGGTTCATCACGCCCGATGACGGCGGCGAAGATCTGTTCGCGCATTTCTCGGCGATCCAGATGGGAGGATTCAAGACGCTCAAGGAGGGGGAGAAGGTCCAGTTCGAGATCACCCAGGGCCCGAAAGGGAAGCAGGCCTCGAACATCCAGAAGGCGGGCTGAACGAGCGCCCGCGACGCCAACGATTGCAAAGCCCCGCCGCGCGCGGGGCTTTTCTTTTGCCTCACCGGCGCCGGATGGGCGTGGCTCCTCAAAAGAAAAAGGGCCCCGCGGGGCCCTCTTCTGGTCGGGACGACCGGTCGCCGCGGGGCTCAGCTCATCCTGCGCTTCAGCTCCTCGTTGATCGCGTCCATGAACGCCTCGGTCGTGAGAAAGGGGTGGTCGGGGCGAATGAGAATCGCCAGGTCCTTGGTCATCCGGCCCGACTCGACGACGTCGACGCAGACTTTCTCCAGGTTCTCCGCGAACCGGACGACGTCCGGAGTGCCGTCCATCTTGCCGCGGAACTGGAGCCCGCGCGTCCAGGCGTAGATCGACGCGATCGGGTTGGTCGAGGTCGGCTTGCCCTGCTGGTGGAGTCGGTAGTGGCGGGTTACCGTCCCGTGCGCGGCCTCGGCCTCGACCGCCTTGCCGTCGGGCGACATCAGCACCGAGGTCATGAGCCCCAGCGAGCCGTATCCCTGCGCGACGGTGTCCGATTGCACGTCGCCGTCGTAGTTCTTGCACGCCCACAGATAGCCGCCCGACCACTTGAGGCTGGCGGCGACCATGTCGTCGATCAGCCGGTGCTCGTACGTGAGCCCGGCGGCGTCGAACTTCTGCTTGAACTCTCGCTGGAAGATCTCCTCGAACAGGTTCTTGAACCGGCCGTCGTACACCTTCAGGATCGTGTTCTTCGACGAGAGGTACACCGAGTACTTCCGGTCGAGCCCGTAGTTGAAGCAGGCGCGCGCGAAGCCGCTGATCGACGCGTCCAGGTTGAACATCGCCATCGTCACGCCCGCGCCAGGGGCCTTGAACACCTCCCGCTCGACCGGCGCGCCGCCGCCTTCGGGCGTGAACGTGAGCTTGATGGTGCCGGCCCCGTCGAACTTGACCTCGGTGGCGCGGTACTGATCGCCGAAGCCGTGACGCGCCACCACCACCGGCTTGTCCCAGTGGGGGACGATGCGGGGCACGTTCTTGCAGATGATCGGCTCGCGGAAGATCGTCCCGTCGAGGATGTTGCGGATCGTGCCGTTCGGGCTCCGCCACATCTGCTTGAGCTTGAACTCCTTCACCCGCGCCTCGTCCGGAGTGATGGTCGCGCACTTCACCGCGACGCCGTACTGGCGCGTCGCGTTGGCGGCGTCGATGGTGACCTGGTCGTCGGTCGCGTCCCGGTGCTCGACGCCGAGATCGAAGTACTTCAGGTCGATGTCGAGGTAGGGAAGGATCAGCTGATCGCGAATTCGGTGCCAGATGATGCGCGTCATCTCGTCGCCGTCCATCTCGACGACCGGGCTCTTGACCTTGATCTTGCTCACGGGTGCTCCTATGGCGTGGAAGGGGAATGGCGGAGGGCGATGATGCAACGCCGCGGGACGGCCGCGATTCTAGCAGACGCGCCCTCCCGCCGGCGGCTCGAGCCGGCCTCCGGCCATGACTCAACACATTGGTTATGCAGGGATTTATAGCCGGTAGCCGGGTGTGTCAACCGCCCCCCGGAGCGGACGTTATTGGACATTGACCGGGTAACACCGGTCGTTTCGAACAAAACCCGATCCGTCACAGAGAGGAAACCGATGAAACAACTTATCGCCGTCATTTTCGCCGCCATGTTCGCCGCGGTGTCGTTCCAGGCCGTTGCGCAGGACAAGAAGCCCACCGCCGAGCAGTGCAAGAAGGACCCGAAGCTGAAGGGCTGCGAGACGGCGGCTCCGGCGAAGAAGTAATCGCCGTACGAGCAAGGGAAGGCGGGGCGAACCCCGCCTTTCTATTTTGTGCGCGGGACGCGTGCTAAACTGCCGCGCTTCCGGTTCCCGGAAGCAGAGACTTGCCCGCCCCCGCGGGTGCCAAACTAGGCTCAAGGAGGAGTTTATGAGGAAGCTCGTAGCGCTCGTTCTCGCCGCAACGTTCGCGGTCGTGTCGTTCCAGGTCGTCGCTCAGGACAAGAAGCCGACCGCGGAAGAGTGCAAGAAGGACCCGAAGATGAAGGGCTGTGAGCAGATGAAGAAGTAATCGCGGCTCGAGCGAGTGAAGGCAGGGGAGCGCCCCTGCCTTTTTCGTTTGCAGCGCGCCAAGATGAAGCAAACCCTCGTGCGACTCGCCCTGATCGCCGCCGTGGCTGCACCGTTCCCGGGCGGCACCCAGCAGCCCCAGCAGCTGCCCACGATGCCGCTGAACGCCGGCATCCACCTCATCCAGGCCGAGGTGGCGAACACGCGCCGACACGCGAATGATCGGGCTCATGCACCGCAAGAAGCTGGGCGCGAACAACGGCATGCTGTTCGTGTTCCCCGACGTCGGCCGCCACTGCATGTGGATGAAGAACACCTTCGTGCCGCTGTCGGTCGCGTTCATCGACGAGCGCGGGGTGATCCTGAACATCGCCGACATGCAGCCGCTGAACGAGGAGTCGCATTGCGCGACCGCCCCGGCGCGCTTCGCGCTCGAGATGAATCAGGGCTGGTTCGCCGCCAAGGGCATCAAGCCGGGTGCCAGGATCTCCGGGATCGAGAAGGCACCGCCCCCGCGCTGACGCCTGCGGCGCCCGAAAACGGAAGGGGCCCTCGCGGGCCCCTTCTCGTTTTCAGCGCTGCCGACGGTCAGAGACCGCCGTTCTGCTGCGCCACCATACAGTAGAGCATCGGGATCGACAGCATGGTGTTGAAGCGCGAGGTCATGCCCGCCATCTTCGCGGCCTTGGCCTTCTCCTCCGGGCTCACCTGGACGATGCCGAGCGCCTTCTTCTGGTTCGGCCAGATGATGAACCACACGTTGAACGCCATGATCAGCCCGAGCCACATGCCGATGCCGATCGCGGTGACCGGCGGCTTGAGCGCGAGCGCCTGGCCGATGTAGCCCATCATCCACGCGAGCAGCGCGCCGGTGACGATCGTGGCCAGCGCCGCCCACCGGAACCAGAACAGCGCCCGCGGCGCGATCACCTTGCTCACGGCGGGCTTCTGCTCGTCGGGGATCTGCGGCATCGACGGCGTCTGGACGAAGTTGAAGTACCAGAGCAGACCGATCCACATCACGCCCGACAGGACGTGCAGCCAGCGCATGAAGAACGCCCACCAGGCGTGGTCGAACTTCATCGCGCCGCCGACCGCGGTGCTCACCACGATGATGATGATCACCAGGAGGACGACGCCGGCGGTGATGGTGCGTCCAAGCGATTGAAAGATTGCGCCCATGCGAATGCCCCCTTTCTTGTCGTTTGATCGTTGACTCGTTGAACAGCGGTGCAGCGCGGCGGAGTGTAGCAGCGATTCCGGCGCACCGCCGCGCGGGTAGCGCGCCGAAAGACCCTACTCCGACCGCTCCACGCGCGCGGACGCGGTGCCTTCGGCGAACGTGATGCCGACGAGGTCGCCGCCTGCAACCTCGCGGCTCCGCCGCACGATCCGTCCGGCCTCGTCGCGGACGATGCTGTAGCCGCGCTCGAGTACCGCACGCGGATCGAGGTGCGACAGGCTCCGCGTGAGCGCGTCGATCCGTACCGCCCGCTCGGCGAGCCGGCGTTCCGACGCTGCTGCGACCCGCGCGCCGAGCTGAACGGCGCGCAGCGAGAGCATCTCGAGGGGGGGCAGGTGCCGACGGCTGCGCTCGACGAGGTCGCGGACCCGCCAGCGCTCGCGATCGAGCCCGCGCGCGACGGTTTGCGCGAGCCGCGTCGAGAGCTGGGCGACCAGCGCACACTGCGCCTCCAGCCGGCGTCCGGGGTGAACCAGCCGGCGCGACAGATGGTCGACGGTCTGCATCCGGTTCTCGAGGTCGCGCCCGACGCACCGCCGGAGCCGCCCGGCCAGGAGCCCGATCCGCGCCAGCAACTCGTCGCGCGCCGGGCTGACGAGCTCGGCGGCGGCAGTCGGGGTCGGCGCGCGCACGTCGGCGGCGAAGTCGGCGATCGTGAAGTCGGTTTCGTGGCCGACGCCGACCACGACCGGGATCGGCGAGGCGCGGACCGCCCGCGCGACCCGCTCGTCGTTGAACGCCCAGAGGTCCTCGATGCTGCCGCCGCCGCGGCAGAGGATCAGCACGTCGCACTCGGCGCGCCGTCCCGCTGCCGCGAGCGCAGCGACGATGTCCGCCGGCGCGCCTTCGCCCTGCACGGCGGTCGGGTAGACGACCACCGGGATCGACGGGTTGCGGCGCCGGAGCGTGGTCAGAACGTCGCGCAGCGCGGCGGCGGCGCGCGAGGTGACCACGCCGATCGCGCGCGGATAGACGGGCAGCGGCCGCTTCGCGAGCGGATCGAACAGCCCTTCGCGCTCGAGCCGGTCGCGCAGGCGGAGGAATGCTTCGTACCGCGCGCCGAGCCCCGCCGGCCGCATGAACTCGACGATCAGCTGGAAATCGCCGCGCGGCTCGTAGAGCGTGACGAGCGCGCGCACCTCGACCTGCATCCCGTCGTGCGGCTGCCAGTCGAGCAGCATCGCGCGGCTGCGGAACATGACGCAGCGCACCTGCGCCGCGCTGTCCTTCAGCGAGAAGTAGAGGTGGCCCGAACGGGCGTGCAGGTAGTTCGAGATCTCGCCGGCGACCCAGGCGAGCGGCAGGCGATGTTCGAGGAGATCGCGAACGCTGCGGTTGAGCGCGGAAACGCTGAGGATCGCCCCCGCCGGAACCTCGCTTCCCCGCGCCAACGCTGGATCTCCGGCCATTTCGGCATCCTAACCTATCCACAGGTGCGGCCCGGCCGGGCGAGGACCGCGCGGCGCGCGCGAAGTTCCCCTACGGCGACGCACGTAACTCCCTGACGAAGCAACCGAAATCGAGTCGATCACATTTTCATCACCGGCGGAAATCTCTTTACCTGCGGTCCACTTAGCGCTTGTGCTGACACACTATTCACAACCTTATCCACAGCAACTGTGGATAACGCGCGTATGCCGCCCGCATGCGGCGCGCGCGTGGCATCCTGCGCAGCGCCGCTCGCCTTGCTCAAAGCGGGCTGCGCCGCTAAAGTCTCGACCTTTGTTTTCACTGAGATTTCGCGCGCGTGTTCAGCATCATTCAAGCAGCAGGCTGGCCGATCTGGTTCCTGCTCGCCGCGTCAGTGATCGCCGTCGCGCTCATCATCGAACGCTTCATCGTCCTGCGGCGCCAGCGCATTGCCCCGCCGAGCCTGCTCGAGAAAGTCGTCGACGCTTACCGCAAGCAGGGCGTCACCGCCCAGCTCGTCGAGAACCTTTACCGCGACTCGCCGCTCGGCCGCGTGCTCGCGTCGGGCCTGCGCAACCATCGCGCGCCGCGGCCGGTGATGAAGGAGGCGATCGAAGAGGAGGGCCGCGCGGTCGCCCACGACCTCGAGCGGTTCCTGACCACGCTCGGCACGATCGCCACGGCGAGCCCGCTGTGGGGCCTCTTCGGCACCGTCGTCGGCATGATCGAGATCTTCGGCTCGCAGGCGCCGTCCGGCGCCAACCCGGCGGTGCTCGCGCACGGGATCTCGGTCGCGCTCTACAACACCGGCTTCGGCCTGCTGGTCGCGATCCCGGCGCTGATCTTCTACCGGCACTTCCGCGCCAAGGTCGACAGTTTCGTGCTCGACATGGAGCAGCAGGCCGCGCGGCTCGTCGACATCGTGCACGGGGACCGCGGGTAGGGCCCGCGCGATGAACTTCCGCGGCACCAGGAGGGAAGATCCGGAGATCAACCTGATCCCGATGATCGACGTACTGCTGGTCATCCTGATCTTCCTGATGGTCACCACGACCTACTCCAAGTACGCCGAGCTGCAGATCAACCTGCCATCGGCGGACGCCGAGAAGCAGACCGACCGGCCGAACGAGATCAACATCACCGTGAGCGCCGCCGGGCAGTACACGATCGACCGCAAGCCGGTGTCGTTCACCGGCGTCGCCGCGTTCGGCGAGGCGATGCGCGCGGCGGCCGCCGGCCTCAAGGACCCGATCGTCGTCATCAACGCCGACGCCGCCGCGAACCACCAGTCGGTGATCCACGTGATGGAGGCCGCCCGGCTCGCCGGCCTCTCGCACGTCTCCTTCGCCACCCAGACCCAGACCAAGTAGGAGGGGCGGCCCGCCGCCGCTCGGACGCGTGGTCGCGAGCTTTCCCGAGCGGCACTGGTATCGCCTGAGCTGGCTCTCGGCGGCGCTCGCGCCGCTCTCGCTCGCCTTCGGCGCGGTCGTCGGCGTGCGCCGCATCGCCTACCGTACCGGGTGGCTCCGCGTCGAGCGCTTGCCGGTGCCGGTCGTGGTGGTCGGGAACCTCGTCGCGGGCGGCACCGGGAAGACACCGCTCGTCCTGTGGCTTGCCGAAGCGTTGCGCGCCCGCGGCTTCCGGCCGGCCATTGTCGCCCGCGGTTACCGCGGCGCGAACGAGCGGCCGCGCGAGGTCGCGATCGGCGGCGACCCGGCCCGCTACGGCGACGAGCCGCTGCTGCTCGCCGAGCGGAGCGGCGCGCCGGTGTGGATCGGCCGCGACCGCGCGGCCGCCGCCCGCGCCGCGCTCGCCGCGCACCCCGATCGCGACCTCGTCATCTGCGACGACGGCCTGCAGCACTACGCCTTGGCGCGCGACTTCGAGATCGCGGTCGAGGACGAGCGCGGCTACGGCAACGGGCTGCTGCTGCCGGCGGGGCCGCTCCGCGAGTCGCCGTCGCGGCAGGTCGACGCGACGGTGCTCAACGGCGCGGTTGCCCGCGCCGGCACGTTTGCGATGCGGCTCGAGCCGGCCGGCTTCCACGGCGTGCGCGATGCGCGACGTACCGCCGGCGCGGAGGCGCTGCGCGGCAAGCGGCTGCACGCGGTCGCGGGAATCGGCAATCCGGCGCGGTTCTTCGCCACGCTCGCGTCGCTCGGCCTCGCCGTCACGCCGCACGCGTTCCCCGACCACCACCCGTTTGCGCCCGGCGATCTCGATTTCGCCGACTGCGACGCCGTCCTGATGACCGAGAAGGATGCAGTAAAATGCCGCGCATTCCCGCGCGACGACCTCTTCGCACTCCGCGTCGAGGCGCGCGTGGACGAGCGCCTCGCCGATCTCGTCGCCCTGCGCCTCCATGGACGCCAAGCTGCTTGACATCCTCGTCTGCCCGGTCTGCAAGGGCCCGCTCCTCTATCGCAAGCCCGAACAGGAGCTCGTCTGCAAGGCCGACCGTCTTGCCTTCCCGATCCGGGACGGCATCCCGGTGATGCTCGAGGACGAGGCGCGCAAGCTCCCCGCCGCCGAAGAGCTCGACTAGGTTCGCGTCCGATGGCGGGACTGCTCCGGTTCACCGTCCTGATTCCCGCGCGCTACGCGTCCAGCCGGTTGCCGGGCAAGGCGCTCGCCGACATCGGCGGCAAGCCGATGGTCGTGCGCGTCGCCGAGCGCGCGCGCGCGAGCGGCGCCGCCGCGGTCTGGATCGCGACCGACGACGAGCGCATCGCCGCGGCCGCGCGCGCCCACGGCTGCGACGCGATCATGACCCGCGCCGATCATGCCTCCGGCACCGACCGCCTCGCGGAGGCGACCGAGCTCCTCGCGCTCGCCGACGACGAGCTCGTGGTCAACGTCCAGGGCGACGAGCCGCTGATCCCGTCCGATCTCGTCGGACGGCTCGCGCACACGCTCGCGCAGCGCACCGCGGCGTCGATCGCCACCGCCTGCGTCCCGATCCGCGAGGCCGGCGAGTTCCTCAACCCGAACGCGGTGAAAGTGGTCTGCGACCACGCGGGCTATGCGCTCTATTTCAGCCGCGCGCCGATTCCCTACGCCCGCGATGCGTTCGCGGGCGGGCTCGCGCCGGGGGGGCCGGTGCCCGCAGGGCTGCCGGTCTTCCGGCACCTCGGCATCTATGCCTACCGCGCCGGGTTTCTGCGGTCGTACGCGCGTCACGCACCGGTTGCGATCGAGGGCTTCGAGGCGCTGGAACAGCTGCGCGCGCTCTGGCACGGGCACCGCATCGCCGTGGTCGTCGTCGAGCCGGCTCCGCCCCCCGGCGTCGACACTCCCGAGGACCTGGAGCACACGCGCCGCCTCTTCGCGAGCGAGCCGGTTTGACCGGTCCCCGGCGAGGGGCTATCGTCGGCGGAGACAATCGCCGCCGCCCGGCGACGACGACAAGAGGAACGATCATGCGAGTCATCCTGCTCGGCCCGCCCGGGGCCGGCAAAGGGACGCAGGCCCGGTTCATCACCGACCGCTTCAAGATTCCGCAGATCTCGACCGGCGACATGCTGCGCGCCGCGGTGAAGGCCGGGACGCCGCTCGGCCTCGCGGCGAAGCAGGTGATGGACGCAGGACAGCTCGTGTCCGACGACATCGTGGTCGGCCTGGTGAAGGAGCGGCTGCGCGCGCCCGACTGCGCGCGCGGGTATCTCTTCGACGGCTTCCCGCGCACCGTGCCGCAGGCGGAGGCGATGCGGACGGCCGGCGTGCCGATCGACTACGTCCTCGAAATCGACGTTCCCGACGACGAGATCATCGCGCGCATGGGCGGGCGGCGCGTCCACCCCGCGTCCGGGCGCAGCTATCACGTCGAGTTCAACCCGCCGCGGGTCGCGGACCGCGACGACGTCACCGGCGAGCCGCTCGTCCAGCGCGCGGACGACAAGGAAGCGACCGTGCGCAAGCGGCTCGGCATCTACCACGCGCAGACGAAGGCGCTCATCGACTACTACACCGGCCTGAGCAACGCCGGCGACGCGCGGGCGCCGAAGTACCGGAAGATCTCGGGCGTCGGCGGGGTGGACGAGATCCGCGACCGGGCGTTCGCCGCCCTCGCGTAGCCGGCGCGAGAGCCGCGGCGGGCTTCAAACGCCGACCCGGCGCGGGCTATAATCCCCCGCTTTTTGAACACACAAACCTGGGCCCCGGGGCGGGCCTGCCGGTGCGCCGCTCGCCCACGCGCGTCCTTCGAAGGGGGATTCCATGACGACGACCATCGCACTCATCTTCGCGCTCGCCTGCGCGGTGCTCGCGCTGCTGTACGGCATCTGGTCGATCACCTGGATCGTCGCGCAGCCGGCCGGCAACGCGCGCATGCGCGAGATCTCGGCCGCCATCCAGCAGGGCGCACAGGCGTACCTCAACCGCCAGTACACCACGATCGGGATCGTCGGCGCAGTCCTGTTCGTGATCATCGGCGTGATCCCCGCGCTCGGCTGGTGGACGGCGTTCGGCTTCCTGATCGGTGCCGTGCTGTCGGGTGCGGCCGGCTACATCGGGATGAACGTTTCGGTGCGCGCGAACGTGCGCACCGCCGAGGCGGCCCGCAAGGGGCTGAACGAGGCGCTCGCGATCGCCTTCCGCGGCGGCGCGATCACCGGGCTCCTGGTGGTGGGGCTCGGCCTGCTCGGCGTCGCCGGCTACTTCTGGCTGCTGCTCGCGAACGCGAAGGGCGGCGAGCCGATGATCGAGATCCTGAAGCCGCTCATCGGCCTCGGCTTCGGCGGCTCGCTGATCTCGATCTTCGCCCGCCTCGGCGGCGGGATCTTCACCAAGGGCGCGGACGTCGGCGCCGACCTCGTCGGCAAGGTCGAGGCCGGGATTCCGGAGGACGACCCGCGCAACCCGGCGGTGATCGCCGACAACGTCGGCGACAACGTCGGCGACTGCGCCGGCATGGCGGCGGACCTGTTCGAGACCTACGCCGTCACGCTGATCGCGACGATGCTGCTCGGCGCGCTGATGGTGAAGACGACGTCGATCGCGCCGGTCGTCTACCCGCTCGTGCTCGGCGCGTTCTCGATCATCGCCTCGATCGTCGGCACCTGGTTCGTCAAGGCCAAGCCCGGCGACAAGAACGTGATGCCGGCGCTCTACCGCGGGCTGTGGGTGGCGGGCATTCTCGCGGTCATCGCGTTCTATCCGCTCACCGTCTGGATCATGAAGGACGTGCTCGCCACCGTGCCGCTCGAAGTGGCGGGCGGCCCGCAGTTCGTGCCGGTGTGGAAGCTCTGGGCCGCGGCGGTGGTCGGTCTCGCGCTCACCGGCTTCATGGTGTGGATCACCGAGTACTACACCGGCACCCAGTACAAGCCGGTGAAGCACGTCGCGGAGGCGTCGATCACCGGCCACGCGACCAACATCATCGCCGGCCTCGGCGTGTCGATGAGGGCCACCGCGTGGCCGGTGCTCGCGGTCTGCGTCGCGATCCTCGCCTCCTACTGGCTCGCCGGTCTCTACGGCATCGCGATCGCGGCGACTGCGATGCTCTCGATGACCGGCATCATCGTCGCGCTCGACGCCTACGGACCGATCACCGACAACGCCGGCGGCATCGCCGAGATGGCGGACCTCCCGGACGAGGTGCGCGCGATCACCGACCCGCTGGATGCGGTCGGCAACACGACCAAGGCGGTGACCAAGGGTTACGCCATCGGCTCGGCCGGCCTCGCCGCGCTGGTGCTGTTCGCCGATTACACCCATGCGCTCGAGGCGAAGGGGCAGCTGTTCAGCTTCGACCTGTCGAATCACATGGTGATCATCGGCCTCTTCATCGGCGGCATGGTTCCCTACCTCTTCGGCGCGATGGCGATGGAGGCGGTGGGCCGCGCGGCCGGCGCGGTCGTGCTCGAAGTGCGCCGGCAGTTCAAGGAGATCCCCGGGATCATGGAGGGCAAGGCGAAGCCGGAGTACGGCACCGCGGTCGACATGCTCACCCGCGCGGCGATCAAGGAGATGATCGTGCCGAGCCTGCTGCCGGTCGTCATCCCGATCGCCGTCGGCCTCCTGCTCGGCCCGCAGGCGCTCGGCGGCGTGCTGATGGGCACCATCGTCACCGGCCTCTTCGTCGCGATCTCGATGACCACCGGCGGCGGCGCGTGGGACAACGCCAAGAAGTACATCGAGGACGGCCACCACGGCGGCAAGGGCTCGGACGCGCACAAGGCGGCGGTGACCGGCGACACGGTCGGCGACCCGTACAAGGACACCGCCGGCCCGGCGGTGAACCCGCTGATCAAGATCATCAACATCGTCGCGCTGCTCATCGTCCCGCTGATGGGCGGGAGTGAGCCGCAGAAGACCGCGGCCGTACCTGCGGCCCCGGCCGCGGTGGCGCCGGTCACAACCCCTGCCGCCGGACGGCCGGTGCGTCTCCATTTCGAGACCGGGAGCACGGCACTGAGCAGCGAGAACCAGAAGATCGTCGCGGCGGTCGCGCAGAAAATGAAGGACACGCCCGATCTGAAGGTGGACATCTCCGGGTTTGCCGACAAGACCGGCAACGTGGAGCAGAACCTCGAGCTCGCCCAACGGCGCGCGACGGCCGTCCGCGACGCGCTCAAGGCCGCGGGGGTTGCGGAAGACCGCATGAACCTCAAGAAACCGGAGCAGGTGATCCTGGGCGCGGGCCAGGATGCCGAGGGGCGCCGCGTCGAGATCACCGTGGCGAAGTGATCCCGCGACGCATCGGCGCGCGATCGACGAGGGCAGCCTGGTGGCTGCCCTTGTTTTTTGTCGCGTCGGTCGCGTTCGCACAACCCGCGCCCGAAGCGGCCACCGGCCGGACGCCGAAGGAGGCTGCGGTCGGCAGCCGCTTCATGGCCGTTGCGGCGCATCCGCTCGCGGTGGACGCCGGCTACGAGGTCCTGAGGCACGGCGGCAGCGCGGCCGACGCGGCGGTGGCGATGCAGCTCGTGCTCGGACTGGTGGAGCCCCAGTCCTCCGGCCTCGGCGGCGGCGGCTTCATCCTGCACTACTCGGCGGCCGACCGGCGGCGTGCGGGCGTACGACGGCCGCGAGACCGCGCCGGCGGCGGCGCGCCCGGAGCGGTTCATCGGGCTGTACGGCCGGCCGCTCGGATTCATGGAGGCGGTGCTGTCGGGCCGGGCGGTCGGCGTGCCCGGCACGATCGCGGTGCTCGAGGTCGCCCACCGCAATCACGGCCGGCTGCCGTGGCACGAGCTCGCGGCGCCCGCGATCGAGCTCGCCGAGCGCGGCTTCCCGGTCTCGCCGCGCCTGCACGCGCTGCTCGCGTTGGACCCGTTCCTCCGCCGCGATCCGTACGCCGCCCGCTACTTCTACGAGCCCGGCGGCAAGCCGAAAGCCGGTCGGGACGATCCTCCGCAACCCGGACTACGCGGCGGTGCTGCGCGAGGTGGCGGCAGGCGGGGCGATGGCCTTCTACAACGGCCAGACCGCGCGCGACGTCGTGGCGGCGGTGCAGAAGCACCCGGTCGAGCCGGGCAACCTCGACGCTCGCCGACTTCGAAGGCTATGCGACGCAGGAGCGCGCGCCGGTCTGCGGCGCCTTCCGCGCCTATCGCGTCTGCGGCATGCCGCCGCCGAGCGCGGGCGGCATCGCCGTGCTGCAGATCCTCGGCATCCTCGAGCGGCTGCCGCGAACCGACTATCCGCGCGACCCGGTGGCGGCGGTGCACTTCTTCGCCGAGGCGGGCCGGCTCGCGTACGCCGACCGCGACCGCTACGTCGCCGATCCCGACTTCGTCGACGTGCCCGTCGCCGGCCTGATCGCGCCGGACTACCTCGCCGCGCGGGCGGCGCTGATCGCGCCCGACCGCTCGCTGCGGCGCGCGCCGGCCGGCCATCCGCGCGGTGCGCCGACCGCCGCGTACGACGGCGCCGCGCTCGAGCTCGAGGCGACGACGCACTTCTCGGTCGTCGACGCCGAAGGCAACGCGGTGGCGTCGACGTCGAGCATCGAGGCCATGTTCGGCAACCGGCGGTTCGTGCGCGGCTTCCTGCTGAACAACCAGCTCACCGACTTCGCCTTCCTGCCGGAGGCGGACGGCGCCCCGGTCGCGAACCGGGTCGAAGGCGGAAAGCGGCCGCGCAGCTCGATGGCGCCGACGATGGTGTTCGACGCCGACGGCGGGCTCGTCCTCGTCACCGGCTCGCCCGGCGGGCAGGCGATCATCAACTACGTGGCGCGGGTGGTGGTGGCCGCGCTCGACTGGGAGATGGATCTGCAGGCGGCGCTCGACGCGCCGCACTTCGGCAGCCGCAACGGGCCGACCGAGGTCGAGGCCGGCACGTCCGCGGCCCAGCTCCGGGCCGGCCTGGCGGCGCTCGGCCACGACGTGCGGGCACAGGAGATGACGAGCGGCGTGCACGCCATCCGGCGAGTCGGCGCGCAGTGGGTCGGCGCCGCCGATCCGCGCCGCGAGGGGATCGCGCGCGGCGAGTGACGCGCGGCGCCGCGAAGCGGAGTTCCGATCAGGCCGCGAGCCTCGCGCGCAGCCGTGCGAGCTTGCGGTAGAGCGGCACGAGCTTGTCCAGGTTCGCAGCCGGGTTCGCTCCGCTCGGATTGGGCGTGACGAACACGCGCGTGATGCCGACGCGCTCGGGCTGGAGGCCGGGGACGACCTTCGAGCGCGCCGCGCCGAGATGCTCGAGGAAGATCCGGTACGCGCTCGTGCCCTGGAACCAGGCGATCGCCGGGCGATGGCGGCGGAGCTTGCGCTCGAGCACGCGCGCGCCGCGAGCGTAGTCGGCGCCGGTCAGCTGGTCGGCGCGGGCGGTAGCGCGCTTCACGAGGTCGGTGAAGCCGATGCGATGCACGCGAAAGAGCCGCCTGATCGCCGCCGCCGAGGGCTCGAGCCGCTCGGGCACCAGCCCCGAGGCGTTCAGGGCGGGCCAGAACCGGTTCCCCGGACGCGCGAAGTTGAACCCGCGCTCGACCGAGTACACGGACGGGTTGATCCCGATGGAGACTATGTCGAGCCCGGGGCCGAGGTAATCGGGGAGGGTCTTCATCCGGCGGTCGCTCCCACCGCGCCGGCCACGACGTCGGCGGCGCGGGCCGCGAGATCCGGAGCGAGGCAGTCGAGCTCGATGACGTCCGGCGTCGAGCGCAGCCAGGTGAGCTGGCGCTTGGCGAGCTGGCGCGTCGCAACGATGCCGCGGTCGCGCAGGGTCGCGCCGTCGTATTCGCCTTCCAGATGTGCCCACGCCTGCCGGTAGCCCACGCAGCGCATCGACGGCAATCCGGCGTGGAGCGCGTAGCGGCGGCGCAGCGCCGCGAGCTCTGCGACGAGACCGTCGGCGAGCATCCGCTCGAACCGCGCCTCGATGCGCCGGTGGAGGGCCGCGCGGTCGCTCGGCACGAGCGCGATCGGCACGAGGCGGAGCGGCGGGGCGCCGGTGCGTCCGCCGAGCAGCCGCGACATCGGCACGCCGGTCGAGCGCCAGATCTCGAGCGCGCGCTGGATGCGCTGGGCATCGGTCGATTTCAACCGCGCGGCCGCGTGCGGATCGACCTGCGCGAGCTCGGCGTGCAGCGCCGGCCAGCCGCGGTCCCGCGCCTCGGCTTCGATTGCCGCACGCAGTCCCGGGTCCGCCGCGGGCAGGTCCGACAGGCCTTCGCGCAGCGCCTTGAAGTACAGCATCGTCCCGCCGACGAGCAGCGGGAGGTTGCCGCGCGCCGCGATCCCGCGCACCGCCGCGAGCGCGTCGGCGCGGAACCGCGCGGCGGAGTAGGCCGCGGTCGGATCGAGGATGTCGATCAGATGATGCGGCACGCTCGCGCGCTCGGCCGGGGTCGGCTTGGCGGTCCCGACGTCCATGCCGCGGTAGACCTGCGCCGAGTCGACGGAAACGATCTCGACCGGGAACCGGCGCGCCAGCGACGCGGCGAGCGCCGACTTGCCGCTCGCCGTCGGACCCATGACCAGCACCGCCGTCGGCGGCCTGTGGTGGCGGAAGGAGGCGAGCTCACTGGACTACCCTCGCGCCAAAACCGCGCTCGGGGTTCGCCCTTGGGGCGGCCCGGCGGGCTCATCGCCCCCGGAGGAACAGCCGGTCGAGGTCGGCGAGCGAAAGCTGGTACCAGGTCGGGCGGCCGTGGTTGCACTGGCCGGAGCGCTCGGTTTCCTCCATGCGGCGCAGGAGCGCGTTCATCTCCGGCACCGTGAGCGCACGGTGCGCGCGCACGGCGCCGTGGCAGGCCATCGTCGCGAGCAGCTCGTCGCGCCGCTCGGTGAGCACGCGGCTCGCGCCGTACTCCCGGAGGTCCGCCAGCAGCGCCTTCGCGAGCGCCGGGATGTCGCCGCCGGCGAGCGCGCCCGGGACGCCGCGCACGACGATCGCGGTCGGCGAGAGCGCGGCCAGCTCGAACCCGAGGGACGCGAGCGCTGCGCCGTGCTCTTCGAGCGTCGCGACGTCCGCCGCGTCGGCGTGGAAGGTCACCGGGATCAGGAGCTGCTGGGTGTTGACCGACGACGCGTCGAGCGCAACCTTCAGCTCCTCGTAGAGGATGCGCTCGTGCGCCGCGTGCATGTCGACGAGCACCAGCCCGGCGCGGTTCTGGGCGAGGATGTAGACGCCGTGCAGCTGCGCGACGGCGAAGCCCAGCGGCGTCTCGGCTTCGGCCGGGGCTTCCGCCACTGCGGCGGCAGGACCACTCTCCCGCTCGCGCTCGAACATCGCGCCGTACGCGGCGACCGGCTGCGCGACCCCGAGCGAGCGCTGGATACGCCTGCGGACGCGCGACCAACCGTTCGCCGGAGACCGCTGGCGCCGCCATCGGCACCGGCGTCGCGCCGGCCGCGCCGGCGAGCGCGCGCGAGGCGGCGTGGAACACGAACTGGTGCACCGCCCGCGCGTCGCGGAAGCGGACCTCGGTCTTGGCCGGATGCACGTTGACGTCGACGGCGCCCGGGTCGATGTCCACGAACACCACGTACGCCGCATGGCGGTCGCCGTGCAGCACGTCCGCATACGCTTCCCGCAGCGCGTGGGTGAGCAGCCGGTCGCGCACGAACCGGCCGTTGACGAAGACGTACTGTGCGTCGCGGCCGCCGCGCGCCTGGTCGGGCGCGCCCAGGTACCCGTTCACGCGCAGTCCCGGCACCTCCGCGTCGAGCTCCCGCGCGGCGCGGCGGAAGTCGTCGCCGAGAACTGCAGCGACCCTGGCGGCGGGCGGCGCCGCCGGGTAGTGCCGGGTCACGCGGTCGCCGTGTCGCAGCGTGAGCGCGACGTCCGGGCGGGCGAGGGCGACGCGATCGAAAGAGTCGGCGCAGTGCGCGAGCTCGGTCGGCTCGGACTTCAGGAACTTCCGCCGCGCCGGCGTGTTGAAGTAGAGGTCCGCGACCTCGACCGTGGTGCCGAGCGGGTGCGACGCCGGTTCGGCCGCGCCAGGCGGACCGCCCGCGGCGGCGATGCGCCAGGCGTGCGCGGCGCCGGCCGTGCGCGAGGTGACCGCGACGCGCGCGACCGAGGCCATGCTCGCCAGCGCCTCGCCGCGGAAGCCGAGCGTCGCGACGCGCTCGAGATCGGCAAGCGTCGCGATCTTGCTGGTGGCGTGGCGGGCGAGCGCGAGCGGGAGCTCGTCCGGCGGGATGCCGCCGCCGTCGTCGGTCACGCGGACGCGCTTCGTGCCGCCCTGCTCGAGCGCGACGGTGACCGCCTGGGCACCGGCGTCGAGGCTGTTCTCGAGCAGCTCCTTCACCGCCGAGGCCGGCCGCTCGACGACCTCGCCGGCGGCGATCTGGCTGACCAGCGTGTCGGGCAGGAGCCGGATCGTCGTCATTGCTGCTCGACCACGTCCTCGACCGCCCCGCCGGTGATGCGGACGAGCTCGTCCGGCGTCAGTCGGAAGACCGTGTGGGGATGCCCGGCCGCCGCCCAGATCTCCGCGAAGCCGAGCAGGGTGCGGTCGACGAGCGTGCGCACCGGCGCGACGTGGCCGACCGGCGCGACGCCGCCGATCACGAACCCGGTCGCCGCGCGGACGAACTCGGCGTCGGCCTTGCCGATCGTCTCGCCGACGACCGCGCCGACGCGCGCGACGTCGACCCGTCTGGCGCCGCTCGCCATCACCAGCAGCGGCGCGCCGCTCGAACCGCAGCGGAAGACGAGGGAGTTTGCGATCTGCGCCACTTCGCAACCGATCTGCTCGGCCGCGGCGCGCGCGGTGCGCGCGGCGGCCGACAGCTCGACGATGTGCGTCGCGACGCCGGCGGCGGCGAGCGCCGCGCGGACGCGATCGACGGCGGGGTGATTCGAGAGGGTTCCTGCGGACACGGTCACCGGGAATTATATGGCCCGCCGATACAATGGGCGCCTCATGGAACTCGTCGCCTTCTTCTGGGACCTGCTGGTCCATCTCGACCGGCATCTCGCTGCGCTGCTGCAGCAGTACGGGCCGTGGATCTATCTGCTGCTCTTCGTGATCGTGTTCTGCGAGACCGGGCTGGTCGTCACGCCCTTCCTGCCGGGCGACTCGCTGCTGTTCGTCGCCGGGACCCTGTGGGCGGCGGCGGGAATGGACGCGCGCGTGCTGGCCGCGACGCTCATCACGGCGGCGCTCTGCGGCGACAACGTGAACTACTGGGTCGGCCGCTATCTCGGGCCGAAGGTGTTCCGGTGGGAAGGATCGCGGTTCTTCAACCGCGCCGCGCTCGACCGGACGCACGCGTTCTACGAGCGCCACGGCGGCAAGACGATCGTGATCGCGCGGTTCGTCCCGCTCGTGCGCACGTTCGCACCGTTCGTCGCCGGGGTCGGCAAGATGAGCTATCCGAAGTTCCTCGCCTTCAGCATCGGCGGCGCGCTCCTGTGGGTGGTGTCGCTCGTCGGCGCCGGGTACTTCTTCGGCAACATGCCGGTAGTGCGGAACAACTTGACGATCGTGATCTTCGGCATCATCGCGCTGTCGCTCGCGCCGATCGCGCTCGAGTACTTGCGGGCGCGGTCGCGGGCGCGTTAGTCGAGCCCCGGTCCCGCCGGAAACCGGCCATCGCCGCCGGAGTCGGCTTGACAGCTTGACCGCCCGCCCGTAGCGTTCGGTCGAACCAGAACAAGGCCAACGGCCGGTCACCCAAGGAGGGAAAGTCCCATGCGCAGGCTCGCGCTCGTGCTGCTGCTCGCCGTCGGGATGATCCCGGTCGCGCGGGCCCAATGGCCGGATCGCCCGGTCACCATCATCGTGCCATGGGGCGCTGGCGGCGCCGCCGACCAGCTCTCGCGCGCGCTGGCTCCGCTCCTCGAGAAAGACCTGAAGGTCCCGTTCAACGTCGTGCTGCGGCCCGGTGGAAGCGGCGCGGTCGGCCACACCGCGCTCGCGCAGTCGAAGCCCGACGGCTACACGTGGGGTCTCGCCACGGTCGAGATCACGATGATGCATTGGCAGGGGCTCGCGACGATCCAGCCCAAGGACTTCACCGTTGTCGCGATCATCAATGCCGACGCGGGCGGTCTCATGGTGCGCACGGAGTCGCCGTACAAGACCGCCCGGGAGCTGATCGACGACATCAAGAAGCGGCCGGCGGGCGCGCTGAAGGCGTCGGGGACGGGGCAGGGCGGCATCTGGCACCTCGGACTGGTCGGCTGGCTGCTGGCCGAGAAGGTCGATCCGAAGAAGGTCCCGTGGGTGCCGAGCCAGGGCGCCGGGCCGGCGATGCAGGACCTCGCCGCCGGCGGCGTCGACTTCGTCACCGCGTCGCTGCCGGAGGGCCGCGCATTGATCGACGCCGGCAAGGTGCGCGCGCTGGCGCAGATGGACGCGAAGCGGCTGTGGCTCTATCCGAACGTGCCCACGATGAAGGAGGCGACCGGCACCGACTGGTCGGTGCTCACCTGGCGCGGTTTCCTCGGGCCGGCCGGCGTCCCGAACGACATCCGGGACAAGATGCTCGTCGCGCTCCGCAAGGCGCACCAGAGCCAGGAATTCCAGGACTTCATGAAGCAGCGCGGCTTCGGCGTCGCCTGGATGGAGCCGGCGGAAGGAACGGCGCACATCATGACGCGCGAGCGAGGATTTCGGCCGGATCATGAAGGAGGCGGGGCTGATCAAGTAGGCGCGGGCGCGAGCCGCGCCAGGTGAAAGTCTCCGACCTTCTCGTCGGTCTCGCGTCGGTCGTCTTCGGCCTCGCCGTCCTCGGCTACGGCGTAACGCTCCCGCCGATGCCGGGGCAGCGTTACGGCGCCGGGCTGTTCCCGATCCTGCTCGGCGCGAGCTTCGCGATCTGCGGCGCGCTGGTCGCGCACAAGGGGTGGCGCGAGCGGCGCGACGCGCATGCGCCGCTCGTCGCGCTCGCGGACTGGGCGCGCGATCGCTACCTCGTCGGCAACCTGCTCGTCGTCCTCGGGCTGATCCTCGTCTACGTCGTCTTCTCGGAGCGCATCGGGTTCATTCCGCTCTCGATCGCGATCCTGATCGCGCTCTTCCTCCGGCTGCGGGTGCCGCCGGTCCGCAGCGTCGTCATCGCGGTGGCGGCGACCGCGTTCATCTACGTCGCGTTCGCGCCGCTTCCTCCGCGTGCCGCTGCCGCGGGGGCTGCTCGAAGGGATCGTCTGGTAGGCCATGGACGTCCTCCTTGCCGCGCTGAAGCTGCTCGCCGACCCATACGTGATCTTCCTGATCATCGCGTCGTCGCTGTTCGGCCTCTTCGTCGGCGCGATCCCCGGCCTCACCGCCGCGATGGCGATCGCGCTCCTCGTGCCGGTGACGTTCTTCATGGCCCCGGTGCCGGCGCTGGCGGTGATCGTGACCACCGCCGCGATGGCGATCTTCGCCGGCGACATTCCCGGCGCGCTGCTGCGGATACCGGGAACGCCGGCGTCGGCCGCGTATGCCGACGAGGCGTACGCGATGACGAAGAAGGGGCAGGCGGAGCTCGCCCTCGGCGCGGGCGTGGTGTTCTCCGCGATCGGCGGCATCCTCGGCACCATCGTCCTCGTGACTTCGGCGCCGGCGCTCGCCGAGGTCGCGCTCAAGTTCAGCTCGTTCGAGTACTTCTGGCTGGTGTGCCTCGGCCTCACGTGCGGCGTCTTCATCGCGCGCGGCTCGCAGACGAAGGCGGTGATGTCGCTGCTGTTCGGTCTCTTCGCCGCGACCATCGGCATGGAGAACCCGGCCGCCTACCCGCGGCTCGCCTTCGGCTCGGTGGACCTGGGTGCGGGGATCGACATGATCCCGGCGATGGTAGGCATGTTCGCGATCGCCGAGATCCTGCGCGTGGTGAGCCAGGCGAGCGTGCACGTGCCGCCGGTGTACGGCGCGAGCGGGCCGATCTTCGCCGGGCAGTGGGGGCTGATCAAGCGCTATCCGAAGCAGTGGTTGCGCGGCTCGGCGATCGGCACGCTGGTGGGGGCGCTGCCCGGCGCCGGCTGCGACATCGCGGCGTGGATGGCCTACGGCAGCTCGAAACGGTTCTCGAAGGAGAAGGAAAAGTTCGGCACCGGGCACGTCGAGGGCATCGTCGAGTCCGGCGCGGCGAACAACGCCTCGGTTTCCGGCGACTGGATCCCGGCGCTCGTGTTCGGCATTCCCGGCGACTCGATTACCGCGATCGTGATCGGCGTGCTCTACCTCAAGGGCCTCAACCCCGGCCCGATGATCTTCCAGAACCAGCCGGAGATCGTGACCGCGGTCTTCATCGTCTTCTTCATCGCCAACATCCTGATGGTCCCGTTCGGCTGGCTCGCGATCAAGTCGTCGGTGCACATCCTGCGCGTGCCACGGCCGGTGCTGATGCCGATCATCATGATGTTCTGCATCGTCGGCGCGTTCGCCATCACCAACAGCGCGTTTGCCGTGGCGGTGATGCTCGTGTTCGGGGTGCTCGGTTTCCTGATGGAGGAGAACGGCTTTCCGGTCGCGCCCGCCATCCTCGGCATCGTGCTCGGGCCGATGCTGGAGAACAACTTCTTCAACTCGATGATCAAGGCCGACGGCGCGATCTGGCCGTTCTTCGAGCGCCCGATCGCGGGCGGGCTCGGCGTAGCGACGCTCGCGGTGTGGGGCGTGATGGTCTGGTACGGCTTGCGGCGGCGCGCCTGAGCGGCGGGCGCCGCGCGAGGACCGGTCAGTTCCGCTGCGTCTTCGCGGCGGCGGAATTCTCCGGCGGGTCGCTCGCGGCGACCGTGCGCGCCGCGGCGCTCTTCGCGAAGTAGCTCTTGATGCCGGCGAGCACCGCGCGTGCCAGCCGGTCCTGGTAGGCGGAGTCGCCGAGCCGCTTCTCCTCCTCCGGATTGCTGATGAACGCCGTCTCGACCAGGATCGAGGGAACGTCCGGCGACTTCAGCACCGCGAATCCCGCCTGCTCGACGTGCGCCTTGTGCAGCGTGTTGATCTCGCCGAGCTCGGCGAGCACCGCGCGGCCGACCTTGAGGCTGTCGTTGATGGTCGCCGTCTGCGACAGGTCGAGCAGCGTTTCGGCGAGGTACCGGTCCTTGACCGGGAGGTTGACCCCGCCGATCAGGTCGGCTTCGTTCTCCTGCTTCGCGAGCCAGCGGGCGGTGGTGCTGGTTGCGCCGCGCTCGGAGAGCGCGAACACCGACGACCCGCGCGCGTGCGGCAGCAGGTACGCGTCGGCGTGGATCGACACGAAGAGATCCGCCTTGACGCGGCGCGCCTTGTCGGCGCGCGCCGCGAGCGGGATGAAGTAGTCGCCGTCGCGAGTCAGGACGGCGCGCATGCCGGGCTCGGCGTCGATCAGGTTCTTCAGCTTGCGCGCGATCGCCAAGGTCACGTGCTTTTCCGAGGTGCCGCGCCGACCGCGGGCGCCGGGATCCTCGCCGCCATGGCCGGCATCCACGACGATCGTCAACATGCGCGACGCAGGCGGCCTGGCACCGGCCGGCGGCGGCTTGCGCGGCTCGGCGGCGGGCGGGCGGCTCGGCCGTCTCCTTCCGCTGCAGGAGCGCCATCAACGGATCCGGCGGGACGACCGGGTACACGTCGATCACCAGTCGGTGACCGTACTCGCCGATCGGCTTCAGCGTGAACACCTGCGGCTTCGCTTCGCCCTTGAGGTCGACGACGAGGCGCACCGCCCCCGGCTTGAACCGGCCGGCACGCAAGCCGCTCACGTAGGGATCCTCCGCGCCCACCTTCTTCGCGGACTGGTCGACGATGCTCAGGAAATCGACGTTCTCGAGATCGAGGACGAGGCGCTCGGGATTCTTGAGCGTGGTCAGCTCGTAGCGGAGCTCCGCCCCGGTCTCGATCGTGACGCGCGTGTAGTCCTGCGACGGCCACACGCGGAGGCTGCGGATCCGCTCGTCCGCGCCGGCCGTAGCGGGCGAAAGGAGAGCGAAACCGACCGCGATCAGCGTCCGGAGTAGGCGCGCGCCAGTTCCGTCAGGCTGACGCGCCCGGGCTCCGTCGCCGCTTCGAGCGTCGCGTCCCGCCCACCCCCGGGCGGCGTGGCGAGGCGAACGAGGAGATCCGGGGGCGGCAGCAGCCCGGCCGCTTTCTCGGGC
The DNA here is from genome assembly GCA_963827555.1 of uncultured beta proteobacterium. Classification (GTDB taxonomy): domain Bacteria; phylum Pseudomonadota; class Gammaproteobacteria; order Burkholderiales; family SG8-39; genus DATEDA01. The sequence goes on from CAWHBL010000023.1 coordinate 51,843, forward strand.
CACTCCACCAGGCAGATCGAGCGCTCGTCGAAGCACTCCCTGAAGCCCGCATCCCGCCATTCGCCAGGTTCTCTGAACCTAAAGAAATCAAAATGGTACAAGCTTAACCTAGAATCGACGTAAGGTTCAACCAGGGTATACGTCGGACTCTTCACTTTGCCCGCGAATCCGAGCCCCGTGAGCACCCCGCGCGCGAGAGTCGTCTTCCCGCTGCCGAGATCGCCGGAAAAGTGGGCCGACATCCCGGGTTGCAGCACGGCCGCGAGCCGTTCGCCCAGGCGCCGCGTCGCGCGCTCGTCCGCGAGATGAATGCTTAACGGCGCTAACATGGCTGCGGATGACTGAAGCGTCCGCGCGCACCGACCTCGCACCGCTCGCCGCGGCGATCAAGTCGTGGGGCGTCGAGCTCGGTTTCCAGGCGGTGGGGATCGCGAATGCGGATCTCGGCGCGGCCGAGGCGCGCCTCGCCGAGTGGCTCGCGCGCGGGTTCCATGGCGAGATGGATTATATGGCGCGCCACGGCGCCAAACGCGCGCGGCCGGCGGCGCTGGTGCCGGGCACGCTGCGCGTGATCAGCGCGCGCATGGACTACCGGCCCGCGGCGGCCGACGCCGAGGCGACGCTCGCTGACCGCTCGAAGGCGTACGTCTCGCGCTATGCGCTCGGCCGCGACTATCACAAAGTCCTGCGCGCGCGCCTCCAGCGGCTCGCCGACCGGATCGAGGCCGAGGTCGGCGAGTTCGGCTACCGCGTGTTCACCGATTCCGCGCCGGTGATGGAGGTCGAGCTCGCCGCGCGTGCGGGGCTCGGCTGGCGCGGGAAGCACACGCTCGCGCTCACGCGCGAGGCGGGGTCGTTCTTCTTCCTCGGCGAGATCTACACCGACCTGCCGCTGCCGGTCGATCGCCCGGTCACCGAGCATTGCGGCACGTGCACACGCTGCATCGAAGCGTGTCCGACCGGCGCGATCGTCGCCCCATACGAGCTCGACGCGCGGCGGTGCATCTCGTACCTCACGATCGAGCTGAAGGGCGCGATCCCGGAGCCCCTCCGGCCGCTCGTCGGCAACCGGGTCTACGGCTGCGACGACTGCCAGCTCGTGTGTCCGTGGAACAGGTACGCGCAGACGAGCCCCGAGCCCGACTTCGCAGTGCGCCACGGCCTCGACGCAGCGAGCCTCGTGGAGCTCTTCGAGTGGCCCGAGGAGACGTTTCACGCCCGGCTTGCCGGCAGCGCGATCCACCGCATCGGCTACGAGCGCTGGTCGCGCAATCTCGCGGTCGGGCTGGGCAACGCTCCGACGACGCCCGCGGTCGTCGCGGCGCTACGTGCCCGCGCCGACGATCCGTCCGCGCTGGTGCGCGAGCACGTCGCCTGGGCGCTCGGGCGGCACGGCGCTTAGAGCACTACGACCGCGGGTCCGGAACGAACCTTCCCGCAGGGAAGGGATTGGGCGCCGACACCGGCGCCGTTCCCGGGATGATCCCGCGCGCGACGAGGTTCGCGCGCGTGTCGTAGTGGATCGCGATCGTCTCGTTCGGGACGCTCGTCGCCCGACGGAACTGCGTGTAAACGACGTCGGAGCGCTCGCGCTCGCCGTGACCGGTGCCGATCTTCTCCTGCCGCCGGAGCGCGCGCTCGGCGGCGGCGTTCTCGGCCGGGGCAGAGGCGGCGGGCGCGCCGGCGGCATCGGCGGACGACTCTGCCTCCCGCGCCGCGCCGTCCGACCGCGCGTACGGCCGCGGCTGCGGCAGGACGGCGGGGCGCGGCGGCCGGAACTCGCGGAACACCGCGACGCCGATCACGCCGACGTTGTCCGGACGGTCGGTCCGCGCCGCGTAGCTGTCCGGCAATTGCGTGAAGTAGAACGCCGCGACCTCGCTCGTGCTCTTGCGCCAGCCGGCGATCTCGAACGACTGGTGGGCGCCGAGGACGTAGCCGTTCTGGTCGGGGCTCGCGGTTTCCCCGGTGACGGCGTTGATGCCGTCGACCGAGACCACCGCGAGCACACGCCCTCCGGTGCGGTTGGCGACGTGGACCGCGTAGCGCTCCCCGGGCGTGCCGGCCACGTAGAGCCGGCCCTGATGGTGATAGACGGGCGCGCGCTGACCGGTCGCCCGGCTGATCACGGCCACGTCGAGCAGCTCCCCTGCGGCGGCCGGGAGGGCGACACCGGCAAGGCAAAAAGCCGCAACCGCGGCGATGGCTGACTTCATGGCGTTTGCTCCCCTCGTTCGGATCGACACCGGGTGAAACGGCGCCCGGCCCCGGTCGGGGTTAGCGAGCGAGGTCGGTGGGGAGCTGAAAGTCCGGATACGCGCGCCGGAATTCGGCGAGCTCGGCCGTCGCCTCCGCCTCGCGGCCCTGCGCCCGGAGGCTCCGGATGTGGTCGATCCACGCTTCCGGGGTGCGGATCGCTGACGCGTCGCGCGATGCGCGCTCCGGGCGATCGCCCAGCGCGCGGTCCCGCCGCAAGGATTCCGATGCGGCGCCGGCGGGCGCCATCTGCCGCGCGGGTTTCGCCGCGGACGGGGGCGCGGGAGGGGGCGCTGGAGCGGCAAGCGGAGGCGCGGCGGCCGGCTGTGGTGCCTGACGGCGCATCTCGAGCTGCCCGGGCGCGACGGGCGCGGGCTCGCGCCGCAGCGGGTTGCTGCGCTTCGAGCGTGGGCTCCTCGCGCTTCTGGTTGGACGCGGGCGGCCTCGGCGCCTTCGCCCGATCCGGCGGATCCGGAACTCGCGCCGCCGCGGCATCCGGTTCCGGACTCCGTGGCGCCGGCGGCGGTGCCGCCGGCGCCTGTGCCGGAGCTACAGAACGGGCTGCAGCCTCCGGGGTGCTCGCCGGCGCCGGCCGCTCCGCTTCGCGCGGCGCGACGATCATCGGGGCGGCGCCGCGACCCGCGTCGTCGCGGGGACGTCGTTCCTCGTCCTGCACCATGACCGTCAGCGTCGCGGCGATGACGACGGTCGCCGCCACGGACAGCGGTACGCGCCATCGTGACGCCCAGGAGCGACGACGCTTTTCGTCGGCCGCCTGCTGCTCGAGCGATTGCGGTCGCGTGCCGACGGCGCGCCGCGCCGCGGCCCGGATGCGCTCGTCGAGCTCGGGCGGCGGCTCGTCCCGCGGCGTCTCCCGGTACGCCCGATCGACGTTCGGATCGCGGAAGTCGGGGTCGGTCACGTCCGCTCCGGTTCGCGCAGGCTCGCGCGCAGCTTCGTCAGGGCGTACCGCAACCGGCTCTTCGCGGTCTCGCGATTGACGCCGGTCGCCGCGGCGATCTCCTCGACCGACAGTTCGCCCTCCTGCTGCAGCAGGAACGCTTCGCGCTGGGCGGCGGGCAGCGCCTCGATCGCGGCGAGGAGCTGCGCCGCCGTCTCGCGGCGCTCCGCCGTCTGGTCGGGCCGCGGCAGATCGGTGGGGACGTCCGCGGCGGGATCGTCCTCGTAGCTCACCAGCGCGCCGCGGGCGCTCGAGCGGAAGTGGTCCATGAGGCGGTTGTGCGCGATCGTGAAGAGCCAGGTGGTGAACTTCGCGCGCGGCTCGTAGCCGGCGCGGGCATCGATCAGCTTGAGCCACACGTCCTGGAACAGCTCCTCGGCGAGCGCCGCGTTGCCGGTCTGCCGGCGCAGGTATCTCAGCACCGCGCCCTTGTGGCGCGCGTACAGCACGTCGAACGCGGCCGCGTCACCCGCGCCGTAGGCGAGCATCAGCTCCTCGTCGGGCCGCCCGGGCTCCATGAGCGCGGAGTGTAGCCGCCCGGAGCGTGGTAAAGCGCACGCGCTACCCCCTGAAGAACGTTCCCGGCCGCTGTTTGGGGTTAGACTTTGGCCATTCGGTCAACTGGATACGCTACGAATGCGTCTCCATCAGCTCAAGATCGAGTTCGTCGCCGAGCACGACCGGCTGCTGATGCGGCTCGCCACCGACAGCGGCAGCGAAGTGCTCGTCTGGCTCACGCGCCGCTGCGTCAAGCGGCTCTGGCCGCTGCTCCTCAACATGGCCCAGACGACGCCGGACATAGCGTTGCAGCAGAACCCCGAGGCGAAGCGCGCCCTGCTCGGCTTCCAGCACGAGAAAGCGGTCCGGCAGGCGGACTTCTCCAAGCCTTACGAGGAAGCGCAGCGCGAACGGCCGCTCGGCCAGACCCCGCTGCTCATCACGCGTATCCAGCCGCGGCGCGACCAGCTGGGCCGCCACGTGCTCGGGCTGCTGCCCACGGTCGGGCAGGGCGTGCACATCACCCTCGACGACAACCTCCTGCACGGCGTCGTCAAGCTTATCCAGAACGCCGTCGCGCGCGCCGACTGGGATCTCGAGCTGCAGGTGCCCACCGGCCTCGCCGCGGCCGTGCCCGAGGAGAGCGGCCGCCCGACGATCAACTGACGCGCGCGGACGGCGCGCGTCACTCGATCGCCTCGAGCTCGGCCTGCACGCGCAGCCACTCGCTTTCCGTCTGTTCCAGCGCCTCGGCGCATCGTGCCTGGTCGCGGAGCGCCGCGGCGACTTCGTCCTGATCGCCTTGCGCGTAGAACTCCGCGGAGGCGAGCTTCGCTTCGATCCGCGACTTCTCGCCTGCCAGGCGGTCCATCTCCGCCTCGAGCTTCTTCAGCCGGTTCTCGAGCGGCTTGCGGGTCCGGGCGCGCGCCTGCCTCGCCTCGGCTTCCGCCCGCTTCTCGCTGCGGCGCGACGCCCCGCTCTCCGCGCGCGGCCGGGCGGCCGCGCGCCGTGCCGCGAGCCAGTCGCGGTAGTCGTCCAGGTCGCCATCGAACGGCGCCAGCGCCCCGTCGGCGACGACCATCAGCGTGTCGGTCGCGGTCCGCAGCAGATGGCGGTCGTGCGAGACGAGCACCATCGCGCCCTCGTACTCCTGCAGCGCGAGCGCCACCGCCTCCCGCATGTCGAGGTCGAGGTGGTTCGTCGGCTCGTCGAGCAGCAGCAGGTTCGGCTGCTGCCAGACCACGAGGGCGAGCGCCAGGCGCGCGCGTTCGCCGCCCGAGAACCCGGCGACCGGTGCGAGCGCCATGTCGCCGGAGAAATCGAAGCTGCCGAGGAAGTCGCGGAGCGCCTGCTCGCGCGTCGCGCCGTCGAGCCGTCGCAGGTGCTGGAGCGGCGTCTCGTCCGGGCGCAGCACCTCGAGCGTGTGCTGCGCGAAGTAGCCGACCCGCAGCCCCTTGCCCTCCCGGCGCGCGCCCGCGAGCGGCGCGAGCAGCCCCGCGGCGAGCTTGACGAGCGTCGTCTTGCCCGCGCCGTTGCGGCCGAGGAGACCGATGCGCGCGCCCGCCTGGATCGTGAGCTTGACGTTCGCGAGCACCGCGGCGCCGTCGTAGCCGGCGGCGGTGTCCTCCAGGACGAGCACCGGGTCGGGGCTGCCCGGAAAGTCGCGGAAGTGGAAGTCGAACGGCGAATCGACGTGCGCCGGCGCGATCAGCTCCATGCGCTCGAGCGCCTTCAGCCGGCTCTGCGCCTGGCGCGCCTTGGTCGCCTTCGCCCGGAAGCGGTCGATGAACGCTTCGAGACGCGCCACCTCGCGCTGCTGACGGGCGTAGAGCGCCTGCTCGTTCGCGAGGCGCTCGGCCCGCGCGGCCTCGAACGCCGAATAGTTGCCGGTGTAGCGGCGCAACGATCGGTTCTCGAAGCTGACGACCGTCGCGGCGACGGCGTCGAGAAACTCGCGGTCGTGGGAGACGAGCGCGAGCGTGCCCTGGTAGCCGCGGAGCCAGCCCTCCAGCCAGACGATCGCGTCGAGGTCGAGGTGGTTCGTCGGCTCGTCGAGGAGCAGCAGGTCCGACGGGCACATCAGCGCGCGCGCGAGGTTGAGCCGCATGCGCCAGCCGCCGGAGAACTCGGCGACGCTCCGCTCGAGGTCCGACGGCGCGAAGCCCAGGCCGTCGAGCATCGCCGCGGCGCGCGCGCGCGCCGAGTAGCCGTCCCGGTGCGCGATCTCCTCGTGCGCGTGCGCGAGGCGCTCGCCGTCGCCCGCCCGCTCGGCGTCGGCGAGCTCGCGCTCGGCGCGCCGCAACCCCTCGTCGCCGTCGATGACGAACTCGATTGCCGCGCGGTCGAGCGCGGTCGTCTCCTGGGCGACGTGGGCGATCGTCCACCGCGGCGGCAACTCGACGTCGCCGGCATCCGGGTGCAACTCGCCACGGAGGAGCGCGAACAGGCTCGACTTCCCGCAGCCGTTCGGGCCGACCACGCCGACTCGCTCGCCGGGATGAATGGCGAGGTCCGCGCCGTCGAGCAGGAGCTTGGCGCCGCGGCGGAGCGTCAGTTTGCGCAGCGTGATCACGGGGCCGGAATGTAGCCGATCGCCTCGAAGTGCGGCATTTCCTGCTATCGGCGCCCGGTCGCCCTGCTATACTCCGCCCCGTCAATGATTTAGGGCCGCACCGGCTTCATCCCCCTGGACCCCGACCGTCCTCTCCCGATCCCGCGGATCGCGCGCGGGAATCGCGTCTCCCGGAGCCCCGCTGTTTGACTTCGTTCGCTGACCTGGGCCTGCGCCCGGAGCTGCTCAAGGCCGTCGAGGAGCAGGGCTACACCACGCCGACGCCGATCCAGGTCCAGGCGATCCCGCTCGTGCTCACCGGGCGCGACGTGATGGGCGGTGCGCAGACCGGCACCGGCAAGACCGCGGGTTTCACGCTGCCCCTCCTGCAGCGGCTCGCGCATCACGCGAACACGAGCGTCTCGCCGGCGCGCCATCCGGTGCGCGCGCTGATCCTCGCGCCGACGCGCGAGCTCGCCGCGCAGGTCGAGGAGAGCGTCCGCGTCTACGGCAAGTACATCCCGCTGCGGAGCACGCAGATCTTCGGCGGCGTGCCGATGGACCCGCAGATCGAGGCGCTGCGGCGCGGCGTCGAGATCCTGGTCGCGACGCCGGGGCGCCTCCTCGATCACGTGCAGCAGCGCACGCTCAACCTCGGCCAGGTCGAGATCTTCGTGCTCGACGAGGCCGACCGCATGCTCGACATGGGGTTCATCCCCGACGTCAAGCGCATCGTGGCGCTGCTCACCGCGCGCAAGCAGAACCTGCTCTTCTCGGCCACGCTCACCGACGAGATCCGCACGCTCGCAAAATCGTTTCTGCGCGACCCGATCGCGGTGCAGGTCGCGCCGAAGCACGCCACCGCGGAGCTCGTATCGCACGTCGTCCATCCGGTGACCCGTGAGCGCAAGCGCGAGCTCCTCGTGCACCTGGTCAAGTCGCGGAGCATCAACCAGGTGCTGGTCTTCGTCGCGACCCGGATCGGCGCGAACCGGCTCGCCTACCAGCTGAACCGCGAGGGCGTCCACGCGACCGCGATCCACGGCGACCGCTCGCAGGCCGAGCGCATGCAGGCGCTCGACGATTTCAAGGCGGGCAAGGTCGGCGTGCTGGTCGCCACCGACGTCGCGGCGCGCGGCCTGGACATCGAGGAGTTGCCGCACGTCGTCAACTTCGATCTGCCGAACTCGCCCGACGACTACGTGCACCGCATCGGCCGCACCGGCCGCGCCGGCGCCGCCGGCACGGCGATCTCGCTGGTGTGCCCGGAAGAGCACGAACGCCTGGCCGAGATCGAGAAGACGATCCGCATCCGGATTCCGCGCGAGGTGGTCACCGGGTTCGGCCACCGGTCGGAAGCGCCGCTGATGGAGCCGCCGCGCCGGGAGAACCGCCGCGGCGCGGACCAGGACCGGCTCACCCGCAAGCGCGAGCAGCCGGCGAGGCCGGCGCCGGCCGCGGCGAAGCCGGCGCACGGCGCCGACCCGATCTTCACGCGGCCGTACGAACCGGGCGCGGCGCCGCCGCCTTCGTCGGCACCCGCCAAACCGTCCGCGCCGCAGAAGCGCGAACGTCAGGTCGCCGCGCTGCTCGGCGGCTTCGTGCGCAAGCCGAGCTAGACGCAGCGCGCGCCGTCGACCTCCAGGCACACGCCGCTGATGAACGCCGCCTCGTCCGAGGCGAGATAGAGCACCGCGTTCGCGATGTCGAGCGGCGTCGATGGCCGCCCGAGCGGGATCGTCGCGACGAACTTCGCCTCCACTTCCGGCGTGAGCTTCCCGCCGACGAAATCGGCCGAAAGGCCGGTGAAGGGGCTGAACACCGGGTTCACCACGTTCACCCGGATCTTGTCGGGCCCCAGCTCCCCCGCCATCGAGCGGCTCATCGTGATCACGGCACCTTTGCTCGAGTTGTAGACCGTCAGCCCGGGCCGCGGCCGTACGCCGGCGGTCGACGCAATGTTCACGAACGCGCCGCCGCCCTGCTTGCGGAACACCGGCACGACGTGCTTTGCCGAGAGGAAGATCGAGCGCACGTTGATCGCGTAGACCCGTTCGAACTCCTCTTCGGTCACCTCCAGCAGCGGCTTGTTGCGGTGGGTCCACCCGGCGTTGTTCACGACGACGTCGATCCGGCCGAACGCCGCGAGCGTCGCTTTGGTCATCGCGGCCCAGTCGGCGCTGACGGCGACGTCGGCCCGCGCAACCTCGGCCACACCGCCGTCCTTCCGGATCGCGGCGGCGACGCGCTCCGCGCCGGCCAGTTGAATGTCGTTCACCACCACTTTCGCGCCCTCTTCGGCGAGCCGTTTGGCGATGCCCTCGCCGAAGCCGGATCCGGCGCCGGTTACCACGATCACCTTGTCCTTCAGCCGCATGGTTGCCTCCGTTCCGCGTCCGGGCGATTATCCGGCCCGCCGCGCGCAGCGGTCAAACCGCGCACATATAATGCGCCCGTCATGAACCTGGACCGCGTGAGCCCCGGCAAGGACGTCCCCGACGACTGCAACGTCATCGTCGAGATCCCGATGCACGCGGTGCCGATCAAGTACGAGATCGACAAGCAGACCGGCGCGATGTTCGTCGACCGGTTCCTCGCGACGTCGATGCACTACCCGTGCAACTACGGCTACGTGCCGCGCACGCTCTCGGGCGACGGCGACCCGGTCGACGTGCTGGTGGTGAGCCCGCTGCCGATCGTGCCCGGGGCGGTCGTGCGCTGCCGCCCGATCGGCATGCTGAAGATGGAGGACGAGGCGGGCGACGACACCAAGGTGCTGGCGGTGCCGATCGACCGGCTCTCGCCGCTCTACCGCAGCGTGCAGTCGGCGCGCGACCTGCCCGAGATCACGCTCGCGCAGATCGCGCACTTCTTCGAGCACTACAAGGATCTCGAGCGCGGGAAATGGGTCAAAGTGGTGGGCTGGGCGGGGCCGGAGGACGCGAAGCGGGAGATCCTCGCCGGCGTGGCGGCCTACAAGAAGGCGAAGAAGAAGCCGGCGTTCTGAGCGGCAAGCGGCAACGGACAGGAGGTCCTATGAGCAAGAGCATTGCGAGGGTGGCGCTCGCCGGAGCGTTCGCCGCGTCGGTGGCGATCGCGCAGACGGTGCCGGAGCAGGTGCCCGCGAAGCGCCCGGACGGCTCGGTCGTCCATCCCGACGCGGCGGGGAGCGGCGCGGCGGAGCAGGGTTCGGCGTTGCGCCCGGACGGCTCGGTCGTCCGTCCCGACGCGGCGGGGATCACCCGGACCGCGCCGGACCCGATCACCGTGCGGCGGCCCGACGGCACGGTCGTCCATTCCCGTCCCGACGTGCAGCCCCCGCAGTCGTCCCCGGCGACGGACGCCAGGGCCGACGAGCGCGAGCGGATGCGGCAGCAGGCGCAGCAGGCGGCCGAGGAGCGCATCGAGCGGAGCCGCCGCGAGCGCGAGGCCGCGGGCTCGAGCCCGGCGCGCCAGGTCGCCCCTACGAGCGGTCAGTAGGCGTGTCGCGCCGGAACGGGCTGTGCTCGGCCAGCTCGTCGGCGTAGCGCGCGACGCCCTGCGCCTCACGCGCCAGGAACCGCTCCACCGCGTCGGCGAACTGCGGGTGCGCGAGCCAGTGCGCCGACCACGTCGCCTCGGGCAGGAACCCCCGCGCGAGCTTGTGCTCGCCCTGCGCGCCGCCTTCGAACGCGCGGATCCCGCGCTCGATGCAGAACTCGAGCGCCTGGTAGTAGCAGGCCTCGAAGTGGAGGCAGGGCACGTGCTCGATCGCGCCCCAGTACCTGCCGTATAGCGCCTCGCCGGTGAACACGTTGAGCGCGCTGGCGACCGGCCGGCCGTCGCGCTCTGCCAGCACCAGCAGGACGTGGTCGGGAAGGGTCTCGCCGAGGCGCGTGAAGAACGCGAGGTTGAGATAGGGCGAGGAGAGGTGCGCGCGGTAGGTCAGGTTGTAGCAGCGCGTGAAGAAGCGCCAGTCCTCGCGCGTGATCTCGCCGCCGACCTTGCGCCGGAACGTGATCCCGGCCTCGCCGACCCGCCGCCGCTCCTGCTTGATCTTCTTCCGCTTGTCGTGAGTGAGCGCGGCGAGGAACTCGTCGAAGGTCGCATAGCCGGCGTTCAGCCAGTGGAACTGCACGCCCCGGCGCAGCATCATGCCGGCGGCTTCGAGCTCGCGGGCTTCCCCCTCGGGCGGGAAGAGCACGTGCAGCGACGAAACCCCGCGCGCGAGCTCCAGCGCGGCGGCGACGAGCTGCGCGCGGACGCCGGGGTCGCGCGCCAGCAGCCGGGCGCCGCTGACCGGCGAGAACGGCACGGCGGCCAGCAGCTTGGGGTAGTACTCGAGGCCGTGGCGCGCGTAGGCGTCCGCCCACGCCCAGTCGAACACGTACTCGCCGTAGGAATGTGACTTGAGGTACAACGGCAACGCGCCGCGGAGCCGCTTGCCGTCCCAGAGCGTGACGAACTGCGGCTGCCAGCCCGCGCGGGGTGCAGCACAGCCGGTTTCGTGCAGCGCGCTGAAGAACTCGTGGCGCAGGAACGGGTTGTCGCCGGCGAGCGCGTTCCACTCGCCGGCGCCGACCTGCGCGAGGTCCTCGACGACGCGCAACGCGAGCCGCTCGCCGCCGCTCACGCGCCGCTCCGCCCGGGTGTTCCGCTCATGCGGGCGGATTGTTTTCGAACGCGCGCCGCGAGGCAACGCCGGTCGCGGACGCTGCTATACTCGCTCGCCATTTCCGACGGACCGGGGGGCGCCATGAAAAAGATCGAAGCCGTCATCAAGCCGTTCAAGCTGGACGAGGTGCGAGAGGCGCTCGCCGAGGTCGGCGTGACCGGGCTCACCGTGACCGAGGTGAAGGGCTTCGGACGGCAGAAGGGGCACACCGAGCTCTACCGCGGCGCCGAGTACGTCGTCGACTTCCTGCCGAAGGTCAAGATCGAGGTGGCGGTGGTCGACAAGATGGTCGACCAGGCGATCGAGGCGATCATCAAGGCGGCGCGCACCGGCAAGATCGGGGACGGCAAGATCTTCGTCACTTCGGTGGAGCACGTCGTGCGGATCCGCACCGGCGAGACGAACGAGGCGGCGATCTAAGCGCCGTCATCCCTTAAGCAGCACCAGCATCGCGCCGCTGCCGCCCTGCGCCGCGGGTGCCTGGCAGAACGCCAGGACCTCCTCGCGCTGCGCGAGCCACAACCTCACCTTGCCCTTGAGCACCGGCTCGCGGTTCTTCGAGCCGAGCCCCTTGCCGTGCACGATGCGGACGCAGCGCCGCGCGCGGCGCACCGCTTCGCGAACGAAGGCGGCGACCGCCTCGCGCGCCTCGGGGCGGGTCATGCCGTGGAGGTCGAGCTCGTCCTGCACCACCCAGTGACCGCGCCGCAGCTTGCGCAACACCTGCCGCGACAGGCCGTCGCGGAGGAACGCCGCCTCCTCGCCGGTCTCGAGCGCGCTCTCCGGATCGAGCGCGGCATCGCGGCTCTCGGCGAGCGCCGCGTGCTCGTCGAGCAGCGCCTGGACGGCGATCGCCGGCCCGGGCGGCGGCGCCGGCGCGCGGCGCGGCGCAGCGCGCAGCGGGACCGCGTCGCCCACCGCCGACCGGAAGAGCGCGGCGCCGTCGTCCTCCTCTGCTGGCGGGGTTGGCGGACGCTTCATGGCTCTCACGCGAGGCTGTCGAGATACTTTTCCGCGTCGAGCGCGGCCATGCAACCGGAGCCGGCGCTCGTCACCGCCTGGCGGTAGACGTGGTCCTGCACGTCGCCGGCTGCGAATACGCCCGCGACGCTCGTCGCCGTCGCGTTGCCCTCCCTGCCGCCGCGGGTGATGATGTAACCGCCCTCCATCTCGAGGTGTCCGGCGAAGATGCCGGTGTTCGGGGTGTGGCCGATGGCGATGAAGAGTCCCTGGACGTCGAGCTTCTCGCTCGCCCCGCCGCGGGCGGGCTTGATCCGGATCCCGCTCACGCCCTTTTCGTCGCCGATCACCTCGTCGAGCACGTGGTCCCAGCGGATGGTGACGTTCGCCTTCCCGAACAGCTTCTGCTGCAGGATCTTCTCGGCGCGGAACTTGTCGCGGCGGTGCACTACCGTGACGTGCCGCGCGATGTTCGAGAGGTAGAGCGCCTCCTCGACTGCGGTGTTGCCGCCGCCGATGACGGCCACGTCCTGGCCGCGGTAGAAGAAGCCGTCGCAGGTTGCGCACGCCGAGACCCCGCGCCCCATGTATGCCTTCTCCGACGCGAGCCCGAGGTAGCGCGCCGAAGCGCCGGTCGCGATGATCAGCGCATCGCAGGTATAGGCGCCGCTGTCGCCGGTCAGGCGAAACGGACGCGACCCGAGGTCGACGCTCTCGATCTGGTCGAACACGATCTCGGTCTCGAACCGCTCGGCGTGCTTCTGGAAGCGCTCCATCAGCTCGGGGCCCTGCACGCCGTTCGCGTCCGCCGGCCAGTTGTCGACGTCGGTGGTCGTCATCAGCTGGCCGCCGGGGGCGATGCCGGTGACGAGCACCGGTTTCAGGTTGGCGCGTGCCGCGTAGACCGCGGCCGAATAGCCGGCGGGGCCGGAGCCGAGGATCAGCAGGCGGCAGTGGCGGGTTGTTTTTGCGGGCATTTCGGGATGTTGGGGCGGGGCAAGGGCGCGCGGCCGATTATAGCGGGGCCGTTCCCCCGCCCTGGAGGGGCGACTTAAGCGTTACCTTAAAAACGCGCGATAAACTTATGTTTATCCTAGGTTCGCGCGCTATACTCCGCGCTGGGAGCTGCCATCAGGACCGGTCCTGACCAACGAAACAACAACCGGGGTTTCGGCGCGGACCGGCCTCGTTGCGCTGCTTTGCCTGTTGACCTGGCAAACAGCCTTTGCGCAGACGCGGCCGGAGCGGCGGTATTCGAGGTCCGACGCTTCGCGATCGAAGGCGCGACCTTGCTCGCACCGGAGCGGATCGACGCGGCGCTCGCCCCGTACTATGGGGGCGGATCGCACGATCGACGACCTGCAACGGGCGCGTGCGGCGCTCGAATCGATGTACGCGCGGCGCGGCTACGGCGCCACCCAGGTGCTCCTGCCGGAGCAGGAGATCAAGGACGGCGTGGTCCAGCCTGCGGGTGGTGGAGGTGAAGCTCGGCGCGATCCGGATCGAGGGGAATCGCTTCTTCGACGACGACGACGTCCGGGCGAGTCTGCCCGCGCTCATTCGGGCGAGCCGCTCGCGACCGGTCGGCTGGCGACGGAATTGCGACTCGCCAACGAGAACCCGGGTCCACCGCTGCCACGCGACCTCCAGACGCGCGTGCGGTTCACCGCGCAGTACACGTCGGACATGCTCCTGCCGGGCGAGCAGTTCGGCCTCGGCGGCATGGACTCGGTGCGCGGCTTCTTCGAGCGCGAGTTCACCGGCGACAAGGGTTTCTCCGGCTCGGTCGAGCTGTACTCGCCCGAGCTGGTGGCGCTGGACTCCGGGACGGCTTCGGACGTGCGCGTCCGGCTGCTCGCGTTCTACGACTACGGGCGGGCGTGGATCAACAACCCGCAGGTGCTCGAGCAGCGCGTCACCGGCATCTCGTCGGTCGGGCCCGGGGTTGCGCATCGCCTACCGGTCGAACGTGAGCCTGCGGCTCGACTACGGTTTCATCATCCAGCAGGGCACGCCCTCCAACCAGTCGAGCGGGCGGGCGAACTTCAGTCTGGTGTGGGTGTTCTGAGGATTATGGATGGCGGACAGGAAGAGCGCGACTGGTCCGGATCTCGCTTGTGCAGGAATGCCGGCGGAAGCGGGGTGCTGACGCGCTCGATCGGGTTGTGGCCGCGGCGTTTGCACCTGACGCCGAGGGTCGCATAAGTGGCTCAATCTGCTAACATTGAGCCGGCGAGGAGTGAATCCGTGAGGGGAGAAAAACGTATGGCGGGCCCAGCGAGTGTTTCAACCCTGCTGCTGCGCAACGTGCCGTTGTTCGCGGCGTTGCCGGAAAGCCAACTGCAGTTGCTCACCCGGGTGGTCGGCCGCAAGTCCCACCCTCGCAACTCGACGATCATCGCCGCCGGCGACCCGACCGATGCGCTGTACATCGTGATCTCGGGCCGGCTCAAGGTCATGATGAGCGACGACGAGGGCCGCGAGGTCATCCTCGCCATCCTCAACCAGGGCGAGTTCTTCGGCGAGATGGGGCTGATCGACGAGGCACCGCGCTCGGCGACGGTAATCGCGATCGAGCCCTGCGAGCTGCTGACGATCAGCAAGCTCGACTTCAAGAAATGCCTGCAGGACAACTTCGACATCTGCACCGCGGTGATGAAGGGGCTGGTCAAGCGCCTGCGCGAGGCCGACAAGAAGATCGGGAGCCTCGCCCTCATGGACGTGTATGGCCGCGTCGCCCGCCTGCTGATGGAGATGGCGGAGCTGGTCGACGGCCAGCGGGTCGTGACGAAGAAGCTGCCGAAGCAGGACATCGCCAAGATGATCGGCGCGTCGCGCGAGATGGTGAGCCGCGTGATGAAGGATCTGCAGACGAGCGGCTACATCGAGGTGAAGGCCGGCTCGATCTTCCTGCGCGAGGCGATGCTGGTGTCGGAGGCCCGCGCGTAGTGCCGCAAGAGCTGCGGCGCGTTCACGCCGCGGCGCCGGGGAGGGTGGCCTCCCGCCCGGCGCTGATTCTCCCCTCGTCGCACGTTCGCCCGGCGCTGCCGGGCGAACTCGTTTTCCGGGCATGAAAGCCGGCACCGCCGCCCAACCCCTGCCGGGCAAGATCGCGGCCCGGTTGCGCGAGGCCAAGTGGCTCGCGCTGGTCGCGGTCGCGGCCTACCTCGCGCTCATCCTCGGGACGTTCAATCGCGCCGACCCCGGGTGGTCGCACAGCGCCGCAGTCGAGCGCATCCACAACGCCGGCGGGCACGCCGGCGCCTGGGTCGCCGACCTGATGCTCTATCTCTTCGGCGTTTCGGCGTGGTGGTGGGTGGTCCTGCTCGTCTACGCCGTGATCTGGGGCTACCGCCGGCTGGACGGCTCGTCGATCTCCGACAAGCGGCCGTTCATCATCGCCCTCGCCGGCTTCTCCATGCTGCTCGTGTCCTCGTGCGGCCTCGAGGCGCTCCGGTTCCACTCGATCCAGGCGAGCCTGCCGCTCGCCCCGGGCGGGCTGTTCGGCGCGGTGCTCGGGCAGGTCCTCCACGCGACCTTCGGCTTCACCGGGGCCACGCTGCTGCTCCTCGCGATGGGCGCGATCGGGCTGTCGCTCTTCACCGGCGTGTCGTGGATCGGGCTGATGGAGGCGATCGGCCGCGCCTGCGAGTGGACGTGGTTCAAGACGATCGAGTCGTGGCAGCGGCGCGAGGACCGGAAGCTCGGCGAGATCGCCGCGGTGAAGCGGGAGATCGTCGTCGAGGCCGAGAAGAAGCGGGTCGAGGACCACGCCCCGATCAGGATCGAGGCGCCGGTCGCGGCCATCCCGAAGTCGGAGCGGGTGATCAAGGAGAAGCAGGTGCCGCTGTTCCAGGACCTGCCCGACACGCCGCTCCCGCCGCTCGCGCTGCTCGACGAGGCGCCGCCCGATCCGGAGCAGATGAGCCCCGAGACGCTCGAGTTCACCTCGCGGCTGATCGAGAAGAAGCTGAAGGACTTCGGCGTCGAGGTGAAGGTGCTCGCCGCCTACCCGGGACCGGTCATCACCCGCTACGAGGTCGAGCCGGCGGTGGGCGTCAAGGGCAGCCAGGTCGTCAACCTGGTGAAGGATCTCGCACGTGCGCTCTCGGTCGTGTCGATCCGTCTGGTCGAGACGATTCCCGGCAAGTCGTGCATGGGCCTCGAGATCCCGAACCCGCGGCGGCAGACGGTCCGCCTGACCGAGATCCTCGGCTCGAAGGCCTATCACGACCTGCACTCGCCGCTCACCCTCGCGCTCGGCAAGGACATCGGCGGCCACCCGGTGGTGGCGGACCTGACGCGGATGCCGCACCTGCTCGTCGCCGGCACGACCGGTTCCGGGAAGTCGGTGGCGCTGAACGCGATGATCCTGTCGCTCCTCTACAAGGCCGAGCCGCGCGACGTGCGGATGGTGATGGTCGACCCGAAGATGCTCGAGCTCTCGGTCTACCAGGACATCCCGCACCTGCTCGCGCCGGTCGTCACCGACATGAAGCAGGCGGCGTCCGCCTTGATGTGGTGCATCGGCGAGATGGAGCGGCGCTACAAGCTGATGTCGTGGCTCGGGGTGCGGAACCTCTCCGGGTTCAACCACAAGATCGCCGAAGCCGAGAAGCGCGGCGAGAAACTCGAGGATCCGAACACGATCGACACCGGGACGCCGGTGCCGCTCCAGCGCCTGCCGCACATCGTCGTGGTGATCGACGAGCTGGCCGACCTGATGATGGTGGTCGGGAAGAAGGTCGAGGAATTGATCGCGCGGCTCGCGCAGAAGGCGCGCGCCGCCGGCATCCATCTCCTGGTCGCGACCCAGCGGCCGTCGGTCGACGTCATCACCGGTCTGATCAAGGCCAACATCCCGACCCGGATCGCGTTCCAGGTGTCGTCGAAGGTCGACTCGCGGACGATCCTCGATCAGCAGGGCGCGGAGATGCTGCTCGGGCAGGGCGACATGCTCTATCTCCCGCCGGGCGTCGGGTTCCCGCAGCGCGTCCACGGCGCGTTCGTCGCCGACCAGGAGGTGCACAAGGTGGTCGAGTACCTCAAGCGGCAGGGCGAGCCCGACTACGTCGAGGGCTTGCTCGACGCCGACGAGGAGGGCGGTGGCGACCTCCTCCCCGGCGAGGGCGGCGGCGAGTCCGACGCGCTCTACGACCAGGCGGTGGAGATCGTGATGCGCACGCGGCGGCCGTCGATCTCGCTGGTGCAGCGGCACCTGCGCATCGGGTACAACCGGGCGGCGCGCCTCCTCGAGCAGATGGAGCACGCGGGGCTCGTGTCGTCGATGCAGACGAACGGCAACCGCGAGGTGCTCGTCCCGAACCGGGCGGAGTAGCGATGCGGTTCGTCCCGGCGGCAGCCGCCGCGCTGTGCATCGTCGCCGTTCCCGCGCACGCGTCCGGGATCGAACGTCTCAACCAGTTCATGACCACGACGGTCACGGCGACCGGCGAATTCGAGCAGCGCGTTCTCAACCGCGAGCGCAAGCTCATCCAGGAGTCGCGTGGCACCCTCGCGTTCGCCCGGCCGGGCAAGTTCCGCTGGACCTACTCGAAGCCCTATCCCCAGATCATCGTCGGCGACGGCGCGCGCGTCTGGGTGTACGACCAGGATCTCAACCAGGTCACCGTGCGCAAGATCGGCCAGGCGCTCGGCGCGACGCCCGCGGCCCTGCTCGCCGGCTCGAACGAGGCGCTCAAGGCGTTCGAGCTGAAGGACGACGGGACGCGCGACGGCCTCGAGTGGGTCGAGGCGATTCCGCGCGACAAGGAGTCGGGTTTCGAGCGCATCCGGCTGGGCTTCGGATTCTCGGGCATCGAACGCATGGAGCTCGTCGACGCCTTCGGGCAGACGACCGAGCTCCGGTTCAGCGGACTCCAGCGCAACCCCCGCGTCGACCCGGCGCTCTTCAGCTTCACGCCGCCCAAGGGCGCCGACGTCGTCGGCGACAAGTGAGCGACCTCTTCGCTGCGCCGCAGCCGGTGGCGCCGCTCGCCGAAGCGCTCCGGCCGCGGGCGCTCGACGATGTCGTCGGCCAGGCGCATCTGATCGGTCCCGGCAAGCCGCTGCGGCTCGCGTTCGAGTCGGGCAAGCCCCACTCGATGATCCTCTGGGGGCCGCCGGGCTCCGGCAAGACCACCATCGCCCGGCTCATGGCCGACGCGTTCAACGCCGAGTTCATCGCGCTCTCGGCCGTGTTCTCCGGCGTCAAGGAGATCCGCGAAGCCGTCCAGCAGGCCCGCGACGTCCTCGCCCGCAACGGGCGATCCACGATCCTCTTCGTCGACGAGGTGCACCGCTTCAACAAGGCGCAGCAGGACGCGTTCCTGCCGTACGTCGAGCAGGGCCTCCTCACCTTCGTCGGCGCGACGACCGAGAATCCGTCGTTCGAGGTGAACTCGGCGCTGCTCTCCCGGGCCGCGGTGTACGTGCTGCAGCCGCTGACCGCGGCGGAGCTCGGAACGCTCTTCGACCGCGCGGCGGCGAAAGCGCTGCCCGAGCTCGGGTTCGATGCCGAGTCGCGGGAGCGGATCGTCGGCTTCGCCGATGGCGACGCGCGCCGGCTCCTCAACCTGCTCGAGATCATCCAGACCGCGGCGGCGAGCGCCGGCGTGCGGGAGATCGACGGCGCGTTCGTGGAGAACGCCGTCGCGCGGAGCCTGCGCCGGTTCGACAAGGGCGGCGAGGCGTTCTACGACCAGATCTCGGCGCTGCACAAGGCGGTGCGGGGTTCCAATCCCGACGCGGCGCTGTACTGGCTGGTGCGGATGCTCGACGGCGGGGCCGATCCGCTCTACCTCGCCCGGCGGATGATCCGGATGGCGACCGAGGACATCGGGCTCGCGGACCCGCGCGCCCTGTCGCTCGCGCTGGAGGCGGCCGAGACGTACGAGCGCCTCGGCACGCCCGAGGGCGAGCTCGCGCTCGCGCAGGCCGTCATCTACCTCGCCTGCGCGGCGAAATCGAACGCGGTGTACGTCGCCTATAATTCCGCGCGCTCGTTCGTCGCGGAAGACGAGTCGCGGCCGGTGCCGCTGCGCTTGCGCAACGCGCCGACGCGGCTCATGAAGAACCTCGGGTATGGACGCGAGTACCGGTACGCCCACGACGAGGCCGAAGCGTACGCCGCCGGCGAGAACTACTTTCCGGACGGGATGCCCGACGTGAGCTGGTACCGCCCGACCGATCGCGGGCTGGAGGCGCGCATCGCCGAGCGGCTCGCCGAGCTGCGGGCGCTCGACGAGCAGGCGCGGCGCGGGAAGGGCTAGTGCGACGTGGTCGCGGGGTGCGCGGCGTCGAACCGGCGGTAGACGGCGTAGAGCGCGTCGGCGCGGTCGAAGTGGCCGTTGCGGCGCGCGTGCTCGATGCAGTCGAGCATGTACGCCTTGATCATCACCACGCCGTCGTCGGAGTGGAGCAGGCCGTTGCCGAGCTCGGCGGCGACGATCTCGGGGATGTGCTCGTGTTCGGCGATCACCTGGACCTCCTCGTCGGTCAGCTCGCTGAACGCGAAGCAATCGCGGAGGGAAAGCATGCGAACCTCCAACGGAAGAACTACTGCGGGGATGGGTGCGTTTATAGTCCCGGCGCCCGGATTGGGCAAGTCATTAGGCAACGAAAACCCGATGCTGATGTCATCGTGCGGCGACGCCGCATGACAGCGGCGTAACGACCGAGACATATGCTCGACATCAATTTGCTTAGAACCGATTTCGAGGGTGCGGCGAAGCGGCTCGCGGATCGGCCGTTCTCGCTCGACGCGGCGACGTTCCGCGCGCTCGAGGAGGAGCGCAAGCGCGTCCAGGGGCGCACGCAAGAGCTTCAGGCGAAACGAAACGCGCTCGCGAAGAGCATCGGACAGGCGAAAGGGAAGGGCGAGGACACGACGGCGCTGATGGCCGAGGCCGCCGCGCTCAACAGCGAGCTCGAAGGTCTGCCTGCGGAGTTAGAAGCAGTCCAAGGGCGCCTCCACGACTTTCTCGCCGTCGTGCCGAACGTCCCGCACGCGAGCGTGCCGGTCGGGGCGTCGTCGGCAGACAACATCGAGGTGCGCCGGGTGGGCGCCCCGCGGACGTTCGGGTTCGCGCCCAAGGACCATGTGGACCTCGGGGCGGGGCTGGGAGGGCTCGATTTCGAGCGCGCTACGAAGATAGCGGGCGCACGTTTCGCGCTGATGACGGGCGGCGTCGCTCAGCTCCACCGCGCGCTCGCGCAGTTCATGCTCGACGTGCACACGCGCGAGCACGGCTACGTCGAGGTGTATGCGCCGTACATGGTCAACAAGGACAGCATGTTCGGCACCGGGCAGCTGCCGAAGTTCGAGGAGGATCTGTTCGCGATCCCGCGCGGCGACGAGAAGTTCTACCTGATCCCGACCGCCGAGGTGCCGGTCACCAACATCGTCCGCGACGAGATCGTCGAGCTCGAGCGGCTGCCGCTGAAGTTCGTATGCCACACGCCGTGCTTCCGCAGCGAGGCCGGTTCACACGGCAAGGACACGCGCGGCATGATCCGCCAGCACCAGTTCGACAAGGTCGAGCTGGTGCAGATCGTCCACCCGTCGCGCTCCTACGAGTTGCTCGAGGAGCTGACCGGGCACGCGGAGACGATCCTCAAGCGCCTCGAGCTGCCGTACCGCACGGTCACGCTGTGCACCGGCGACATGGGTTTCTCGGCGGCGAAGACCTACGACATCGAGGTCTGGCTCCCCGGGCAGCAGGCGTATCGGGAGATCTCGTCGTGCTCGAACTTCGAGGCGTTCCAGGCGCGGCGGATGCAGGCGCGCTTCCGCAACGAGAAGGGCAAGCCCGAGCCGGTGCACACGCTGAACGGCTCGGGGCTGGCAGTCGGGCGGACGCTGATCGCAGTGCTGGAGAACTACCAGAACGCGGACGGGAGCATCACCGTCCCGGCAGCGTTGCGCGCTTACATGGGTGGTTTGGAGACGATCCGCGCCGCCACCTGATAGAATCCGCCGCCCCGGAGAGGTGGCAGAGTGGTCGAATGCGGCAGACTCGAAATCTGTTTTACGGCTTACCGTAACGGGGGTTCGAATCCCTCCCTCTCCGCCAGATCAAGCACTTGCGCGCGTCGACGCGACAATTTCCCTCTCGGCATCTTCTCTAATTCTTCTCTAATTCGACGCGCCCTTCACCGCGCTAGGCACCGATGGCTTCGGCCGCAGCGACACGCGCGCAGCCTTGCGCCGTTTCTTCGAGATCGACCGCCATCACGTGGTACTGGCCGCACTCACGGCGCTGCGCGAACGGGGCCAGGTCGACGCGAAGACTTGCGCCGAGGCGATCGCGCGCTACGGACTGGCGCCCGACGTCCTGGCGCCGTGGCTTGCTTGAATGGAGTGCCGCTACATCTCGGCAAACCGCCGGGCCAGGTGATCCACCATCGCACGAACGCGGGTCGGCACGTGGCGACCGCTCGGCATGACCGCGCTGATCGGCACCGGCTCGCCCTCGTGGTCCTCGAGCAATCGCACGAGTCTCCCGGCTCGAAGATCGGCCGCGACATCCACGTGGGCCTTGTAGGCAACGCCTTCCCCTCTCACAGCCCACTGCCGAGCCAGGAGCGAGTCGCCGCACAGGACGGGCTTGACGACCACGGTTTCGGTCGTCCCCGCGGGTGAGACGAAGCTCCACTGGACCTTGGGCTGATCGCGCGACAGCCACGCGAGGCAGCGATGGTTGGCCAGGTCCGCCGGGGACAGGAGAGGCGCCGATTGCTCGAGATACTTCGGCGCGGCGACGAGGATGCGGTGCGTGCGCACCAGCAATCGGCTGACCATGGACGAGTCGGTCAGCTCGCCGTACCGGATCGCGATGTCCACCGCCTCGCGCGGCAACTCGTGCATCCGGTCGCCGACACGCAGTGTCACCGCCAGGCGCGGATGCATCTTCGTGTAGTCGCCGACCCATTCGGCCAGGAACTGCGTGCTCGTGTCCGTGGGGGCGGCAATGTGGATGCGGCCTTCCAGTGCGCGGGCATCATGGCGAAGAAGGCTTCGGCCGCGGGCCCACGTCGTGGTGATCGCGTCACACGTCTGCAGGAATCGCTCGCCCTCGGGAGTCAGGCGCAGCGTCCTCGTCGTGCGCTCGACGAGGCGCACGCCGAGCTCCTCCTCGATCCGCTTGAGCCGTGCGCTGACCGAGGCGGGTGTCTGGTCGAGCTGCCGAGCCGCCTCGCTCAACGACCTGGCGTGCGCCACGCGAAGGAACAGGCCGAGGTCGTCGAGGTGCATGCTCCATTATGCGGGCCTGCCGGTGGTCAGGAGCCCGGCGTTCCCCGCGCCTTCGGGCGGAACCGGTAGATCCGGTACGGCGCTGCGTTGTTGGCGGTTCCCGACGGCGTCGCATTGCTCTGGAAGACGCCCGTCTGGATCAGCTGCGCGGCGCCCGAGTACATGTGGCCGTCGGAAAGGTACGTGACGCCGTCGGGCCAGATCATCTCCGGGTCCGAAGCGTAGACGCGGTATTCCCGCGTGTCCGGTGGAATGATGCCGATGGCGTGCCTTCCGACTTCGGTCAGGTAGAGGTTGTTGTCCTTGTCGATCGTCAGTCCGCCGTTGTACGGCTTGTGGGCATAGAACTCGATCCTCGCGGACAGCTGCGCATCGCTGAGGGTCGTGTCCAGCAGGTCGGTCATGCGCACCCGGTACATCTCGTAGCCGCTCAGCGGCGCGAAGTAGAGCCACTCCTGCTTCCTGTCCAGCGTGATGCCGTCGACGCCGACCCGCAAGCCCCACGCCGCCGCAGGCTGTCCCGCCTGCGCCACCCATCGGATCGGATCGGGGTTCGGCGTCACGTGCGGATCGCCCTGCAGCACCCGGCGGCTCTTGCCCGTCGCAATGTCCGTGACGACGAGCGCCGCGGTGCTCCCAACGCCGTTCGAGTTTTCGCCGATCGCCTCGTCCGCGGCGATCAGCACGCCGTGCTTCAGAGAGATGGCGAAGTCGTTGTGCTGGGATTGCGGCAAGGTGACCGCGTCGAGGTCGATCACCTTGTACAGCCTGTTGAACTTGGTATCCCATCCGACGTATTTCGCATGCAGGGCGAGCGGCCTTGGATGCACCGGGTCGGCGCGATCGGTCGACTTCGCGGAGTCGAGGATCCACAGGATGCCGTTCGCATCCGCATGGAACCCGAGCACCCAGTCGAGGCAGTAGTCGTACCGGCCGTTGACCGCTGGCAGGAAGCTCCCATCGGGCTTCCGGCAGCTCTGCAGCAGCCCCGACCCCGCGGGAGGATAGGGCGTGCTCGACCTGCGATCGGCGTTCAGCGTGGCCACCTGCACCGAGGTCGGCGTGAGGTAGAAGGGGTGATACCCGATGATCATGTGGCCGTTCTGCATCTGCGTGATGGCAGCAATGCCGGACTGGGTCAGTTCCGCGTACACCTCGAGGTGCACCTTGCCCTTGTGGTCATCGCACTCATCGTCTCGGGCATAGCCCGCGGCGGACGCGGCCAGGGTGAACGCAGCGGCAGCTGCGATTGCGACGGCGTTTCTCGTCAACATCGTGGTCTCCGTAGTGAGTTTCGTTGGGTGATCCGACAGGCGCGCCCCGAATGGTCGCCCTGCGCAATCGAGCTCACAACGCCGCCGTCACGACAACACTTTCGGGATTTCGTTGAAGCCCGGGTTCGGGTTGGGTCAGCAATGAACGATGCGAGGCGCCGGCTGGGGCCGGCGCGCAGATCGTGCGCGCCGAAGAGGCCTGAGCGCGGCGGCTCGCCGCTGCGACGTCGCCGGGTTCTCGATGGTGGTCAGGTGCCGAGTGCAGTAAGTTCGGCGGGGATAGGAAATTCAACCCCCCTTTTCTGTTCAGCTTGAAAGCCGCAGAGTGGCGCTGCGACCGGTCCGGCGGCTGGGCGCCGTGCTTGCCGCGGTGAAGATCGCCCCGTTTGGGGACGGCCTGAGTCGGGTGCGCGAGTTAGACGCCCCGCGAGTGCCAGGCCGAGGGTACCCCGGGCTGCAGACGCCAAGCCCAGGCACAGCCGGCACCTTGGCTCGGGGCGTCGGTGCGCTCGAACGGGATGGGTTGAGCTGAAGTCAGGCCGCGTGAAGCAGGGCCGGCGCCTGTGCCGGCGAGCGTGGTGGGGCGCGCGCGCAAAGGCCCAGATGGGTCTGGTGGGGCGCGCGCGCGAAGGCCCAGATGGGTCAGGGCGTTTCTCAACGAAGCCGCGCGATGCGGCCGTGGGGGAAGGCCCCCTCAGGGGGCCGCGCGGTGGGTGGGCGCGGGGGACCTGAGCAAGGACTCCGCACGCCATTCGAGTGTGCGAGGTCGACGAATCGATCGTGAGCTGCTTGCGGCGCTGGGTTCGGCTAGCGACGGGCCGTTACTCGTGGCGCAGCGCCATGAGCGGGTCGATGCCGAGCGCCCTCTTCGCCTACGCGCCCGCCACCACCTTGAACGGAATGTCTGCGCGCTCGAACAAATGGTTCTCCGTCACGGCTATTCGACGACAACGCCGCGAAGGGGGCTCGCGTGACCACCGTCCGCCTGCGACCTTGGCTGACATCGCGATGTGATTGCACTTCAAGACACTCAGGAACACACTGATCTCGTGGCCGGCTCTCAGAAACACGTCTGGTTCTTCGCCGTGCCCGGCACGGACTTGCTCGACGTCACTGGACCATGGGAGGTCCTCCGGCACGCCAACGACGTGCTCAGACGCACCGCCTACGAAATTGAGCTCGTGGGCCCCAGTGGCCCCACGCTGCGGACGCGACACGGGCTCGTCATCGCAGGGGTTCGACCGCTGCCGGCGAAAGTACGTCGTCTCCCTGACGTCGCGATCATTGCCGGCGGCTCGCCGGCTACGCCGGTGCCCGACCAGCAAGCGCGCCTGGTGGGATGGCTTCGACGCCATCATCGACGAATCTCAACGATGGTCAGCATCTGCACAGGTGCCTTCATCCTCGGCGAAGCCGGTCTGCTCGACGGCCATCGTGCCACAACACATTGGCGCTTCCTCGGTGAGCTACGCTTGCGATTTCCAGCAGCCACGGTCGTCGACGAGGGTATCTTCGTTCACGATC
The DNA here is from genome assembly GCA_963827555.1 of uncultured beta proteobacterium. Taxonomy (GTDB): domain Bacteria; phylum Pseudomonadota; class Gammaproteobacteria; order Burkholderiales; family SG8-39; genus DATEDA01. The sequence goes on from CAWHBL010000023.1 coordinate 76,776, forward strand.
GCCGCCTCTGGACATCTGCAGGCATCACGGCGGGCATCGACCTTACCCTCGCGCTCGTCGAGGAAGACCACGGACACGCGGTCGCCATGGCGGTCGCGAAGGAGTTGGTCCTGTTCCTGCGGCGGTCCGGAAATCAAGCGCAGTTCAGCTCCACACTTCGCCGGCAAGAGAGAGCCCCTTCCAAGCGCGACGACACGTACGCGTTCGTCCTAGAGCACATCGACGAGCCTCTGCCCGTCGAGCGGCTAGCGGAGGGCGCCGGAGTGAGCCCGCGCACACTAAGCCGTTGGTTCCGTACGCACCTTGACGAGTCTCCCGCGGAGCTCGTGCGCCGCGTCCGAGTCGATGAGGCGCGACGACTGCTCGAGGAGACCGATCTCTCCATCAAGGAAATCAGCGCGCGAGCGGGACTCGGCGACGTCAGCACCATGTGGCGCGTCTTCACCCAACACCTCGGAGTCACTCCGACGGAGTATCGCGGTCGCTTCGCGGTCCAGCGAGATCGCGCGTAGCTCCGCGGCGCTGGAGCGTGAGCATCGAGACGAGAACCCTTCGCCGCGAGCATCGGCTCGGGATCCCGGTGTCCCAAAGTGCAAGATGCTTGTCCTTTACGCCATCTCGCTGGCTCGCTAGTCTTCGCAGTGTGCCGACGACGAAGCTCGACGTCTCACACGCCCCGCTGAACATGGCGCTCGATGGCCCACGTTCACGAGCGCTTCGATCGCAACGGACGTAGGAGAAAGCATGTCGAGCTCAAAGAGGGCCCTGCCAGACTCGGAGCTGTGTAACGCCGCCGTTGAGTACGCCCGGACCGTGTCCGACCCGTTCTTGTTTCATCACGTCATGCGGTCAGCCATCCTCGCCGACTCGATCGGTCGTAGGTCGGGCATGAAATTCGACCGCGAGGTCCTATGCGTGTCGGCAGTGCTCCACGACCTCGGTCTGACGACGATCGCCCCCGTACAGATGCGCTTCGAGATCGAAGGAGCGGATCTCGCGAAGGACTTTCTCGCGAAGAAGGGGATGAGCGAAGGCCACCTCGAGATCGTCTGGGACGCCATCGCGCTGCATACGACTGCCGAGATCCCGTCGAGGAAATGCAGCGAGGTCGCCCTGTGTCAACTCGGCATCGCTGCTGATCTCGGGATCGCACCGCCGGACGTCATCAGCAACGAGACGGTCGACGACGTGCTCGCTGCGTACCCGTGGCTCGAAATGCACCAATCACTGCCTACGGCGCTCGTCGGCCTTTTCCACAAGAACCCCAAAGCCGCCTCCTCGAATCCCGTCGCAGAGGCGTGCGAGCAGCGGGTCCCAGGATTCAAGCGCTTCAACGTGTGCGATCGCTTGATCGACACGCATGCGCGAAGGAACGGGGGGACCCTGCGCACGAACAGCGAAGTCGAGATGCAACGGGGAGAAATCGCGTGAGCGACGACCTCCCGAAGCTCGGACAAGTCAGCACGACGCGAGTCGACAACCTTCAGGTCCGAAGTGTGCGGGGCGGAGCAACGACCGGAATTCCGGTTCTCCTCACGAACCCTTGGCCGGAGAGCATCTACGCCTTTCGCGGGGTCCTGCCAACGATCGAGCGCCGCCATCCGGTGATCGCGGTTGATCTGCCGGGATTCGGCCGCTCTGAAGGCCGACCGGATGTGATGTCGCCAGAAGCCATGGGTCGTTTCATCGTGAAGTTGGCCGAGCACTTCGGGATGAACCGACTACACGCGGTCGGCCCGGATGTCGGCACCTCCGCGCTCTTGTTTGCGGCGGCGAAGAAGCCGACGCTCTTCGAGAGCCTAATCGTCGGCAGCGGCGCAGCGAGCCTGGAGCTCACGGCCGGCGCGCTGAAGGATATCGTCGCGTCACCCCCAGGCGCGTTCGCCCAGACGGATGGCGGCGGGATCGCCACGAGCTTCGTATCGGATTCGGCCGCTCGCCCGACGCCGGCAGCCATTCTTGAAGACTACAGGCTTTCCGCCGCCGGGAGCCGCTTCGAGGAGCAGGCGAACTACGTCAGAGCGTACGCGAACGACCTTCCGCGACTGAAGGAGCTCCTTCCCAACATCCAGACGCCGGTCTTGATCCTTGCGGGAAGAAGCGACCCGATCGTCCCGCCCGCGAACGGGCAGTTCCTGAAGGACCGCCTTCCCCGTAGTCGGTTCACGCTGCTCGAAGGGGGCCATCTCGTCTGGGAGGACGCCGCCGAGGATTATGCGGACGAGCTCGCGTCGTGGCTCGGCGGCGCCTATCGCTCCCTCTAGTGTTAACAGTGATCCATCCGCTCAGAGAAAGAGGAATTCCATGACCAACAAACAGGTGGTTCTCGAAGCCATCACCGGGCTGTTCGTACGACGCGATGCGAGCGTTCTCGATACACATTTCGCCCCCGACTATCGGCAGCACAATCCGACCATCGGGAATGGCGTGGCGGCGTTGCGCGCGCTTGCGCCCAAGCTGTCGCCGAACCTTCGCTACGAGCCTGGGATGATCGTCGAGGACGGCGACATCGTCATGATCCACGGGCGCTATGTCGGCTGGGCCGAGAAGCCGCTCGTTGCCGTCGACATCTTTCGCGTGCGGGACGGAAAGCTCGTGGAGCACTGGGACGTGATGCAGGAAGAGGTGCCGGTGTCGGCGACGGTGAGCGGCAACCCGATGTTCACCATTCCGTGAACGCGAGCAATCGAGACCGAGGCGCACGATTCCACTCGCAAAACGCGCTCGATGCTGCTCCGCTACAACATCGTACCGAGCGCGAGACGGCAGATGCGCTGCTCCGCGCAGACGTCTATCTCTCAACGCAGCCGACGAGAGCCGAAAACGAAGGGACAGTTGAGGGACATTCAGGCCGACGGCGGCGGCAAGTCGTTGGCAGCCCGTGAAGCGGTTGGCTCCCCACCGGAGTCGAACCGGTGTTCGTGGTCGATGCAGACGGCAAGAACGCTATCCCGCGACGCCTACCACCGGTCGTGTCGTCGCTTTCAGAACGTCCTCGAATCCCGCCCGCTGCGGCCCTTGCCTCCCACTGCCTTGCACCAAGCAGTGCAGATGGATATTCAGGTTTGCGGCCGAGCCGAAGCGCTGGATCAGCGTAACCGCACCGCTGTCGGCGTGGCCTGCCTTCAATCCAGCTTGTTTGAGCAAGAAGCGGGTGATCACCCGATGGACAACCTGCAGCACCAGCGTGAGCACCTGGGGCTGCGCCGCCAGCAGCAAGCGCAGCGGGATCGGGAACGACAACACCCACTGGCGCATCGGCACGCGCGGGATGACGTGATCGATCAGGTGGGCGGCGGTCTGCGCCATGCGCCGGGCGCCGCACGAAGGGCAGAACCCGCGGCGCTTGCAGGAGAAGGCGACGAGCTTGTCGTGGCCGCAGTCGCCGCAACGCAGTCGCAAGAAGCCATGGGCGAGGATGCCGCATTCCAGAAAGGCCTCGAACTCGTCCCTGACGAACGGTGGCAGGCTTGCACCCGCGGCGCCTTCGAGGTGGGCGAAGAAGGTCGCGGCGTTCTCCTGGACCAGCCGGTACAGCGTCGTTTGCTCCGGACGACGCAGATCGCAGTTCGAGGCTGGGCGTGGCGGTAGGGAGCGGTCTGAGCTAGTTGAGAGTTGGGGGGCACAGGACCGGGTGCAGCCGGTCGCGACGGTCAGATTTCGCAGGGCGACAGACAACGACTGCGTCCAGCCTGCCGCTCACTGCCCGATATAGGTGCGTTATTGGGACGCCAGCCACAGCGAAGTCACGCCGCCGCCGAGCGCTCGGCGGCGGCATTCAGAGCGGCCTCGGTGACCACTCGGGAAGCCTGGAAGCTGCCATTCGCCACCGGCGGCTCCTGGCCGGTTGCGTGAGTTCGCAACTAAGTCCGTAAGCTGCCCTTCGCGGCAAGAGCCTGATTCTTCCAAAACCCGCTTTCGGCGAACATAGGGAACCGCGGCTGTCGGCCACCTCCGGCCGTTCGCGGTCGCCGCAGGAATTTCCAGTGAGCGGCCGGCCGCACCAGCGCGCAGAAGTAGCGGTGGCGATGCATGCGCGGCGGCGGGCGCGGCAAGACGTGGTCGCCGGTCGTCACCATGCGCCGGGTGTTGCATGATGGGCAGACGCCGCGGCGTGGCACGAGAAGCGATCAGGAAGCCGTGGCCGCACTGCGCGCACCGCGCCGAGCAAAGCCGCGGGCTAGGATGCGATACGCCCTATCGTGCATCGGCATTGCCAAACCGGTCGACCGCTCGCGCCATGTCAACGGCACGAACAGTGCCAGCGGCCAGATCCACGGTCGCCGGCCCATCGGCCGGCAAGCCAACTACCGAGAGGTAATCCTGCGACCGGCAGGTGATCACGATCACCTGAGTGTTCACCGCAATCCTCCGCAGCGCATCCTGAAACCAGTCCAGCCGGATCGCGTCGGTGTGAACGAGGTGATCGTCTAGGACCACGGTGCTCCGCATCTGGTCAGCAATCGACAGTCTCAACAGCACCGCAAGCTGAGCGCGGGTACCGACAGACAGGGCCTCCAGCACCTCGCTGCCCCCGGAGTTTGACGCCGTCGCGCTAAGACCCTCAGCACGCAGCGTAGCGTCGAGGCGTAGGCCGCTGTAGCGGCCCTGGGTCAGCTGTTCAAAGCGCTGCGTGACCGGGCCGGCGAGCGCACGGCCGAGATGCGTGCCTTCCTCGTTCTCGGTTTCGCGCAGCGTGTCGCGCAGGAGTTTCCACGCATCTGCATCGACTTCCAGCTCGCGCTCGCGCGCTTGCGCCGCGGCTCGGGCCTCTTCTAGTCGCTGTACTTCCTCGCGCAACGCGGCGCCGCCCACGTGCGCGAGCGACCCTTCCTTTACATTCAGGTCAGACTTGGCTTGCTCGTGGGCGGCGGCGGCGACTCTGACTCGGGCCTCGGCTTGCTCCACGTCGATGGTTGTCGTCGGCGTTTCCGCCGGCAGCGCTGCCAGTTCCAACTCCCGGGCCTCCACCGCTCGCACTGCGGTACCGCGGTCCAACTGCTCGATCCGGGCACGCATCTCATCCAGCGCGCCCTTCCGGCGGCTGCACTCGCCGCGCACTTCTTCGAGCGCCACGAGCGTGCCGTCCCGCGCAGCCTTCGCTTCGCCCAATACTCCCTGCGCAACCGTCACCGCCTGCTTCGCGCTTTCCACCTTGCTGCTCGCGGTTGTGGCCAGCTCCGCGAGCTGCGCCTGGTCTTTCGACTTCGCCTGCTCGATGCGCGTGATCTCCTGGCGCGTGCTGGCGAGTAGTTCGTCGACATCACCGCTCCCAAGCGAAGCGGCCTTCGCTTTCCATGCGGCGTTCAATTCGCTGGCGCTCTTCCGCCTTTCCGCGAGCTGGAACTCTGCCATCCTCACCGACTCGTCGCACGTAGCAAGTCCTTCGGAGAGCTTGCGGTGGGCTCTCGCAAGCTCCTCGTGCAGTTGCTCGACACGAGCTTCGGGTGGCTTGCCCAGGGTTCGGTAGTGCTCCTCTATCTGTTGCACGTCTTGTGCGCCGATTGCCGCCTTTCGCGCCTCGAGCTGCTCGGGTGTGAAGGGCGGGGCAGCGGTGCCCTGGTGGATGGTCGCCTGGTCGCGAAGGCTCTTCGCGTCAAGCCGGAGCCGCTCGGCGCTGCGCTTCAGTTCGCCGAGCGCCGCCTGCTCCGTGGTCAGCGCGGCGCGCAGATCGACGATGTCGCGGAGCGTCTTCACCTTGGCCTTGGTCAGAGCCGGTTGCGCGTCGTCCCGCCAGCGGCTACGCAGCTCATCGACGGCCTTACGCTGCTCGGCGCTGCCGGCCGTGATGTCGAGCTCGCCGACTTCGGCGATGACCAAACGCACTTGGCGCTGCGCGTCGAACGTTCGCTCCGCCGCAAGCTGGGTATCTTTCGGAGCCTCGTCGTCGAGTTGAACGCGCACGCCGAGCTTCCTGGTCGGCCGCACGGCGACACTAAGGCCGCCACCCAGCGCTGCCTCTGCTCTTTCCAACTCGCGCTCCAGCTCTTGGAGCGCCTGTAGCTGCTCCGCACCCGGCAGCTTTGCGGCGCGCTTCTCGAGCCCCGCCTCGGTGGTCTGTGCCTGCGCTTCGAGCTTCACAGCTTCGGCGTCCTTGCGCGTCGCCTCTTCCTCCGCGTGCCGCGCCGCGGCTGCCGCCTTGCCCGCCTCCTCGACGGCGGTCACGGCGGCGCGCCAGCGGATGTAGGCGAGGATGGCACGTGCGGTCTCCAGCTCGGTTGCGCGCTTGCCAACCGCGTCAGCCTCGCGGACCCTCGCCTCCTTGGCCGTCTCGAGCGCATCAGCCGAAGCAGCCACGGCCTTGTCCGCGGCCGACGCTTGCGTGCGAGCAGAGATGGCCGATTCGATCTCCGCCTTCCTCGCCGTAGCCACACCCAATGCCGCGCTCAGCTCGGCGATGCCTTTTTCAAGCTGCGCTTGCTGCAGCGCCCGCTCGCGCGCGGCGTCTTCGCTGCTCGCCGCCCGCAGAGCATCCTCCGCTGCTCTGACCTGGGATTCTGCTGCGGCAAATGCCAATGTCGCCGCGTCGGACGCGGCCTTCTGCCGGTCCAGCGCGCGCCTCGCACTCCTTCAGCTCGCCGGCGAGCGCCTGTGCGCGCCCAACCTCTGCATCGATGCGCCCCAACGCCTCCTTGTCGGCCGCGAGCCGTTCGGCGACCTTGCGTCGCGTCTCGCTGGCCGCGAAGCAGCGCTGTGTCGCCGCCAGCTGCGACTGTGCGTCGTTCAAGGCGGCGAGCGTATCGGCATGGCGCACGCGTAGCGCGCTCACCTCGCCCTCGATGGCCTGCGACGCCTGCATCTGCCGGTTGCGCTCACTCCAGCTCCGCGTTGAGCGCATTGACGCGGTCCCCGGCCTCCTTGAACGGCGACGACTGTCCGCGCCGGCGCTTGACCGGTGTCCGTGAAGAAGGAGTCGACCTCGCGCTGGGCGCTGTCGAGCACGCGCTTGAACAGCGGATCCTGCGCCAGGGCCGCCAGCGCATGGGTCAGGCGCAGCTTGCCGGACTCGTCCGGATCCTCGGCGATGCTCGCCTCGAGGATGTCGTCCGCCTCGGCCTGCGCGCCGAGCAGCGCGGTTGCTAGAAAGCTGTCGGGCGCACCGCGCGGTGCGCCCTTGCCGCCCGGTGCCGGGATTCCCCAGGCGAGCATCGTCCGCAGTTTTTCTTCGACCTGCCGCCCCTTGCAGTCAGGCGTGAAGGTCTTGCCGTCCTTGGAATACAGCAGCTCCGCCGATGACGATGAAGAAGTCCCGAATGTCTTCTTAACCTTCCAGTAGCGCCCTTCATTGTCGGCGAAGGTCAGCTCGACGCGCGGATTCTCGGCCGTGAACCACGACGCATAGGTGTCCGCTTCGGACGAACTCGGCGGTGTCAGCAACGCCGCGCGGATCGCCATGGCAATGGTCGACTTGCCGAGGTCGTTCGGGCCATAGAGCACGTTCAGGCCCGGCGCCGAAGTCGATCGCCGCCTGCCGGACGGCCCGGAAGTTCTCGACCGAGATGCGGACCAGGCGCACTTACGACGCCTTCCGCTTCGCTGACCGGTAAAGGTGGAACAGCGCCCGCTCCGCGACGAGTCGCTGCGCCGGATCGTTCTCCGCGACACGCTTCAGGCGAGTGACGGCCGAGCGTAGGACGTCGGGCAGATCACCGCAATGCTGGTCTACCGTGGCGGTCTCGAGCTCGAGGCCATTGCGGTCGAGCTCCAGAACGCCGGCGCGCGCGTGCCGGGCCGGCGTGCCCTGCAGCTCCTCGATCAGCACCTCGGCCTCGTCGTACTCCGGTGCCGGCACTTTCATGTTGACATGCAGACGCAGCACCCGATCGGCCAGGTCGGTGCGACGCACGAGCGCACGCAACTCGTCGATGCTCGTGACGGTGCGCTCCTCCCAGGTCCAGCGCGCGACGCGCTCGGGGCGGACCGTCGCCACACGCTGCCGGTTGATGAACACGACGGCGACACAACCCGGATCCTTCTCGTCGAAGGCCGTCGCCTCCGGCGCGCCCGGATAGATCGTCGGCGGGTGCTGGCGGCCCGGCGGGATGTAGCGGAAGCCGTGCGTGTCGCCAATGGCCAGGTAATCGAGTCCGCGCTCGAGCACCGCGTCGGGATGCGATCGGGAAGTTCGTCTGCCAGTCCTTGGCGTCGAACGTGCTGCCGTGGACCATGCCGATGCGGATGCGCTCGTCGCCGGCGGCGCGCTTCGGGATGCATTCGGTCGGGTCGCGCTGGCCGGCTTTCGACATGCAGGGCACGGCGTAGAGCACGGCGCCGTTCGGGAAGCGTGTACTGGAAGTCTTCGCGATCGACGACGTGGACCCAGTCCGGCAGCAGACCCCGGAACTTGTGGCCCTTGGCCCAGATCGACTCAGTCGTCAGCGGGTCATGGTTGCCCGGCAGCAGGAACACCGGCCGCGTGCTGCGGGCATTTGCGCAGGCGGGCTGCGGTCTGTTCCCACCACTCGGCCGCCGGGTTCGGCTCGTCGAACAGGTCGCCAGCGCACAGCACCGCATCGACCGCGTAGCGATCGGCGGTCAGCAGGATCCGGTCGAGCACCTCCAGGCGCGCGCGCGAGAGCTTCAGCGCGCCGTCCTCCGGGAAGCTGCGGAAGCTGGCGACCGAGGTGCCAGTCCGCGGTGTGCACGAGCTTCAGCATGATGTCGTCCCCCGTCCTGCGGCGCTCATTCGATCACCAGCATCCAGATCGAACAGGCGCTCGACGCGCGGCGGCGTGTAGCGGCGCCGGTGGATGTGCTCGCTGGTATTGCTGGAAGGTTGCGTCGTCACGGTTCTCGAGCCGGTGGATGGCACCGTCCACTTCGGCCAGGCTCGTCTTCCACGCTCAGCACGGCGCGCTCGGCCTCCGAGCGCGCTTCGGACCCGGCGGCGCCATCGCGGCGCGCCCGGGCTTGCTCGAGCCGCTCTTCCAGTCCCTGCCGCCTGCGCCGAGGACCAGCAAGCGATCCTCGATGTAGCGCTCGGCCTGCTGCGACGCGCGCTCGAAGCGCTTCTGCTCGTCCGCATCCACCGCGGCCTGGACCTCGAACATGACTTCCTGCTCGGCGTCGGCGAGCGCATCCTCGTCGACGTTCACGGTGCTGTCGGCGGCGAGCCATCGCGCATCGGTGCCTGCAAGCAGCTTCTGCGCGACTTGCGGCGGAATGGTCCGCGCCAGACTCACTGACGAAGACAGGCACCAGCAGCTCCACCTTCTCGAAGCCATCGAAGGCGACCTTGACGAGGCGCAGGCACCCGCGCTGGCCGGCAAGAGCTGCCAGCTCTTCCGCTGCGCCATCAGGGAGGGTCACGACCGCGGACGCCCGTGCCGGCATGTCGCGGCGATGCAGCCACTGCGGCTTGAACGAGCGGATGGCCCAGGTGCAGCGGCTGGTGTTCCTTCGACGGGCCAACCGCCGCGATGGCGCCTTCCCGCAACCCCTCGGGAAGCAGCGGTGACGGCGCAACGTGAAGCAGTTCCTCCTCGCCGACCTGCTTGCGCTCGTAGAGCGATGCCCGCCGCGTCGAGGAAGCTGCGTGACGACGGCGTACAGGTCCCGATCGAGCTCCGCGAGTGCGCCGGGCACCCGTTCCTTGTGCTGCCGGAACACGCGCTGGATGCCCTCCTCGAAGCCGCTTCTCGATGAGGTCGTGCGTGCGGGCGTGTGCCTCCTCGAAGCGCTTGCGCTCTTCGGCAACCTTGTCGCGCAGAGCGCGCAACTCCGCCGTGACCTCGTCCAGCGTGCGTGCGCGCTCGTAGATGCGACGCAGCTCCGACTCGAACTCGCCGCCGAGGACGCTGACCAGGACCTCGCCTCGCGAGTCTGTCTCCGCGCGGTGCAGGACCTGGTCCGAGGCGTCGAGCACGGTGCCGAACAGCTCGAGCTTCTGGCTCAGGATCTCGAACGTCAGGCGCTGCGCCTCGTTGTCCTTGGCCAGGAAGTTGATGACCGTCACGTCGTGCTGCTGACCGTAGCGATGGCAGCGCCCGATGCGCTGCTCGATGCGCTGCGGATTCCAGGGCAGGTCGTAGTTCACGACGGTGTCGCAGAACTGGAGGTTCAGGCCCTTGGCGCCGGCCTCGGTGGAGATGAAGACGCGCGAGCGTGTCCGGAACTCGTGGACCAGCGCCAGCCGCGTCGCGATGTCGCGGATTGGCGTTCTGCCCGGCGTCGCGCGGCGACTTCCTCGTTCCAGCGCGCGAGCGCCTCCTGCGCGCGCTTGCGCCTCGTTGGTGCCGCGAGAACAGCGTGATCTCCGATTCGTCGGACGAGACGGCTTTCGATCAGGCGCTCGCGCAGATACGTCCTGCGTGACTCAGCGACTCCGTGAAGATGACCATCTTGCCGCTGCCGTCTGCGGCCGCTCGCGCGGCACAAGCGCAGCGCCTGCAGCAGCGCGCGGAACTTGCTGTCCTCGGCAGCCAGCTTTCGGCGCGCTCGATGTAGCCTTCGACGCGGGCCAGCTCGGCCTTGACTTGCGCGGGGCTCGGCGCTGCGCCCCGATCGTGCTCGGAAGCCGGATCGTCGGAACCGGCATCGTCCTCTTCGAGATCGGCGAGCAGCGGTTCCGTCGTCCTCGTCCTTCGCGCCGGCCTCCGGCGTGCGCTCGAGCATGCGCCGCAGCCGCTTTGCCACCCCTTGCAGGCTCGCCGCGAGCGCAGCGTTCGACGATGCCATGCGGCGGTGAAAGCCGAGGAGCAGCAACTGCCGATGGCCGCCCTTCGAACGCGAGGATGCCGGGCTCCGAGCAGATACTGGCGTGACGTCGTCGTAGAGCGCCTCTCCGTCCGGCGCTCATCGCGTACTCGAAGAGCCGCGCCTGCGCGGCCCACGAACGGCTTTTCGAGGAACTCCTGCGCCTGCGCGGCGCAGCGTTCGCTGCAGGACGCTGCGCAGGCGGCTGCGCAACTCGTCCTCCTGCCCCTGCGCGAGCTGGCGATCGTCCACGCCGCAGAACACCTCGCGGAAGGTCGCCAGGTCGCCGAGCAGCGTGCCCAGCGGGTCGACGTACTGCACCAGGCCCCACAGCTCCGCGAGGCTAGTTCTGGATAGGCGTTGCCGTCAGCAGCAGCACGGGCGTGCGGCGTGCGGCGAGCACCTCGCGCACGCGCCCAGCGGTCTGCGCCGTCGTTGCGTCCTCCTTGTATTGCCCGAACCGGTCAAAGCGCTTGTGGATGCCCGCGAATACTTCGTGCGCCTCGTCGATGACGCACGAGGTCGAACTCGTCCGACAGCAGCAGAGCATCGCGCCCACGCGCGCTGCCCGCGGCTTCGCGACCAATCAGGAACACCCCATCGCCGTCGAAGCCGCCGATGCCCGCCCGCGCCTCGACAGCATCGATGTCGAAGAGCTGGTAGAGCTCCTGACGCCACTGCCCGAGCAAGGGCTTGGGCGTGATCAGCAGGACGCGGCGCGCCCCCTCGGCCATGAGCTGGGCGATGACGAGGCCAGCCTCGATGGTCTTGCCGAGCCCGACTTCGTCCGCGAGGATGCAGCCGCCCTCGCGCAGCCGGGCCAGGGCGAAGATGACCGCATCGATCTGGTGGGGATTCGCATCGACCTTGGCGGCGCGCTGAGGTGCAGCGAAACGGCGCTGCTCGTCGGAACGGCGCAGTCGCACGAGATCCTCGGCAAGATAGCGAACCTGAGAAGGATGGCGCATGGTCATCCGGCGCGTTAAGGATAGCGATTTCAATCGCGCGAGCCTGAGTGTGGTGGGGTCGGTGGTGCGGGTCAAGCGTTGACTTTCGGCGGTAATGGGCTGCTCCGCGCGCTTGTCGTCGTACTTGCGCGCGGGCGCCGACGCCAAGGTGGCCGCGCGCGGTCAGGCTGGCGGGCACAGGCGCGAGCAAGTCCGGCGGTGCGCACAGGCGAGCGCCGACGGTAGTGGCTACCAGGCGAGGCGCTGGTCGAACTCGTAGGCCGGGATGGGCGAGAACGCCGGATCGGCGGTCGGCTCGTGCTCGGCGCCGGCGGCCTTCCACAGTGGCGGGCCGCGGGCGGGCGCGATCCGGGGTGGTGCTGTCGGCTCGCCGAGGTGGGCGAGGATGTCGCGGACGTTGGGCGGCGTCGGTGATGAAGGCGATGACGCGCATCTCGCGCGCCGCAGAGCGGGCACACGAGGGGAAAGACTTCATAGATGCAGGCGAGCAGCGCCGCCCAGGCGTAGCGGGAAGCACGGCGATGGGCCGGTTCGGTGGCGGGCTGCGGATTGGCTGCGGGCGGTGGGGTCGTCGCGGCGGCTAGGGCGATGGCATGACAGCGGTGCGCAGCGGTGAGTTGGGCGCGAGCACGCCGAAGTAACGGTGGCGCGAACGTCAGCTTCCCTCAAATTGACAGTCAGCTTTCAGGAACATCGACGGGCGGCTCAGGGTCGACTTGAGCCCTTCGGCTGACGGTCGCCGACCGGCCAGAAGCGGCGGTACGGCGACGTCGCTGAGAGCGGTCTTTCGACGGCGCTATCGACTCGAAGCGGACGTTCGTGTCGATGTGAGCCTATGGGGCACGGGATATCGGAAACTGCATCTCGACAACCGCTTCCGACATCGCATCCAGCCGCGGTGGCTGAAGAAAGACTTCCCGGCTCGGTCCGTCCAATCGATCGCCGCTCGTCTCGATGAACCTGCCGATCTTGGCGGTAACTAGGTGCGCATCCTCCGGAAGACCAACGCGGACACAGACGGCCATTCGTTCAACGGCAGAAAGCTCGCGAACACGAAGTTCACTGCCGGCAGGGACGACGAGCCGCGCGCCCGGATCGAGTGTGTACCCAAACTCAACGTCGATATGATCGAACTCGAAATCCTGAGAGTGCGCCACAGCCACCAACTGGCCCAGTGGGACCTTTGGAACGAGGGCGCGTGCCGAGTCTTTCAATTGTCGAATCAGCTCGCGAGCGGCGGAAAACGAAGGCACGATACGACGTAGCGAAAGTAGTGTTCGCGCCGGTTCGGGTCGTATAACGACGTCTTCTGAAGAGAGCTGGCCCTCGGACTCGATCTGCGCGATGCGCGTTTCGATGCGTCTTAGCCGTTCCTTCTCGACCGCCAGCGCCTGTTCGGCATCCGATCGCCGTACCAGAAGCATGCCTCGCAACTCCGCTGCGGTGACATTGTTGTCCAGGATGTCGCCGACCTGGTCGAGTGTGAGCCCGAGTTCCTTGAGCACCATGATCCGGTTCAATCGGGACAATTGGGCCGCGCTGTAGTACCGGTAGCCGCTCTGGGGGTCGGCATGGGCCGGGGTCAGCAGACCGATCTCGTCATAGAAGCGCAGCAGTCGTGCTGACACGCGCGCAATCCTCGAGAAATCTCCAATCCTGAACATGCCGTCTCCCCCAAGCGCTTTGGTCGGCCTACGCCATCAAGGGCTCCAAGAAACTGCGTTTCAGACCCATTGCCTCCGCCACTTGCTGTTCCGCTTTGAGCGCGGCACAAATAGATGGATGCTGGACGCAGCGACAGAAGAAGGCCGAGAGCCTTGGATACCGTTCTGAGTCCAGCTCGAAGCCGAGATACTGGTAGTTCAACAGATTGGACGTGACGGCGATATCAGCCAAGCTCAATTGGGAACCCGCGAGATAGTGTTTGCCCGTCACGGTCTCCAGATAACCAAAGACCTTCGGCAGCGCCTCACGACGGGTCGCATCGACGATCGACCGATCTGGTTCCTGCTTGAGGATGTTCGGACGGATATACGTCTGAAAAAACAGTGGGTGCACAACCTCGCGGAACATAGTGCCGTCAGCATATTCTTCGAACCAGAGAGCCTGGATGTAGTCCTTCGTGTCCGGGGGATAGATCGGACGCTCGGGATAGGTACGATCGAGATAGGTGCAGATCACGGAGGAGTCCGCCAGCGACGCATCCCCATCAATCATCACCGGGATCTTGCCGGTCGGACTCAGACGGTCCCATCCAGGCGGCGGGGTGAACGGTATGACCGGGTCGTTCTGATACACCAGCCTCTTCTCGATCGCAGCGACAATCACCTTGCGCGTGTGGACGGAGATCGGCACACCATAGATCTTCAGCATTTTCAGCTCCTTCCGGGTGAGGAGCCGACAACGTAGGGAATGACGCTACGTCAAAGTCAAGCTGCCAGGATCCTATTCGCTATGGCGGCAGTCGTGAGCGGGCTCGTCACTTCAGGCCCGGCCGGCCGCAGGCGGGTGCGGAGCCCGCATGAAGGGCTTCGAAGCAGGGACAGACTTAGAGTATGGGGCACCGCGACCTTGCACTCCCGTGCGCCGCCGCCATCGACCGCTTCTGTCAAGGGTTGTCCGACACCTGCCCGTGCGAGGAGGTTGATCCACGCACGGCAGTGGTCTGAGGGCAGGTGTTGAACAAGCCTTAACAAGAGTTGCCCGTCCGCGAACGTCTCGGGCCGGTCCGACTGCGGACCTTCAGCCGCACAAGCCGCTGCTATTGCCCGCATCGCATCGCACACGACGCCCCGACCTCCGGTGGCGTCCCTTGCTCATGCTAGGCGACGCGAGGAGTCGGGGGGATTCGAATATTGCCGGAAGCTTTTAATGTGTCATCGCGCGTCGACGCTGCACAGGTAGGGAATCCAGGGATGCAGCCACGGCGCGGCGGCGACGATCTGCGGCGCGAACAGCGTAAGCGCCGCGCTGCCGATCAGCACCGCGCCGGCCACCCGCCTGCCGGCGTTGCCGGCGGCCAAACTCGCACCGCGCCGCGCGCCGAACGCGACGGCGATCATCGCCGGTGCCGTGCCGATGCCGAACGCTAGCATCGTCGCCGCCGAGCGCAACGCGTCCTGCTCGAGCGCGGCAATCACCATCACCGTATAGACGAATCCGCAGGGCATCCATCCCCACACCATGCCGAAGCCGATCGCGCGCGCGACGCTCGTCACGGGCAGGAGCCGCCGGCCGAGCGGCGCGAGCCGTGGCCACAGCAATCGGCCAATGCGCGAACCCGGATCGCGCAGCACGCCGAACGCGACCAGCGCTGCGGCGACGAGCGCCACCGCCGACAGTGCGCGTAGGCTCCAGCGCACCGCGTCGACGTCGAGCCAGCCCACGATGAAGCCGAGCATGCCGCCGATCAGCCCGCCCGCGATCGCGTACGAGAGCATCCGCCCCACCTGGTAGGCGACAAGCAGCGACGCTCGCGGCCGCCCGTCGGCGCGTTTGGCCGTGGCGATGCCGAGCGCAGCGGAAATGCCGCCGCACATCGCGAGGCAATGCCCGCTGGCCGCGAAGCCGAGCATCAGAGCGGCGCCGAGCGTGAGGCCACCGGTCATGGCAATGGCCGCGCCTTGTCGTCGGAATCGGCTGCCGACGCGCCGCTTGGCGCGGTGCCGGGCGGCTGCCCGTCCGCGTCGAAGAGTGGCACAAGGCCCGGCGTTTCCATGTCGTCGAATTGCCCGTGGTCGACCGCCCAAAACAAGGCGATGCCGGCGCCGACGAGGAACAGGATCGACAGCGGAATCAGGAGCACGAGGCTATTCATGCCGATGCGCGCCGGTGAAGGATCGTCTCGGGCGGCACGGTCACGCTTTCATGGCCTTCGTCCGTTCGGGTCGCGCGGCCGATTCGCAGCGCGTTCAACACCACGCCAAGCGAGCTCGCCGACATGCCGATCGCGGCGAGCCACGGTGGCACGAAGCCCAGCGCGGCGAGTGGGACGGCGGCGATGTTGTAGCCGAGCGCCCAGCGCCGGTTCTGGCGCAGGATCGACAGCATCTCCCGCGCAAGCGCTCGCGCGTCGACAAGCGCGCCGAGTTGTCCGGTGATCACGACATCGCTCGCCGCCTGCGCCGCGTCGGCGGCCGAGCCCACGGCAACGGCGACGTCGGCAGCGGCGAGCATCGGGGCGTCGTTCACGCCGTCGCCGACGACGGCGACGCGCGCGCCGGTCGCGCGCAGCGACGCGAGCCATGCGAGCTTGTCCGCGGGTGCCTGGCGCGCAGCCCAGGTCACGATGCCGAGGCGCGCGGCGATCGACGCGACCTTTGCCTTCGCGTCGCCGCTCGCGATCGCCACGCTAAGGCCGGCGCGAGCGAGCGCGTCGACCGCAGCGCGCGTCCCCGGCCGCAGCTGCTCTTCGACGTGGAACGCCGCGATAGCGCCATCGTCGTCGGCGAGCACCACCGCGTCGTCGAGGTCGGGCGCCTGCTGCTCGCGCGCCAGCGCGTAGTCGGCTCGACCGAGGCGATAACGCCGTCCGCCAATGACGCCGCCGATTCCGCGGCCCGCAACGCTTTCGCGCGCGTGGACCGGGGGCAACGCTGCTGGCGCCGCGGCCGTGAAGGCGCGCGCGAGCGAATGGCGGCTTCCCTGCGCGAGCGCAGCGGCAAGTGCGAGCGCAGCGTCGCGATCGATATCGCGCAGCGTCACCGTGCGATCCTGCGCGATCCAAGGTTCGGTCAACGTCCCGGTCTTGTCGAACAGCACGTGCGTCGCCGAGGCGAGCGCTTCGAGCGCATCCGGACGCACCACCAGCACGCCGCGGCCCGTGAGCACCGCGAGCGTGCGCGTCACCGCTGCCGGCGCGGCCAGCGCGAACGCGCAGGGGCATGCCACGACGAGCACCGCGACGGTCGCCGCGAACGCGCGGGTGGGATCGACGATCGCCCAGCCGACCGCCGTGCACACCGCGAGCACCAGCACGCGGGCGACAAAACCCGCCGCTGCGCGCTCGCCGGCGCGCGCCAGCCGCGGCCGCGTGCTCGCCGCGCGCGCGGTCAGCGCGACAATGCCTGCAACGACGGTGTCGGCGCCGACGCGCGTCACGCGCACGGTCGCGGGCGTGCCCATGACGACGCTGCCGGCGCACAGCGATTCGCCGCGGCGCCTTGTGAGCGGCGCCGATTCGCCGCAGAGCAATGCCTCGTCGACGCGGCACTCGGCGCTTTCAAGCACGCCGTCCGCGGGAACGCTGCCCCCATCGGCGACGAGCACGCGATCGCCGGGCGCGAGCTCGAGCGCGCCCACGCGCAGCAGCGATCCGTCGGCCTCCATGCGATCGGCGAACACCGGCGTCAATCGCGCCAGCGCGTCGGACAAGTCGCCGGCGCGGTGGCGCGCGCGCATTTCGAGATAGCGGCCAGCGCAAAGGAAGAACACGAACATGCTGACGGACTCGAACCAGACGTCGGGGCCGCCGGTGACGACCTCGACGACGCTCCCGGCGTAGATCAGCGCGACCGCCAGCGCCACCGGCACGTCCATTCCGAGCCGGCGCGCTGCGACGAGGCGTCTCGCGCCGGCGAAGAACGGCGCTGCCGCATAGAACACGACCG
Organism: uncultured beta proteobacterium; assembly: GCA_963827555.1. Taxonomy (GTDB): domain Bacteria; phylum Pseudomonadota; class Gammaproteobacteria; order Burkholderiales; family SG8-39; genus DATEDA01. The sequence goes on from CAWHBL010000023.1 coordinate 94,048, forward strand.
GCGTCGCGACGAGCAGCGACAGCCAGCGGAAGAAGTCGCGCGTCGCGACGTCGACGTCGTCGAACGCGCCGAACCACAGCGCGCTCGCGTACATCATCGCCTGCATCGCGCCGAAGCCGGCGACGGCGAGGCGCTTTTGCGCATCGCGCGATTCACGCCGGCGGGTGTCGTCGAGCGCCGCGCGGTCGAGAGGGAGCGCACGGTAACCGACGCGCGCGAGCGCATCGACGATCCGCGCGAGCGAGACCGTCTTGCCGTCGTACACGATGCGCGCGCGCTGCGCGCCTGCGTTCACGCCGATCTCGGCGATCCCCGGCAGCAGGCCGAGCGTTCGCTCAATCAGCCAGCAGCAGGCGGCGCAGCGGACGCCGTCGAGCAGCACGATCGCTTCGCTGGTCCCGTCGGCGAGGGTGCGCACGAGGTGGCGCGATAGTTCCGGTCGTAGGAAGGCTGCCGAGTTCTTCGCCGAATCGCCAGGGTCGGGCGCGCGAGCGGCCGATCCGCTGCGCAATCGATAGTAGTCGGCAAGTCCCAGTTCGCCGATCCACTCCGCCACCGCGCGGCAGCCGTTGCAACACACCGAATGCGCGACGCCGGCGACGCGCGCCTGCGGCGGATCGGCGGGCAGCGGTTCGCCACAATGCCAGCAGCTCTGGGGCGCGGCGTTCATCATTCCTCATGCGCGGGAGGGGTCGCGACAGCGGAGTGCCGGAGCGGAACCTTCATCACATTTCCGCCGGTCAGTTTCGACCGGCGTGTCCGCATGGCGCCACGCGAGCACGATCGTCACCACGCATCCGACGACCGACGCGATCAGGATCAGTGTGCCGAGCCATGCGACCGGCTGCCGAAACCACGCGCCTGCACCGCGTACCCTGTTCATGTCATCGCCGCGCGACAGAGTGCGATTGGGCGTAGACCCAAGCGGCGACGAGCGAGGCGTCCTCGTTGCTGAGGCGGTCGCGCCACGCCGGCATCACGCCGCTGCGGCCGCTGCGAATAATCTCGGCGATGTCCCGTGGCATGCCGCCATAGAGCGAGACGTCATCGGTGAGGTTCGGCGCGCCGAGCGCCGGGTTGCCTTTCCCGTCGGCGCCGTGGCACGCGGCACAGGTGGAGAAGAGCGGCTTGCCGAGCTGCGCGCGCAAGGAGTCGTGCGGCTTCCCCGCCAGGCTCGCGACGTAATTGGCGAGATTGAAGATCGAATCTTCGGGAATGGTGCCAGCGAACGCGGGCATCACGCCGCGGCGTCCGTCCACGATGCTTGTCAGGATCGACTTGCCGTCGCCGCCATAGAGCCAGTCGCTGTCGGTGAGATCGGGAGCGCCGAGCGCGCGGTTGCCGCGCGCGTCGCGGCCGTGGCATGCAGCGCAGTTTTCGACGAACAGCACCTGGCCCACGCGTAGCGCCTCAGTGTCTGTGGCGATCGACTCGACCGATTTGCCGCGCACGCGCTCGCGCAACGGCGCCTCGAGCTGACGGTTCGCTGCCTGGTCGCGCGCGAGCTCTTCGTGCGACGTCCAGCCGAGCACTCCCTTGAACGCGCCGAAGCCCGGATACAGCGCAAGGTAGGAAAATCCCGCGACGAACGCCGCCGCCGAGATCACGATCCACCAGGTCGGCAGGCGTCGCACGCCTTCGCGCAACACTCCGTGCGCCCACACGTGTCCGCTCGTGCCGTCGGCCTGCGTGGGGATGTCGACGCGCAGCCCCCACAGGAACAGGAACAGCGTGATGCCGAGATTGAGGACGATGAGCAGCATCACCCATCCCGACCAGAACTCGCTCATGGCTCGTCCTGCCCGTCCTGCATGGGCAGCCTCGCGAGGGCGTCGAACGTACGCTTGTGATGTGGCAGCCACGCCCATGCCCAAATGCCGATGAACACGAGCATCACGATCACCGTGACGATGCCAGCGATGTGTCCCCAGACCGGACTCATCGCGCGGGCTCCTGTGCGGGCGGGGTCGTGTCGATTGCGGCTTGCTCGCGACGCCCAGGCCCTGCAGATAGGCAACCAGCGCGTCCAGCTCGGTCTTGCCGGCGACCGCTTTCGGCGCCGCGGCGATGTCGGCGTCGGTGTAAGGATCACCCAGCGTGCGCAGCGCGCGCATCCGCGCCATGATGTCGTTGCCGTCGAGCTTCGCGCCGTCGAGCCACGGATACGCCGGCATGTTCGAATCGGGGACGAACGCACGCGGATCGAGCAGATGCCGGCGCTGCCACTCGTCGGAGTACTTGCCGCCGACCCGCGCGAGATCCGGGCCCGTGCGCTTGGAGCCCCACTGGAACGGGCGGTCGTACACTGATTCGCCGGCCACCGAGAAATGACCGTAGCGCTGCGTTTCGGCGCGCAGCGCGCGAATCATCTGCGAGTGGCACAGATAACAGCCCTCGCGCACGTAGATGTCCTTTCCGGCGAGGCGGAGCGGATCGTAGGGCTTAACGCCCGGCGGCGGACCGATCGCGTGCGCCTGGATGAACAGCGGCGTGATTTCGGACAGGCCGCCCAGCGACACCATGACGAGCGTCAGGATGCCGAGCAGCGCGGCATTCTTCTCGATCGCCTCGAAGTACTTGTAGCCGCGTGCCATCGTGCGCTCCCTTTCAACCGTAGGCCGGCAACGGCGTCGGCACCTGGTGCGGCTCGGGCTCGGGAATCGGAACCGGGATCGGCTTGATCAGCCGCGCGCGCGCCGCCGCGGCGGTGTGCCAAAGGTTCCACGCCATCACCACCATGCCGCAGAGGATGAGCACGCCGCCGAACCAGCGCACGACGTACAGCCCTCTGATCGCGATCAGGCTGTCGATGAACGGGTAGGTCAGCGAGCCGTCGGGACTGGTCGCGCGCCACATGAGGCCCTGGGTGACGCCGGCGATCCACATGGCGATTATGTACAGCAGCACGCCGATGATGTGCAGCCAGAAGTGGAGCTCCATCGCCGCCCGCGAGTGCATTGCCGGTTGGCCGAGCGCTCGCGGCGCCATCGCGTAGAGCGATCCGATCGTGATCATCGCCACCCAGCCGAGCGCGCCGGAGTGTACGTGCGCGACCGTCCACTCGGTGTAGTGCGACAGCGAGTTGACCGTCTTGATCGCCATCATCGAGCCTTCGAAGGTCGCCGCGGCGTAGAACACCAGCGCCAGCACCATGAACTTCGCCGCAGGATCGGTCCTGAGCAGATGCCACGAGCCGTTGAACGTCAACAGCCCGTTCGCCGCCGATCCCAAGCTCGGCATCAGCAGGATCAGCGAGAACGCCATGCCCACCGACTGCACCCAGTCGGGCAGCGCCGTATACATGAGGTGGTGCGGTCCCGCCCACATGTACACCGATATCAACGCCCAGAAGTTGACGATGGAAAAGCGGTAGCTCCATAGCGGCTGCTGCGCCTGGCGCGGAACGAAGTAGTACATCATTCCGAGGAAGCCCGCGGTCAGGAAGAACGCCACCGCGTTGTGGCCGTACCACCATTGCACCATCGCGTCGACCGCGCCCGAGTACACCGGATAGGACTTGGTCAGCGACACGGGCAGCGCGATGTTGTTGACGATGTGCAACAGGCCCACGGCAATGATGAACGCGCCGTAATACCAGTTGGCGACGTAAATGTGGCGTATGCGCCGCCGCGCGATCGTCCCGAAGAACACGATCCCGAAAGCTACCCAGACCACGGCAACGGCGATGTCGATGAACCACTCGGGCTCCGCGTATTCCTTGCTTTGGGTGATGCCGAACGGCATGGTTGCCATCGCAAGGATGCAGCCGAGCTGCCATCCCCAGAACGTGAAAGTGGCGAGCGGGGAGAACGCGAGCCGCGTGTGCCCGGTTCGCTGCACCACGTAGTAGCAGGTTCCCATCAACGCCGATCCGCCGAACGCGAAAATCACGCCGAACGTGTGGTCTGGACGAATGCGGCTGAAGGTCAGCCACGGCACGCCGAAATTGAGCGAAGGCCACGCCATTTCGGCGGCGGCGTACACGCCGACTGCCATGCCGACGATGCCCCAGACCGCGGCGGCGAGCAGGAATAGCCGTACGATCTGATCGTTATAGGTTTCCTGCGGACGCATGGGTTACCCCCGATGACGTGTCAGTTGTCCAGCACGATAGCGCTTGCCGAACGGGCCGAGAATCTTACTTTGGTCGGATTTCTGGCTGGGGTTGGAATCGTAGCTCGGGAAGCACGACAGC
>CAWHBL010000024.1:0-76618 GCA_963827555.1 uncultured beta proteobacterium
GAGAAGTACCGGGCGAACCCGCCTGTGATGACGCCTGTCGCCGCGCGCGCGCCGCTTCGCGCCGCGTCTCGACCCACTCGTAGAAGAGCGGCAGGAGCAGGAGCGTCAGCGCGGTGGAGGTGAACAGACCGCCGATGACCACCGTCGCGAGCGGACGCTGCGTCTCGGCGCCGACGCCCTGCGAGAGCAGCATCGGCACCAGCCCGAGGATCGCGACCGAGGCGGTCATCAGCACCGGCCGCAGCCGCAGCGCGCGCCTTCGCTGACCGCCTCGCGCATCGACCGCCCCTCGCGCCGCAACTCGTTGATGAACGACACGAGCACGATCCCGTTCAGCATCGCCACGCCGAACACCGCGATGAAACCGATCGCCGACGGCACCGAGAGGTACTGGCCGGTGACCGCGAGGCCGACGACCCCGCCGATGATCGCGAACGGCACGTTGGCGATGATCAGCGTCGCGTAGGTGAGCGAGTTGAACGCGGTGTAGAGCAGGATGAAGATCAGGCCGATCGTGAGCGGCACGATGACGGCGAGCCGGCGATCGCCCGCTGCTGGTTCTCGAACGCGCCGCCCCACTCGATCCAGTAGCCCTCGGGCAGCTTGATCTCGGCCGCGATCCGCGCGTTCGCCTCGCGCACGAAGCCGTCGACATCGCGCCCGCGGACGTCCATCTGCAGCACCGCGTAGCGCTGGAGCTGCTCGCGGCGGACGAAGGTGTACCCCTCGTCGGTCTCGATGTCGCGACGCGCGAGAACGGGACGAGCGCCCCGTTGGCCGTGCGGATCGGGATCCGGCCGATCGCCTGGACGCTGTTGCGGTAGCCTCGTCCAGCCGCACGGCGATGTCGAACCGGCGGACGCCATCGATCAGCGTGCTCACGCCGCGCCGCCGATCCCGGCGCGCACGACCTCGAGGATCTCGTCGGCGTTGACGCCGTAGCGCGCGGCCTCGTCGCGGTTCACCCTGACCACGATCTGCGGCTTGCCCTTGTTCGCCTCGGCCGAGAGATCGGCCACGCCCGGCACATTCTCGAGGATCGTCTTGAGCTGCGCGGCGAGGCCGTCGAGGGTCTCGAGGTTCGGACCGTAGATCTTGAGCGCGAGCGTCGCGCGCACGCCCGAGATCAGCTCCTCGACCCGCATCTGGATCGGCTGCGTCGCGCTGACCACGACGGTCGGGATCTCCTCGGAGATCTTGTCCTGCATCGCCTCGGACAGCTCGGCCATGGTCATCCGCTGCCGGCCAGGTCGCCGGATCGGTGACGTCGACGAGGACTTCCATGTAGTTCGCGTCGACGGTCTCGCCCTTCTCGGCGCGTCCGATCGTGGCGAGCACCGACTTCGTCTGCGGGAAGTGCTTGCGCAGCGTGGCGTCGATCCGCTCGGAGACGCGGATCGATTCCTCGAGCGACGTGGAGGGGATGCTCGTGACCCGGAACATGATCGCGCCCTCCTGCAGGTTCGGCATGAACTCCTTGCCGAGGAACGGGAACAGGGCGAGCGACCGCAGGAGCAGCGCGAGCGCCCCGCCGATCACGACCGGCTTGCGCTCGAGGCCCAGGCGAGGAGGGGCAGGTACAGGCGCTTGGCGGCCCGGACGAGCCAGGTGTCGCGCTCGCGCTTCGCGCGCAGGACGAGCGAGGACAGCACCGGCACGAGCGTCAGCGTGAGCAGCAGCGAGCCGGCCATCGCGAAGGTGATCGCGTAGGCCATCGGCTTGAAGAGCTTCGCCTCCAGCCCGGTGAGCGAGAACAGCGGCAGGAACACGACGATGATGATCAGGATCGCGAACGCGATCGGGTTCACCACCTCGCGGGCCGCCTGGAGGATGACGTTGGTGCGGTCGACAGCTCTCCCGACGTGGTGCGCGAGGAGCCGAAAGCTGTTCTCGACCATCACCACCGCGCCGTCGACCATCATGCCGATGCCGATCGCGAGCCCGGCGAGCGACATGAGGTTCGCCGACAGGCCGGCCTCGCGCATCAGGATGAACGCGATCAGCATCGCGAGCGGCAGCGTGACGATCACCACGACCGCCGAGCGGAGCTCGCCGAGGAACAGGAACAGCACGATCGCGACCAGGACCGCGCCTTCGATCAGCGCGCGCTCGGCCGTGCCGAGCGCCTTGTCGACGATGTCCGTGCGGTCGTAGACCGGCGAGAGCGTGACGCCCTTCGGCAGCGCCGCCTGCGCGATCTTGAGCTTCGCCTTGGAGGCGTCGACGACGCTCTTCGCGTTCTCGTGGATGCGGGCGAGCGAGATGCCGAGCGTCACCTCCTTGCCGTTCTCCGTCACCGCGCCGAACCGCGGGGCCGGTCCCTCCTTGACTTCGGCGACGTCGCGCACGTAGATCGGCGTTCCCTTGCGCTCGGCCACCACGATGTTGGCGATGTCGGTCGTGTTCGCGACCAGCCCGAGCCCGCGCACGAGATACTGCTCGGGGCCGAGGTTGACGTACTGCCCGCCGACCTGGCGGTTGTTCGCCGCGATCGCGTCGACGACCGCCTTGAAGCCGAGGTCGTACTTGACCAGCCGGTCGGGATCGATCAGGACCTGGTACTGCTTCTCGAAGCCGCCCCAGGAGGTGACGTCGTCGACGCCCGGCGCGGTCCTGAGGATCGGCCGCACGGTCCAGTCCTGGAGCGTGCGCAGCTCCATCGGCGAGACCTTCGGATCGGCCGACTTGATCGTGTACCAGTAGACCTGGCCCAGCCCGGAGCTGTTGGGGCCGAGCGCCGGCTCGCCGTAGCCCTCGGGCAGGCGCCCCTTCGCTTCCTGCAGCTTCTCGCCGACGAGCCGCCGCGCGAAGTAGATGTCGACGTTGTCCTTGAAGTAGACCGCCACGTACGACAGCCCGAACAGCGACACCGACCGGATCGTCTCGACGCCGGGCAGCCCCGCCATCGCGGTCTCGATCGGGAAGGTGAGCAGCCGCTCGACGTCCTCCGCGGCGAGCCCCGGCGACTCGGTGTAGATGTTCACCTGGTTGGGGGTGACGTCGGGGAACGCGTCCACCGGCAGCTCCTGCCAGGCGCGGACGCCGAGGAACACGATGAGCCCGAACGCGACCAGGACCAGCACGCGGTAGCGCAGGGAGAGGTCGACCAGTCTTTCCAGCATCGCGGCGCTTCCTCAGTGCACGTGGCCGGAGCCGAGCTGCGACTTGAGCGCCCGCGCCTTGAGCGCGTAGGCGCCGCTCGTGACCATCAGGTCGCCCGCGGCGACGCCGCTCCTGATCTCGACGCGCGTGCCGTACCGCGCTCCGAGCTCGACCGGCCGCGGCTCGAAGCCGTGCGCCTCCTCGACGTAGACGGTGGGCTGGCCCTGGAGAAGCACGACCGCCTCTTCCGGGACGAGCAGGGCGTTTGCCGTGCCGCCGGCCTCGATCGCGGCATGCGCGAACATGTCGGGCTTGAGCCGGCCGTCGGGGTTCTTCACCTCGATCCGCGCCCGTACCGTCCGCGTTTCCTTGTCGAACACCTCGCTGATGTAGGCAACCCGGCCGCGGAACGCCTCCTTCGGGTAGGCGGCGACGGTAACCTCGGCCGCCGCGCCCGTTCTCACCATCGCCAGGTCCTTCTCGAAGAGCGTCGCCTGGACCCAGAGCACCGAGAGATCGGCGACCGTGAAGAGCGTCTTGTCGGGGGTGGCGAGCTCGCCGAGGACCGCGTGCTTCTCGATCACCGTTCCGGCGGACGGGGCGACCAACGGGAACACCGACGCCGCGCGGTCGGTCCCCGCCGGCGGCGAGACGCCCAGCAGCCGCAGCTTGTCCTCGGCTGCGCGCAGTGCCGCGCCCGACTGCTCGAACTCCGAGCGGATCCGCAGGTACTCCTTCTGCGAAATGATCTGATCGCGGTTGAGGCCCTCGGCACGCTCGAAATCGGCGCGGGCGGTGGCGAATCGGCTGGACGCCTGGAGGTACGCCGACTGCGCCTCGCCGAGTTCGATGCTGTCCAGCACCGCGAGCGTCTGGCCTGCGCGCACGCGTTCGCCGAGCGCGGCCGGCGCCTTCACGATGCGGCCGGCGATGCGGGGAGCGACGTGCACGATCCGATCCTGGTTTGCCTGGATCTCGGCCGGGACGACAATTCGCGCTCGCACCGGCTGCTCGGCGAGCGGCTCCACTTTGATGCCCGCGGCCGCGATGTCGGCGTCGGAGAGCTTTAGCGCCCCGCTCGTTCCCTTCGATTCCTTGGCGTGGTCGTGCCCGTCGGCGTCCTTGTGGGCGTCAGCCTTGGCCGTCGACCCCTTGTTCTTCGCGTCGGCGTGCCCGTCACTCCCCGGGCCGCAGGCCGTCAGTGCCGCCGAAGCGATTGCAAGGATGGCGAGGGCGCGCGTCGTGGTCATGGGAGCTGCTCCTTCGTGGATCATTGCTTGGACACCGCCGGCCAGCCAGCGGCCTCCTCGAGCGTCACGCGAGTCGTCTCGTAATCGGTCAGCGCCGCGAAGAAATCCCGCTGCGCGTCGAGGAGTTGCCGGTTGACGAGGAGCAGCTCGGCGATCCCGATCTCGCCGGCCTGCAGCGCGCGCTGCGAGAGCCGCTGGTTCTCGTCGAGCCGCGGCAGGAGCGAGTCGCGGAGCCGCGCAACCCGGTTGCGGAGACTCTCGAAGGTCCGCCACAGGGCGATGACCTGGCCCCGCGCGTCCCGCAGCGCGGCCTCGCGCTCGATCTGCGTGCGGGTGAGCTCGGTCGACGCGCGGCCGATCCCCGACGCGTTGCGCCGGAAGAGCGGCAACGGGACCGAGACGGTGAAGAGCGTCAGCCGCTCGCGCGCGTCGCTCGGCGCCCTCCTGGCCGGTCCCGATGCCGAGCGTGACGTCCGGATACACGGCGGCGCGCTCGAGCGCGAGGCGGTTCCGCGCGGCCTCCTCGCGATGTCCGAATGCGCGGAACTGGGGACGAGAATCGACGAGTCCGAGCAGCTGCTCGAGACTGTAGGGCGGGGCCGTCGCCATGAGCTCGCCGCGCGCCTCCGGCAGCTCCGCCGGGGGGAGCTGCAGCAGCGCCGCCAGCTCCGCCCGCGCCTGCACGAGCTGCTCTTCGAGGAAGCGGACTTCGTTGCGCGCACGATCCGCTTCGACCTCAGCGACATTCGCTTGGAGCCGCGTGTCCTCCCCGGCCCGGAAGCGCTTCTCTACGATCGCAGCCGAGTCCTCCGTGAGCTTCATGACCCGTCGCTCGGTATCGATGCGGGTCTGCAGCGCAAGGACCGCGAGAAAGCGGCGCGACACCTCGGCGCGCACCTGGCGACGGAGCTCGGCGATCTGCTCGCGATAGGCGGCGAGCGACTGCTCCGCCTCCTCGCGCCGGTAGCCTTGCTGGCCGGCAATCTCGAACGGCTGCGAGATTCCGACCAGGTACTCGCGTTGCCGCGCCTCGTTGGGGATGGTCCGGCGTCCGACTTCGCCTGCCAGCGTCGGGTTGTTCCAGAGCAACGCGCGCGCATCGGCGAGCTGCCCTTCGAGCGCCGTCGCCTCGGCTTGCGCCGCCCGGAGGCGGGGGTTGGCCTCCTCCGCGCGGCGGAGCGCATCGTCGAGCGTGAGCGTTTGCGCGCCCGCCGATGAGGCGAGAAGCGTGCCGAGGACGATCAGTGCGGTTCGTCGCGCCGTGCGCAGCGCGAACGGGTCGTGCAGAGGCCCGAATGCCATTGTGTTCCCTGCCGGTTACAGCGCACGGCGGGGCGATCCGCCGTGCCGAAGACGTCAGACGTCGTCAGGCAGACCGGGTGGGAACGCGGGGCGGGCGGAAGCGGGAGTCGAGGTAGAGCTGCGGTGCGGTAGCCGGCTCGGCGGCGGCATACGTTATCGACCACTGCTCGAGCACGAGTGCGACGGGCCGGTCAATGCTGCCTTGGAAGTGCTGGAGGAAGTGGCAGCCGTGGTTGCACTTGATGCCGTCGCCGTCCGGCGCCGGGTCGGCGCCGGGTTCAGGAGTCCCCGCGAGCGCCAGGACCGCGTCGTCGTGGCCGGGGGTGTGCCCGCCGCCCGCCAGCGGCGCGAGCGAGCTCACGACGACACTGGCGACAAAGAGCGCGAGGACGACGACAGTTACCGGGGCGCGGAAGCCGAGCACGCGTGGAGTCTAGCGGAAGGATATGACCGTGGGCAACCGCGGACCGACAGTGCTTACTTCACCGCGGTCACGATGTAGTCCTTGCCTTCCTGCGTGAACTCGAACTCGACCTTCTTGTCGGTGGTCAGCCTGTCGAACAGCACCTTGTCCTTGACCTTGAAGGTCATCGTCATCGCGGGCCAGTTCATGCTCTTGACGGGTTCGTGCGCGAACGTGACGGTGCCCGCCTTGGGATCGACCTTCTTCACGACCCCGATTGCCCTGTGTGCCGTTGGTTTGGTGGCCGCCGGCTTGCTGGGCATCTCCATGCCCTTCATGTCCTCCATCTTTTGCTGGGCCAGCACGCCGGTGGGGAGCACGGAGCCGAGAACGAGAGCGGCAAGTAGGCTTTTCATCTGAGTCTCCTCACTAGAGGTATTAAGGGAACGGGAAGGAATCGATCCTCTAGTCCGGCAAGCGATCTACGGGTCGAAGCGGTTCTAGGGGTGCTCCTTTCGACGCTAGGTCTAGCTCGCTCGCGCGGGCGACGGATCAGCAGATACGCCGCCGGGATCACGAACATGGAAAGCAGCGGCGCGGTGATCATGCCGCCGATCATCGGCGCGGCGATGCGCTGCATCACCTCGCTGCCGGTGCCCTCCGACCACATGATCGGCGCGAGGCCGGCGAGGATCACCGCGACGGTCATCGCCTTCGGCCGCACGCGCAGCACCGCGCCCTCGTCGATCGCCTCGAGCAGCGTCGCGTCGTTCGCGGGCGCGCCGGCCGCGAGCCGGCGCTCCAGCGCCTGCTTGAGGTAGATCAGCATCACCACGCCGAACTCGGCGGCGACGCCGGCGAGCGCGATGAAGCCGACCGCGCTCGCGACCGAGAGGTCGTGGCCGAGCGCCCAGACGTACCAGAACCCGCCGACCACCGCGAACGGCAGCGTCGACCATGATCAGCGCCGCCTCGTCGAAGCGGCGGAACGCGAGGTAGAGCAGCACGAAGATGATCGCGCAGCGTGAACGGGATGACGACGCGCGAGCCGCTTCATCGCGCGCTCGAGATACTCGAACTGCCCCGACCATTGCACCGACACGCCCGGCGGGAGCTTCACGCCGCTCGGCGACCGCGCGCTGCGCGTCGCGCACCACCGACGCGAGGTCGCGGCCGCGGATGTCGACGTAGATCCAGCCGGCGAGCCGCGCGTTCTCGCTGCGCAGCATCGGCGGGCCGTCGCTGATCCCGATCGCGGCGACCGCGCCGAGCGGGACCTGCGCCCCGGTCTCGGTCACGATCGGCAGCGTCTTCAGCTTGCCGATCGAGTCGCGCAGCTCGCGCGGGTAGCGCACGTTGATCGGGAAGCGGCGGCGGCCCTCGATCGTCTCGCCGACGTTCTCGCCGCCGATCGCGGCCGAGACCACCGACTGCACGTCGGCGACGTTCAGGCCGTAGCGCGCCGCGGCCGCGCGGTCGATGCGCACGTCGATGTAGCGGCCGCCGGTGACGCGCTCGGCGAGCGCCGAGGTGACGCCGGGGACGTCCTTCACCAGCCGCTCGATGTCGGCGGCGGCGCGCTCGATCTCGGCGAGGTCGTTGCCCGAGACCTTGATCCCGAGCGGGCTCTTGATCCCGGTCGCGAGCATGTCGATGCGGTTGCGGATCGGCGGGATCCAGATGTTGGCGAGCCCGGGCAGCTTCACGAGCCGGTCGAGCTCCTCGACCAGCTTCTCCGGCGTCATGCCCGGCCGCCATTCCTCGCGCGGCTTGAGCTGCACCGTCGTCTCGACCATCTCGAGCGGCGCCGGGTCGGTCGCGGTCTCGGCGCGGCCGACCTTGCCGAACACGCGCTTCACCTCCGGCACGGTGGCGATGAGGCGGTCGGTCTGCTGCAGGATCTCCGCCGCCTTCGCCGGCGAGATGCCGGGCAGCGCCGAGGGCATGTAAAGCAGATCGCCCTCGTAGAGCGGCGGCAGGAACTCGCCGCCGAGCCGCGACAGCGGGAACCAGCGTCGCGACGAAGCACGAGCGCCGCGACGGCGAGCGTCGCCTTCGGCCAGCGCAGCACGACGGCGAGCAGCGGCCGGTACGCCGCGATCAGGAAGCGGTTGATCGGGTTCTGCCGCTCCGCGGGGATGCGGCCGCGGATGAGATAGCCCATCAGCACCGGGATCAGCGTCACCGCGAGCCCGGCCGACGCCGCCATCGCGTAGGTCTTGGTGTAGGCGAGCGGCGCGAAGAGGCGCCCCTCCTGCGCCTCGAGCGCGAACACCGGCACGAACGAGAGCGTGATGATGAGGAGCGAGAAGAAGAGCGCCGGCCCGACCTCGACCGCCGCGTCGCCGATCACGCGCCAGCGCTCTTCGGGCGCGATCGGCACGCCCGGATGCTCGTGCGCCCACGCTTCGAGCTTCTTGTGCGCGTTCTCGATCATCACCACCGCCGCGTCGACCATCGCGCCGATCGCGATCGCGATGCCGCCGAGCGACATGATGTTGGCGTTCACGCCCTGGTAGTACATGACGATGAACGCGACCAGCACGCCGAGCGGCAGCGTGACGATGGCGACGAACGCCGAGCGCAGGTGCAGCAGGAAGACGACGCAGACCAGCGCGACGACGACGAACTCCTCGACGAGCTTGTCGCGCAGGTGCCGCACCGCGCGCTCGATCAGCCCCGAGCGGTCGTAGGTCTCGACGATCTCGACGCCCTGCGGCAGGCTCTTCGCGAGCTCGGCGAGCTTCGCCTTCACCGCGCCGATCGTCTCGAGCGCGTTCTTGCCGGCGCGCATGACGATCACGCCGCCGGCGACCTCGCCCTCGCCGTCGAGCTCGGCGATGCCGCGCCGCATCTCCGGGCCCATCTGCACGCGCGCGACGTCGGCGAGCGTCACCGGCACGCCGCCTTTCCCGACGAGGAGCGGGATGGCGCGGAAGTCGTCGAGCGTCTTCAGGTAGCCGCTCGCGCGCACCATGTACTCGGCCTCGGCCAGCTCGAGCACCGAGCCGCCGGTCTCGCGGTTCGCGTTCTGGATCGCGGCGATCACCTTCGAGTGCGGAATGCCGTAGGCGCGCAGGCGATCCGGGTCGAGCACGACCTGGTACTGCCGCACCATGCCGCCGACGGAGGCGACCTCGGCGACGTTGGGCAGCGCCTTCAGCTCGTACTTGAGGAACCAGTCCTGGAGCGCGCGCAGCTCGCCGAGGTCGAGCCGGCCCGAGCGGTCGACGAGCGCGTACTGGTAGATCCAGCCGACGCCGGTCGCGTCGGGCCCGAGCGCCGGCTTCGCCTGCGCCGGCAGCCGCGACTGCACCTGGTTGAGATACTCGAGCACGCGCGAGCGCGCCCAGTACGGGTCGGTGCCGTCCGTCGAACAGGATGTAGACGAACGAGTCGCCGAAGAACGAGTACCCGCGCACCGTCTTCGCGCCCGGCACCGACAGCATCGTCGTCGTCAGCGGATAGGTGACCTGGTCCTCGACGATGCGCGGCGCCTGCCCCGGGTAACGGCGTGCGGATGATCACCTGCACGTCGGAGAGATCGGGGATCGCGTCGAGCGGCGTGCGCATCACCGCGTAGACGCCCCAGGCCGCGACGAGCACGGTCGCCATCAGCACCAGGAACCGGTTCGCGATCGACCAGCGGATGAGGGCGGCGATCATCTCAGCGGCTCCACCTTCGTCGCCTGGAACTCGCCGTCCTTCATGCGTGAACTCGAAGCGGATGCGGTCGCCCGGCTTGACGCCCGCCGGCAGCGCCCGACCTTCGGCGCGGCGAACTCCATCGTCATCCCGCCCATTCGCGCGCTCGGGATCGGCCCGTGCTTGATCAGCAGGAACTTGTCGTTGCCGCTCACGAGGACGCCCTCGGCCCTGGTGCGACCGGCGCGGACGCATCGGCGCCGGCGCCTTCCAGCCGGGCGAGCGTCGTGCGCAGGCTCGCTTCGGAGTCGATCAGGAACTGCCCCGAGACCACCACCCGGTCGCCGGCCTTCAGCCCCTTGCGGATCTCGGTGTCGCCGCCGGACTCCATGCCGACCTCGACGTCGACGGCGCGGAACTTCCCTTCGCCCGCGGCGACGATCACGACGCTGCGCTCGCCGGTGCGGATCACCGCTTCGCTCGGAACCAGCAGCGCCTGCGCGCCCGCGCCCGCCGAGCGCGAGCGTCGCGTACATCCCGGGCTTCAGCTTGCCCGCCGGGATTGGCGACCTCGACCCGCGCGCGCACCGTCCGCGTCGCCGCGTTGACCTCGGGCAGGATCGCGCCCACGCGCCCCTTGAACACCTCCTCGGGGTACGTCCGGCACGCGCGCTTCGGCGCGCCGCGCCCGGCACGAGCATCCCCGCCTGCGCCTCGGGCACCTCGGCGACGACCCAGACGGTGCCCAGGCCGGCGATGCGGAAGAGCGTCGCGCCGGCGGCGACGGTCATGCCTTCGCGCACGCCGAGCTCGGCGATGACGCCGGAGATCGGCGCGCGCAGCGTGACGCGCGCCTGGACCTTGCCTTCGCGCTCGACCGCGGCGATCTGCTCCTCGGTCATGCCGAGCAGCACGAGCCGCTCGCGCGCCGCGCGCTGCGAGCGGCTCGACGTCCGCGCCGGAGAGGCGCTTCAGCGCCAGGTACTCGTCCTGCGCGCGCGGCCCATTCGGGGAACAGGATCTCGACCAGCGGGTCGCCCGCGCGCACCGGATCGAGCGGCGCGCGCACGTGGAGCCGCTCGACGAAGCCGGCGGTCCGCGGCTGCACCAGCACGACCGCGCGCTCGTTGTACTCGACGTTGCCGACCGCGGCGAGCTTCGGCGCGAGCGATCCCGCTCTCGCCTCGGCGGTGCGGACGCCGAGGTTCTGCACCACGCGCGGGCTGATGCTGACGGTGGACTCGTCGCCGCCGGCGTCGGCGTACTTCGGCACGAGCTGCATGTCCATGAAAGGCGACTTGCCCGGCTTGTCGAAGCGCTGCTGCGGGTACATCGGGTCGTACCAGTACAGCACCTTGCGGTCCCCGGCCCCTGCGGCGGCAGGGGTTTCCGGCGGCGGCGCCGGCGGGTGCGATGTCCCGAACCAGTAGCCGGCGGCGGCGGCGAGGCCGAGCCCGCCGGCCGCGATCACTGCATAGAGGAGGCGGCTCACGACCTGCCCTCCTCGAGGAGCAGGTAGTTGATCGCCGACCAGGCCCGCGCGCGCTCGGCGAGCGCCTGCGCGAGGCTCATCCGCGCCTCGGTCTCGGCGCGCCGCGCCTCCAGAACGCTTGCGAGCGTGCCGCGCCCGCCGCGGTAGGCCGCGAGCGCGACCTCCACGCGCTCCCGCGAGAGCGGCAGGATCGAGCGCTCGTACCGCGTGACCCGCGCCGCGGCGGTATCCCAGTCGGCAAGAAAGCCCCGCGCTTCGGCCTCGGCCACGCGCCGGGCCTCCTCGGCTGCATTGCGCGCGCGCTCGACGAGCGCCTGCTTGGCGGCGATGTCCCGATCCTGGCGGCGTTCGGCCGCGATCGGCAGGTCGATCGCGACGAGCACGCTCACCATGTTGGAGAAGTTGGGGCTGCGCTGGCCGTAGGACACGATCAGGGACCAGTCCGGCGTCTTCGTGCTTCCGGCGACCGACAGATCGGCTTGCGCGAGCGAGGCCTGCCGATCGCTCACCTGCACGGCCGGATGCGAGCCCACCCGCGCGAGCAGCTCGTGCGCGTCGCGCGGCAGACGCGCGGTATCGGGCGCCGCGCCGAGCGGGCGCGACGCCGCGCTTCCGAGGAGCTGCGCAAGCGTGATCCGCGCCCGCTCGAGCGAGCGCTCGTGCATCGCCAGCCGGTCGCGCGCCTGCTCGACTGCGGCGCGTGCGGCGAGCGCGTCGGCCGGCGCAAGCCGCCCGCCCGTGACCGCCGCGGTCGCCGTCTCCGCCTCGAGCTCCGTTTCACGCACCAGCGCGACCAGTGCCGCGTGCTCCTCGTGCGCGTAGCGCAGGTCGAACCATGCGCCGGCGACCTCGCGCTGCAGCTGCAGGCGGCTCGCGGCAAGGTTGGCGCTCTCGACGACGCTCTCCGCCTGCGCCCGGGCGCCGAGCGCGCGCCGCTTGCCGGCGTTCGGAAAGCCCTGCTCGATGCCGATGCGCTTCATGGTCATGGAGTCGGTATTCAGCCGGAAGGCCTCGTCGCTGCTGACGGGCAGGTTCTCGATGCCGAGGACGAGCTTCGGGTCGGGCAGCTCGCCGGCGCGCGCGGCCATTTCACCGGCGGCGCTCACCGCGGCGGACTGCGCTGCGATCCTGGCCGATCTCGCCTCAGCGAGGCGGATCGCCTCGTCGAGCGTGAGCGGGGCGGTTTGTGCGAGCGCCAGCGGCGCGGCGGCGAGCAGGGCGCCGAGCGCGCTCGCGCGAACGATTCGGACAGACGACATGAAACCTCCGCATGAAAGGAATCCTCGATGCAGCCGCGGGTGCGGCCGGGATTCGCGCGGAGGCTAGTTGCGCAGGCGCTGGTACAGGATCGGTAGCGGGGGCGATGCCGCGTGCGCGAGCACCGGCTGGGACCGAACCGCGTGCGGCGGCGGCACGGCGACTGCAGCCTCGACCACGGCCATCAGCGGCGCGACCACATCGGCTGCGGCGAGCGGCTTCGCCTGCTCGACGGTCTGCTTGTCGGCCTGGCAGTGCGCCTGGCAGAGCGCGGTGGGCCCGGGAGACGGCTCCTCGTGGCACGGCATCGCCGCCTCAGCGGGCACCGGGATCACGCACGCGTGCATGGCCACTGCGGCCTGCGCGAATGCGAGCGCGGCCATCGCGATGGCCGCGATCGAGCGACGGTAACGGCGTGCGAGCTTCACGAGCGGGAGCATAGCGCATTTCTGACGCTCGACCGGCAACGCATGACGATGCAAGAATCCTCGTATCGGCGGTTCGATTCCGTCCCTGGCCACCGGCTCCCTCTGGCCGTAGCCCGGAGGCGTCGGTCCGGGCGCGCCGCTTCCCAAGCGCACGCGAGTGAGGTTATAAGACCGCCTCACCCGACCTTGCGGGGCGCCATGGCGATCCGACCACCTGAAGCAGGCCTCGAAGACCCCCGAGACCGAAACCGCGACCGCGCGCACCGTCGTGGCAGAGATGCTCGCCGAGATCGAGCGGCGGGGCGAAGCCGCGGTGCGGGAGTACGCCGCCAAGCTCGACGGCTGGCATGGCGAGATCGTCGTCACGCCGGAGGAAATCGACCGGCGCACGCGCGACATCCCGGCCGGCATCAAGCGGGACATCGAGTTCGCGACCGAGCAGGTGCGCCGGTTCGCGCTCGCGCAAGCGCGACTCGATGCGCGAGTTCTCGGTCGAGCTTGCGCCCGGCGTCGTCGCCGGGCAGCGGCTGATCCCGGTCAACGTCGCCGGCTGCTACGTGCCGACCGGCCGCTACGCGCACATCGCCTCCGCCTACATGGGCGTCGCGACCGCGAAGGCCGCCGGCGTGCCGACGGTGATCGCGTGCTCGACGCCGTACCGCGGCGAAGGCATTCACCCGCAGGTGCTCTACGCGATGAAGGTCGCCGGCGCCGACGCGATCATGACGCTCGGCGGCGTGCAGGCGATCGCGGCGATGGCGTACGGCCTCTTCACCGGCAAGGCGGCGGACATCCTCGTCGGCCCGGGCAACAAGTTCGTCGCCGAAGCGAAGCGGATGCTGTTCGGGAGCGTCGGCATCGACGTCTTCGCCGGCCCGTCGGAGATCGCGGTCATCGCCGACGACTCCGCCGACCCGGCGATCGTCGCGTCGGACCTCGTCGGGCAGGCCGAGCACGGTCACGAGTCGCCGGCGTGGCTCTTCACCACCTCGCGTGCGCTCGCCGAGCGCGTGATGGCGCTCGTGCCGGGGCTCGTCGACGCGCTGCCGGCCACCGCGCGCGACGCCGCCGGCGCCGCGTGGCGCGACTACGGCGAGGTCGTCCTCTGCGACACGCGCGAGGAGGTCGCGCAGGTCTCCGACCGCCACGCGCCCGAGCATCTCGAGGTGCACGCCCGCGACCTCGACTGGTGGCTCGGCCGGCTCACGTGCTACGGCTCGCTCTTCCTCGGCGAGGAGACCACGGTCGCGTTCGGCGACAAGACCTCCGGGCCGAACCACATCCTGCCGACCAAGGGCGCGGCGCGCTACTCCGGCGGCCTGTCGGTCCACAAGTTCATCAAGACCGTCACCTGGCAGCGGCTGACGCGCGACGCGAACCGCGCGATCGCGCAGGTCACCGCGCGGATCTCGCGCCTCGAGGGGATGGAGGCGCACGCCAGGACCGCGGACGACCGGCTCGCGAAGTACTTCCCCGGCGAGCCGTTCGAGCGCGGCGCGCCGGTCGAGCAGTAAATGGCAGCAGACCCGCTCTTCGATCTGACGGGGCGCGTCGCCCTCGTCACCGGCGCCAACTCCGGCATCGGGAAGACGATTGCGCTCGCGCTCGCGGGCGCCGGCGCGGCGGTGATCCTCGTCGCGCGGCGCGCGCTGGAGCTCGAGGCGGCACAGCGCGAGATCGAAGCGGCCGGCGGGCGCGCGGCGGCGCGACCCTGCGACCTCGCCGATCGGGCGGCGCTCTTCGCGTGCGCGCAAGGCGCGGCACAGCCGTTCGGCGCCCCCGACATCCTGGTTTCGGCGGCCGGCGTCAACATCCGCAAGCCGATGCTGGAAGTCTCGGAGGGCGACTGGGACGCGACCCTGCGGCTCAACCTCGACGCGCCGTTCTTCATGGCGCAGAAGCTCGCACCCGCCATGATCGCGAAGGGCTGGGGCCGCATCATCAACATCGCCTCGCTCCAGTCGGTGCGCGCGTTCGGCAACTCGGGCGCGTACGGCGCGTCGAAGGGCGGCGTGATGCAGCTCACCCGCGCGCAGGCCGAGGCCTGGTCGAAGCACGGCGTGACCGCGAACGCGATCGGGCCCGGCTTCTTCGCCACGCCGCTCGCCGCGCCGGTGGCGAGCGACCCGAAGCGCTGGCAGGCGATGGCCGACCGGACCTTCATCGGCCGCAACGGCGAGCTCGGCGACCTGCGCGGCATCGCGCTCTTCCTCGCGAGCCGCGCCTCCGACTACGTCACCGGGCAGACGATCTTCGTCGACGGCGGCTTTTCGGCCGGGTGAGGCCATGAAAGCGCTCGTCTATACGCAGCCGAACGAGGTCACCTACCGCGACGAGCCCGACCCGCGGCCCGCGCCGGGCGAAGTGTTGATCCGCGTCGACGCCGTCGGCATCTGCGGCTCCGACATGCACGCCTACCACGGCAAGGATCCGCGCCGGAATCCGCCGCTGATCCTCGATCTCCACGACGGCACCGCGGCCGCAGCGAAGATCCTGCTTCGCCCGCGATGAGCGACATCGCGTTCGACGGCGTCACCAAGGTGTTCCGGCGCGACGGCAAGGACTTCCTCACGCTCGACGCGGTCAGCTTCGGGGTGCGCGAGCGCGAGTTCGTCACGATCGTCGGGCCGTCGGGGTGCGGGAAGACGACGTGCCTCAGGATGGCGGCGGGCCTCGAGTTCCCGACCTCCGGCGCGGTGAAGGTCGGCGGCCGCGCGGTGACCGAGCCCGGTCCCGACCGCGCCGTGGTGTTCCAGCAGTTCGCGCTCTTCCCGTGGAAGACCGTGACCGAGAACATCGAGTTCGGGCTGCGCGCCAAGGGCATGAACGCCGAGGAGCGCGCGCCGCGCGTCGCCCGCCACATCGAGCTGATGGGCCTGCAGGGCTACGAGTCGGCGTTCCCGCACCAGCTCTCGGGCGGGATGCAGCAGCGCGTCGCGATCGCGCGGAGCTACGTCCTCGACCCGGACGTCCTGCTGATGGACGAGCCGTTCGGCGCGCTCGACGCGCAGACGCGCACCGTGATGCAGGAGGAGCTGATCAAGCTCTCGCGGGTCAACCCGCGCACGGTGCTCTTCATCACGCACGCGGTGGACGAGGCGGTCTACCTCGCCGACCGGGTGGTGGTGATGACCCGCCGGCCGGGGCGGATCGGTGAGATCATCGACGTCGCCGCGGTGCGCCGGGCGGAGGGCTGGGACAGGTTCGAGCGCATCGAGGACGTGATGGACCAGGAGTCGTTCGTCCATCTGCGCACCCGCATCTGGCGCAGCTTGCGCGAGCAGCAGGCGCCCAACGACCATTGACACGCGAAAGGGAGGAGAGCCATGGCTGGGACGTTCCGCAGACTCGCACTCGGCGCCGCGCTCGCGGCCGCCGCCTCAGGCAGCCCGGCGCAGACCGAGATCAAGGTGAGCTACCAGCCGGCGCTCTACTGGTCGCTGCCGTACTACGTCGCGTCGGAGAAGGGCTGGTGGGGCGAAGTCGGCCTCAAGCCCGTGTTCAGCACCTTCCCCGCCGGCGTCCCGCAGATCGCCGCCTCGGCGTCGAAGTCGTGGGACGTCGGCGGCATCGGCTCGGTGCCCGCGGTGCTCGGCGCCGCGCGCTACAACCTGCTCACGATCGGGCTCACCAACGACGAATCGGTCGGCAACGCGCTCATGGCGAGCGGCGCGAACGCCGACGGCTTCGTGAAGAACCCGCAGTCGATCAAGGGCCAGACGATCGTGCTGACCGCCAACTCGACCGGCGACTTCGCGGTGCAGTCGTGCCTCGCGAAGTGGGGCCTGAAGAAGGCCGACGTGACGATCAAGAGCATGGGGCAGGCGGAGATCATCTCCGCGATGTCGTCGAAGAACGCCGACCTCGGCGGGCTCTGGGCGCCGAACATCTACACGCTCGAGGAGAAGGCCGGGCGCGCGGGTGATCTGCTCGGGCAAGGACGCCGGCGCGATCGTGCCCGGCGCGCTCGTGGTGCGCGCCGACTACGCCAAGGAGCAGCCGCAGAACGTCGCGCGCTTCCTCGCCGTGTACCTCAGGACCTGGAACTGGATGAACGCCAACCAGCCCGAGGCGATCGCGATGATGAAGAAGTTCTACGAGATCGGCGGCGTGACGATCAGCGAGGCGTCGATGAAGAAGGAGTTCGACACGCGGCCGACCTACGACCTCGCCGCGCCAGCTCAAGATCATGAACCGCGCCGGCGGCCCGTCGGACGTCGACAAGTGGCTCACCCAGATCGCCGAGTTCATGAAGTCGACCGGCACGCTCGCCGACCCGCCGGCGACCTCGCGCTTCGTGACCGACGAGTACATGAAGATGGTCGACGCCGACCCGAAGCTGAAGGCGTTCGCGAACCGCAAGAACTGACGGCGCCGCGTGCGGGACGGCCCGACCGGCGGGTTCCGGCTCGCGGTCGGCGCGGCGACGCTCGCCGCGCTGGCCGCGCTCTGGTACGCCGCGACGACCGCGACGCACTGGATCCCCGGCGCGTACTTCCCGACGCCGGTCGAGGTGGGGCAGGCGGCGCGCCAGATCACGTTCCAGGGCTACGCCGACGGCAAGCTCTGGCAGCACTTCCTCCACAGCTCGTGGCTCGTGCTCCTCGGCTTCACCGCGGCGGTGTCGATCGGCGTGCCGCTCGGGATGCTGATGGGATGGAGCCGGCGCGCCGAGGCGCTCGTCAATCCGACGTTCCTGCTGCTGCGTCCGATCCCGCCCCTCGCCTGGATCCCGCTCGCCATCGTCTGGCTCGGGCTGGGCGACGCCGCGAAGGTGCTGGTGATCTGGGTCGCGGCGTTCGTGCCGGCGGTCATCAACAGCTATGCCGGCGTGCGGTCGATCGAGCCGCACCTCGTCGAGGCGGCGCGCACGCTCGGCGTGACGCGGTGGATGTTCGCGCGCGAGGTGCTCGTCCCGGGCGCGCTGCCGCTCGTCTTCACCGGGCTGCGGCTTTCCCTCCAAGCCTGCTGGACGACGCTGGTGGCGGGCGAGCTGATCGGCGCGATCGTCGGGCTCGGGCATGTCCTCTACCAGGCGGGCCTCGATCTCTTCCCGGCGATGATCCTGGTCGGCATGGTGTCGGTCGCCATCGCCGGCGCTCTGATGACCGCGGCGCTCGGCTGGCTCGAGACGCGGGCGATGCCCTGGCGCGCGCCGTGACTCCGGCGACGAACGGCGCGCTCCCGCGGCGGGAATTCGTCGCGCTGACGACGGCGGGCTTCGTCGGCTTCTTCGCGCTGTGGGCGCTGGTCGCGGCGAGCGGACTCGTGCCTGCGCTCTTCCTGCCGAGCCCGGCGGAGGTCGCGGCCAAGTTCGTCGAGCTCACGCACCAGCCGTTCGTCGGCCACACGCTCCAGCAGCATCTCGCCTCGTCGTTCGGGCGCTTCGCGATGGGGTTCGTGCTCGCCGTCGCGATCGGCATCCCGCTCGGCCTGGCGATGGGCTGGTTCCGCTGGCTCGACGGCGTGGTCTCGCCGCTCTTCGACGCGCTGCGGTTCGTCGCGCCGATCGCGTGGGTGCCGTTCGCGGCGCTGTGGTTCGGCACCGGGATCGGCGGCCCGGTGCTGGTGATCTTCGCCGGCGCCTTCCCGCCGTGCGTGATCAACGCCTACCGCGGCGCGAAGTACGTCGACCGCCGCCTGGTCGAGGCGGCGCAGACGCTCGGCGCGAGCAACTGGCTGATCCTCACCGAAGTGCTGCTGCCGGCCTCGGTGCCGTCGATCGTCGCCGGCCTGCGCGTGAGCGCGGGGCTGGGCTGGCAGTCGCTCATCGGCGCCGAGCTGATCGTCGCGTCGAGCGGGATCGGCTACCTGATCGTGAAGGGCCAGAGCAACATCAGCACCGCGATCGTCATGTCCGGCATGATCGCGATCGGCATCGTCGGCTTCGCGATCGACGCCGCGCTCCGCCGGCTCGAGGCGCGGATCCACCGGCGCCGCGGGCGCGGCTAGCCTCGACCTAGCGCGCGACGACTTCGCCTTCCTCTTCCTGCTGCAGCGCGAAGATCGAGGTGTAGCCCTTCGACCAGTCCGGCGGGATGAGGCACGGCCGCGGATCGTGATGCGCGAAGCGCGCGCGCTTGCCGCGCAGCAGGTACTGGTCGTGCGCCGGCTTGATCGGATTCACCGTGTAGGGGAACGCGTCGGCCGAGGTCATCGTGTTCAGCAGCAGCGGCCGGCCGAGGTCCGATTCGTTCCGCGCCGAGTAGTGCAGCGTGCGGCAGTTGTGGATCGTCAGCGAGCCGGCGGGACCGGGCAGGTAGGCCATCTTCGAGAGATCGAGCTTCGCGACGTCCTCGCTGGAGAGGCAGCCGGTCCAGTTGCCCTTCGCGTCGTACTGCGAAAGCATCGGGTCGATCAGATGGCTCCGCGGCATCACCGCCAGCGGGCCCTGGTCCATGCCGCAGTCGTACAGGTAGGTGCCGACGGTCAGCGGCGAGTAGTTGGTGTGCGGCCAGAAGCTGATGTCGTAGTGCCACTTCACTTCCTCGCCGCCCTGCGCCCACTTGAAGTTGAGCTTGGAGTGGTGGAACTTCACGTCCGGCCCGACCAGGTCGGCGACGATGTCCGGCAGCGCCGAGCGCAGGCAGTACTCCCAGAACACCGGGTGCTGCTCGACCGGGTTCGACACGCGGCGCAGGCGCGGCGCGTCGGGGCGATGCGCCGGCTCGAGGTCGAACACCGGGTCCGACCGCGTCACCTTCCGGCTGCGCTCGACCAGCTCGTCGGTCGCCGCGCGCAGCCGCGTTATCCAGTCGTCGCCGATCGCGCGCTCGACGAGCAGGTAGCCCTCGGCGAAGTAGAACTCGCGCTGCGCCTGCGTCAGCACTTTCGGCGGGATCGCCAGGATCTGCTCGGGGGTCATGTCGCTTCCTTTCGACGCGCCGCAACAAGGGGCGCCGGTCGTTGATTACGCTACCACGTCTCCGCCAGCCGTTGCGCGGCCAGGCCGCGGGTCGCCGGCGCGTCGCCGTCGCCGCCGAGCGCCCGCCATTCCGCGGCGGAGAGCGGCGCATCCGGCCGGATTGTGAGGCGGCGGCGCGCCCGATATGATCCGACGGTCCCCGTCGGGGAGATGGAACGATGCCGAAGCTGCTCCCTCGACGCAAGCGCGAGGCGCGCACCGCGTGAGAGTCACCGCCGCAGTCATGCCCGAGCGCTCGGGCCGCTGGTCGCTCGAGCAACTCGACCTCGCCGAGCCGGCGCCGCACGAAGTCGTCGTCCGCGTCGTCGCGAGCGGCATCTGCCAGACCGACGTGCACGCCCGCGACGGCTTCTTCCCGCTGCCGTGGCCGGCGGTCTACGGCCACGAGGGGGCGGGCGTCGTCGAGCGCGTCGGCGCGGCGGTGACCGAGGTGGCCGCCGGCGACCACGTCATCATGGCGAATCCGTCGTGCGGGGAATGCGCGAACTGCCGCGAGGGCTACGAGGCCTACTGCGCGCGGAACCGCCAGATCAAGGTGTCCGGCATCCGCCTCGACGGCTCGGTCGCGCTGCGCCGGGGCGAGACGCCGGTCCACGGGTCGTTCTTCCAGCAGTCGTCGTTCGCGACGCTGTCGCTCGCCACCGAGCGGAACGTCATCAAGGTTCCGCGCGACGCCCCGCTCGACGTGCTCGCCGCGTTTCCGTGCGGCGTGAACACCGGCGCCGGCGCGGTGATGAACGTGCTGCGGCCGCGGGCCGGCGACTCGTTCGCGGTGTTCGGCGCCGGCACGGTCGGGCTGGCGGGCCTGATGGCGGCAAAGCTCGCCGGCTGCGATCCGATCGTCGCGGTCGACGTCTTCGACAACCGTCTCGCGCTCGCGCGCGAGCTCGGCGCCACGCATGTCGTCAAGGCCGGTGCCGAGGCCGCCGCCGAAGTGCGCCGGATCGCGGGCGGAAGCGGGGTGAAGTTCAGCCTCGAAGCCGCGGGCGTCCCGGCGGCGCTGCGGGCGGCGGTCGACGCCCTGGCACCGCGCGGGACCTGCTGCCTCGTCGGCAGCGCCGCCGGCGGGGTCGAGGCCGCACTCGAGATGCGCACGCTCCAGCAGGGACGGATCGTGCGCGGCTGCATCCAGGGCGAAAGCGTGGTGAAGGACTTCCTGCCGCGGCTCGTCGAGCTCTACCGCGCGGGCCGGCTGCCGGTCGACCGCCTGGTGCGGCACTACGAGTTCGCGCGCGATCAACGAGGCGGTCGCCGACATGCTCGCCGGCACGACGATCAAGGCGGTGCTGCGGATCGGCGCGGCGAGCTAGCCGCCGGGACCGCGGCGCGCTTCTAGCGCGCCCGCGCGCGGAGGAGCCGGCCCGCCTTGCGCAGGTCCTTCGGACTGACCCACAGGATCGCGCCCCAGCGTCCCTTCCCCGCGGAGAGGCCGTCCACCGCGGTCACGTTCACCCGTCCGTCGGCGAGCTTCTTCAGGTTGCTCGCGAGCGCCCCGGGCCGGTCGTCGCCCTGGATGAGGAAGCCGGTCTTCTTCGGGGTGAACTTGAGCCCGGCCTTGCGCGCGGCGGCGTTGAACCGGCGCGTGTCGTCGGGCACGACGTCGATCCGCGCGCGCCGGCCGAGCGGGACGCCGGTGCAGGCGAGCAGGTTGACGCCCGCGCTGACCAGCGTCGACAGCACCCGGAACGTCTGTCCCGGCGTGTTGGGGACCCGCGTCGAGAAGTAGTCCACCTTCCGGATCGTGTCGGCCATGGGGCCTCCTTGAGCTTGCTCGCGGGATTCTAGCGCTCGCCGCCGGCGCGTCGGCGCCGACCGCCCGTCGACACCGCCGACGCCGCGGCGGCCCGAAAACCGAGAACAATTGCACGTTCCGGCCGCGTCACGAGCGCTGGCATCGAGCCTTGCATGGTGCTGCCGATGACCATGGAAGCCATCATCCGCACCGCCTTCCAGCCGATCATGAGCGACCGGGGCCACGTCGTCGCCTACGAGGCGCTCCTGCGCTTCCGCGAGGGGCTCGACAAGCCGGAGTCGCGCGAGACGATGATCCGGCGCTGGGAGGACTGCGGCTACATCGGCACCGTGGACGTGTCGGTCCTCAAGCAGGCGATCGCCGCGCTCGACCTCCTGCACGGCTCGCTGATGGTGAGCGTCAACGTCTCGATGGTGACGCTCAACACCGATCGCGCGCGGTACCTGCGCCACCTCGACAGCGCGGGGGACAAGGCGAAGCGGCTGATCGTCGAAGTCACCAACACGGCCTCGCAGAGCGATCCGACGGTGCTGTTGCAGTTCGCGCGCGAGTGCGCGGCGCGCAGCGTGCGTCTCGCGCTCGACGACTTCGTTCCCGACCGGCCGAAGTCGATGGCGACCGTGCTCCGGCTCGTGCGGCCGAAGCTGATCAAGCTCGACCGCAAGGCGGTGTCGGCGGCGTTCCAGAACATGATGGACGCCGACATCCGCGAGCTCGTCGAGGCTGCGGCGGGGGTGAGCTCGCGCGTCGTCGCGCAGGGCATCGACAGCCAGGAGAAGCTCGACTGGGCGTTCGGGCTCGGGGTGCGTTACTTCCAGGGGTTCCTCGTCGGGCATCCGCGCCAGTTCCCGCTCCTCGACACCGAGGCGTCGTTCCGGGACGTCCAGAACTCGGTGATGCCCGAGGAAATCGCGGCCTGACCATCGTCCTCCCGCCCGGGAGGAACTCATCCAGCCGCCGCGGCAGGCCCACAAGCGGCCCGGGCGTCCCGCTTCGCACGGTAGAATAGCGCCCGAAATCAAGCGCCTTTCGCCATGCAGCTCTTCACCGTCGGCCTCAACTACCAGAGCGCGCCGCTCGCGATCCGCGAGAAGGTGGCGTTCAGCGGCGAGGCGCTGCGGGCGGCGCTCGGCGCGGTGGTGAAGGCGCGGCCGGCCGAGGAGACCGCGATCCTCTCGACCTGCAACCGCACCGAGCTGTACTGCGCCGCCGGCGAACCGACCGAGGCGCTCGCCTGGCTCGTCGGCTACCAGAGCCTCGACCCGCAGGACCTCAGGCCGTACGTGTACACGCTGCCGCGCGAGGAGGCGGTGCGCCACGCGTTCCGCGTCGCCGCCGGCCTCGACTCGATGGTGCTCGGCGAGCCGCAGATCCTCGGCCAGATGAAGGACGCGGTGCGCCTCGCCGAAGAGGCGGGCACGCTCGGCGCCACGCTGTCGCGGCTCTTCCAGCGCTCGTTCGCGGTCGCGAAGGAGGTGCGGACGAACACCGGCATCGGCGCGAGCGTCGTGTCGATGGCCGCCGCGGCGGTGAAGCTCGCCGGGCGGATCTTCCCGTCGCTCCGCGAGACGAGCGTGCTCCTCGTCGGCGCGGGCGAGATGATCGAGCTCTGCGCGACCCACTTCGCGGCGCAGCGGCCGCGCGCGATCACGGTCGCGAACCGCACCCTCGAGCGCGCGCAGCACCTCGCGCACCGGTTCAACGCCCAGGCGATCGAGCTGCGCGAGCTGCCCGAGCGGCTGCACGAGCACGACATCGTGGTCTCCTGTACGGCGAGCTCGCTGCCGATCCTCGGCAAGGGGACGATGGAGCGCGTGATCAAGGCGCGGCGCCACGCGCCGGTGTTCATGGTCGACCTCGCGGTGCCGCGCGACATCGAGCCGGAGGTGGGCGAGCTCGACGACGTCTACCTGTACACCGTCGACGACCTCGGCGAGATCGTGCGCGCCGGCCACGACGAGCGCGCCTCGCACGTCGCGCAGGCCGAGGCGATCATCGACACCCAGGTCGGCTCGTTCCTGCACTGGATGGACGGACGCGAGGTCGTCCCGACGATCCGGGCGCTGCGCGAGAGCGGCGAGGCCGCGCGCCAGCACGAGCTCGAACGGGCGCTGCGCATGCTCGCCCGCGGCGACGACCCGAAGGCGGTGCTCGAAGCGCTGTCGCACGGCCTCACCAACAAGCTGCTGCACGCGCCGACCCAGGCGCTGAACGACGCCGCGGCCGCCGACCGCGGACGGCCTGCGCGAGCTCGTCGCGCGCCTCTACAGCCTGCGCTCCGGGCGTTAGCTCGCGGCGCGCGCGCGAGCGACGGCAGACCGCCGCCATGAAGCCTTCCATTGCCGCCAAGCTCGACCAGCTCGCGCGCCGGCTCGAGGAGCTGAACGGGCTCCTCTCGGCCGAAGGCGCGACGCGCGACATGAACGAGTTCAGGCGGCTGTCGCGCGAGCACGCGGAGATCACGCCGGTGGCCGCGAAATATGCGGCGTACCGCGCGGCCGAGGCCGACCTCGCCGCCGCGAACGACATGGCGGGCGATCCGGAGATGAAGAGCTTCGCCGAGGCCGAGGCGAAGAGCCGCGCGGGAGAAGATGGACAGGCTGGAGGAGGAGCTGCAGCGCCTGCTCCTGCCGCGCGACCCGAACGACGAACGCAACATCTTCGTCGAGATCCGCGCCGGCACCGGCGGCGACGAGTCGGCGCTCTTCGCCGGCGACCTCTTCCGGATGTACGCGCGCTACGCCGAGCGGCACGGCTGGGGGGTGGAGGTGCTGTCCTCGAACCCGTCCGACCTCGGCGGGTTCAAGGAAGTGATCGCGCGCATCGTCGGGAACGGCGCCTACTCGAAGCTCAAGTTCGAGTCCGGTGGCCACCGCGTCCAGCGCGTGCCCGCGACCGAGACGCAGGGGCGGATTCACACTTCGGCGGCGACGGTGGCGGTGATGCCCGAAGCCGACGAGGTGGCCGACGTCGAGCTGAACCCGGCCGAGATCAAGGTCGACACCTACCGTGCCTCCGGCGCCGGCGGGCAGCACGTCAACAAGACCGACTCGGCGGTGCGCATGACGCATCTCCCGACCGGTATCGTGGTCGAGTGCCAGGACGACCGCTCGCAGCACAAGAACCGGGCGCGGGCGCTTGCGCTCCTTCGTGCCCGCATCAAGGACGTGCGGGAGCGCGAGCAGCAGGCGAAGGAGGCGGCGACGCGGAAATCGCTCGTCGGGTCCGGCGACCGCTCCGACCGCGTGCGCACCTACAATTTTCCGCAGGGCCGCG
Source organism: uncultured beta proteobacterium (assembly GCA_963827555.1). GTDB lineage: Bacteria > Pseudomonadota > Gammaproteobacteria > Burkholderiales > SG8-39 > DATEDA01. Next base: position 24,834 of record CAWHBL010000024.1, read on the forward strand.
TCACCGACCATCGCATCAAGCTCGATCTCTACCGGATCGCCGCGATCATGGACGGCGACCTCGACGAGATCGTCGACGCGCTCGCCGCCGAGCACCAGGCGGAGCTGCTGGCGGCGCTCGGGGAGAGCGCGGCGGCTTGAGCGCCACGGTCGCTTCGCTCCTCGCCGCGAGCGGCCTGCCGCCGATCGAAGCGCAGGTGCTTGCGGCGCACGCGCTCGGGCTCACCCGCGCGCGCCTGCTCGCCGACTTGCCACGCGTGCTCGACGCCGAAACGCTGCGCGCGATCGAGCGGCTCTTCCTGCGCCGGCGCGCCGGCGAGCCGGTCGCCTACCTCACGGGCGAGCGCGAGTTCCACGGGCTCTCGCTCAAGGTGACCTCCGACGTGCTGATCCCGCGGCCCGAGACCGAGCTCCTCGTCGAGCTCGCCCTCGAGCGGCTGCCGAACCGCGCCGGCCGCGTGCTCGACCTCGGCACCGGCTCGGGCGCGATTGCCGTGGCGATCGCGCACGCCGCGCCCGACGCGGAGGTGGTCGCGGTCGACGCGTCGCGGCGCGGCGCTCGCGGTCGCGCGCGAGAACGCCCGGCGCCACGGCGCCGCGCTCCGGTTCGTGGAAGGCGAGTGGTTCGCCGGGCTCGGCGGCGAGCGCTTCGACCTCGTGGTCTCCAACCCGCCGTACGTCGCGGCCGGCGATGCGCACCTCGGCGAGGGCGATCTGCGCTTCGAGCCGCGCACCGCGCTCGTCTCCGGGCCGGACGGGCTCGACGCGATCAGGACGATCGTCGCCGGCGCGAAGGCGCATCTCGTCCCGGGCGGGTGGCTCCTCTTCGAGCACGGCTTCGACCAGGCCGAGCGCTGCCGCAGCCTGCTCGGGATCTACGGTTACGCGGGGATCGCGACCTGGCCGGATCTTGCGGGGATCGCGCGCGTCGCCGGAGGGCGCGCGCCCTGAGCCGGTGCGCGTCAGCCGAAGCAGAACCGGACGATCGACTCCAGCACCACGGCCGCGCCGTAGCGCCACCAGAGCCAGGCGCCGGCGAGCGTCGCGACGCCGATGATCGCCGCCGAGCCGATGACGAGGCCCCGGCTCATGCCGCGTTCTCCCGCAGCGCGAGCGGCCGCGGCGACTCGTCGACCAGCCAGTGCATGATCGCCGCCGCAACGCTCATGCCGATCATCGCGATCCAGACCGGCTCGAAGCTGCCGGTGTGGTCGAACGCGAAGCCGCCGGCCCAGGCGCCCACGAACGCGCCGATCTGATGTCCGATGTAGACCGTGCTGAAGAGGAAGGCGAGGTGGCGCCGGCCCCACAGGTCGGCCACCAGGCCGTTGGTGAGCGGCACGGTGCCGGTCCAGAGGAGGCCCATCGCCGCGCCGAACGCGATCGCGGCCGGCATCGACATCGGCAGCGCGAGGAACAGCACGATGAAGCCGCCGCGCAGCAGGTAGAGCACCGCCAGCACGCGCGTCTTCGGCCAGCGGCTGCCGGCGAGCCCGCAGAGGTAGGTGCCCGCGATGTTGAAGATACCGATCGCGGCGAGCACCGTCGCGCCGGCGGCGAGGCCGAGGCCGCCGTCGGACAGGATCGTGGGCAGATAGGTCGCGAGGAACGCGAGCTGGAAGCCGCACGTCGCGAAGCCGATGTTGAGCAGCCAGAAGTCGCGGTCCGAGCCGGCGGCCGCGATCGCGAGGCGGGCGGACGGTTTCGGCCCGGCGGTATGGGCGCCGTGGCCTTCCTCGCGCAGCGGCATCGCGAGCAGCGGAATCAGCGCGAGCGCCGCGGCGAGCACCCACATCGTCGCGCGCCAGTCCATCGCGCCGAGCAGCGCGCTCGTCGCGGGTACCAGCACGAACATTCCGACCGAGCTCCCGGTCGAGGCGATGCCGAGCGCCATCGTGCGCGCATCCGCCGGCGCGCTGCGGCCGATGACGGCGAGGATCACCGCGAAGGTCGTGCCGCTCTGGCCGAGCCCGGCGAGGAGCCGAGGCCGAACGTGAACGCCGCCGCGTCCTGCGCGAAGCCCGCGACCGCCATGCCGAGGACGTAGAGCACGCCGCAGATCAGCGCCACCGGCCGCGCGCCGAAGCGGTCGGCGAGCAGTCCCGCGATCGGCTGCGAGAGTCCCCACACCAGGTTCTGCACCGCCACCGCGGTGCCGAACGCCTCGCGCGAGAGCCCGAGGTCGAGCGCGACCGGCTGGAGGAAGAGCCCCGACACCTGCCGCACGCCCGCCGAGAGCGTGATGACGAGCGAGCCGCAGACGAGGACCGTGAGCCAGGGGTAGCGGTGGGCGGGCATCGGCGGATTTCCGGCGGACGCCCGGAGTGTACCGTCCGCTTGCGGCGGGCGCCGGCGTGGCGACGGCCGGCAGGATTGCGAGTACCCGTTATATCTGACAGAATACGACGAAAGTCCGGAGACGATACCGAGAGGAGCGGTGAAACGTGTCGCTTCCCCGCCTGGTTGAGCACGCGTCCGCCGCGATCGTCCTCGCCTGCGTCGCTGCGGCGGTTGCGGCGCAGGATGTCACCGTTTTCGCTGCGGCCTCGCTCACCAACGTGTTCGAGGACGTCGCGAAGTCCTACCGGGCCAAGGGCGGGGGAGGCGGTGAAGTTCTCGTTCGCATCGAGCTCCACGCTCGCCAAGCAGATCGAGAGCGGCGCGTCGGCCGACATCTTCGCCTCCGCCGACGAGCAGTGGATGGACTACCTCGCGGAACGGAAGCTGATCGAGCCGGCAACGCGGTCGAGCCGCCTCGGCAACGCGCTCGTCCTCGTCACGCCGTCCGGCGACAAGCGCACGGTCGACATCAAGCCAGGGTTCGACCTCGCGGGAATGATCGGCAACGGCAAGCTCGCCACCGGCGATCCGGCGCACGTCCCGGTCGGCCGCTACGCCCAGCAGGCACTGACGAAGCTCGGCGTCTGGGACGCGGTCGCGCCGAAGATCGCCCGCACCGACAACGTCCGCGCGGCGCTGCTGCTCGTCGAGCGCGGCGAGGCGCCGTTCGGGATCGTCTACGCGACCGACGCTGCGGCGAGCGGGAAGGTCAACATCGCCGGCGCGTTTCCGGCCGGATTCGTACCCGCCGGTGAGCTATCCGTTCGCGATCCTCGCCAAGCGCGACCGGCCCGAGGTGCGGAGCTTCTTCGAGTTCCTGTTCGGTCCCGAGGCGCAGGCGATCTACCGCAAGGCCGGGTTCAGCCATCAAATAGCCATGCTCACCGATGCCGAGCTCCAGGCGCTCTGGCTGACCTTCAAGGTCTCCGCGCGCGGCGTCCTCTTCGCCCTGCCGTTCGCGATCGGTTGTGCGTGGCTGCTCGCGCGTCGGAGCTTTCCGGGCAAGACGCTGTTCGACGGCGTCGTCCATCTGCCGCTCGTCGTGCCGCCGGTCGTGGTCGGCTACCTGCTGCTCGTCCTCTTCGGGATCAAAGGCCCGATCGGCCAGCCGCTGTACGACTGGTTCGGCATCCGCCTCGTCTTCACCAGCGCCGGCGCGTCGCTCGCGATCGCGGTCACCACGTTCCCGCTGATGGTGCGCGCGATCCGGCTGTCGACCGAAGCGATCGACGTCGGGCTCGAGGACGCGGCGCGCACGCTCGGCGCCCGGCCGCTCGACCGCTTCTTCACGATCACGCTGCCGCTGATGCTGCCGGGGGTGCTCGCCGGCGCGGTCATCGCGTTCTCCGCCGGGCTCGGCGAGTTCGGCGCGGTCATCACGTTCGTGTCCAACATTCCCGGCGAGACCCAGACGCTGCCGCTCGCCATCTACACCGCGACCCAGACCCCCGGCGGCGAGGCCGCCGCCGCCCGGCTCGCGCTGCTTTCGATCGGCCTCGCCCTCGCCGGGCTCCTCCTCTCCGAGCAGCTCGCGCGCCGCCTGAAGCGAATGCTCGGCGGCTGATGGACCGCGGGCTCCTGCCCCCGCGGCGGCGGCCGATGCCGCCGATGCGCGACAATTCGGGAACATGCGCGGGCCCATGCTCGACGTCGCGATCCGCAAGCAGCTCGGCGAGCTTCCGCCTCGACGCGGCGTTCCGCACCGACTCGCACGGCGTCACGGCGCTCTTCGGACGCTCCGGCACCGGCAAGACGTCGATCGTCGCTGCGATCGCGGGGCTGCTCCGCCCCGACGAGGGCCGGATCGTGGCGGGCGGCGAGGTGCTCTACGACTCGGCGCAGCGGGATCGACGTCCCGGTGGAGCGCCGGCGCGTCGGCTACATCTTCCAGGACGCGCGGCTCTTCCCGCACCTCGACGTGCGGGACAACCTCCGCTACGGCTGGAAGCGTGCGCCCGACACCGACCGGCCGATCGCGTTCGACGCGGTCGTCGACCTGCTCGGCATCGGCCACCTGCTCGACCGGCGACCGCGACGACTGTCCGGCGGGCGAGAAGCAGCGCGTCGCCATCGGCCGCGCGCTGCTCGCGCAACCGCGCGTGCTGCTCATGGACGAGCCGCTCGCCTCGCTCGACGCCGAGCGCAAGAGCGAGATCCTGCCGTACGTCGAGCGCCTGCGCGACGAGCTGCGCATCCTGATCGTCTACGTGAGCCATGCCGTCGAGGAGGTGGTGCGGCTCGCGAACACGGTCGTTCTGGTCGACAACGGGCGCGTCGTCGCCCAAGGCACGCCCGAGTCACTCTCGCATCGCCTCGACTTGCGGCCGCTGCTCGGCCGCTTCGAAGCCGGTGCCATCGTCGACGCCCGGGTCGCGACTCACGACGACGAGCGCCAGATCACGCGGCTCGAGTTCGGAGAGCAGGCGCTCATCCTCCCGCGGCTGGACATCGCGCCGGCCACCCGCCTGCGCGTCCGCATCCGGGCGCGCGACGTGATCCTCGCGGTGGAGCGGCCGGCGGCACTGAGCGCGCAGAACGTCCTCGCCGGCCGGATCGTCGAGATCGCGGCGGAGAGCGGGCCCTATGCCGAGGTCAAGGTGGACCTCGGGGCGGGCGCGATCGTCGCCCGGATCACGCAGGACTCGGTCAAACGGCTCGCGCTCGCGCCCGGGCAGCCCGTCTACGCGGTCGTGAAATCGGTGGCCCTCGACGGCCACGCGCTCAGCGCCGCGCCGCTCGACCTCGACTGACGAGTCAGTGACTCCTGTCGCGCGCCGCACGCGACAGGCGCGGCGGGAGCACGGCCGCCCCCGGCTTGCGTCCGGACGATCGCGTCCCCGCCTTTGCACGCGACTTGAGAGCGGCGACGTCGCCGGCGATCGCTTTCCGCGTCGCGGTCTCCATGCGGCGGAAGCGCGTGATGATCTCGCGGCCGAGGTGCGTCAGCACGGCGCCGCCGCCCTGCATGCCGCCGACCGCCGGGGTGAGCACCGGCGCGCGGAACATGGTGTTCATGTTCTCGACCAGCAGCCACGCGCGGCGATAGCTCATGTCCATCGCGCGCGCCGCCGCGGAGATCGAGCCGAGCTCGTCGATCAGCTCGAGGAGACGTACCTTGCCCGGACCGATGTGGTGCCTGCTCGTGAGCGCCACGCGCAGCATGAGGTCCTGCATCATCGGCGAGCTCCTTCGTTCGGCGTCGGTCCGCGGACGCTATCGTATGCCAACGCGCGGGCCCGCCGATGACCGCGTGGGACGATCACCCGACCGCTACAATCCGCACGATGGCCAAGAACGCGCGCCCCTCCGACGTGCGCATGCACGGATTCGCGCAGCGCAGCGAAGTCGCCGCCGTGCTCGACTGGATCGATCGACACGCCGCGCGCCTGGGCGACGAGACGGCGCCGCTGGACGAGGCCGTCGACCGCATCCTGGCGGCGGACGTGATCGCCCCGCTCGACGTGCCCGCGTTCGATCGCGCCGCAATGGACGGCTACGCCCTGCGCGGCGCCGAGACGTCCGGTGCGAGCGAGTACAACCCGCTCGCGCTGCCGGTGCTCGGTCAGGCGCTGCCCGGCCAGCCTTTTCCCGGGCCGGTGCGGCCCGGCGCGAGCGTCCGGATCATGACCGGCGCCCCGATGCCGGCAGGGCTCGATGCGGTCTTGCCGGCCGAATACGCGTCCGAGAAGGCGGGCGAGATCGAAATGACGGCGCCGGTCGCGCCCGGGCAGCACGTCGGTCGCCGCGGCGAGGACCTGCGGGCGGGCGCGCCCGCGCTGAACGCCGGCCGGCGGCTGCGCCCACAGGACGTCGGGCTGCTCGCCTCCCTCGGCCTGGCGCAAGTGAACGTCGTCCGACGGCCGAGCGTTCGCATCCTCGTCACCGGCAACGAAGTGGTCGCTCCCGGAACGCCGAAGGCCGACTACCAGATCTACGACGCGAATTCGTTCATGCTGCGCGGGCTCGTCGCCCGCGACGGCGGCCGGGTCGAGCAGCACTCCAGGCTCGGCGACGACCCCGAGAAGATCCGCGCGGCGCTCCTCGCCCCGGGCGCCGACGTGATCCTGGTGTCGGGCGGCTCCAGCGTCGGCGCCGAGGATCACGCGCCCCGCCTTCTCGCCGAGACGGGCGAGCTGGCGATCCACGGTGTCGCCATGCGGCCATCGAGCCCCGCCGGTGTCGGCCGGATCGGCGAGGTGCCGGTTTTTCTGCTGCCCGGCAACCCGGTTTCCTGTCTCTGCGCCTATGATTTCTTCGCCGGCCGCGCGATCAGGCTGCGGGGCGGGCGAAAGCCCGACTGGCCGCACCGGATCCGGCGTGGTGTCGTCGCGCGGAAGATCGTCTCGGCCGTGGGTCGTGTCGATTACTGCCGGGTCCGGCTCGTCGAAGGCGGCGTGGAGCCGATCGCAACGAGCGGCGCCGCCATCCTCTCTTCGACGACCCGGGCGGACGGCTTCGTGATCGTCCCCGCCGAGAGCGAAGGCTACGGCCCCGACACCGAAGTCACCGTGTATCTGTACGACTAGATGCCCCCCACGCGCACCGGGAAGAGCCCCGAGCCGCAAACCGGCCAGACCCAGTTTCTGACGGTCATCAGCCGCGACGAAGCGACGGCACGCTTCCGGCAGCACCTGCGGCTTGCGCCGCTCGGCACGGAGACGGTACCGCTCGCGGACGCCCTCGACCGTGTGCTCGCCGAGGACGTCGTGGCGGAAGTGGACGTGCCCGCCTTCGACCGCTCCAACGTCGACGGTTTCGCCGTGGTGGCGGGCGACACGTTCGGGGCCATGGAGGAGAAGCCGCGCACGGTGCGGACCAACGACGAGGTGCTCGCGCCCGGCGTCGTGCCCGAGCGGACGGTCAGCGCGGGCGTCGCGACGACGATCGCGACCGGCGGCATGCTGCCGCGCGGGGCCGACGCGGTGGTGATGGTCGAGGACACCGAGCTCGTCGGCTCCGGCGACGGCCGGCGCGTCGAGATCCGGCGCGCCGCGACGCCCGGCGCAAACGTGAGCTATGCGGGGACCGACATCGCCCGTGGCGAAACGGTGTTGCGTGCGGGACAGCTCCTCACCTCCCGCGAGATCGGCGTCCTCGCCGCCCTCGGGTGCGCGGAGGCCGCCGTCTACCGCCGCCCGCGGGTCGCGATCTTCTCCACCGGCGACGAGATCGTCGCGCCGGGCGCGCCCCTGCGCCCCGGCGCCGTCTACGACTCCAACGCCGCGATCATCGGCGCGGCGGTCGAGGAGCTGGGCGGGGTTCCGGTACATCTCGGCGTCATCCCCGACGACGATGAAGCGCTCGCGGCCGCGCTCGCCCGGGGCCTGCAATCCGATCTCGTCGTCTTCTCGGGCGGCACGTCCAAGGGCGCCGGCGATCTGTCGTACCGGATCGTGAGCGGCCTCCGCGATCCGGGCGTCGTCGCCCACGGCGTGGCGCTGAAGCCCGGCAAGCCGATCTGCCTCGCAGTCACGGGCGGCAAACCCGTCGTCATCCTGCCCGGGTTTCCGACGTCCGCGATCTTCACTTTCCACGAGTTCGTCGCGCCGGTGATCCGCGCCTACGCCGGCCTGCCGCCGGAGCACCGGCAGAGCGTTCCGGCCACGCTGCCGATGCGCGTGAACTCCGAGCGCGGACGAACCGAGTACCTCCTGGTCGGGCTCGTGCAGGGCGAGCACGGGCTGGCGGCCTATCCGATGGGGAAGGGCTCCGGATCGGTCACGACGTTCAGCGGCGCGGACGGCTTCATCACGATCGACCAGCACACCGAGATCGTCGATGCCGGCAGCACGGTGTCGGTGCAGCTGCTCGGGCATCGGCTCGAGCCCGCCGACCTCGTGATCATCGGCAGTCACTGCGTCGGCCTGGATCTGCTCGTGGGCGAGCTGATCCGCTCGGGCGTGCGCGCCAAGTCGCTCTACGTGGGCAGCATGGGCGGCCTGGCGGCGGCGAAGCGCGGCGAGTGCGATCTCGCCGGCGTCCACCTCATGGATCCCGCGACGGGCGAGTACAACCGCCATCTGCTCACCGACGCCCTGACGCTCGTGCCGGGCTATGGCCGCATGCAGGGCATCGTGTATCGGGCCGGGGATGCGCGTTTCGAGGGAAAGAGCCGCGACCAGGCGATCGAGGCGGCGCTGCGGGAGTCCGACTGCGTCATGGTCAATCGCAACGCCGGAAGCGGCACCCGCATCCTCATCGACAAGCTGCTCGGGGATCGCCGGCCCCCGGGTTACGGGGTCCAGACCAAGTCGCACAACGCGGTCGCCGCGGCGGTGCGCCAGGGACGCGCGGACTGGGGCGTGGCGATCGACACCGTCGCCCGCCAGTACGGGCTGGGGTTCATCCCGCTGCAGGAGGAGCGCTACGATTTCGTGGTGCCCAAGGCGCGGCTCGAGCGTCCCGCAGTCCGCGCGTTTCACGAGCTGCTCGAGAATCCGCAGATCCGCGCGGCGTTGCGTGCGCTGGGGTTTCGCACGTGATCCGCACCAGCCGGTTTGACCGTGAGTACCCGTCCCGGCTACAATCCTGACAGTTTTAATCAGGTATTCGAGGAAGACACATGGACGCCCAGAGCACGATCAAGCAGCAGGTCACCAGCCATCCGGTGGCGCTGTACATGAAAGGCACGCCGCAGTTCCCGCAATGCGGCTTCTCCGCGACCGTGGTGCAGATCCTGTACGCCTGTGGCGTGAAGGACTTCTTCAGCGTGAACGTGCTGGAGGAGCCGGAGATCCGCCAGGGGATCAAGGAGTACGCGAACTGGCCGACGATCCCGCAGCTCTACGTCGACGGCGAGTTCGTCGGCGGCTCCGACATCCTGCGCGAGATGTACCAGTCGGGCGAGCTGCAGAAGCTGCTCGCGGCGAAGCAGACGGCGTAAGAGCGCTCGAATCCGAAGCCCGCACGGAAGACCGTGCGGGCTTTGCATTTCTAGAGCGGGAAGATGAGGCACGTCTCCGTGCCGTGCGCGTAGAGCTTGCCGTCGGGCCCGACGAGACGGCCCTCCGACGTCCCGATCGTGCGACCGGCATTCACCACCTTGCCCTCGGCGCGCAGCGGGCCGGTGTCCGCGCGGACCGGACGCACCAGGTTCAGCTTGAACTCGACCGTCGTGTAGCCCTGTCCCGCCGGCAGAGTGGAGTGCACCGCGCACGCCATGCACGAGTCGAGCAGCGTCGCCGCCCAGCCAGCGTGGATCGAGCCGATCGGGTTGCCGTGCTCCGGCCTCGGCGTCCCCTGGAACACCGCCCGGCCGCGCTCGACCTCGATCAGAAAGAAGCCGAGCGTCGTCGTGATCGGCGCCTGCGGGAACCTTCCCTCGACGATTCCGCGCAGGAAGTCGAGGCCGGCGTGTGCGCGCAGCGTTTCGAGCGGGCTGACGCCGGGCCCGGTGAAGCGCGCCATCGCCGCCGTCATCTCGGCTGCCCAGTCGCCCGCCGCCATCGTCGCCTCTTCCGCTGGAGATCGAAGGGGCAAAGATTGCCAGAGTTCGACGGGATCAGGCGTCGTAGGCGAACCGTTTCACCGCTTTCTCGTCCCACTCGATCCCGCATCCGGGCCTGTTCGGCACCATGAGCTGGCTGTCGGCGAGCTCGAACGGCTCGGCGAGGATCGGATAGGCCCAGTCCTGCCACTCGAGCCAATGCGCGGTTTCGGTGACGCGCATGAGATGGGCGGCGACTTCGGGATACAGATGTGTGGACACCTCGATTCCAAGCGCCGCCGCGATCGGCACCGACCTCAGCCAGCCGGAGACGCCGCCGATGCGCATGAGATCGGGCATGACGTAATCGCCGGCCTCCATCTGGAGCGCGCGCAGGAGCTCGCGCGGACCGTAGAAGTTCTCGCCCAGCTGGACGGGGGTCTTCAGCTCTCTGGCGAGCTGAGCGTAGCCGGGCAGGTTGTTGTAGGTGATCGGCTCTTCGAACCAGTACAGCCCCTCGTCGTCGAGCGCGTGGCAGCGGTGCAGCGCGTCGCCGAGGGTCAGGCCCTGGTTGAAATCCACCATGAGCTTCACGTCGGCACCGACCGCGTCGCGCACGGCACGTATGGCCCGCAGATCCTCCTCCAGGCGTTCGCGGCCGAGCCGCAACTTGAGCCCCTTGAACGCGCCTTCGCCGACGAGCTCCGTGGCCTCGCGGGGCAGCGACGCCACGTCGGTCAACCACAGGCCGTTGCTGTTGTATGCGGGGACGCCGCCGATGCTGCCGCCGAGAAGCTCCGCGAGCGGCAGGTTGGCCGCCTTCGCCAGCGCGTCCCATGCCGCCATGTCCAGGCCGGCGATCGCGATCATCGAGATGCCCTCGTAACCGACGAGGTTGAGCGCTCTTCGCGCGGCCTGGAAATCCTCCAGGGGGCGGATGGGCGTGCCCTTGCGCGCCGCGACGAGATCGCGGATGGCCGGGACGATGTATCGCGCAGAGTGCTTCAGGTAGGGCTCGAGATAGCTTCTCCCCACGATGCCCTCGTTCGTGTAGAGGTCGATCAGGATCAGCGGCCACTGGTCGAAGTGACCCACCTTCGAGACGACCGGACGCTTCAGCGGCACGAGAACCGGCCGGACATCGACGGACTTCAGGGTGAGTCGTTCGAGGGTCATTCCGATTGTCTCCACGAAGTTTTGAGTGTCCAGGTGGAGGATAGCGCGCCCATCGACTGACCGTTCCGTCGTGGCCTGGCCAAGGAGGGGATTTGGCTCGGGCGTCTCGTCGCATCGCTGCTGCCGGAGGAGCCCGAGGCGCTGGGCCTGCTCGCGCTGATTTCGGGCCAGCAGCGGACGGTGATGCGATCCGCCCGATCGCAAGCGGAGCGGACACTGGGACACCCGCTTACGCGCCGGCGCGCGCTTGAACAGGCTACCCTTCGGACAGTCGAAATCCGGTCTCGCCGAGCGTCATTGGAATTGACTTCGACGGCAGCGGGGCGTTGCAGTATGGCCTGGGCCCGCGCGTCGCGAGGGCTGGCGTCAAGAAATAGAGCATCGAACTTGAGAACGCCGCCCGGCCCGCGTAGATCGCGCTCGACGCGTCAATCGCGGGCCGGTCGATCCCTCAAGTCCTAGCGGCGGGGACCGGGTTAGGTCGCGCGTAGATATCCGTCGAGACAACCACGATATCCCGACGATCGGCTTTGCCGCCGACGATGTCCTCGTTCAGCCACCACGTGTCGCAAACATCGCGCGCCGACACCGGCCGGTCGTGCGCTACGCACCGCAGGGCGCCGCGATAGTGATCTGGCACCGCGTCGACGCAAGTGCGGCAGCATCGTTCAATCACGGAGACCATTTTTCTTTCCTCCCAAAGAAATGCGTGAGCGTACGCGCCGCGCGCCGCGCGCACCACGTCCGCAGGCGACACGTGATCTGGCACGTTCGGTCCGCGTGATGTGAGCAAGTGTGATCGAGCAGAGGCAATATCCGCAACTGTCTCCAGGTAACGACAGGCTAGCGCGCCGCCCCGCCTACCGCACTCTAGGCTTGAGCGGTCGTCGGCAGAAACGCGAAAACGCTCAGAAGCACTGCAACGCGGACCGCCCTACCAGATCAAATCGCCTCGCTCAAGAAGGAACCGCCGATTCGATAGGTGCGAGGGCCACCTGACAAGGCATGGAGCGTTTCCACACGGCCTCGGTCGGAAGCGGACGTCCCGTAACAGCCCGCGCGAAATGCCCGACTTGAGATCAGCGCCGTGCGGTTCGAAGCTTACCCGCCCAGCAAGCGCGCCATCATCCGCTCGGCCTGCGCGCGGTAGCTCCCGCCGAACAGATTGAGGTGGTTGAGCACGTGATACAGGTTGTACAGCTCGCGCCGCCGCCGGTACCCCTCCTCGTCGATCGGCCGCACCTCCCGGTAGCCCTCGTAGAAGCCCGCCGGAAACCCGCCGAAGAGCTCGGTCATCGCGAGATCCGTTTCGATGTCGCCGTAGTAGACCGCCGGATCGAACACGACCGGCGTGCCGTCGCTCAAGGAACCCGGCGTTGCCGCCCCAAAGGTCGCCGTGCAGCAGCGACGGCGCGGGCACGTGACCGGCCAGCAGGTCGGGTACCGCTTCGATCACGCGCTTTCCGAGCACTTGTAGGTCGCCCCGATGCCCCTTCCGCGCTGCGAGCGCGAGCTGCGGCGCGAGCCGCTCGCGCTGCCAGAACGCGGCCCACGACTCGTGCCGTGCGTTCGATTGTCGCGGTCAGCCCGATGAAGTTGTCGCGTTGCCAGCCGAACTCGCCGCCATGGTGCGCGTGCAGCCGCGCGAGCTGGCGCCCGAGCTCGCGGAACGCCGCTTCGCTGCCGCTGCCGAGCGTCGAGATGCTCGAGCACGAGGAACGCGCTGCCGTCCGCGCTCGCGCCTTGCGCGATCGGCCGCGGCACGCGCATGCCCGCGCCGCCGAGCGCAAGCAGGCCGTCCGCTTCGGCGGCGAACGTCGCGGCGAGCCCGGCATCGTTCGTCTTCGCGAAGTACCGGACCTCATCCGACTCGAGGACCCAGCTCGAGTGGATGCACCCGCCGGACGCCGGGGTCGCGCGCCCGATCGCGAACGGCGCGCCGGTCGCGCGGGCGATGGCCGCCTCGAGGGCGGTGCGGAGGGGTGCGGACAGCATGGCGCCGGGACGGCGCCGGAAGACTACACCGCCGTCAGGCGGTTGTTCGCGAGCATGAGCCGGTCCACCAGGATCGACATGAACGCGCGGTCGAAGCAGTGCCGGCACGCGTCGGACGCGTGCGCGAGGTCTTCGACGCGGATCGTGATGACGCGCGAGGGGGCGAGCGCGATCACGTCGGCGCTGCGCTCGTTCGACTGGCGCGAGAGATAGGACATCTCGCCGAAGCACTCGCCGGCGTTCAGGATGTTCAGCAGCTTCTGGCGCTTCGTGACCTTTACCTCGCCCGAGGCGAGGATGCAGAAGAAGTCGCCGGTGTCGCCGGCCGAGATGAGCGCGGTGCCCGGCGCGGCGTCCTGCCACGAGCTGATGCGCAGCACCTCCCACAGCTCGGCATCGGTGAACTCGGCGAAGAACTCCATCGCGCGCAGCGTGTTGAACTTCTCGCTGTCGGCGACCTCGTCGGTGCGCTGCCGGATCTCCTCCGAGCGGAAGATCTCCGCCAGCTCGAACGAGAACTCGTCCCAGGTCTGGAAGCGGCTCTCGAGGTCCTTCGCCATCGCCTTCCTCACGATCGCGTCGAGCGCCGGCGGGATCTCCTTGCGGTGCGCCGACGGCGGCGGCGGCTCCACCGTCGTGATCTGGTACATCATGCTGAAGTTGTTCTTGGCGTTGAACGGCAGCACGCCGGTGAGCAGCTGGTACATCACCACGCCGAGCGAGTACACGTCGGTACGGTGATCGAGCGTGTGCTCCTTGATCTGCTGCGGCGACATGTACGCCGGCGAGCCGATGCCGGTCACCTGGGTGGTGTCGCCCGAGGTCATGATCGCCGAGCCGAAGTCGGTGATCTTGATGTCGGTCCCGCCGGCGCCGACGAGCAGGATGTTGGCCGGCTTGATGTCGCGGTGGGTGACGCCGAGCTTGTGCGCGAAGTCGAGCGCGCGCGTCGCCTTGAACGCGAGCTCGACGATCTTGTCCAGCGCGAGCAGGTTCTCCGGCGCGCAGAACGGCTCGAGCGTGCCGCCGGCGACGTACTCCATCACGATGTACGACATCCGGTCGCCTACCACCGCGTCGTAGATCTGCGCGATGTGTGGATGGGAGAGCTTGCCTGCGAGCGAGGCCTCGGTGACGAACAGTTTGCGGAAGACCTTGCCGCCCTGCGGATCGTTGAGCCGATCCTGGTAGACGATTTTCACCGCGACGTCGCGCCCGGCGAACTCGTCGTGGCAGAGGTAGACCTCGCTCGTCGCGCCGTCGCCGAGCTTGCGGATGACCTGGTACTTGCCGATCCGGTCCGGAGGCGGGGCCTCGAGGACGGGCGGCTCGAATTCGGCGGTGGCGGACATGGGGGCGGGCGGATCGGGGAACCGGGCTCGTTTCCCCGGGTCGAGAACACCCTATTACTTACCGCCCCGGGCGCCGGAGTTCAAGCGGGCGCCGCCCCGCTAGCGTGAAAGTTCCGCACGCGCCCGCCGGACGGCGGCGTGAACCTGTTCCGGCGCCGTCCCGCCGGGGTGGTTGCGGGCGGCGAGCGACCCTTCGAGCTCGAGCACCGCGTGGACGTCGTCGGCGGCGAGCGGGGCGAACCGCCGCAGCACCGGCAGCGGCAGGTCGGCGAGGTCGAGGCCCGAATTGTCGGCCTCGCGCACCGCGCGCGCGACCGCCTCGTGCGCGTCGCGGAACGCCATCCCCTTCTTCACCAGGTAATCGGCGAGATCGGTGGCGGTCGCGAAACCCTGGCGCGCGGCGGCGCGCATCGCCGCCTCGTCCACCTCGATGCCCGGCACGAGCGCGGCGAAGATCGCGAGCGTGTCGACGACCGTGTCCGCGGCGTCGAACAGCGGCTCCTTGTCCTCCTGGTTGTCCCTGTTGTAGGCGAGCGGCTGCCCCTTCATCAAGGTGAGGAGCGCGACGAGGCTCCCGACGACCCGGCCGGTCTTGCCGCGCGCGAGCTCCGGCACGTCGGGGTTCTTCTTCTGCGGCATGATCGACGAGCCGGTGCAGAAGGCGTCGGGGAGCCGCACGAACCCGAAGCGCGGGTTCGCCCACAGCACGAGCTCCTCGCAGAAGCGCGAGAGGTGCACCATGACGAGCGCCGCGCACGCGGCGAACTCGATCGCGAAGTCCCGATCGGACACCGCGTCGAGCGAGTTGGCGCAGATGCCGTCGAAGCCGAGCTCGCGTGCGACGCGCTCGCGGTCGATCGGATAGGTCGTGCCGGCGAGCGCGGCGGCGCCGAGCGGGAGGAGATTCACCCGCCTGCGGCAGTCGGCCAGACGCTCCCGGTCGCGCTTCAGCATCTCGTAGTACGCGAGCAGGTGGTGCCCGAACGTCACCGGCTGCGCGACCTGCAGGTGCGTGAACCCCGGCATCGGGGTGGCCGCGTGCCGCTCGGCGAGGTCGACGAGCGCGCCGCTCAGGTCCCGCGCGAGCGCGCGGATCTCGTCGATCGCCGCGCGCAGCCACAGCCGGATGTCGGTGGCGACCTGGTCGTTGCGCGAGCGCGCGGTGTGCAGCCGCTTGCCGGCGTCGCCGACGAGCGCGGTCAGCCGCCGCTCGATGTTCAGGTGCACGTCCTCCGCCTCGATCGACCACTCGAAGGTGCCCGCGCGGATCTCGTCGCGGACGAGGCCGAGGCCGCGCTCTATGTCGGTCAGGTCGGAGGCAGCGATAATCCCGCAGGCAGCGAGCATGCGGGCATGGGCGAGCGAACCCTGGATGTCGAATTCGGCCAGCCGTCGATCGAACGACACCGACGCGGTATAACGCTGGACGCGCGCATCCACCGGCTCGGCGAACCGGCCCGGACCAGGGGGTGTGATGCTTTTCCTCGGGCTCGCGCATCGCAGCTTGAAAACTTCCCGGCAAACCGGAGAATTCCCGGCGAGACAACGCTTTAGGTGCTTCTTTCTACGCCGGATTCTATGCGATGTTGGTGCCGCGGGCGACTCCCGTCCCGAGCCCCTGCCTGGCCGACCGCCCCGCCCGCCCCGATGAACGGAACCCCTAAGCCGAGCGAGATCCCGGACGCGCTGCCGGATTTCCGCAACCTCGGGGTCATCGCGCGGATCCTGGTCGCGGTCATCGTCGCCACGCTCCTCGCCGCCGCGATCAAGGCGCAGACCTTCGCGCAGCTCGCCGACGAGTTCCTCGACCTCACGCTCGTCGTCGGCCCGGTCCTGATCGCGAGCCTGGTGCTGCTTTCGGCCACGAGCCCCTGGCTCGCCAGGCTGCCGTACTGGATCGCGGTCACGGTGATCGCCGTCGGCGTGATGTGGCTCACCGCCGGCGTGCAATGGGTGCGCGCGAGCGTGGAGAGCGAATCGCTCGGCATCATCCGCGCCGGCGGGTTCGCGCTGCTCGTCACCGCGTTCCTGGCCGGCTACTTCCACCTCCGCAACCGCGCATTCTCGCCGGCGCTCGCCGAGGCGCGGCTGCAGGCGCTGCAGGCGCGCATCCGGCCGCACTTCCTCTACAACACGCTGAACGCGGTGCTCTCGCTCATCCGCAAGGACCCGAAGCGGGCCGAGACCGCGCTCGAAGACCTGGCCGAGCTCTACCGGATGGTGATGGCCGACGTGAAGAACCTCACGACGCTCGCCCAGGAGCTCGACCTGACGCGCCAGTACCTGAACCTCGAGCAGCTGCGGCTGGGACCGCGGCTGGTCGTCCGGTGGCAGACCGAGGACGCGCCGCGCGACGCGCTCGTGCCGCCGCTCCTGCTGCAGCCGCTGGTCGAGAACGCCGTCTATCACGGCATCGAGCCGGGGACCGGGCCGGGAACGATCGAGATCGCGATCCGCCGCGAGCGCGACCGGGTTCACCTCAGGCTCACCAACCCGTACCACGCCGAGCACCAGCACCGCCAGGGCAACCGGATCGCGCTCGCCAACATCCGCGAGCGGCTCGCGCTCCACTTCGACGTCGAGGCGAAGCTCGAGAGCGCCGTGCAGGGCGCGAACTACGAGATCGCGATCGTGATCCCCTATCGCCGGGCGTCGCCCAACACGGTGCCCGGCGTGCGGGCGGCGGCATAGGGGCGGCGGCGATGAGCGCAACCCCACCGCTCCGGATCTTCCTCGTCGACGACGAGCAGCCCGCGCGCGAGCGGATGAAGGAGGTGCTCGGCGACCTCAGCGAGGAGCTGCCGAACGTCGTCGTCGGCGAGGCGGCGAACGGGGAGCAGGGGCTCGTCCTGCTGCCCGCGCTGCCGGTGGACGTCGCGCTCGTCGACATCAACATGCCGCAGATGAACGGCATCGAGTTCGCGCGGCACCTCGCCAACCTCGAGCGCGCGCCGGCGGTGGTGTTCGTGACCGCGCACGACCAGTACGCGATCGAGGCGTTCGAGGTGAACGCGATCGACTATCTGCTGAAGCCGGTCCGCGCCGCGCGCCTCGCGGCGGCGCTCGCGAAGGCGCGCGCGGGCGGGGCGGTGCGGCGCGAGCCGCTCGAGCGCGCGGCGGCCGCGGCCGGGCAGGGCCCGCGGCGTTTCCTCTCGGTGAGCGAGCGCGGGCGGATCCACCTCGTGCGGGTCGCCGAGATCGTGTTCCTGAAGGCCGAGCTCAAGTACGTGACCGTGCGCACCGCCGACCGCGAGTTCCTGCTCGAGGAGTCGCTGGCGAGCCTCGAGGAGGAGTTCCACGGCGTCTTCGTGCGCGTCCACCGCTCGTGCCTCGTCGCGCGCGCCCGCGTGCGCGGCTTCGAGCGGGCGGTCGACGGCGACGGCGAAGGCGCCGGCTGGGCGGTCCTGCTCGACGGCGTCGCGGACAAGCTCCCGGTGAGCCGGCGCCAGTGGCCGGCGGTGAAAGCGCTCGCGAACGCCTGATGCTGTCGACGAAGATGCTCCGCGAGCTGTGGTCGGGCGTGAAGATCTTCGCCGCCGACCGCCGCAAGGTCGACGCCGAGGTCCGCCGCGGCGCGTGGGAGGCGTCGGGCCGGGACGTGCGCGACTGCTGGTTCATCCGGCTCCGCAATCTCTCCGACGAGAACCTGCTGGTGACCCGCGTGTGGTTCGAATCCTCGCCGCGCGCCGAGGTCCACCGCCGGCAGCGGCGGTTGCCGAAGGCGCTCGCCCCGGGCGAGGCCTGGGAAACCTGGCTCGAGGTCGAGAAGCTGCCCCCGGACGTGCGCGATCGCGCCCACGAGCTCGCCCGCATCTGCCTCGCGAGCGGAACCGTCATCCGGCCGCAGCGCGGGGGTTGAGCCGCATCGCCCCCCGCGCGAGGGGGCGAGCTAGAATCGCGGCGACCGCCCCGCCGCCTCCCGCGTGCCGCTACCCGACCGCATCGTCATCGCCTCGCGCAAGTCGCGCCTCGCCCTCTGGCAGTCCGAGCACGTGCGCGATCTCCTCGTGCGCGTCCATCCGGGCATGCGCGTCGAGATCCTCCCCTTGAGCACCCGCGGCGACGAGATCCTCGACCGTTCGCTCGCCAAGATCGGCGGCAAGGGGCTGTTCGTGAAGGAGCTGGAAGCGGCGCTCGCGGACGGGCGCGCCGACTTTGCGGTCCATTCGGCGAAGGACGTGCCGGTGGCGCTCGACGCCGGCTTCGAGCTCGCCGCGATCCTCGCGCGCGAAGACCCGCGCGATGCGTTCGTGTCGAATGCGCACGCGGAGCTCGCCGGGCTGCCGCGCGGCGGGATCGTCGGCACCTCCAGCCTGCGCCGCGAGGCCCAGCTGCGCGCCCGCTACCCGGGGCTCGACGTGCGACCGCTCCGCGGCAACGTCGAGACGCGGCTCGCGAAGCTCGACCGCGGCGACTACGCCGCGATCGTCCTCGCCGTGGCCGGGCTGAAGCGGCTCGGCCTCGCCGACCGGATACGCGCGGTCATCGACCCGGAGGTGAGCCTGCCCGCGGTCGGGCAGGGCGCGCTCGCGATCGAGTGTGGCGCGGCGCGCGCCGACCTGCGCGAGCTGCTCGCGCCGCTGCACGATGCCGGGACCGCGGCGTGCGTGCGCGCCGAGCGCGCCGTGAGCCGGGCGCTCGGGGGTAGCTGCCAGGTGCCACTCGCGGCCTACGGCGAGATCGCGGACGGGACCCTGCGCTTGCGCGGCGTCGTCGCGAGCCCGGACGGGACGCGCGTCGTGCGCGGCGAGGTGCGCGGCGACCCGCAGGCACCGGAGGCCGCGGGCGAAGCGCTCGCCGCCGAGCTCGGTCGCGGCCGCGGCGCCGCCGAGAATCCTGGCGGCGCTCGGAGATGAGCCTGCAGGGCCGCCGGATCCTCCTGACGCGGCCGGCCGGCCAGAACGAGCGCCTCGCCGACCTGGTCCGTGCGGCCGGCGGCGAGCCGGTGGTGTTGCCCGCGATCGAGATCCACGCGCTCGACGACCTCCGCCCGCTCCTGGCCGTCGCCGACCGCCTCGACGACTACGACCTGGCCGTCTTCGTCAGCCCGAACGCCGTCGACCAGGCGATGACGGCGATCCGTTCGCGCCGCGCGTGGCCGGCGGGCCTCCGGGCGGCGACGGTGGGGGCGCGAGCGAGCAGGCGCTCGCGCGCCACGGCGTCACCGACGTCATCGCGCCCGCGGGCCGGTTCGACAGCGAAGCGCTGCTCGCGTTGCCGGCGCTCGCCGCCGTCGCCGGGAAGCGGGTCGTGATCTTCCGCGGCAACGGCGGGCGCGAGCTCCTCGGCGACACCCTGCGCAGCCGCGGCGCCACCGTCGACTACGTCGAGTGCTACCGGCGGGCCAAGCCGGCCGCCGACGCCGGCGCGTTCGCGCGCGCGCTCGAGGGCGGCGCGATCGACGCGGTCGCCGTCGGCTCGAGCGAAGGCCTGCGGAACCTCTTCGACCTGGCGGGCGACGCCGGCCGGACGCGGCTGCGGCGCACGCCGCTCTTCGCGCCGCACGCGCGCATCGCCGAAGGCGCCCGCGCGCTCGGCTGCGAGCGGGTGATCGAGACCGCGCCGGGCGACGACGGCATCGCCGCCGCGCTCGCGGCGTTTTGGGCGAGAATGTAACCGTCATAGCGTCACCGTCGACCCGACACGATGGATCCCGCGGAAGCGCCGATGCTCGCCCGCGCCCGCAGCGGCGCGGAGCGCTGGCTGCCGCTCGCCATCGCCGGCCTCGGCGTCGCGGTGATGCTGCTCGCCTGGAGCTGGTGGGGCTCCCGCAGCGAGCTCGCCGAGCTGCGCGAGGGCGTCGCGAAGCAGCTCCGCGAGGCGGGGACCGAGGCGCGCGACAGCCGCACCATCGCCAAGGAGACCCAGGACGCGGTGCGCGACGCGCTGGCGCGGATCGGCGCGCTCGAGGCGAAGCTGCTCGAGTCGCAGAGCCAGCAGCTCGCGCTCGAGTCGCTCTACCAGGAGCTCTCGCGCTCGCGGCGACGACTGGCTGCTCGCCGAGGTCGAGCAGACGCTCGCGATCGCCGCCCAGCAGCTCCAGCTCGCCGGCAACGTGCAGGGCGCGCTCGCCGCCCTGCAGACCGCCGACGCCAGGCTCGCCCGCTCCGACCGCCCGCAGTTCCTGCCGCTGCGCCGGGTGATCGCCCGCGACGTCGAGCGGCTCCGGAACGCGCCGAGCCTCGATATCGCCGGAATGACGGTGCGCATCGACCAGGTGATCGCGGCCGTGGACTCGCTCCCGCTCCTCGTCGACGGCCGGACGCGCGACGCGGCGCCGCCGGCGGCCGGCGACGCGAACGGCGGCGGAGCCGAGAGCGGCTGGCAGCGCGCCTGGCGCGGCGTCTGGGAGGAGCTGAAGGGGCTGGTGCGGGTGCAGCGGCTCGATGCCTCGGACGCGTCCCTGGTGGCGCCCGAGAACCGCTTCTACCTGCGCGAGAACCTCAAGCTGCGTCTGCTGCACGCGCGGCTCGCGCTCCTGCAGCGCGACGAGGCGGCGTTCCGCGGCGACATCAAGGCCGCACAGGCCTCGCTCAACCGCTGGTTCGACGTCAAACAGAAGCCGGTCGCGACCGCCGCGCAGACGCTCGCCCAGCTCGCGACCGCCGCGGTGAACGTCGAGCTGCCGACCATCGCGGACAGCCTGAACGCCGTGCGGACGCTCAAGCTGCCGCGCGAGAAAGCGGTGAAGTAACCCGGATGCGCTGGCTCGTCACCCTGATCATCGTGCTCGCGGCCGCGGTCGCGTTCTCCCTCGCCGCCCGCTACGGCGAGGGCTATGCGGTGGTCGTGTACCCGCCGTATCGCATCGAGATCTCGCTCACGCTCGTCCTGCTCGGGCTGGTCGCGCTGTTCGCGGTGCTGCACGGCCTGCTGCGCGTCACCGCGCACACGGTGCGGCTGCCGTCGTATGTCGCGGCCTATCGCCGGCGGAGCCGCGCGGCGCGCGGCCAGAGCGCGCTGCGCGACGCCTGGCAGGCGTTCCTCGAAGGCCGCTTCGGCCGCTCGGAGAAGTTCGCGTCGAAGGCGTACGACCTCGACGAGGCGCCCGGGCTCGCCGCGCTGCTCGCGGCCAGGTCGGCGCACCAGCTGCACGATCCCGAGCGGCGCCGGATCTGGCTCGCCCGCGCCGAGGGCGCGGCCGGCGCGAGCCGCAACGCCCGCCTCGCCACCGAGGCCGAGCTCGCCCTCGACGAGCGGCGGTTCGAGGAAGCGGGCGAGATCCTGCGCGAGCTGCACGCGACCGGCGCGCGGCACGTCGCGACGCTCCGCCTGCTGATGCGCGCGGAGCAGGGGCTGCAGAACTGGGACGAGGTGCTGCGCCTCCTGCGGCTGCTCGAGAAGCGCGGCGCGATCGCACCCGAGCCGGCGGCGCAGCTGCGGATCACCGCGACCATCGAGAACCTGCGGAAGAAGGCGCTCGACGCCGAGAGTCTCGCGGCGTTCTGGGACCAGGTGCCGGCCGCGGATCGCGTCCAGCCGCGCATCGCCGCGGCCGCGGCGCGGCTCTTCATCTCGCTCGGTGCCTGCCGCGAGGCGCACGTGCTGATCCGCGCGGCGCTCGAGGCCGAGTGGTCCTCGGAGCTGGTGGCGCTCTACGCCGAGTGCACGCACGAGGCCGACGCGCTCGAGCGCCTCGAGCAGTGCGAGCGCTGGCTGAAGACCCATCCGCGCGACGCGGCGCTGCTCGCCACGCTCGGGCGGCTCTGCGCCGAGCGCGGGCTGTGGGGGAAGGCGACGAGCTATCTCGACGCGAGCCTGTCGCTGCAACCTTCGCGCACGGCGCACGTCGCCGCCGCGCGCGTCTACGAGCGGATCGGGCGCGAGCCCGAGGCGAACCGGCACTACCGCGCGGCGGCGGACCCGGCGCTGCAGGGGTGAGCCGCTCGCGCCCGGGCGGGTCGGCCACGCGCCGGCATTTCGCGGCATCCTCCCCGGCATGAGCGCCAGCCCCGCCACCCTCTTCGCGCGCGCGCGCGAGCTCGCGCGCGGGAAGCTGCCGCCCGAGGTCGCGGGTGCGCTCGCCGCGCTCCCGAACGAGCTCCGCGAGGCCGCGGCCGCTTCGACCTCGCCGCCCGAGCAGAAGATCCTCGCCGACGCGGCCGAGGCGGCCGAGGCGCAGCGCGGCGCGATCGAGCGCGCGTTCGAGCGCGGCCTCCTGGAGACCTTCGATCGCAAGCTCGCGCCCGCGCCGCGCGGAGCGGGCGGCGTCGCGACCGACCATGCGAGCTTCACGCTGGTGGACGACGACACGGTCGAGCTCGAGATCGCGCTCGGGCGGCTGCTGCGCAAGACGACCGACGAGATCGACGCCGACGAGCTCGCCGGCGTCAGCGCGCGGCTCGGCGAGCTCGCCGGCGGCAGGTCGCTCGAGGGCGCCGCCAACCCGTTGGGTCCCGAGACCGCGCTCGAGGCGCTGCAGCGCGCGTGCGAGGCCGTGCCCCAGCCGGGACCGGTGCGGATGGCGCTTGTCAACGCCCTGCAGCCGCACCTCGCGCTCGCGCTGCGCAAGCTCTACGCCGAGCTGAACGACATGCTGCTCGCCGAGGGGGTGCTGCCGCGGATCCGCCGCCAGGTGCAGCGCACGTCGGCGGGGCAGGCAGGGCGGCGTGCCACCGGCCCGGGCGCTCCCGCGCCGGCGGCGGACGCGTCCAAGGTGCCGGGGCTGCCGGCCGGCATGACGGTCAGCCAGGCCATGGCGCTGAAGGAGCTCCTGCCCGGCGCGACCGGCGCGCCGATCGACGTGCGCGCGATCGTCGGCGCGCTGCTCGAGGGGCCGGCGACGTCGCGCCGCCACGGCGCCCGCATGCTCGCCAACCCCGAAGGGTCGCTCTACGAGCGGGCGATGACTACGCCCGCGCCGCAGGGCCTGCTCGACCAGCTGTCGCAGATGCAGGGCGCCGGAGCCGGGGATGCCGCGGGCGGTCCCGGCGATCTCGCGGCGGTCGTCGCGCATCTCGCGCAGACGCGCGAGCACCCGCTCGAGCAGCTCACCGGGGAGCTCGTTTCGGTCGTGTTCGATTTCGTGCTGCACGACCGCGACCTTTCCGCGGCGGTCAAGGCCGAGATCGCGCGGCTCCAGATCGTCGCGTTCAAGGCGGCGGTGCTCGACCGCAGCTTCTTCGCCCGGCGCGAGCACCCGCTGCGCGAGCTGCTGACGGCGATCGCCGACTCGGCGACCGACCCGGAGATCGACGCCGGGCCCGACGGCCGCTTCGTCGCCGGCGTGCGCGCGATCATCGACGAGGTGCTCGCCGCGTTCGCGGCGGACCTCGCAGTGTTCGTCGCCGCGCGCGAGCGGCTCGCGGCCCTCGTCGTGGAGCTCGCGCGCGAGGGCGAGCAGGAAGTCGCGGCGCTCGCGGCGGAGCTCACCGACCGGGAGCAGGGCGAAGCGCTGCGCGCCCGCGCGACTGCCGCGGTGGCGAGCCGCATCGCGCTAGCGCCCGCATTCGTGCAGCGCTTCCTGACCGAGATCTGGACCAACGTCCTCGCCGACGCGGAACGGCACGGCCGGGCGGGCGACGAGGGCTGGGACGCGCGGCTCGCGCTCGTCGACGAGCTCGTCTGGAGCGTCGCCCCGAAGCAGCCGGCCGACGTCCCGCGCCTCACCGCCCTGCTGCCGAAGCTCGTCCCGGCGCTCAACCGCGGGATGAAGGCGGTCGGCGCGACCGCGGAGACGCAGCGCGCGTTCCTGGACGAGCTCATGCGGGCCCACACCGCGCTGCTGCAAGCGGCGCGCGCGAAGCGTCCGCCCGTCCCGCCGCCGCCGGCCGCGGCGCCCGCGCCGCCCGCGAGCGGCGCGATCGAGGCGCCCGACCTCGCGCACGACGCGGCGCCGGTCCTCGCACGCGGCGCGGTGGTCGAGTTCGCGGACGCAGGTCCGGCGGTGCGCGCGAAGCTCACCTGGATCAGCCCGCAGCGGACCATCTACCTCTTCACCGCGCGCGGCGCGGCGGCGCGTCACGTCGCGCCGGGGGCGCTCGCGGCCGCGCTGCGGGAAGGCAAGGCGCGCGTCGTCGCGGAGGGCGGTGCGGTGATCGATCGCGCGCTCGCCGCGGCGGTCGGTGAGCCGAGGCCTGGAACCTGACGAGGGACGCATGGACGTCCTGATCATCGGCGCCGGGATCGGCGGGCTTACGCTGGGGCTGATGCTCCACGCCCGCGGCATTGCCTGCCGCGTCTACGAGGCGGCGCCGGAGATCAAGCCGCTCGGCGTGGGGATCAACATCCTCCCGCACGCTGCGCAGGAGTTCGGCGAGCTCGGCCTGGAGGCGGCCCTCGCGCGCGTCGCGGTGCTCACGCAGGAGGCGGCGTTCTTCAACCGCTTCGGCCAGCTCATCTACCGCGAGCCGCTCGGACGGCACGCCGGCTACGAGTGGCCGCAGTACTCGATCCATCGCGGTGACCTGCAGGCGGTGCTGGCGGAGGCGTTCGCGAGCCGGGCGGGCGCCGAGCGGCTACAGCTCGGCTGGAAGTGCGTGCGCGCCGCGGACGGCGCCGACGACGCGACCGCGCAATTCGTGCACGGTGCGACCGGCGAGCCGCTCGCGCCCCAGCGCGGCAGCGCCGTCATCGGCTGCGACGGTGTCCATTCGGTACTGCGGAGGCAGTTCCACCCTGACGAAGGCGAGCCCCGCTACTCCGGCGTCAACATGTGGCGCGGCGTGACGCGCTGGCCGCCGATGCTCTCCGGCGCGACGATGGTGCGCGCCGGCTGGCTGAACCCGGGGAAAATGGTCATCTACCCGATCCGCGACCGGGTCGATGCCGAAGGGCGCCAGCTCGTGAACTGGCTGGCCGAGATCGAGACCCCGCGCTATCTCCCGAAGCGCGACTGGGCGCGGCCGGGCCGCATCGACGACTTCATCGGACCGTACCGCGACTGGCACTTCGACTGGTGCGACGTGCCCGGGCTGATCCGCGCCGCGGACGCGATCTACGAGTACCCGATGGTCGACCAGGATCCGCTCGCGCGGTGGACCTTCGGGCGTCTCACGCTGCTCGGGGACGCGGCGCATCCGATGGTGCCGCGCGGTTCGAACGGCGCGGGCCAGGCGATCCTCGACGCACGCGCCCTCGCGGACGAGCTGGCGGCCCGCGGCGACCCGGCCGGGGCCCTGCGCGCCTACGAGGCGGCGCGGCTGCCGGCGACATCCAGGGTCGTGCTGGCCAACCGCACGACGCCGCCGGACGCGATCCTGCGCGAGGTCAAGCTGCGGAGCGGCGACCGGCCGTTCGCGCGCATCGAGGACGTGATCAGCCTCGCGGAGCTCGACGCGATGTCGGAGGGTTACAAGAAGGTCGCGGGCTACGACCGGGCGACGCTCGCCGGGCGTTCCGGCGCCGGCTGACGCCGGCCGCGGTCAGCGTTCGGGCGAACGCGCCGGGAACAGCTCGTCGAGCAATGGGAGCAGCGCCTCGCTCAGCCGTCCCTTGCCGACCGCGGCATCCGCGCCGCCGGCGGCGGCGGAGTCGCGATACGACTCGTCGTCGTCGCCGAGCAGGGCGACGATCCGCGGCGGCACCGGGTGCCGGCGCAGGATCCGGCAGCACTCCGATTGCCGCCGGCTGCGGCAGGCTCCAGTCGATCAGCACGAGCTCGGGCCCGAGCGCGGCGGCCTGGACGACCGCCTCGTCGAGCGATCGCGCCGAGCCGACGACCTCGACCGCCGGCTCGGTCGCGAGGAGCTGCAGCAGGGCGTGCAGGAGCCGCTCGTTCTCGTCGACGACGAGGATCCGGATCCGCATCTGACGGGTCGAGGGCTGCCAGGCGCTGGCGTTCATGGCGGTCAGCGCTCCAGCCGGGCGAGGTCGGGAAGCTGCGCGACCGGGTCGCCCACTTCCGCGAGGCGGGCGCGGAGCAGCGTGCCGTTTTCCTCGTTCAGGTCGCGCAGGTCGCCGAGCGCCTCTGCCACGCGCTTCCAGGCGGCGGTGAGCAAGCGCCCGCGGCGGCCGGCGGAGAGCGCGCACGCGGCGAGGCCGTTCGCGTCGCTGGAGAAGCCCTGCTGGGCGAGGTAGACGGCGCGCTGGTTCGTGTACAGCTCCAGCGCATGCAGCTGCCCGAGCTTCTCGGCGGAGATCGCGTCGAGGCGCGTCATGTCCCCGGCGACGAGGTTGCGCTGCTCCTCCTCGGCGAGGGCGAGCATCTGCTTCAGGTGCACGAGCTCGAGCTCGAACTCGCGCACCAGCGCGGCGAACGGATCGGCGGGTGCGCTCCGCCTCATCCCGGCACCCCGGCGCCGGCGGCGAGTGTGAACTCGAGCGGGATACTGCCGCTCCCCGACGGCCAGTCTCCCGGCACCAGGTTATGGCACGCGGGATCTGCGATAGCATGGCCCCAGCTCGAGTTCACGGCGGCGAGGGTACGCACACGGCGCCGCCGGACCAATCGGGGAACCCCCTAGATTGGCCGCGCCGCACCCCTGAGTCGGGGTGCCGCCGTCGAAAAATGCGCCCGGCGCTACCGCTCGCCGCTGATCAGGCCAATCCGGATGGCGTAACGGGTCAAGCCGGCCACGTCGCGGATCCCGAGGCGGTCCATGATCTGGGCGCGGTGGGTCTCCACCGTCTTGACCGAGAGGTGCAGCCGCTGCGCGATCTCGCGCGTGGAACGGCCCTCGGCGATGAGCTGCAGGATCTCGCGTTGCCGCGGCGTGAGCGCCGGACCGGCCTCGTCCGCGTCCAGCCCCTTCACGTAGCCCTCGATCACCTGCTTCGACACCCGCGGGTCGAGGTAGCGCTCGCCGCGCAGCGCGGCGCGGATCGCGAGCTCGAGCTCCTCGACGCCCGCTTCCTTCAGCACGTAGCCGGCGGTGCCCGCCTGCATCGCCTCGCGGACGTACGCCGGGTCGGTGTGCATCGACAGGATGAGGACGCGCACCTCGGGGCACTCGGTCGCGAGCCGGCGCGCCGCGTCGAGCCCGTTCAGCTCCGGCATCGCGATGTCGAGGAGCGCGACGTCCGGCTTGAGCGCGCGCGCGAGCCGGACCGCCTCGCGGCCGTTCGACGCCTCGCCGACGACCTCGAAGCCTTCGGCCGACTCGATCAGCGACTTCATGCCGGCGCGGACGAGCGCGTGATCGTCGGCGAGGAGAATGCGGATCTTCAACCGGCGGCCTCCGCGAGCGGGAACACCGCCCGCACTTCGGTCCCGCGGCCGGGCGCGGCGTCGATCTCGAGCCGGCCGCCGGCGAGCTGCGCCCGTTCCTCCATGCCCGACAGGCCCGCGCTTTCGCCGCGGGCGGCGCGCTGGGCCGCGGCGGCCGGGTCGAAGCCGTGACCGTCGTCGCGCACCGAGAGCACGAGCTCGCCGTCGACGGCCCGGAGCGCGACCGCCAGCCGGTGCGCACCGGCGTGGCGCACGACGTTCGTCATCGCCTCCTGCACGATGCGGAAGCACGCGGTCTCGACCGCGGGGTCGAGGCGCTTGTGCGGCAGGGTGATGTCGGCGTCGAGCTCGAGCTCGGCGCGCGCGCGGCTGCGTTCGAGGTGCGAGCGCAGCGCCGCCTCGAGCCCGAGGTCGTCGAGGATCGTCGGCCGGAGCCGCGTCGACAGCGCGCGCACCTCGGCGATCGCGGTCTCGAGCAGGGCGAGCCCGTCCTCGAACACCGGCCGCAGCTCCGGGTCGCGCGAGCGGCGGCGCAGGGTCTGGAGATTGAGCCGCACCGCGGTAAGCACCTGGCCGAGCTCGTCGTGCAGCTCGCGCGCTACCGCGCGCCGCTCCTCCTCCTGCACGGCAAGCACGCGGCGCGACAGCGTCCCGAGCCGCGCCGTGTACTCCGCGAGCCGGCGTTCGGCGACCTTCCGCTCGGTGATGTCGAAGCCCGACAGCACGACCCCGTTGAACTTGCCGGTCGCGTCACGCAGGGGCCCGGCGTTGAGCAGCACCGTCCGCGGCGGGCCGTGCGGCAGCACGAGCTGGAACTCGTAGGCGTGCAGCGCCGGCTCGCCCCGTCGCAGGCGCTCGAGCGGCAGCTCCTCGACGCGGAGCTGGCGGCCGTCGACCGCCAGGCGCGCCCACGGCATGTCGCCCTGGCGAAAGCCGATCATGCGCTCGCGCGGCCGGCCGAGCAGCTCCTCCGCCTCGCGGTTGACGAGCTCGTAGCTCCCGTCCGCGCCGATGATCATCACCGCCTCGGCCATCGTCTCGATGATGTCGCGCAGCCGCCGCTCGGCGTTCTTGCGGTCGGTGACGTCGGACCAGGTCATCACCACGCCGTCGAAGTTGCCGGCGGCGTCGCGGAGCGCGGCGGCATTGGTCGAGATCGTCCGCACCGCGCCCTTGGCGGTCGCCAGCCGGTACTCGTAATCGCGCAGCGCCACCGCGTCGCCGCGGCGCAGCCGCTCGAACGGGTGATCGGCGCTCGCGAACGGACCGCCGTCGGCGGCGATCCGCAGCCACGGCACGGCGTCGAATCGGACCCCGAGCACGCGCTCGCGGGGAAAGCCGATCATGTCCTCGGCGGCGCGGTTGAAGAGCTCGTAGCGCCCGTCCGCGCCGATGATCGCGAATCCCTCGGCCATGGTCTCGATCGTCTCGCGCAGGCGCCGCTCGGCCCGCCGCCGCTCGCTGATGTCGGCCCAGGTCGTGACGATGCCGTCGAACCTGCCGTCCGCGTCCCGGAGCGGCACGGCGTTGACCGAGGCGAGCAGCGGCGGTGCGTTCGGCGGCACGAACTGGACCTCGCGGTCGCGCACCCGCGGCCGCCCGCGGCGCAGCTGCTCGAACGGGTGGTCCTCGAGGCGGTACGTGGAGCCGTCCGCCTCGAGCCGTCCCCACGGCGCCTGGTCGTAGCGCAGCCCGATCACCCGTTCGCGCGGCGTGCCGAGCAGCTCCTCGGCGGCGCGGTTGACGAGCTCGTAGCGCCCCTCCGCGTCGATGATGAAGAGACCCTCCGAGATCGTCTCGATGATGTCGCGCAGCCGTCGCTCGGCCGCCTTCCGGGCGGTGATGTCGACGGCGGTGAGCACGGCACCGTCGAAGTTGCCGGCAGCGTCGTGCAGCGGCATCGCGCTCGCGAGCATCGTGCGCGCGCGGCCCTGCGGGGTGACGACCTGCATCTCGAAATCGCGCACGCCCGGCTCGCCGCGGGCGAGCCGGGCGAACGGATGATCCTCGATGCGAAACGGCGCGCCGTCCGCCGACCGGCGTTCCCACGAGACCTCGTCGAAGCGGACGCCGATGATCCGGTCGCGGCCGACGCCGAGCAGCTCCTCCTGGGCGCGGTTGGTGAGCTGGTAGCGCCCGTCCGCGCCGACCAGGATGAGGCACTCGCCGAGCGACTCGATGATGTCGGCGAGCCGCCGCTCGGCGCTCCGCCGCTCCGTGACGTCGACGCCGGTGATGACGACGCCGTCGAAGTTGCCGGCTGCATCGTGCAGCGGCACCGCATTGAACGAGACCCGCCGCGGCGCGCCGCCGTCTGGGGGCGCGACTAGGAACTCGAAGTCGCGGATGCTCGGCTCGCCGCGGGCGAGCCGCTCGAACGGGTGGTCCTCGTCGCGCAGCGGCGAGCCGTCGGCCGCGAGCCGCCGCCACGGCACCCGGTCGTACCGGCGGCCGATGATCTGCTCGCGCGGCGTGCCGAGCGTCCGCTCGGTGGCGCGGTTGGTCAGCTCGAAGCACCCGTCGGCATCCAGGATCGTGATCGTCTCGGTCATCGTCTCGATGACGTCGCGCAGGCGCTGCTCCGCACCCTTCCGGTCGGTGATGTCGACGCCGGTCATCACGATGCCGTCGAACCTGCCGGCAGCGTCGCGCAGGGCGGCGGCGTTGACCGAGACCATGCGCGCGCGGCCCTGCGGCGTGATGATCTGGAACACCTGGTCGCGTATCGTCGGTCCGCCCGCGCGCAGCCGCTCGAAGGGATGGTCACGGAGGTCGAACGCCGTGCCGTCGACGGCGGCGCGGCCCCAGGACACCTCGTCGAAGCGCACGCCGACGATGTGGTCGCGCGGTACGCCGAGGAGGACCTCCTCGGCCCGGTTGGCGAGCTCGTAGCGCCCGTCCGGCCCGAGGATCAGGACGCCCTCGGCGATCGTCTCGATGATCTTGCCGAGCCGCTGCTCGTGCGCCTCGGCCCGCGCGAGCGCCGCCTGCCGCTCCGCTTCGAGCCGCCCGCGCGCCGCCATCATCCGGTTGAACTCGGCGCCGATGAGCGCGATCTCGCGCGGACCGCTTTCCGGCGCGACGGCGTCGGCGGCGCCCGAGGACGCGCGCTGCATGGCTTCGACGATCGCCGCCACCGGCCGGGCGAGGCGCCGCGCCATGATCCACGCGAGGCCGGTCGCGCCGGCGGCGACGAGCGCAGCGAACGCGACCCACATCTCGAGCGCGCGCTGAACCGGCGCGAACGCCGCCCGCCCCGGCAGCCCGGTGTCGGCGTACCACCCGGCGAGCCACAGCAGCACGGCGAGCGGGACGACGATGGCCGCGATCATCGCGAACAGCGTCGCGCGCAGGCTGACGGAGGGGAGGTTCATGCCGGGCGCCCGGGTTACGCCGTTAGCATAGACCACGCCGCCGCGCGCGGGGCAGCTAGCGCTTCCGGAATACCGCATCCCACACTTGGTGCCCGAGGCCGACGCCGCGCCGCTCGAACTTGGTCTGCGGCCGCGACTCCGGGCGGGGGGCGAAGCCGGCCGCGGTGTTCTCGAGCGCCGGCTCGGCGGCGAGCACCGCCAGGATCTGGTGCGCGTAGTCCTCCCAGTCGGTCACGGCGTGGACGCAGGCCCCGCGCTTCATCCGCGCGGCGAGGAGCCGCACGAACGGCGCCTGCACCAGCCGGCGCTTGTGGTGCCGCTTCTTCGGCCACGGGTCGGGAAAGAACAGGTGCACGCCGTCGAGCGCGGCCGGCGCGATCATGCGCTCCAGGACCTCCACCGCGTCGTGCTGGATGACGCGCACGTTCGCGAGGCCGAGCGCTTCGATCCGGTTCAGCAGGCTGCCGACCCCGGGCGTGTGCACCTCGATCCCGAGGTAGTCGATCTCCGGATGCGCCGCGGCGATCGCGGCGGTCGTCTCGCCCATGCCGAAGCCGATCTCGAGCACCTTCGGCGCCGCGCGCCCGAACGTGCGGTCGAGGTCGAGCGGCGCCGCGCCGAACGGGATGCCGTAGACGGGCGCGAGCTCGCGATGGGCGCGCGCCTGCGCGGCCGTGGTGCGGCCCTGCCTCAGGACGTAGCTGCGGATCGAGCGGTGCGCGGGGTCGCTCACGACCGTGCGACCGCTCACGACTTCGGCGTGATCAACCCTTCGGTCGGGGAGCTCGGGCTTGCCGAGTAGAGCTTCTTCGGCATGCGGCCGGCGCGCCAGGCGTCGCGGCCGGCTTCGACGCCCTTCCGCATCGCCTGCGCCATGAGCACGGGGTCGCGGGCTTTCGCGATCGCGGTGTTCATCAGCACCGCGTCGCAGCCGAGCTCCATCGCGATCGCCGCGTCCGAGGCGGTGCCGACGCCGGCGTCGACGATGATCGGCACGCCCGCCTTCTCCAGGATGAGCTGGAGGTTCCAGGGGTTGAGGATCCCCATGCCGGAGCCGATCAGCGAAGCGAGCGGCATCACCGCGACGCAGCCGATCGCCTCGAGCTCCTTGGCGATGATCGGGTCGTCGCTCGTGTACACCATCACCTTGAAGCCGTCCTTCACCAGCGTCGCGGCGGCCCGCAACGTCTCCATCACGTTCGGAAAGAGCGTGTGCGGGTCGCCGAGGACCTCGAGCTTCACCAGCTCGTGCCCGTCGAGCAGCTCGCGCGCGAGGCGGAGCGTCCGGACGGCGTCATCCGCGGTGTAGCAGCCGGCGGTGTTGGGGAGGTACGTGTACTTCGAGGGCGGCACCGCGTCGAGCAGGCTCGGCTCGTTCGCGTTCTGGCCGATGTTGGTGCGCCGGATGGCGACGGTGACGATCTCGGCGCCGCTCGCCTCGACCGCGCGGCGGGTCTCGTCGAAGTCGCGGTACTTGCCGGTGCCGATCAGCAGGCGCGAGGCGTAGGCCTTCCCGGCGATCACCAGTGGATCGGCCAGCGGTTGCGTTGGGGCGTTCATCGGTCTTCAGCCTCCGCCGACGGCGACCACGATCTCGAGCCGGTCGCCGTTCGCGAGCGGCGTCGCCCGGTACCTGCTGCGCGGGACGATCTCGCCGTTCCGCTCGACGGCGACCTTCTTGCCGGCGAGCTCGAGCCGCTCGAGCAGCCGCGCGACGTCGAGCGCGCCGTCGAAGCGCTTCGTTTCGCCGTTCACCGATAGCTCGAGCATGGGACGGAAATCATAGCACCGCGCGGCGTTGCGGCGTCTCGGCGGCCAGCGTGTCTTCGCCGTGCCAGGGGGTCGAAGGGGCGGTGGCCCCCATCTCCACACACCCTGCTAGAGTCCGGCGGGACGATCCGACGGAGGAGGAGAGATGGCCCGCCAGATTCGCAGCGGCCGGGCGGTTGCGGCCCTCGCGCTCGCCGTGTTCGTCGCAGTGGCGACGGCGCAGGACTACCCCAACCGGCCGGTCAAGATCATCGCGCCGAACCCGCCCGGGGGCGGCTTCGACTTCGTCGCCCGGGTCGCCGCCGAGCGGCTCTCGGCGCAGGTCGGCCAGCAGTTCATCGTCGAGAACCGCGTCGGGTCGGGCACGGTGGTCGGCACGACGGCGGCGGCGCGCTCGGCGCCCGACGGCTACACGCTCGTCGTCGGCGGCTTGAGCAACATCGCGCTGAACCCGGGGCTCTACAAGGAGCTCTCCTACGACCCGCTCGTCGATTTCACGCCGGTCGGCCTGATCGCGACCTACTCGTACACCCTGGTCGGGCGGAAGGACCTGCCGCAGTCCACGCTGAAGGAGCTCGTCGAGTACGCGCGCGCGAACCCGGGCAAGATCAACTTCGCGGTCGGCGGCCCCGGCACCGGGCAGCAGATCGGCGCGGCGATCCTCGCGAAGCTTACCGGTACGAGCTTCCACTTCGTCCCGTACAAGGGCGCCGGCGCGGTGTACCCGGACCTCCTCGGCGGGCGCGTCGACCTCTTCTACGACCTCACCGGCACCGCCCGGCCGTACATCGAGGGCGGCCAGGTGAAGGGCATCGCGACCTCGTCCGCGCAACGGAACCCGCTGCTGCCGGCGGTGCCGACGATCAACGAGAGCGGCGTCGCCACGCTCGAGATGGAGACCTGGTTCGGTCTGTTCGCGCCGGCGAAGACGCCGCAGCCGATCCTCGAGCGGCTGCGCGCCGAGACCGCGAAGGTCGTCGAGCACCCCGAGGTCGTCGCGCGCTTCGAGAAGGCGACCGGGCGTGTCGTGCGCATGAGCCCGGAGGCGACCGACGCCTACGTGAAGGCGGAGATCGCGAAGTGGACGCGGCTCGTCCGCGAGGCCGGCATCACCGCCGAATAGCGCGGGCGGTCTGCGCGTTCGCGGCGGCCGCCGGAATGAAGGACGAGTAGGGGCGTGCGTTCCCGCTTGGCTGGGCGGCCGGTTACAATTCCGCCGGGTCGCGGGTGTCGTCTAATGGCAAGACAACAGCTTCCCAAGCTGTGAACGTCGGTTCGATTCCGATCACCCGCTCCACTTTAATTCCTCGCCTTGGGTCCGGCCGCAAATGCCGGTACCGCCAGCAGCAGCGCCACGCTCAGCAGCAGTAGCAGAACGGGCGGCTCGGGAATAACGCGCAGCGCCGCATCCGCAAGGAGCTGATGGCCGACCGTCGTCGGATGAATGCCGTCCCAGAAGAACGTGTTGCTCGGATTGTCGATGCAGGCCTGGCTGAACGCGCAGGCGGACTTGGCATCGATACCCGGATCGACGAACACCCTGTTGAGCAAACCGAACGTGTCGAGGATGTCGATGCCGTCGAGTGCCTGCGGTGTGAGGCCCTGCAGCACGCCGGCCAGGGCGTCGTTCATCGCATCGCGAGTGCGGTCGCGCCCCCGGCCGCCGCCGGCCCGGCCGCCTGTACCGCGGGCGTCTTGCCGACATCGGGAACGTTCGCGAGCAGGATCTGGTCCGCTCCCGCCCCGGTGAGCTGCGCGAGGATCGTTCCCATGTTCGTTGCATAGTCGGCGATGATCTGCGGGACATTCGCGCCCGGCACCAGCGCGTCGCGCAAGTCGTTGCCGCCACCGACCACGATGTACAGCCAGTCGCCCGGCGCCACGCCACTCGTGGCGGCGAGGAACATCTGAACCTGATCGAGCAGACTGAAGGGGAACGGCGAAT
Source organism: uncultured beta proteobacterium (assembly GCA_963827555.1). GTDB lineage: Bacteria > Pseudomonadota > Gammaproteobacteria > Burkholderiales > SG8-39 > DATEDA01. The sequence goes on from CAWHBL010000024.1 coordinate 59,319, forward strand.
TGAGCGGTCCGGTGCGTGCACCGCCGAAGGCAAAGTTCGTCCCCCCGAATGCGGAGGGTTGCAATCCCAACCCGAGAGATATGGCGAGCTGTTCGACCCAAACTGGTCCGTTGCTGTAGCGGTTGGATGCGTAGGGAAACGTCGGGATGAATGCAGGCGAGGCGATCGGCGTTGGTGTCCGCAAGGTGCCGGGCGGGATCGGCGGGCTCATGCCGAGTCCGCTAGCGTCGAACACGGCGGCATTGTTGCCGCCGTCCGGCAGGCTGTCGCCGAGGACGGCAATTCCGGTGTAGGGAAAGGCATGCGCCGCGCCCGCGACGAGGATCAATCCGGCAGCGACGTGGGTACGGCTTGCTCGAATCATCGAGTCCTCCTTGGCCTGCCTTCTGGTGAACAGAAGAATAGACGAATGCAAGGAACTTAGAAAGTTCACTCTTCCGGGCGCAACGTCCCACCAAGCCACCGCAAGATTCCTCGACACTTCGAGCGATAAAGCACTTTGGCGTAATGGCAAGACAACAGCTTCCCAAGCTGTGAACGTCGGTTCGATTCCGATCACCCGCTCCAGAAAATCGAAGGGCCCTCGCGACAGGGCCCTGTTTTTCCGGTTTCGCGAGCGGACGCTCAGTCCGCGGACCGGCTCGACGTCCAGCCGCGCGACGATCCCCTCGAGCGCGCGATTCGGCGCCGGATAGCGCTTCATCACCAGCGGGTCGTGCCCCGGGATGACGTGCTGGCGCGAGCTCGCGAGCGCGTACGCCCGCTGGTGGCCGGCGAGCATGTCGGCGACGTTGTAGACGATCGGGAACGGCCGCACCTGCTCCATGTTGGCGTAGAAGTGGGCCGCGTCGGACGCGAGCACCACCCAGCCGCGCTTCGTCCACACCCGCACCATCTGCAGCCCCATCGTGTGCCCGCCGACGAAGTGCACGCTGATCCCCGGCGCGAGCTCCTCGTCGCCGTCGTGGAAGGCGACCCGGCCGTCGTACAGCCGCCGCACCATCTTCACCACGTCCTCGATGTCGTACGCGTGGCGGAGCGGCGCGTGGCACATGCAGCGCCCGGTGGCGTAGAACATCTCCTTGTCCTGCACGTGGTAGCGCGCGCGCTCGAAGAGCTTGTGGCTCCCGCAGTGGTCGTAGTGCATGTGGCTGATGATCACGTCCTCGATCTTGTCGGCGTCGATGTCGAGCGCCTTCAGCCCCTCGGACGGGCAGCGGATCACGTTGCGGCCCCGCTGCTTGCCCATGGCCGCGTCGAAGCCGGTGTCGACGATCCAGGTCCTGTCCGCGCCCCGGATCGCCCAGACGAAGTAGTCGAGCGGCATCGGCCCGTTGTGCGGGTCGCCGCCGATGAAGTTCTCGCCGGCGAGCCGGTGGTGGTCGCCGTACTTGATCGCGTAGATCTCGTAGGGTTTCGGGTCGGCCATCGCTCGTCCTCCTCTATTTGCCTTTCACTTCGACGCCCGCCGCCCGCTCGATGAGCTGGACGATGGCGGTCATGTCCGAGTCCGGGCCGAGCTCCTCGTTCGCCCGCGCCCACAGCGCGCGCACGCCGGTCGCCACCGGCATCGGCACCCCGGCGGCCTCCGCCTCCTCGAGGCAGAGCCGGACGTCCTTGTACATCAGGCCGGTCGCGAACCCCTGGCTGAACTTGCGCGTGATCACCTGCCGCGGCACCTTGTCCATCGACGCCGTGTTGCGGCCGCTGCCGGCGTTGATCACGTCGCACATCACCGCCGGATCGAGCCCCGACTTGACGCCGAACACGATCGCCTCGGCCGTCGCCGCCATCGCGGTGGCCGAAAGCAGGTTGTTCGCGAGCTTCATCGTCTGGCCCATGCCCGGGCGCTCGCCGATGAAGAACACCTTGCCGAACACCGCGAGCATCGGCTCGAGCTCGGCGCAGAGCGGCCGCGGGCCGGCGACCATCACCGCGAGCGTGCCGGCGACCGCCCCCGCGACGCCGCCGCTCACCGGCGAGTCGACCGCGGTGATGCCCTTCGCCGCGAGCGCCGCCGCGATCTCGCGCGCCGCGGTCGCGCCGGTGGTCGATAGGTCGATCACCGTTTTCACTTTCGACCCGCCTGCCACCTTCGCCGCCACCTCGCGGACGATCGGCGGCGTCGGCAGGCTGAGCAGCACCGTGTCGACGGCCGAGGCGACCTCCGCCGGCGAGGCGGCGGCGCGCGCTCCTTTCGCGACGAGCGCCGCGACCGACTCCGGCCGGACGTCGTGCACGACGAGCCCGTAGCCGGCGGCGAGGAGCCGCAACGCCATCGGCTCGCCCATGCGGCCGAGCCCGATGAATCCGACTTGCTTGGACATGACGTTTCTCCGGCTGTTGCCACGAATACCGCGCGGCGGCGGAACGACTCCACCGCAACGGTCGCGGCATTCTACGGACCCCGGCGAAAGGGGGTCAATGTCGCGCGGCGGGACGGGGACGCGCCGCTATGGCGACGTCCTGGTTTATTGGACGAGCGACTTAGTCGCGCGGCGGATGGTCCGCGTAGTACTCGAGCGCGCCGGGGTGGATCGGGATCGGCCCGGATGAGACCGGCTTCGGGACCCGGGCGCGACTCGGCGGCGCCGGGTCCACGTCTTGCCACTGTTCCGCCAGGGTCTCGGCGAGCTGGTAGGCGTGCGGCTGCGGGAAATCATCGCGGCAGACGAAGAGATACGAGCCGAACTGTGCGAGCGCGCGGAGCGGGATCGTCCCGTTGTCGGCGAATCGACCGGCACCCCGGAACGCCGCTGCGGCGTCTTCTTCGCGCATCAGCGCGGTGTCGAGTTGCTTGCTCGCGATCAGCCTCACCAGGTCGTTGGTGTCGCGGGCGCGCGACATCATCGCGCGGCTCTCCGGCAGATGCTTGGCGAGCAACCCGGCGATCGCCTGGCCGAGCTGCACGGACGCCGCATCTTCGGCGCTGACGACCACGACGAGGCGAACCTTCCGATAGACCTCCCACTGGCGGTACGGCGAATGGCCGGTGACGACGAGCCACAGGCCGCTCGCCATCGCCAGCCGGAGGACCTGGCGCCGGCTCATTCGCCGCGGCGCGGGCAAGTCAATCGTCATCGTCCCGATGCTGGTCGAACACCCCGAGATCGAGGATTGCCGAGACCGCGAAATTGGGTACGTCGACCAGATTGCCGATCCGGAGGTCCACCGCAACGCTCGACAGAGCAGTACGCCTGCTCGCGGGCTCAGCCCCTTGTTCTTCACTAGCCAGTCGACCATGTGCAGCAGCGCATCGCGGGCGGCGAGCGTCACGTCCTCCGAGAGATTGGTGAGCGGTCCGATCTTCGTGCCGTCCAGATAGGCATGGGTGGGCGGTATCACGCCCTTCTGCTTCAGCGGATAGCCGACCGTGGCATGGAATTTCTTCGGTGCGAGCCGCTTCAGCTGGTCGCCGCCGCGAAACTGCGGTTGCGTCACCTGCGCGCCGAGCCCTTTGATGACGTCCACTTTGACCGTCACCGTCGCGTCCATCTCGATCGCCGTGCCCGAGACCTCGCCGTCGCCCTGCGCGAAGTGAACGTCGCCGATGGAAAGCAGGCAGCCCTCGACGAAGCAGGGCAGCAGCAGCGTGGTGCCGACCTGCATCTGCTTGATGTCCATGTTGCCGCCGTTCTCCCGCGGCGGGATCGTCCGCAGGCACCGGTCCTTGTTGCTTCCCGTCGGGCCGCACACCTTGTCCGGCAGCGCATCGAGCGGCTGCGGCGGCAGCACGACGCCGCCGGCAGCGGCCAATTCGGCTTCGCGATTGAAGTAGGTTTCGACCTGCGTCCGGGCCCGGCGCGACGCCGATCGTTCCCATGAAGCCGTCGAACCGGATCTTGACGCCGGGAATGTCCGGCGAAGTCGCGCCGCGGCGCGTCAGATCCCAGCGAGCGATGAACGGGTCCGGGAACACGTCGCGCAGGAATCCGAACCCCGGCACGACGATCGTGTAGCCGAACTTGTCCGGCTCGATATCGAGCAGGGTGACCGCCAGCACGTCGCCCGGGGCCGCACCTCTGACGAACAGCGGGCCGGTCAGGGGATGAACCAGATTCAGGTTCAGCGCAACGACGTCGGCCGCCGTCGAGTTGCGATCCAGGCTGTGATCGAAAGCGTCGCGCGTCCCGAAGACGACGACGTCGCCCGAGCTTGGCGGTCGCGACCGGCGGGATCGCCTAATGCCAGCGGTTGTGGCACTTGGGGTCGTCGGCGCAGCGCTCGCCGGTCTTCGGGAGCTGGATCACGCGCTTGCCGGAGTTTGCGCTGGTCGTCCCGGTCGTCGCGGCGGTCGTCGGCCGATGCGGGCACGCCCGCACCGAGCGCGAATCCGAGCGCGGCGGCGAGTAGGGCGGCAAATCGCCGGGTCGGCCGCGTTGCTGATCCTGTCATGGTTGGTCCTCCTCATCGGCGATGGAGAGAACGTTCCCGAACGCCCGCTCGGGAACGACGGGCAGGTGCCGGCAGGAGCAAAAGACTGTCCAGCAAGAATGACAGCAAGGAACCGGCCTACGATCGCCAACCGGTTTCGCGTTGTTATCGGCGCACGCGAGCCGCCGCAATGGCGTTTTACGACGTCTGGCGCACGCTGTCTACTCCGATTCGGGCGAGGCTCGACCGCATCGGTCACTCGCTCGCGGTGCGTTGAAAGGATTACAACGACGGCTCGACGTCGCGGCGGAATCTCCGCTCGTCTTGCAAGACTTCCGGTTCGCCGTTGCGCCGCAGCGATCGCAACGGGTGCCGTCGTTTATTGCGCCCCAAGCTGCTGATCTAGGACGCAGTCCTTGCAAGCGCCCCGGGTTGCTCGCCCTTTGTGACGACCCGCGAACCGACCGGCGGTTGCATGCGGCGTCCCGGCCCGGCACAGCGACCCGCCCGGCGACACCGCCGTCAATGCGATGAGGCCGGTTCGCCTGGCCGCGACGTCTCCCCCGGGCCTACGCCTTCTTGCCGTCGATCTCGGCGAACACCTCGCGCGCGCAGCGGAACGACTCGACCGCCGCCGGCACGCCGCAGTAGATCGCCACCTGCATGAACACCTCGCGGATCTCCTCGCGGCTGAGCCCGTTGTTCAGCGCGCCGCGGATGTGCAGCTTCAGCTCGTGGCTGCGGCCGAGCGCGGACAGCATGCCGAGGTTCAGGATGCTGCGCGACTGGCGCGTCAGCCCCTCGCGCGTCCACACCGCGCCCCAGCAGTACTCGGTGAGGAGCTCCTGGAACGGCAGGCTGAAGTCGTCGGCGGTCTTGAGCGAGCGCTCGACGTGCTCGGCGCCGAGCACCGCCTTCCGTACGGCGAGGCCCTTGTCGTGCAGTTGCTTGTCCATCGTTCCTCCGGGAGATCGGTGAGGTGGCGGCGCGCGCATCGCGCGCCGTGCCGCTGCGGCGGTCGGGCCATTCTACGGAGCGCGGCGAACGAGCGTCAATGCGGGCCGCGGATGGGATGCGCCTGGGCGCCGCCGATGCTAGATTGACGGCTCGGTTATAGGAGCAGCCTATGGCGGCATTTCCCGAACCCGCGTGGATGGAGGCGTACCGGGACCGCGTGAACGCCGATCCGGAGATGGACGTGATCGGCGGCTGGTTCACCGTCTCGATGGCGTTCACCTTCGGCGAGCGGCGCTACGTGGTCCGCGTCGAGCGCGGCAAGATGGCCGAGATCAACGGCGCGCCGCGCATCGACGCCCGCTCGTCGTTCGGCTTTCGCGCGCCGATGGCGGTGTGGGAGAAGTTCGTGAGCCCGAATCCGCCCGCGCTCTATCACGACTTCTTCGCCATGCTGATGCGGGTGCCCGAGTTCGTGCTCGAGGGCGACGGCCTGGTCGCGATGCAGAACGCGCGGGCGCTGCAGCGCATGATGAATCTCATGCGCGGCTGAGGAGGGGGCGATGTCGAAATTCGAGCCGATCGTCGGCCGTTACGTCGAGGTGAGCGCCGGCGGCGCGACCCACCGGATCTTCTTCGAGGAGGCGGGGCAGGGGATCCCGCTCCTCTGCCTGCACACCGCCGGCGCCGACAGCCGGCAATGGCGCCACGTCCTCAACGACGCCGAGATCACGCGGCGGTTCCGCGTGATCGCGTTCGACCTGCCCTATCACGGGCGTTCGACGCCGCCCGACCGGTGGTGGCTCGCGAAGTACCGGCTCACGATGAAGGGCTACCTCGAGATCATCCGCGCGGTCTGGCAGACGCTCGAGCTCGAGCGGCCGGTGGTGATGGGCTGCTCGATGGGCGGCGCCATCTCGCTCAAGGTCGCCGCGGACCATCAGGGCGAGCTGACCGGCATCGTCGGTCTCGAAGCGACCGCATACGCGCCGGGACGCTACAACGACTTCCTGCACCACCCGGCGATCCACGGCGGCGAGCTGTGCGCGAGCTACACGCTCGGCCTGTGCGCGCCGTCGAGCCCCGAGGTCGCGAAGCGCGAGAACTGGTGGTACTACGCGCAGGGCGGGCCCGGCGTCTACGCCGGCGACGTGCACTACTACAGCTTCGACTGGGATGCGCGCGAGGACATCAAGCGGATCGACACGCGCAAGTGCAAGGTGTCGCTGCTCACCGGCGAGTACGACTACTCCTGCACGCCGGCGATGACCGAGGCGGTCGCGGCGGCGATCCCGGGCTGCCGCATGACGATCATGAAGGGGATGGGCCACTTCCCCATGGTCGAGAACTATCCGGCGTTCCGCCCGTTCCTGCTGCCCGAGCTCCAGTTCATGGCCGGCTAGAGCCGGTCAGGAGCGAGGCCGGTTACCGTCGAGCCATTCGCTTTCACCCGGGGCGGCTCAGCCGCCTCGAGCGTGCGGCGTCGTGGTCCCCGCCGCCGGAGCGGATCGGACCGGCGGCGTGCGGTGGTCGTCACCGTGTCCGTCGGCGGGGATCGCGTAGAGCCAGGGCTCTCGCCACTCCGCGAAGGGCGGCAGGTCGCCGAGGCCGTTATCGATGCTCTCGGCGGGGATCGCGTAGAGCCAGGGCTCTCGCCACTCCGACAGCGGAGGCAGGTCGCCGAGGCCGCTATCGATGCTCTCGGCGGGAATCGCGTAGAGCCAAGGCGCTTGCCACTCGCGATAGTGGGGCAGGGTACCCAGCCCGTTGTCGCGTTTGGCCACCGGGACCCAAGCGGAATCCGGTTCCGCCGCTCTCACGGCAGTTTGATCCGCGGCCGCTGAACCGATGGCGACCATCGCCAGAAGCACCCACATCGCACGTTTGGCAAACATTCTTTTCTCTCCACGGCCAGAATCACTGGCCTGTCAAGTTCTGGAAAGGCAAGGTGCATGCCATTTCGCGCCAACCTTGGCGCGAGTGTGTATTCCCTCACGATGGGAGCCGGGCGCCTGCGGAAGGCGCCCATATCGGGGGTGAGGCGGAAACCGGTCCGTGCCGAGACCTTATGCTGGAAGCAGCGCTGATCGGATTTCGGCGCAGACCGGCGGATCGTCGACGCCGACGTTCGGCGATCCGGGTCCGCGCACGTTGCCTACGCTGCCCCTCCGGCCGCCAACCTAGCGCTTCGACCAGACCGGCTTCGCCATCGCCGAGGCCGCCGGATAGACCACCACCGGCTCGCCGTTCTGCCACTGCACGATCAGCAGTCCGGCGTCGGCGCGCCGGCCGTTCTCCTCGAACTTGAGCCGTCCGCCGGGGAAGAACTTCGCCGGGCCGTCGGTCGTGTCCATCGCGCGGATGGCCGCGGCGACCTTCCGGCGGTCGGCGGCGCCGGCCTTCTCGAGCGCGTCCTTGAAGATCCACATGTCGCCGTAGGTGGAGATCGAGTCCTGGGTCATCCACGGCTCGCCGGTGCGCTTCTTGAAGTCGGCGATGATCGCCTCCTGCCCCTTGGCGCCCCAGTTGGCGACGACCGTCATCACCCCTTCCATCAGGTCCTTGCCGACCAGGCGGAGCATCTCCGGCGCGCCGATGTGCGCGCCGTTCGACACCACCGGCAGGCGGCCGCGCCCGAGGCCCATCTCGCTCAGCTTCTCCAGCACGAGCTTGTCGTCGGGGACGCTGGTCGGGAGGAGCAGCAGCACGTCGGGCCGGGTGTTGCGGATCTTCTGCACCATCGAGGTCGCATCGGCGAGCGGCGGCGTGAAGGTCTCGTCGACGACGAGGTTCAGGTTGAGCTTCTGGAACCCGCCTTCGCGCATCGGCTTCACGAAGCTCACCGGCGCGGCGGTGTTGTCCATCACGATGCCCACCGTCTTCAGCGGCTGCCCGGTGGACGACTTCGCGAGCTCGAGCAGCGCGGGCAGCGCACCGTTCGCCTGCGCGCCGCCGGTCGGCGAGGTCTGGAACACGTACTTGTAGCCGCGCCCGGTGATCACGTCGGAGTACGAGAGCGTGAGCACCGGCAGCTCGGCGCGCTCGGTGACCTCGGTGACCGCGAGCGTGAAGCTCGACAGCCACGCGCCGGTCGCGCCGACGACGTCGGTCTCCTGCGCGACCAGGCGCTGCGCCGCGTTCTTCGCCTTCTCGGCGTTGTCGCCCGCGTCGACCACCAGCAGCCGGAGCTGCGCGCCGCCCATCGACTTGATGCCGCCGGCGCGGTTGATGTCCTCGATCGCCATGTCGGCGCCCTTCTTCATCAGCTCGCCCTGCCGCGCCCAGGGCCCGGACATCGGGGCGATCATCGCGACCCTGACCTCCTTCGCCTGCGACCACGCGGGGCCGGCGCCGAGCGCGACCGCCGCGCCCGCGAAGGCGGCGGCGAGCGACCGGAAGAGGGTTCTTCGTTGCATTCTCATCACAGCTTCCTCCTTTGAAAATAAGGCCGCGAGCGGCCTCGTTCGAGCCGATTCACATCCCAAGATACGCCCGTTTCACCCGCTCGTCCGCGAGCAGCGCGTCATGCGTGCCCTCGAGGACGAGGCGTCCGGATTCGAGCACGTAGCCGTAGTTGCACGCGCTCAGCGCCTCGGCCACCCGCTGCTCGACGAGCAGCACGGTGAGCCCGGTCTGGCGGTGGATCTCCTCGATGCGGCCGAAGATGAGGTCGGCAAGCATCGGGGCGAGGCCCATCGACGGCTCGTCGAGCAGCAGCAGGCGGGGCGACGAGGCGAGCCCGCGCCCGATCGCGAGCATCTGCTGCTCGCCGCCGGAGAGCGTCCCCGCCGGCTGGTCGCGCCGTTCCTTCAGCACCGGGAAGAGCGCATAGATCTGCTCGAGGTTCCGCGACCACTCGGCGCGGCCGCGCTCGGGCACCGCGCCCATCTCGAGGTTCTCGATCACGCTCAGCGAGCGGAACACCTGCCGCCCCTCCGGCACGTGCGCGATGCCGAGATGGGCGCGCTCCGGCGGCGGCACCGCGAGCAGATCGCGGCCGTCGAACGTGATCCGGCCGGCGGTCGGCCGCACCGTGCCCGAGACGGTCTTGAAGAGCGTCGTCTTGCCCGCGCCGTTCGGTCCCACGATGGCGACGAACTGCCCCGCCGCGACCGTGAGCGACACGTCGACGAGCGCCTTCAGCCCGCCGTAGGCGACGTTCAGTCCGTCAATGCTGAGCACGGGCCATCCACCGCGGGCCGAGGTACGCCTCGACGACCTTCGGGTTGCGCGTGACCGCCGCCGGCGCGCCGGTGTCGAGCACCGCGCCGTGGTCGAGGACCACCAGCCGGTCGGCGAGCTGCACCATCGCGTGCATCGTGTGCTCGATGATCACGATCGTCAGCCCGCCGTTCGCGAGCGCGTTGATCGTCGCGAGCAGGCGGCCGATCTCCTGCGAGCCGAGCCCGGCGAGCGTCTCGTCGGCGAGCAGCACCTTCGGCCGCGACGCGATCGCGCGCGCGAGCTCCATCAGGCGCAGCTCGACCGTCGTCAGCCCGCCGGCGATCGCGTCGCCGCGGGCGGCGAGGCCGACGCGGGCGAGCGCGTCGCGCGCCGCCGCGTACGCCCTGGCGTCGTCCGCCTCGGCGGCGAACGCGCCGACGACGACGTTGTCGAGCACCGACATGCGCGGGAACGGCCGCATCACCTGGAACGTGCGCCCGATGCCGAGGCGGCACACCTCGTTCGGCTTGAGGCCGAGGAGCGACTTCCCCTCGAACCGCACTTCGCCCGCGTCCGCACGGATGAAGCCGTTCAGGAGGTTGAAGAGCGTGGTCTTGCCGGCGCCGTTGGGGCCGATGATCCCGAGCACTTCGCCGCGGCGCACGTCGAAGCTCACGTCCTGGACCGCCTTGAGGCCGCCGAACGAGCGCGAGACGTTCGCGACCCGCAGCACCACTTCCTCGCCGACCGTGCGCCGCGCCGCCGGCGCGGCCGCCACCGGCTCGTCGAGCGCCGGGCGCGCGGCGTCCGGGCCCGCGCGCGCCGCGCGCGCGCCTCGCGGAACTTCGGCACCAGCCCCTCGGGCGCGAGCATGATCACCGCCACGATCGCCGCGCCGAACACGACGCCCTGGATCCCCGGGATCTTGTCGCCGAGCTCCGCGTGCAGGATCTCGGCGAGCGGGATCAGGATGATCGAGCCGATCACCGGCCCCCACACCGTGGCGACGCCGCCGAACAGCGTGACGATCAGCGCCTGCGCGGAGGTGAGCATCCCGAACACCGTCGGCGGGGTCACGACGAGCAGCACCACCGCGTAGAAGCCGCCGGCGGCCGCGGCGATCGCGCCGGAGACCATGATCGCCTTCATCTTCCAGCGCCAGGTGTCGATGCCGGAGGCCTCGGCCGCCCACTCGTTCTGCTTGATCGCGATCAGCGACAGGCCGAACCGGGAACGCTCGATCCGCAGCGAGACGATCATCGCGGCGACCAGCATGACGAGCGCGATCACGACGTAGGCGCGGTGATCGGCGAACTGCATGTAGGCGGCCGGCGCCTCCTTCTTCATCGGCAGCGGCACCTCCTGGTAGCCGAGCCACTCGAAGACGTACAGCAGCGCGAGCGGGTAGGCGAGCATCGCGAGCGCGAAGTAGACCCCGCGGAGGCGGAACGTCGGATAGCCGATCAGCACGCCGGCGGCGACGCCGACCAGCATGCCGATCGGGATGCCGATCCACGGCGTCACCTCGAGCTTCACCAGGAGCAGGGTGACGGTGTACGCGCCGAGCCCGAAGAACGACGCGTGGCCGAACGACACCAGGCCCGAGTAGCCGCTGAAGACGTTCCACGCCACGCCCATGATCGCCCAGACGAGGACGAGCGTGAGCATCAGCTGGTAGTACTCGTTGCGCACCACCAGCCCGACGGCGAGATACGCCGCCGCGAACCAGAAGATCGCCGCGAGCGGCTTGCCGCGGGCGCTCGTCACGCGCGCTCCACGTTGCGCCCGAAGAGGCCCTCGGGCCGCAGCAGCACGATCAGCAGGAACACGACGAAGATCGCCGCGTTCTGGAGCTGCACCGGCAGCACCAGCGTCGAGAGCTGCTGCACGAGCCCGATCGTGAGGCCGCCCCAGAACGCGCCGCCGATGCTGCCCATCCCGCCGAGCACGACGCCGGCGTACATGATGATCACGAACTCGAGGCCGACGTACGGCTGGAACGGGTAGTAGGTCGCGACCAGCCCGCCGGCGAGCGCGGTGATCGCGCAGCCGAGGCCGAACGCGATGCGGTGCGCCCGGTCGACGTCGATGCCCATGTAGGTCGCGGCCTCGGGGTTGTCGGCCGCGGCGCGCAGCTGCTTGCCGATCCGCGAGCGGGTGACGAAGAAGTAGAGCGCGAGCGCGACCGCGATCGACACGACGAACGCCACGCTGCGCGCCTTGTTGAAGAACATCGACACGTGGTCGGCCGGCGAGCGGGCCGACCTCCCACGCGGTCGCCGAGAGCGGCGTGCGGATGTTCTCCGGCGTCGAGCCGAAGAAGATGAGGCCGCCGTTGGCGATGATGAGCGACAGGCCGAGCGTCAGGATGAGCTGCGGGTAGTGCCCCTCGCCCTCGGTGCCGAACACCCGCGCCCCGGTCACCCGCGCGAGGAAGAAACGGTGCAGCAGGATGCCGAAGACGTAGAGGAGGCACCCGGCGATCACCGCGGCGACGATCGGCCCGGCGTACGGCCCGAGGATCCGGCCGAGGCCGAGCCAGGTGAACGCGTAGAGCGTCGCGTACATGCCGAGCATCAGGAACTCGCCCTGCGCGAAGTTGATCACCCGCATCACGCCGAAGATGAACCCGAGGCCCACGCACATCAGCGCGTAGACGCTGCCGATCAGGAGCCCGGCGGTGAGCGCCTGCAGCAGGTTCTCGAGGAGGATGAGCGCGGTTTGCATGGCGCCTCAGCGATCGGCCGGCCGGAACCGCGGCAGCGTGATGTCGGGGCTCACGTCGTCGAAGTCGATGACGACGCTCAGGCCGACCGCGAGCCGGTCGTTCGGCAGCCCGACGACGCTCGCCGTCAGGCGCGGGCCCTCGTCGAGCTCGACCTGCACGACGTTGTAGGGGACGTCGCCCGCGAACGCCGGAAACCACGCCTTGTGGACGACGGTCCAGGTCGAGATCCGGCCGCGCCCGCTCGCGGGCCGCCACTCGAGCCGGTCGGAGAAGCACAGCGGACACACCGGGCCCGGGCGGCAGATGCGGCTTCCCGCAGTCGCTGCAGATACGGGAGCGCGAGCCGCCGCTCCCGCAGCGCGTCCCAGAAGGGCTGCGTGTCGGGCGTGACGCGGGGCAGGGGCTTCGCGTGTTCGCTCATCGTCAGTTCCGGAAGATCACCGCGTCGCCCCACGCGGTGCCCCATTGCAGATGGCGCGCGTTCGCGATCTGGCGCTCGCCCGCTGCGCCGCGGAGCTGCCGGACGATCTCGAGGATCGAGTTCCAGCCGCCGACGTGCGCCTCCGACAGGAGCCCGCCCGAGGTGTTCATCGGCAGCTCGCCGCCGAGCTCGATGCGGCCGTTCTGCACCCACTTCGCCGCCTCGCCCGGCCCGCAGAAGCCGAAGCGCTCGAGCACGAACAGCACGAGCGGCGAGAACGCGTCGTAGGTGTAGAGCCCCGCGATGTCCTTCCGCTCGATCCCGGCCATCCGGTAGGCGAGGAGGTCGCGCTCCTCCGGCCGCCAGCGGGCGGTCGCCTGCTGGTTGATGCCGAGCCCGCGCGGCGCGAAGATGAACTCGTCGCGCCCGGAGCGCAGCCCCTGCATGCCGCTGATGTAGACCGGCGGCTGCTTGAGGTCGCGGGCGCGCTCGGCCGAGGTGACGAGCGCGACCGCCGCGCCGTCGGTGATCAGGCAGCAGTCGTAGAGCCGCAGCGGGTCGACGACCATCCGCGCCGACTGGTGCGCCGCGAGCGTCAGCGGCTCTTTCATCACCGCGTGCGGGCTCTTGAGCGCGTGCTTGCGGAACGCGATCGGCACCGCCGCCAGCTCCTCGCTCGTCGCGCCGTAGAGCGCCATGTAGCGCTGCATGCCGAGCGCGGCACCGCCGGCCGGCGCGGTGAGACCGTAGGGCGGCGACTCGCCGTGCGTGCCGCCGTCCTCGCGCGTGCCCTCGGCGTCGCCGGGGCCGCCGAGGATCTGGCGCTCGCGCGTGAAGCTGATCGCGGTGACGCACGCGACGACGTTCGCGAGGCCGCACGCCACCGCCATCGCCGCGTGCTGGATCGCGCTCGTCACGAAGCGGCCGTGCAGCCACGTCTGGCTCACCCAGCGGACGTCGAGCCCGTAGGCCTCCGCGACGCGGTCGTAGTCGACGCCGAGCGGCCAGCCGAGGTGGATGGCGAGGCCGTCGACGTCGGCGCGCGTCGAGCCCGGCGTCGTCGAGCGCCGCCTTCAGCGCCTTCGCGCCGAGCTTGAGCTGGCTGTCGGGCAGGAAGCGCCCGTACTCGCTCTGGCCGATGCCGGCGATCGCGGTCCGGTCGCGGAGCGGCGAACGCGGTCATGCGTTCGGACGGAGGAGGATGCGCCCGGTGATCCGGCCGGCCTCCATGAGGGTGTGCGCCTCGCCGGCCTCCTCGAGCGCGAGCGAGCGGGTGACGACGGCCTTCACCTGGCCCCGCTTCATCATCGCCAGCACGTCCTCGAGCTGGTTGCGCGAGGTGCTGGTGACCGAGAGCATCGACTGGTTCTTGAGGAAGAGCTGCGCCGGGTTGAACGGCACGAACTGGCCGGTGAGCTGGCCGATCAGGATCCAGCGCCCGGCGACGCCGAGGCTGCGGCGCATCGGCTCGAAGAGCGGCGTGCCGACGTTGTCGACGAGGACGTCGACGCCGCGGCCGTCGGTGAGCCGCTTCACCTGCGGCGAGAAATCCTCGCCGCGCGCGTGCACGACGACCTCGTGCGCGCCCATTTCGCGGATCAGGTCGGCTTTGTCCGGCGAGGTCGTCTGCGCGATGACGTACGCACCCGCGAGCCGCGCGAGCTGCACCGCGTGCAGCCCCAGCCCGCCGCCCGCGCCGGTGACGAGCGCGCTCTCGCCCATCTGGAGCTTGCCGACGTCGCGCACGCCGTTGAGGATGGTGCCGATCGCGCACGAGGCGATCGAGGCGTCGGCGAGCGGGACGCCCGTCGGGCACCGCGGCGACGTTGTCGTCGCCGACCGCGACGTACTCGCCGTAGCCGCCGACGAGGCCCCAGTCGCCGAGGAACTTCCGGTCGGGGCAGAGCGTCTCGCGGCCGCTGCGGCAGAACCGGCACGCGCCGCAGATGTAGTAGCGCTGCGCGGTCGCGACGCGGTCGCCCGTCTTGAATCGCGTCACGTCCCGGCCCACGTCGACGACGGTGCCGGAGATCTCGTGACCGAGGACGCACGGGAGCTTCACGCCGGCCTTCAGCGTGCCGTTCCGCGTCAGCACGTCGTGGAAGCAGACGCCGCAGGCCTCGACCTTGATCACCACGTCGCGCGGGACCGGCGACCGGATCGGGGATGCTCTCGATCTTCATCGCGTCGATGCCGCCCGGCTGACGCACCACCATCGCCTTCATCGTCATTCCCTCATTCGGCCGGAGCGAACTTCACGAGCGTGACCGCGGGCGTCACCGGCTCGAACCGCGCGCGCACGCGCATCCCGGCGCGGACGCGCCCGCCGACGAGGTTGCTGAAGAGGCGCACGCCCTCGTCGAGCCGGACCTGCACGACGTCGTACGGCACGTCGGGCGCGAACGCCGGCCAGTAGGCGCGATGGAAGGTGCAGTAGGACTCGACGACGCCGGCGCCCGAGGTCGCGACCCACTCGCTGCGCTCACCGCGGCACTGCGTGCAGTAGCGCGCGGCGGGGAAGCGGTGGCGGCCGCAGTCGAGGCAGCGCTGCAGCATGAGCACGCCGCGCTTCGCGCCCTCCCAGAACGGACGGTTCGCCGGGTCGTCGGGCGGCAGCGGCTTCGCGTACTCGCTCATTGCGGTTCCCGGCCGTAGATGATCGACGTGATCACCGGCGCGGCGGTCATGTACTGCACCAGCGCGGCGTCCGCAACCTGGCGCGCGCCGCATTCGCCCCGGACCTGGCGCACCGCTTCGACGTTGAGCGCCCAGCCCTGCATGTACGACTCGGAGAGGTGGCCGCCGCTCGTGTTGGTCGGGAGCGCGCCGCCGGGCGCGAGCTTGCCGTCGGCGACGAACGGGCCGCTCTCGCCGATCGGGCAGAAGCCGAATCCTTCGAGCGAGAACAGCACGGTCGGCGTGAAGTTGTCGTAGATCATCAGCGCGTCCATGTCGCGCGGGCCGGCGCCGGCCATCGCATAGACGTCGGCTGCGACCTTCGCCATCGGCCCGCGCCAGAAGTCCTCCGGCGGAAACGTCGACCCGGCGAACTCGGCCGCCTGCGCGAAGCCGCGGACGTACGCCGGCGGCCGGCGGAGATCGCGCGCGCGCTCGGCCGAGGTGAGAATCATCGCGACGCCGCCGTCGTTGATCAGGCAGTAGTCGAGGAGGCGAAGCGGCTCGCAGATGAAGCGTGCGGCGCGGTATTCCTCGAGCGTGAACGGCGTCCGCATCACCGCGTCCGGGTTGAGGCCGGCGTGCCGGCGGAACGCCATCGCGATCGCGCCGAGCTGATCGGTGGTGGTGCCGTACTGCTCCATGTGCCGGCGCATCATCAGCGCGTGGAACGCGCCGGGCGAGGTCATCCCGTACGGGAACCACAGCCCGGCGCCGCCGCTGCCGTACGCGTCGGAAGCGCCGCCGTACCGATCGCCCGCGGAGCGGCCGTTGTTGCCGTACACCAGCGCGACCGTTTCCGCCATGCCCGCGGCGATCACGGCGACCGCGGTCTGGATGCAGATGCCCGAGAAGCGGCCCTGCCCCGGCGTGATCGTCGTGTAGCGCGGGTTGATGCCGGTGATCTCGCCGAAGCGCTGGTAGTCGGGAATGCGGTTGATGATGAGCCCGTCGATGTCCTCGAAGCCGAGGCCGCAGTCGTCGAGCGCTTCCTTGAGCGCCCAGACGCCGAGGTCGTAGGCGTCGTACTCGGGCAGCTTGCCGTAACGCGTCGTGCCGACGCCGGCGACCGCGACGCGCCCGGCAAGCCCCTTGTTCACCCGGCGAACCTCGGTTCGGGAAGTCCGCGCACGCCGGGCTCGAGCGCGAACACGCCGCCCGCCTGCGGCTGGCCGGCGAGCGCGTCGTCCGCGAGGTCCATGCGCGCGCTCGTCACGTACAGCGTGGCGAGCTCCGGCCCGCCGAACATGCAGGTCGTCGGCCGCTGGACCGGCATCCGGACCGCGCGGTCGAGGCGCCCGTCCGGCGCGTAGCGATGGATCGACCAGCGGTCGAACTGCGCGCTCCAGACGAAGCCTTCCGCGTCGACGGTCATGCCGTCCGGGCCGCCGTGTCCCGGCTCGGCTTCGACGAACACGCGCCGGTTGGCGATTGCGCCGGTCGCGGGATCGAAGTCGTAGCGGTAGATCCGGCGCGACGGCGTGTCCGTGAAGTACATGGTGCGGTCGTCGGGACTCCAGCCGATGCCGTTCGAGATCGTGAAGCCGCGATCCATCGCCGTCACGCGGAGACCCGGCTCGACCCGGTAGAGCTGCCCGATCGCCGAGCCGAGCTTCCGATCGAGCGTGCCGGCCCAGAAGCGGCCCGCGCGATCCGACCTTGCCGTCGTTGAAGCGCTCGTCACCGAGCGCGAGTCCCGGCGGCTCGAGCCACTGCAGCTCGCCGCCCGGTTCGGCCAGCGTCGCGAAGCCATTGCGGAACGCAAACAGGAAACCGCCGTTCTTGCGGAGCGCAAAAGAGCCCGGTGGTTTCGGCAGCGGCCAGTGATCGACACGCGCCGTGCGCGGATCGAGACGCCAGAGCGAGGGGCTCGAGATGTCGATCCACCAGAGCAGCCGCTCGAGCGGACACCACACCGCGCCTTCGCCGAGAACGTTCTTGCAGTCGACCGCGCAGATCGCCTCGACCGGGCTCACTGGATTC
>CAWHBL010000025.1:0-31738 GCA_963827555.1 uncultured beta proteobacterium
CGTCGCGAGCTTCATGCCCGCGAGTCTAACGTCAGGGAACGCAGTCGCGAGCGACGGGCGCGAGTCGAGCGCCGGGCCGCATCGCTACTTCGGCGCGTACGGTCCCTTCGGCTTTTCTGGCTCCACCGGCGCCGGCTCGGCCTTCGGCGCGTCGGCCTTCGCCGCGGGCGCCGCGGCAGCCTTCTGTGCGGCGGCCGACAGTGGCGCTGCGCTCCGCGGATAACCGCCGGCGTCGAGGGCGTTGTGCCACATTTCGGACTCGAACCCGGTCGACTTGCTCCGCCCGACCATCATCACCGGAACCGTGTCACCGCCGGTGGCCTTCTTCAGGTCCTCGGCGCTCATGGCGGTGTCGGGACCGACCGCGACCTCCCGGTAGGGCACCCCGCGCGCGGCGAGCAACGCCTTCCCGTCGGTGCACGGCTGTCCGCAGTTTGCGGAGGTGTAGACGACGACCGGGAAGTTCTTCGCGGCCTGCTGGATCGCGTACGGCGCGGCGGGGCCGGTGTCGGTCGGGGCCGGTGCCGTGCCGCGCTTCTGCACGCTCTTCGACGCGGCGGGCGGCGGAGCGTCGGTGTAGTGGACCTTGCCGTCCTTGTCGACCCAGCGGTACATCTGCGCGCCGGCGGTCGCGGCGACGAACATCGCGGCCACGGCGATCGCAAGCTTTCTCATGACAAACCCCCTCGTCCCTGCGGCGGACATGACACGGGCATGATAGCACCGGCGTCCCGGGGCGCTTCCGCCGGCGGCGCGCGATGCGTCAAAGTGCACGGGCTCAGGCGGGCGCCGCCGGCGTTCCGGCCATCCCGTTGTGGCGCAGCAGCGCCTCGACCGTCGGTTCGCGGCCGCGGAACGCGCGGAACGACTCGATCGCCGGGCGGCTGCCGCCGACGGCGAGGATCTCGTCGCGGAACCGCGCGCCGGTCGCCGCGTCGAGCACGCCTTTCTCCTCGAACAGGCTGTAGGCGTCGGCCGACAGCACCTCGGCCCACTTGTAGCTGTAGTAGCCCGCGCTGTAGCCGCCGGCGAAGATGTGCGAGAAGGTGTTGGGGAAGCGGTTGTACGCCGGCGGTATCGCCACCGCGACCTTGCGGCGCACCGCGTCGAGCAGCTCGAGCGGGCTCGTTCCGCCCGCGGGGTCGAAGTCCGAGTGCAGATGCATGTCGAAGAGCGCGTACTCGATCTGCCGCAGCGTCTGCAGGCCGGACTGGAAGTTCTTGGCCGCCAGCATCTTGTCGAACAGCGCGCGCGGCAGCGGCGCGCCGGTATCGACGTGCGCCGACATGTGCCGCACCACGTCCCACTCCCAGCAGAAGTTCTCCATGAACTGGCTCGGCAGCTCGACCGCGTCCCATTCGACGCCGCGGATCCCCGAGACGCCGAGCGACTCGACCTTGGTCAGCAGGTGGTGCAGGCCGTGCCCGAACTCGTGGAACAGCGTGAGCACGTCGTCGTGGGTGAGGAGCGCGGGCTTCCCGCCCACCGGGGCGGAGAAGTTGCACACGAGGTACGCGACCGGCCGCTGCAGCCCGTGCTGGGTCAGGCGGCGGGTCATCGCCTCGTCCATCCACGCGCCGCCGCGCTTGGTCGCGCGCGCGTACGGGTCGAGATAGAACCGGCCGACGGGCTCGCCCCCGGCGTCGGCGATGCGGAAGAACCGCACCGTGGGGTCCCAGGTCTCGGCCTGATCCTCCTCGATGCGAATGCCGTACAGCGTCTCGACCAGCCGGAACATGCCGGCGAGAACCTTCGGCTCGGGGAAGTACTGCTTCACTTCCTGGTCGGAGAACGCGTAGCGCGCCTGCCGCAGCCGCTCGGAGGCGAACGCGACGTCCCACGCCTCGACCCGTTCGAGCCCGAGCTCGGCGGCGGCGAACGCGTTGAGCTCCGACCAGTCGCGCTCGCCGTAGGGGCGCGCCTTGGTCGCCAGGTCCTCGAGGAAGTCGAGCACCTGCTGCGGGTGCTCCGCCATCTTCGGCACCAGCGACACTTCGGCGAACGTCGCATAGCCGAGGAGCCGCGCCGCCTCCTGCCGCAGGGCGAGGATGCGCGCGATGAGCGGCGTGTTGTCCCACGCCGCGACCGCGTCGGGCGCCGGCGATTCGGCCGCCGGCTTCCCGTCGGTGCGGCGCTCGAACTCCGCCTTCGCCGCGAACGCCGCCGCGAACGCCTCGGACGCGCGCGTGACCGAGCCGCGGTACATGATCTCGCGCAGGCTCCTGTTCTCCGCGTACTGCATGACCGGCAGGTACGACGGAATGTGCAGGACGAACTTCCAGCCGGCCCGGCCGTCCTTCTCGGCCGCGGCGCGCGCGGCCTCGAGCACGTCCTCGGGGATCCCGGCGAGCGCCGCCCGGTCCTCGACGTGCACCGCGAACGCGTTGGTCGAGTCGAGCGCGTTCTCCGCGAACGACGTCGCGAGCTTCGCCGATTCCTCCTGGATCTCGGCGTAGCGCTGTTTCTCCGCCGCGGGCAACTCCGCGCCGGAGAGCCGGAAGTCGCGGATCTCGTTCTCCACGATCTTCGCTTGCGCGGGCGTGAGCCGCGCGAAGTCCGGCCCGGCGTGGAGCGCCTTGTACTTCTCGAAGAGCGCCAGGTTCTGGCCGAGCGCGGTCCAGTACTGGACGACCTTCGGCTGGTTCTCCTTGTACGCCTCGCGCAGCTCCGGCGAGTCGAGCACGGCGTGCAGATGTCCGACGACGCCCCAGGCGCGCCCGAGCCGCTCGTTCGCGTCCTCGAGCGGCTGCGCGAACCCGGCCCACGTCGCCGGCGTCTCGGCGCGCGTGAGCCCGTCGATCAGCGCGCGGTTGTCGGCGAGGAGCTGGTCGATCGCGGGCGCGATGTGCTCGGGTTTGACCGCGGCGAAGCGCGGCAGCCCCGAGAAGTCGAGGAGCGGATTCGCGTCCATCTGCATTCGAGTCTCCTGGTGTGTCGCGTTCACGCTCCGCCGAGCCCCGCGATGCACGCTTCGGCGCGAACGATCTTCGCGTACGGTGCCGCGAGCGCGGCCATGAAGGCGGCGTGCACGTCGCGCGCGGGCAAGGTCCGGCCGGCGAACTCGAGCGGGCGCGTGGCGCAGGCGTCCTCGGCCACGGTGCACTTGAAGCCGTGGTCGAACGCGGCGCGGGTGGTCGCGTCGATGCACATGTGACTCATCGCGCCGGCGATGACGAGGTGGTCGGCGCCGGCGGCACGGAGGCGCTGGTCGAGATCGGTCGCCCGGAACGCGTTCGGGAAGTTCTTCTCCACTACCGGCTCGCCGGGGTGCGGCGCGACCGACGCATGGATGTCGGCGCCGGCGGTCCCGGGGACGAAGAACGTCGCGCCCGGCCGGACCGAGAGATGCCGCACGTGGACCGTGGGCAGCCGCCGCTCGCGGAACGCGGCGAGCAGCCGTGCGGCGTTCGCCGCGGCCGCGTCCATGTTCTCGAGCGACATGCTGCCGCCCGGGAAGTAATCGTTCTGGATGTCGACCAGCACCAGCGCGGTAGTCATGGCACGAGCGCCTCGGCGGCGCGGACGGTGTTGGCGAGCAGCATCGTGATCGTCATCGGGCCGACGCCGCCCGGGACCGGCGTGGCAATCGCCGCGACGCCCAGCAGGCTCTGGAAGTCGCAATCGCCGGCGAGCTTGCCGTCGGGGAGCCGGCTGATGCCGACGTCGATCACCGCGGCGCCCGGTTTGACCATCGCGCCGTTCACCAGTTTCGGCCGGCCGACGGCGGCGACGAGGACGTCGGCGTGCCGGGTATGGGTCCCGAGGTCGGGCGTCTTGGAGTTGCAGATGGTGACGGTGGCGCCCCGCTGCAAGAGGAGCAGCGCCAGCGGCTTGCCGACGACGTTGCTTGCCCCTACGACCACTGCGTGTTTGGCCCAGGGATTCACGCCCTCCGCTTCGAGCATCGCCAGCACTCCCGCCGGGGTGCACGGGACGAAAAGCGGCTGGCCCGCGGCGAGCCGGCCCACGTTCTCGGGGTGGAAGCAGTCCACGTCCTTGGCCGGGGCGACTGCCGCGAGGACGCGCGCCGCGGCGATGTGCGCCGGGAGCGGCAGCTGCACCAGGATGCCGTGGATCGCCGCCGCCGCGTTGAGCTGCGCGATGCGCTCCAGCAGGTCGCCCTCGGTGATCGACGCCGGCAGGGCCACGTGCTCCGAGTGCAGACCCGCCTCCGCGCACGCCTTGATCTTGTTCCGCACGTAGATCCTGGACGAAGGGTGGTCGCCGACCTCGATCGCCGCGAGCCCGGGGCGAATACCGCACGCGGCGAGCCGCTCGACGCGCACCGCCAGCTCGCTGCGCAGGCGTCTGGACAGAGCGGTGCCGTCGATGACCCGGGTGTCCACGGGGACGCTGCTGCCTAGGGTAGGAGGGGCGGGGCCGAGGAGTGTAGCAGGGGCAGTTGGTCCTTCTGCCGCTTGAGCCGAGGGCGCGCCCCTGTTGTAAGATGCGAAACAATATCCCGCATTACGGAAAATAGCGCGTATGCGCAACGCGCGCGAAATTGCCTCGCCGGCGAGCGCTGGATTAAGCTTCCCCGAGAATCAAGAAAACCCGCTCGCGCCCGCCCGCACCTGCCAAGAGAAGGAGTTCCATCATGGCCGCCGTGCCCGATTTCAACGCCGCGAACGACCCGGACACCCTCGAAACCCAGGAATGGCTCGAGGCGCTGGAAACGGTGCTCGAGCGCGAAGGGCCGGAGCGCGCCCACTACCTGCTCGAGAAGCTGATCGACAAGGCGCGGCGCTCGGGCGCGCACATCCCGTACAACCCGAACACCGCCTACATCAACACCATCCCGCCGCAGATGGAGGCGCGCTCGCCGGGCGAGGCGGCGCTCGAGGAGCGCATCCGCTCCTACTGCCGGTGGAACGCCATGATCATGGTCGCTCGCGCGAACAAGGCCGAAGGCGACCTCGGCGGGCACATCGCGAGCTTCGCCTCGCTCGGGACGCTGATCGGCATCGGGCAGCACCATTTCTGGCACGCGCCGACCGCCGACCACGGCGGCGACCTGATCTTCCACCAGGGCCATTCCGCGCCCGGCGTCTACGCGCGGATGATGCTCGAGGGGCGGCTCAGCGAAGAGCGGGCGCTCAACTTCCGCCGCGAGGTCGACGGCAAGGGCATCTCCTCGTATCCGCACCCGTGGCTGATGCCCGACGTCTGGCAGTTCCCGACCGTGTCGATGGGGCTGGGGCCGATCCAGGCGATCTACCAGGCGCGCTATCTCAAGTACCTGCACGCGCGCGGCCACGCGAACACCGCGGACCGCAAGGTGTGGGCGTTCCTCGGCGACGGCGAGACCGACGAGCCCGAGTCGCTCGGCGCGATCGGCATGGCCTCGCGCGAGAAGCTCGACAACCTGATCTTCGTCATCAACTGCAACCTGCAGCGCCTCGACGGCCCGGTGCGCGGCTCGGGCAAGATCATCCAGGAGCTCGAGGGCGAGTTCCGCGGCGCCGGCTGGAACGTGATCAAGCTCGTGTGGGGCTCGTACTGGGATCCGCTCCTCGCGCGCGACAAGGAGAACATCCTCCTGCAGGTGATGGAGGAGACGGTCGACGGCGAGTACCAGAACTTCAAGGCCAACGACGGCGCGTTCGTCCGCAAGCACTTCTTCGGCAAGCACCCGAAGCTGCTCGAGATGGTTTCGCGCCTCACCGACGAGGACATCTGGCGCCTGAACCGCGGCGGCCACGACCCGCACAAGATCTACGCCGCCTACCACCGCGCGGTGAATCACAAGGGCCAGCCGACGGTGATCCTCGCCAAGACGATCAAGGGCTACGGCATGGGCCGGATCGCGGAAGGCCGGATGACCGCGCACCAGCAGAAGAAGATGGACATGGAGTCCATCAAGCAGTTCCGCGACCGCTTCAGCATCCCGGTCCCCGACGACAAGATCGAGGAGCTGCCGTTCTACATCCCGCCGCCCGACGCGCCGGAGATGAAGTACCTGCACGAGCGCCGGCAGGCGCTCGGCGGCTACCTGCCGCAGCGCCGCCGCAAGGCTGACGTGGTGCCGCAGGTCCCGGCGCTCGAAGCGTTCGAGCAGGTGCTGAAGGGCCAGGAGCGCGAGATCTCGACGACGATGGCGTTCGTGCGCGTGCTGACCGCGCTCGTGCGCGACAAGAACCTCGGCAAATACGTGGTGCCGATCGTCCCCGACGAGGCGCGCACGTTCGGCATGGAGGGCATGTTCCGGCAGCTCGGCATCTACTCGTCCGAGGGCCAGAAGTACACCCCGCAGGACAAGGACCAGGTGATGTACTACCGCGAGGACAAGGCCGGCCAGATCCTCGAGGAGGGCATCAACGAGGCGGGCGCGTTCAGCTCGTGGATCGCCGCGGCGACGAGCTACAGCGTCTCGAACGTCATTACCGTGCCGTTCTACATCTTCTACTCGATGTTCGGCCTGCAGCGGATCGGCGACCTTGCCTGGGCGGCCGGCGACCAGCGCGCGCGGGGCTTCCTGCTCGGCGGCACCGCGGGCCGCACCACGCTGAACGGCGAAGGGCTGCAGCACGAGGACGGCCACAGCCACATCCTGTCGTCGGTCATCCCGAACTGCATCTCGTACGACCCGACCTTCGCCTACGAGGTCGGCGTCATCATCCACGACGGCTTGCGGCGGATGGTGACGAACCAGGAGGACGTCTTCTACTACGTCACCGTGATGAACGAGAACTACGTGCATCCGGCGATGACCGACGCCGCCGACAAGGACGTCCAGGCGGGCATCCTGAAGGGGATGTACCTGCTGAAGGAAGCGGGCAAGGCGAAGCAGAAGGTGCAGCTCATGGGATCGGGGACGATCCTGCGCGAGGTGATCGCGGCGGCCGGGCTGCTGGAGAAGGACTGGGGCGTGGCCGCGGACATCTGGAGCTGCCCGAGCTTCACCGAGCTGCGCCGCGAAGGCCTCGACGCCGACCGCTGGAACATGCTCCACCCGGCCGAGAAGCCGCGGAAATCCTACGTCGAGAGCCGGCTCGAGGGACGCGACGGCCCGGTGATCGCCTCCACCGACTACATGAAGGCGTTTGCCGACCAGATCCGGCCGTTCCTGCCGAAGGGCAAGACCTTCCGCGTGCTCGGCACCGACGGCTACGGGCGGTCCGACACGCGCGAGAAGCTGCGCCACTTCTTCGAGGTGAACCGTTACTGGGTGACGGTCGCAGCGCTGAAGGCGCTCGCCGACGACGGCGCGGTGAAGCCGTCGGCCGTCGCCGACGCGATCAAGAAGTACGGCATCGATCCCAACAAGCCGAATCCCGTAACCGTCTAGAGGGGGAAGGGGGAAGAGCGCGCGCGAGGCCGCGCCCGCTTCCTCCGCGACGACCATGGGCGCCATGCAGGAAGTCATCGTCCCCGACATCGGGGACTTCAAGAGCGTCGACGTGATCGAGATCCTGGTGAAGCCGGGCGACACGGTCGCGGTGGAACAGTCGCTCGTCACGCTCGAGAGCGACAAGGCGACGATGGAGATCCCGTCGCCCTCGGCGGGCGTGGTGAAGGAGGTGCGGGTCAAGATCGGCGACAAGGTCTCGGAGGGCAGCCCGATCCTGGTGCTGGAAGGAGGGGCCGAGGCCGCGAAGTCGGCCGCCTCCAGCGGGGCCGCGAAGTCGGCCGTAGCGGCCGCGCCTGCGCCCGCGGCGCCCGCGTCGGCGGCGCCGGCGAAAGCGCCTGCTGCACCGGCACCCGCGCCCGCGGCCAGCGCACCGGCACCCGCCGCTGCCGGCGCCCGCCGGGTCGACGTCCCCGACATCGGCGACTTCAAGAGCGTCGACGTCATCGAGATCCTGGTGAAGCCGGGCGACACGGTCGCGGTCGAGCAGTCGCTGGTCACGCTCGAGAGCGACAAGGCGACGATGGAAGTGCCCTCGCCGGCGGCGGGAAAGGTGAAGGAGATCCTGCTCAAGGTGGGCGACAAGGTCGCGCAGGGCTCGCCGATCCTGGTGCTCGAGGGAGCGGGCGGTGCGCCGGCGCAGCCGGCCGCGCCGGCGGCGTCCGCTCCGGCGCCCGCGCCGAGAGCCGAGGCGCCCGCGCCGTCGCGTCCGCCCCCGGTTGCCATGGAGCCCGCGGCGGAGCCGTCCGGGGCCAAGCCGCACGCGAGCCCGTCGGTGCGCAAGTTCGCGCGCGAGCTCGGCGTCGATCTGTCGAGGGTGACCGGCAGCGGGCCGAAGAACCGCGTCCTGCAGGCCGACGTCCAGGCGTTCGTGAAAGGCGCTCTTGCGCGCGGTCGCGGCGCCGGCGGCTGCGCCCGCGACCGGCGCGGGCCTCGGACTGGTCCCGTGGCCCGAGGTCGACTTCGCCAAGTTCGGCGCGGTCGAAACGGTGCAGCTCCCGCGGATCAAGAAGATCTCCGGGCCCGCCCTGCACCGCAACTGGGTGATGATCCCGCACGTCACCAACCACGAGGACGCCGACGTCACCGAGCTCGAGGCGTTCCGGGTGCAGCTCAACAAGGAGAACGAGAAGTCCGGCGTCAAGGTGACGATGCTCGCGTTCCTGATCAAGGCGTGCGTTGCCGCGCTGAAGAAGTTTCCCGACTTCAACAGCTCGCTCGCACCGGATGGCGCGTCGATCGTCGTGAAGAAGTACTGGCACATCGGCTTCGCCGCCGACACGCCGGGCGGCCTCGTCGTGCCGGTCGTGAAGGACGCGGACAAGAAGGGCGTCTTCGAGATCGCCAAGGAGACCTCGGACCTCGCGAAGCTCGCGCGCGACGGCAAGCTCAAGCCGGGCGACATGCAGGGCGGCACGTTCTCGATCTCCAGCCTCGGCGGCATCGGCGGCACCTACTTCACGCCGATCATCAACGCACCCGAGGTGGCGATCCTCGGCGTGTGCCGCTCGGCGACGCGGCCGGTGTGGGACGGGAAGCAGTTCGCCCCGCGGCTCATCCTGCCGCTCTCGCTGTCGTGGGACCACCGGGTGATCGACGGCGCGTCGGCGGCGCGCTTCAACACCCTGCTCGCGCAACTGCTCGCCGATTTCCGGCGAGTGATGCTCTGAGGAGCGTGCCCGCATGGTCGAGGTGAAGGTTCCCGACATCGGCGACTTCAAGAGCGTCGACGTCATCGAGATCCTGGTGAAGCCCGGCGACGCGGTCGCGCCGGAGCAGTCGCTGGTGACGCTGGAATCGGACAAGGCGACGATGGAGATCCCGTCGCCGCTCGCCGGCACCGTGAAGAGCCTGATCGTCAAGATCGGCGACAAGGTGTCCGAGGGCTCGCCGATCCTCATGCTCGACGCGTCGACGCGAAGGCACCCGCGCCACCGGCCGCGCCAAGGCGCCCGCCGCGCCGACGCCCGCGCCGGTCGCGGTCGCGCCCGCGGGCGCCGCGGGCACCGCGGCCGGCGGCGCCGACGTTACTTGTGAAGTCGTCGTACTCGGCTCGGGCCCCGGCGGCTACACCGCCGCGTTCCGCTCCGCGGATCTCGGCAAGAACACGGTACTCGTCGAGCGCTATCCGTCGCTCGGCGGCGTCTGCCTGAACGTCGGCTGCATCCCCTCGAAGGCGCTGCTCCACGCCGCCAAGGTGGTCACCGAGGCTGAGGAGATGAGCCACTTCGGGATCCAGTTCGGCCAACCGAAGTTCGACGTCGACAAGCTGCGCGGCTGGAAGGAGTCGGTCGTCGGCAAGCTCACCAAGGGGCTCGCCGGCCTCGCCAAGCAGCGCAAGGTGACGGTCGTGCAGGGGGTCGGCAAGTTCGAGTCGCCGAAGACGATGCTCGTGCAGACGCCCGACGGGCAGAAGCGCATCGCGTTCGATCACTGCATCATCGCCGCCGGCTCTTCGGTCGCCCGCATCCCGGGCTTCCCGTACGACGACCCGCGCCTCGTCGACTCCACCGGCGCACTCGAGCTCGGCGGCATCCCGAAGCGCATGCTGGTGATCGGCGGCGGGATCATCGGGCTCGAGATGGCGTGCGTCTACGACGCGCTCGGCGCGAAGATGTCCGTCGTCGAGCTGCTCGACGGCCTGATCCCGGGCACCGACCGCGACATCGTCCGGCCGCTCGAGAACCGGATCAAGAAGCGCTACGAGGCGATCTACCTCAAGACCAAGGTCGCGAAGCTCGAAGCGAAGCCCGACGGCCTGCTGGCGACCTTCGAAGGCGCGAACGCGCCGGCACCGCAGCTCTACGACCGCGTGCTCCTGGCGGTGGGCCGCCGCCCCAACGGACGCGACATCGCGGCCGAGAAGGCGGGCGTCGCGGTCAACGAGCGCGGCTACATCCCGGTCGACAAGCAGATGCGCACGAACGTCCCGCACATCTTCGCGATCGGCGACGTCTGCGGCGAGCCGATGCTCGCGCACAAGGCGACGCACGAGGCGAAGGTCGCCGCCGAGGTGATCGCCGGTCACAAGGTCGCGTTCGATGCGATGACCGTCCCGTCGGTCGCCTACACCGATCCGGAGGTGGCGTGGATGGGGCTCACCGAGACCGACGCGAAGGCGCAGGGCGTTCCCTACGAGAAGGCGAGTTTCCCGTGGGCGGCGAGCGGGCGGGCGCTGTCGATCGGCCGCGAGGACGGCCTGACGAAGCTCCTCTACGACCCGGAGACCAAGCGGATCCTCGGCGCCGGCATCGTCGGCACGAACGCCGGGGAGCTGCATCGCGGAAACCGTGCTCGCGCTCGAGATGGGGGCGGACATGGAGGACATCGGGCTCACGATCCACCCGCACCCGACGCTCTCGGAGACCCCGTACTTCGCCGCCGAGATGGCGGTCGGCTCGATCACCGACCTCTACATCCCGAAGAAGAAGAAGTAGCCCCGCGGCGGTCGCCGCCCGGGCGACGCCGCTACCAGCGGTAGCCGAAGGTGGTGCCGAAGGTGGTCGTGTTGCGGTCGAGGCCCGGCAGGCCCTCGGGATCCCCGTACGCGCGGTCGTAGCCGAGCGTCGTGGCGAAATAGGCGGTGCTGCGGTCGAACGTGTACCGCCAGGAGAGCCGCAGGCCGGCACCGGGCTCGCCGGCGCGATAGCCCGAGCGCCAGAAGGCATCCGTCCCGTAGGCCGCGTAGTAGGGCGCGAGCGGCGCCGACGCGCCGAGCGTGAGCCCGCCCGAGAGCGTGATCAGGTGCCGGGGGTTGACGTTGAACCCGTAGCTCGCGCCGAGATCGAGCCGCGTGCCGCCGGCCGCACTCGCCCAGGCCCTGGCGAACCCCGGACGTCAGCGTCCAGTTGTCCCGCCGGTAACCGAGATAGGCACCGGCCTGCGCGACGCTCGCCGGATCGACGGGCGGTCCGACGAAGAGGGGTGGGGGGATGTTCGCGGGCAGGCTCGCCGCCGGCAGGCGGAAGCCCGGATCGGGCATCCGGGCCCGGTCGGCGTTGAAGCCCTGGCCGCCGACGAACATGCTGCCCGTCCAGCCGGCGTCACCGGCGCGCAGGCCGAGCGGGGTGGCGGCCGGGGGGACGCTCCCGGTCTGCGCCGCGGCCGGCAGGGTGACCCCGGCGCACAGCGCGGCGACGAACAGACCTTTGGCGGGCGACATCGGAAGCGAGGTGCCGAAATAACACTGTCATTTTACGCCCGTGCGCGGCCGGGCGGGTAAGGCAGTTTGACGCGGACCCGGCGCGTAGAATCGGGCCGTTGCGGCGACGAGACAAGGCGCATGACCCAGGATGAACTGAAGGCGGCGGTCGGGCGCGCGGCGATCGACCACCTCGTCCAGGGCGCGATCGTCGGCGTGGGGTCGGGGACGACCGCCGATCGCTTCATCGACGAGCTCGCGCGGGTCAAGGGGCGCTTCCGCGGCGCGGTCGCGAGCTCCGAGCGCTCCGCCGCCCGGCTGCGAACGCACGGCGTCCCGCTCTTCGACCTCAACGACGTGGACGAGCTGCCGGTCTACGTCGACGGCGCCGACGAGGTCGCCGAGAGCCTCGCGATGATCAAGGGCGGCGGCGGCGCGCTCACGCGCGAGAAGATCGTCGCCGCGGTTGCCCGGACGTTCGTCTGCATCGCCGACGAGTCCAAGCTCGTCCCCGCCCTCGGGCGCTTTCCGCTGCCGGTGGAGGTGATCCCGATGGCGCGCGCCTACGTCGCGCGCGAGATCGCGCGGCTCGGCGGCGAACCGCGGCTGCGCGCGGGCTTCACGACCGACAACGGCAACCTGATTCTCGACGTGACCGGGCTCCCGATCCCCGACCCGGTCGCGCTCGAGACGACGCTCAACAACATCGTCGGCGTGGTGACCAACGGGCTCTTCGCGCGGCGCGGCGCGGACGTGCTGCTGCTCGGCACGCCGGCCGGCGTGCGCACGCTGACCCGCGCGACGCCCTGAAGCCGGGCTGTCACAGGCTTGTCACAGTGATAACCTAGCCTGCAACGTCCTGGACGGGGTCCCGGAGCCCGTGAACATGGCCGAGCACACATCCAAGCAGTTCGACGTCGAGCTGGAGGCGGTCCGCACCCGCGTCCTGCAGATGGGCGGCCTCGTCGAGGAGCAGATCCGCCGCGCCATCGACTCGCTCCACACCGGCAACATGGAGGAGATCGAGCGCATCAAGGAGAACGACCACCGGGTGAACGCCATGGAGGTCGAGCTCGACGAGGCGTGCAGCCACATCATCGCGCGCCGCCAGCCGGCCGCGAGCGACCTGCGGCTGATCATCGCGGTGATCAAGACCATCACCGACCTCGAGCGCATCGGCGACGAGGCGGAGAAGATCGCCCGCATGGCGAAGCTGATCCACGAGGCCGACCGCATGCACATGCCGCGGATCGAGGTGCGCCACGTGTCGGGCCTCGCGCTCGCGATGCTGCGCAAGGCGCTCGACTCGTTCGCGCGGCTCGACGTGAAGGCGGCGCAGGAGGTGGTGCGCCAGGACGACGTGGTCGACACCGAGTTCCGCTCGATCCTGCGCCAGCTCATCACGTTCATGATGGAGGATCCGCGCACGATCAGCCGCTGCCTCGAGATCCTGTTCGTCGCCAAGGCGCTCGAGCGGATCGGCGACCACTCGAAGAACATGGCCGAGTACGTGGTGTACATGGTCGAGGGCCGCGACGTCCGGCACCTGCGCGGCGAGGACGTCGCCCGCGCGGCCAATGAATGACCGGCCCGCGCGCAAGCACCCTTGCGCGGGCCTGCTAAGGGCTCTTTCGCAAGTTCCCCATCAGGTTCCTGGCGTGGGCGGCGGGCGCGCAAGGCGACCCTCGGTGCCAGGTCACTTCTTGACCGGTACGTAGCCCGACGCCTCGTCGGCGCCGCCGCCGAAGAAGTACTTCTCGGTCTGCTCGAGCAGGTATTTCCTGGCGCGCGGATCGGCGAGCTGCAGCCGGTTCTCGTTGATGAGCCGGGTCTGCTGCGTCTGCCACGCCTGCCACGCTTCTTTCGACACGTTCTCGTAGATCCGCTTCCCCAGCTCGCCCGGCAGCGGCGGGCGATCGAGGCCCTCGGCTTCCCGGCCGAGCTTCACGCAGTTCACCATCCGCGCCATTCGAAGCCTCCTGTCACTTGAGCGGCTTGACGAGCACCTTCGACCGCCGCTGCCAGTTGTAGAGCAGTTTCCGCTCCGCCGGCAGCTCGTCTACGTCCGCCTCGCCGAAGCCGCGCTCGACGAACCAGTGCGTGGCCCGCGTGGTCAGCACGAAGAGCCGCTTCATCCCCGCCGCGCGTGCTCGAGCCGCGATCGTCTCCATGATCTTCTCGCCGTGGCCGGCGCCGCGATAGTCGGGGTGCACCGCGAGGCAAGCGAGCTCGCCGGCGCGCTGCTTGGGGAACGGGTAGAGCGCCGCGCAGCCGAGGATCAGCCGGTCGTGCTCGAGCACCGTGAACCGGGAGATCTCCTGCTCGAGCAGCTCCCGGCCGCGGCGCACGAGCGTGCCGTCCGCCTCCAGCGGCTCGATCAGCCGCAGGATGCCGCCGACGTCGTCGATCGTCGCCTCGCGCAGCCGCTCGAGCTTGTCGGCGGTGAGCATGCTGCCCGAGCCGGCGTGCGTGAAGAGCTCGATCAGCAGCGCCCCGTCGACCTCGCGCGGGACGACGTGCGCGCGCTCGACTCCCGCGCGTACCGCCGCCACCGCGCGCGCGAGCGCGGCCCGCGTCTCCCGCGAGAGATGGCGGCCGTCGGCGAGCAGCTTCTCCGCCTCCCGGGCGGTGAGCTCCGGCCGCAGCGCGCCGTCGCGCTCGGTGACCGCGGCGTCGGAGAGGAAGACGAGCTTGGCCGCGCGCAGGGCGGCCGCGGTCGCGACCGCCACGTCCTCCATCGCGAGGTTGAAGACCTCGCCGGTGGGCGAATACCCGATCGGGGACACGACGACGATGTTGCCCGCGTCGAGGCAGCCGGCGATCGCCTGCGCGTCGACCTTGCGCACCGCGCCGGTGTGCTGGTAGTCGACGCCGTCGTGCACGCCCATCGGCCGCGCGCCGATGAAGTTGCCCGAGACGGTGTTGATCGCGGCGCCCGCCATCGGCGTCGACGGCAGCCCGAGCGACAGCAGCGCGTCGATCTCCACGCGCAGCAGCCCGACCGCCTCCTTCACGCACTCCAGCGCGACCGCGTCGGTGACGCGCAGGCCGCGGTGGTACGTCGAGCGGTGCTTGCGCGCCTTCAGCTGCGCCTCGATCTGCGGACGCGAGCCGTGGACGAGCACGAGGCGGATGCCGGCGCTGTGCAGCAGGTTGAGGTCGTGCGCGAGCGACACGAACCGTCCTTCGGCGACGAGCTCGCCGCCGAAGGCGATCACGAACGTGCGGCCGCGGAAGGCGTGGAAATAGGGCGCCACCGAGCGGAACCAGGTGACGAAGTTGGCGTCGGGGCGCGCGGGCATCTGTTGTCGAGGGTCGGCGGCGCGGGAATTCTATTCGATCGGCGGCCCGGTCAACCCGGGCGTAGACTTCGCGTTAGTGGGATTCCGGAGCGAGGAGGCACCATGTCGCTGAAGCACGTTTTCGCCGCGATCGTCGCGGCCGCCGCCATCGGCACCGCCAACGCGCAAAGCCCGACGCCCGCCGACTGGGCGACGTTCAGCCGGTTCCTGTCACTGGTGCACGTGTTCGTCCAGGCGGCCTGCCCGCCGGCCGCGGCCTCGTCCCAGGGCTGCGACCCGAACGCCGCCCAGCAGGCGTTCGACGACATCGCGAACGGACGCAACTCCGAAGCGAACGCGCTCATGCTCGACATCTTCGCCGGCGTGCCGGCGCCGGAGCGCGAGAAGATGCTCGCGATCGGCCGCACCATGGCGGCGATGAATCGAAAGCAGATGGCGGCCGAGACGCAGGCCCAGGGCGAGCCCGCCGCGATCCAGGCGCGCAAGGACCTCACCTCGATCGGCCTCACGTACCACGACCGCAACCAGTTCTTCGACGCGGTGAAGCGCGGCGACGCGATCGCCGTGCGGCTGTTTCTGACCGCGCGCGGCGTCGACCCCAACGCGAAGGACGCCTGGGGAAACACCGCGCTCGAGCTCGCGCGCCGCGGCGGCAACCCCGAGATCATCGCGGCGCTTTCCGCGGCCGCGCCTAAGTAACCGCGCTCAGCAATCCCCGTACAGCGCCTGCAGCGCGGCGAGCGCCGCGAGCGGCGCGGTCTCCGTACGCAGGATCCGCGGACCGAATCGCACCGCGGTGAAGCCGCGCGCCGCCGCGAGCTCCCGCTCCTCGGGCGCGAGCCCGCCTTCGGGACCGATCAGCACCGTCACCGGCGCCCGCGGCGCGAGCCCGCGGAGCGCCGCCTCGCCGTCGGGGGCGAGCAGGATCCGCGTGCCGCCGCGGGCCGGCAGCGCCACGAACTCCGGCAGGCCGGTGCTCGGCGCCACCGGCGGGATGCGATTGCGCCCGCACTGCTCGCACGCGGCGATCACCACGTTCTGCCAATGCGTCTCGCGCTTCTCGCGGCGTTCGCGCGCGAGGCGCACGATCGAGCGGTGGGTGACCACCGGCTGGATCGACGCGACGCCGAGCTCGGTCGCCTTCTGCAGCACGAGGTCCATCCGGTCGCCCGCGCAGATGCCCTGCGCGAGGTGAATTTCGAACGGCGATTCGCGGTCCGATGAATCGCCGTTCACGGACGGCTGCGACCACGCCGCGCTTGCCGAGCGCGACCAGCGTCGCGGTCGACTCCGCGCCGTCGCCGTTGAAGAGCACGACCTCGTCGCCGGCTTGCAGTCGCAGCGCGGCGACGTGGCGCGCGGCGCGCTCCGTCAGCTCGACGCTGGCGCCGGGCGACAGCACGGCTTCGCAATGGAGCCGCGGCGGACGGGCAGGGGCGCGCTGCATGCTAAGATCGCGTCGCATCTTTCCTCGCGAAATTCTCCCATGGCAACGCAAACCCAGGTGTGCGATTTCGGCCGCAAGGCCGTCGACTTCGACCTCCCGGGCACCGACGGCAAGCGCCACACGCTCGCTTCCGTGCGCGGGCCCAAGGGCGTGGTCGTGATGTTCATCTGCAACCACTGTCCGTACGTCAAGGCGATCCGCGAGCGGATCGTCCGCGACTGCAAGGAGCTCGCCGCGCACGGCATCGGCGCAGTCGCCGTCATGTCGAACGACCCGGCCGACTATCCGGAGGACTCGTTCGAGAACATGCAGCGGGTGGCGCGCGAGCTCGGCTTCCCGTTCCCGTACGTGCTCGACGAGAGCCAGGCGGTCGCGCGCGCGTACGACGCGGTGTGCACCCCGGAGTTCTTCGGCTACAACGCCGATCTCGAGCTCCAGTACCACGGGCGGCTCGATGCCTCGAAGACCGCGCCCGTCGCCAACGCCCCCCGCGAGCTCTTCGATGCGATGGTCGGCGTCGCGCGGACCGGCAAGGGCCCCGCCGAGCAGACCACGGCGCTCGGCTGCTCGATCAAGTGGAAGCGCGACTAGCGCGGCGCGCGCCGCGGGCGGGTGCTGCAGCTTCAGAATCGCGGTCTGCAACTTTCGTGGTGTCCCCGAATGCCCCACGCAACGGTGAACGGCACACAGCTCTACTACGAACGCACCGGCGCCGGCGCGCCGCCGCTCGTCTTCGTCCACGGGTTCGGGTGTGCGCACGAGGACTGGCAGCCGCAGGTGGAGGTGTTCGGCGCGCGGCACATGGTCGTCGCCTGCGATCTGCGCGGCCACGGCGCGTCGCCCGGCGAGCCCGA
Source organism: uncultured beta proteobacterium (assembly GCA_963827555.1). Classification (GTDB taxonomy): domain Bacteria; phylum Pseudomonadota; class Gammaproteobacteria; order Burkholderiales; family SG8-39; genus DATEDA01. The sequence goes on from CAWHBL010000025.1 coordinate 17,093, forward strand.
TTCGTGCAGCATCGAGACGTACGGCGCCGACGTCGCCGCCCTCCTGCGGGCGCTGAACGTACGCGGCGCGGTGCTCGCCGGCCACAGCATGGGCACGCGGGTGGTGCTGCAGGCGTGTCTCGACGCGCCCGACCGTGTCGCCGGCCTGGTGCTCGTCGACGGCAGCTTCCAGGCCGCCGCGGGCGAACGCGCCGAGGAGGACGCGCGCAAGGCGATCGCGTCCGCCGGCTACGCCGCGTGGGCTGGCGGGCTGTTCGCGCAGATGTTCTTCGCGCCGAGTGCCACGGCCGACCGGATCCGCGCCCGCGCCGAACGGCTCCCGGAAGCGATCGGCGCCGCGCTCTTCCCGAAGATGGTGCGCTGGGACGCGCGCAACATGGCCGCCGCGCTCGGCCGCGTCGGCGTGCCGCTGCTGGTGATCCAGAGCACGATGATCACGCCGGAGCGCAAGCGCGCCCCGCTCGCCGCCGGCGCGAACACGCCGTTCTTCGAGCTGGTGCGGAGCCGCGCGCCGCACGTCGCAGATCGAGGTCGTGCCCGGCGTCGGGCACTTCACGATGCTCGAGGCGCCGGACGCCGTGAACCGGCTGGTCGCGGATTTCGTCGCGCGCGTCGCGCCCGGGCGCTAGGTCCGGCTCACTTGCCGCCGGCCTGGCGGGGCTTCCCGCCCGGATCGCGCTGATCCCTGGACTGGCGCGCGTAGGTGAAGTGCTTGCGGCGGCCGAGCGCGAGCAGGAGCGCGTTGGCGAGCCACATCGCGTCGTCCCGGCGCAGCGTGAGCCCGCCGCCGTGCAGCTTCAGGTCGCCGCCGAAGCTCGGATCGTTCACCGTGATGTCGACGGTGCCGAGCTCCGGGTCGCGCGACACCCGGATCGTCGCCTGCCCGAGCGGATAGCCGCCGAACACGCGCTCGTTGACTTTTGCCCAGACGAACACGCTTCAACTCCGTATGTTGTTGGAAGGTCGGGCGATTGTAGCCGCCGGCGGGCGCCCGCCGTCCGCAGCGTGAAGCGGGGAAGGGAAACGGAACGGGCCCGCACGCGCGGGCCCATCCTCTGGTATAAAAATGCGACCCCGCGGAATCGGGCTGCCTTGCTTGGCGGCGAGACAGCAGCCCGCCGGCTTGCGGGGTCGCGGCGGAAATCGACGCTAGGCGGCCGCCGGCACCGACTCGGGCCCCATCATCGCGTGCACGACGCGATCCATGAGGGCCTCGGAAACCTCGACGACGCGCGCCTTCTTCTGCCGCAGCAGCTCGGCGAAGGCCTTCGGCGCGAGCTTGCGCGCGCCGCCGGCGCTCGAGGTGAAGAGCAGGATCGTCTGTTTCGGGCTCACCCACGAGAGCTTCGCGCGCACCGGCGCGGCGCTGTCCATGAACTCGACCACCGCGCCGCGCTCCACGGCCATCGCGGTGTGAACGTAGTAGTCATCGACCTCGGGCTGCGCGTCGGCCGTCTCCTCGGGCAGGCCGGGCTCGCTAACCGGGGCTTCCTCGACGCGCGCGACGTCGGCGGCGGTGGGTACCGCCTGGCCCTTCACCTGCGCCTTGGCGGCGTTGATCGACGCGGTGTGGGTCTGCATCAGCTGGTTGAAGAAGCCGTGCCGGGCATCGGCCGGCATCTCGATCGCGTTCATGCCGCGCAGGAGGCTGCGCATGAGGGTGGGCAGCATCGACGCCAGCTGCTGGATCTCGCCCGTCTTGAGCGGCGAGACGCTCCACACCAGCGCGTCGACGGCGCCCAGGCGGTGGGTCCAGGAGTCGTCGCCCTCGCGCTCCTTCATGTACGCGTCGACCAGCGTCTTGGTCCACCACTGGTAGAGGAACTCGCGGACGAAGGCCGGGGTCTTGCGCGTCACGCGCCGCTTGATCTCGGCGAGCGCGGTCGCGTGCGCGATCTCGGCTTCTTCCTTGCGCTCGAGCTCGGTGGTGGTCGGCGCGAGCTCCTGCTGTCGAGTCGCGCGGTTCTCCGCGACCATCTGCTCGAGCGTGTCCAGCGCGGCGGTGAAGATCGCGAGGTCGTCGGTGAACTTGTGGACGATGTAGTCCACCATCGCGCGCAGCTCGAGGATGAACCGCGAGCCTTCCTCGGTCGCGATGTCCGGGTCGGCCGCCACCTCGGCGACGCGGTCGAGCAGCTGGCGCATCGGGTGCTGGCGCCGCGCGAAGAACGTGCGGTCGAGGATCGCCGCCTTGACCGCGACGATCTGCAGGCGCGAGATCTCGCCCTTGACCGTCTCCGGGACGCTCTTGTCGTCCAGGATGTAGTCGAACACCATCGTCACCAGCTCGATGGTGAGCTGGTCGAGCGGGTGGCTCTGGGCGCGCACCTGGTCGCCGAGCGCCGACATGAAGTCGAACGCGCCGCTCTCGGCCGACATCGCCGCCGACTGCAGCGCCGACAGCGAGGTCAGCAGCGCCGGGCTGGCGGGGGTCGAGTTGAGCGCCGCTTCCATCGCGTAGCGCGACGGGTCGGCGAGCATGCGCGTCACCTGTGCGCGCGCGGCGCCGCCGTGCATGACACCGGCGAGGAGCGCCGAGAGATCGAGCGCGCCGCTCATCGCGAGCGGGTTCTGGCCGGGGCCGGCGCCGGGCATGAGCTGGCCGAGGTTCATCAGCTGGCTCTGCGTCAGCGCCGCGGCGGCGGCGCCGGCCGCGCCTGGCGTGCCGCCCATCAGCTGCGCGAGGTTCATCGCCTGGCTCGCCGCCAGCGCCGGGTTGACGCCGGCACCCGCGACGCCGATGTCGGCCGCGCGCTTCACCTGGTGCCGGATGCGCGGCAGCACGTGATGCGAGATCAGGTTCTGGTTGACGTCGGCGTAGACGGTCGTGATGCCGGCCGCGACGTAGGGCTGGAACGCATTCAGCAGCGAGCGCTTGACCGCGAAGTCGCCGGGGATCTTGCCGCAGGCCATCTTCAGCGCTTCGAAGACCGCCTCGGGACAGAGCGGGTTCGCAGTGTCGTCCTCGACCTGCTCGCTGGCGAGCAGGTGGCCGAACCGGGCGCGGATCCCGAGCAGCTGCTCGGGATCGATGCGGTTCCTGGTCTTGCGCGCGAGGTCGTTGACGACCAGGTCCTCCTCCATCGCCGCGTCGTCGACGAGCGTGAGCTCGCCGAGGCTCGGCGCCGCGCCCGGCGCCGCGAGGCCCCGGTTGGAAGTGCGGCGGTCGTAGACCTCGATGAAGTAGCGGTCGAACGAGGCGGAAATCTCGGTGCGGTGGGTCTTGACCTGCGCCATCGCCTCGAACAGCACCTGCTGCTCGGTACGCGAGGTCGAGGCCTCGGCCGCGGCGAAGAGGTCGTTCTCGACCTTGTCGAGGGCCTCGGCGACGATGCGGCTCAGCTTCGAGCGCGCTAGGTCGCGGCACTGGCTGAGCAGCGCCTTGCTCTCGGTCGCCGGACGAGAGCCGGAGTTGACGGCCGGACCGGCCGGCCGCGCGGGCGTTCCCATGACCACACCCCTGCGAGAACCGCGCCGCCAGCGCCCGCTCACCGGTGAGTGAGGCCCGCGGTCACCGCGCGCGCGAAGGCGTGCGGCCGACCGGCGACGGCGTGGTGGTGCAGTTCTTGTAACGAGCGTCTTCACCCGGAGGGTGCCAGCGGGAGACGCGAGACCGCCGACCCGGTGCTGCCTGTGTTGTTATTTTTCGACGAACCGACTATGCCACACGGCTATGCCGCCGTCATGGCCGTTCGTGACCTAGTTCACGACCGTCCGTCGGCACGATTGCTCACCGCCGCGCAGGATTCGACGGGAGTGTCGGAGGCGTGACGCCCGGCGCGGAACGCGCGAGGAGTGCGCGCGAGGGCGCTCGCGGGAGAACTGGATCGGACGCGCCTACATCGCCGCGCGCCATGTCACGAAAGCGCCACGAGCACTACATCGTGGCGCCCAGGGTCCACGGCGCGAACTCGTCGTCGCCGTAGCCCCAGAGCTCGCTCTTCGACTTCTCGCCCGAGGCGGTCCGGAGGACGAGCTCGAAGAAGCGCTCACCGACCGCTGCGATCGACTCCTTGCCCTCGACGATCGTGCCGCAATTGATGTCCATGTCGTCTTCCTGCTTGACGAAGAGCGGCGTGTTGGTGGCGAGCTTGAGCGAGGGCGCCGGCTTGCAGCCGTACGCGGAGCCGCGTCCGGTGGTGAAGCAGATCATGTTCGCGCCGCCGGCGACCTGGCCGGTTGCCGACACCGGATCGTAGCCGGGCGTGTCCATGAAGACGAACCCATTCGCGGTCACTGGTTGCGCGTATTCGTAGACGTCGACGAGATTCGTCGTGCCGCCCTTTGCCACCGCGCCGAGCGACTTTTCGAGGATGGTCGTGAGGCCGCCGGCCTTGTTGCCGGGCGACGGGTTGTTGTTCATCTCGTTGCCCATCCGGGCGGTGTGCTCCTCCCACCAGCGGATGCGGCGGATGAGCTTCTCGCCGACTTCGCGCGACACCGCGCGGCGGGTAAGCAGGTGCTCCGCGCCGTACACCTCCGGCGTCTCGGACAGTATCGCGGTCCCGCCGTGGCGAACGAGGAGGTCGACCGCCGCGCCGAGCGCGGGATTGGCGCTGATCCCGGAGTAGCCGTCCGATCCGCCGCACTGCAGGCCGAGCGTCAGGTGGCTCGCGGGGACGGTTTCGCGGGTCACCTTGTTCGCCTCCGGCAGCAGCGCCTTGATCCGCGCCACGCCTTCCTCGACCGCCTTGCGCGTCCCGCCCTTGTCCTGGATCGTGTAGGCGTGCAGATGGTCGGTGCGCTTCAGGCCCTGCGCGGCAAGGAGGTGGTTGATCTGGTTCGACTCGCAGCCGAGGCCGACGAGCAGCACCGAGTGGAAGTTCGCATGCCGGATGTAGCCGGCGGTGGTCCGGCGCAGGATGTCGATCGCCTCGCCCTCGGAGGCCATCCCGCAGCCGGTCTTGTGCGTGAGCGCGACCACGCCGTCGACGTTCGGGTACTCGTCGAGCCGGTTCTCGAACTGCCGCGCGACCAGCCTCGCCACCGTCGCCGAGCAGTTCACGCTGGTGATGATGCCGATGTAGTTGCGCGTGGCGACTCTGCCATCCGGCCGGACGATCCCCTGGAAGGTCGCCGCGGGGTTCACGCGCTCGGTCGGCTTCGCGTCGGCGCAGAACGCGTAGTCGCGCTCGAATTGCCCCATCGCGATGTTGTGGACGTGCACGTGGTCGCCGGCCTTGATGTCGGCCGTCGCGAACCCGATGATCTGGTTGTACCTGCGGACCGGCGCGCCCGCGGCGACGTCCTTGACCGCGATCTTGTGGCCGGGCGGCACCCGCACCGCCGTGCGCACGTTCTCGCGCAGCAGCAGCGTGCCCGCGGGGACGTCGACCCGCGCGATGACCACGTCGTCGGCGGGGTTGAGGCGGATGACGATGTCGGCAGCCTGGAGCATGACGGAGCCCTCCTGATGCCGCGGATTCTAGCCCTTGCGCGCTTCCGCCTCCCGCAGCTTGGCGAGCCCCGCCGCGAGGGCGGCCTGCATGAGCAGGACGTCGATGCTGTAGGCGAGCGCGCGGAATCCCTTCGCCCGGTAGTCGCGCGCCCAGGCGTCGTCGGCGGCCATGAAGCCCGGGGTCTTGCCGTGACGCTTGCACGCGGCGACGAGGTCGTCCACCGCCTTCAGGTAGCGTGGATGGTCGAACTGGGCAGGAATGCCGAGGAAGTTGGTGAGGTCGAAGTGACCGAGCCAGACGACGTCCACGCCGGGTACGGCGGCGATCGCATCGACGTTCTCGATGCCGACCGCGGTCTCGACCAGGCAGATCACCAGCGTCCGCTCGTTCGCTTTCGCGATCTTGTCGGTCACGCTCCCCGCCAGGTAGTCGTCGTGCGGGGCGACCCCGAATGCCGCGCCCCGGCGCCCGAGCGGCGGATAGCGGGTAAACGAGACGATGCGCTCGGCCTGCTCGCGGGTCTCGACCATCGGCACCATGATCCCCAGCGCGCCGGCGTCGAGCATGCGCGCGACGAAGTGGTATTCGGTCGCCGGCACGCGCACGAAGGCGGGGAGGCCGATGCCGCGGCAGGACGCGAACTGCGCCTTCATCGTCTCGACGTCGGCGCCGCTGTGCTCCATGTCGTAGAGGATGAAGTCCGCGCCCGCCGCCTTGACGATCTGCGCGAGGCTCGGAGTGAAGAACTCGAACGCCATCGTGCCGAAGGCGGTGCCGCCCTTCGCGAGCTGCGCTTTCACCGGGTTCGGCTGCATCGCTCAACCTTCCATCGGGATGTTCACGTCGCGGATGATCTGCGCGAACTTCTTCGAGTCGCCGGCGATCAGGGCACGGAAGGCGTCCGGCGTGCCGGGGGAGGGGATGCCGCCCTGCTCGACGAGGATCTTCTGCAGCTCCGCGCTCGAGAGCGCCTTGACCGCGGCCGCGTTGACGATCTGGATGTTTGCCGGCGAAACGCCCGCGGGGGCGAAGAGCCCGAACCAGTTGTTGAGCTCGTAGGCGCCGAGCGCCGGGGTTTCGGACAGCGAAGGCACGTCGGGCAGGGCGGACACGCGCTCTCTGGAAGTGACGCCGATCGGTCGGAGCTTGCCGGCTTTGATCAGGCCGATGGCGGCGGCGACGCTGGTGTAGCCCATGGTGATCTGGCCCGCGGCGAGGTCGGCGATCTGCGGTGCGGCGCCTTTGTAGGGGACGTGCGTGATGCGCGTCCCTGCGAGCTTGTTGAAGAGCTCGCCGTTCAAATGCTGCAGGTTGCCGATGCCGCTCGATCCGTACGTCAGCTCGCCGGGCCGCGCCTTGGCGAGCGCGATCAGCTCTTCGGCGTTCTTCGCGGCGACGCCGGGGTGAACGGTGAGCACGTTGGGCACCTTGGTGCCGAGCGTGATCGGCTGCAGGTCCTTGAACGGGTCGTACTGCATCTTGCGGAAGAGGTGCGGGCTGATGGCGATCTCGCCCGCCGAAGCCATGAGCAGCGTGTAGCCGTCGGGCACGGCGGAGGCGGCGAGCTGCGCGCCGATCATGCCGTTCGCGCCGGCCTTGTTTTCGACCACGAACGGCTGGCCGAGCAGGGGCCGGATGTGCTCTCCCAGGTTGCGCGCCAGGATGTCGACGCCGCCGCCCGCGGCGTGCGGCACGATCACGCGGATCGGCCGCGACGGGTAGGCTTCCTGCGCCAGCGCGCCGCGGCCGAGCGAAACGCTCGCCGCCGTGGCGAATCCGGATGCGATGAATCGTCGTCGGGTAACCATGGCGACCTCGTCAGTGACCGGCGGCCGCCGGATCGAGGATCATGTCGGCGGCCTTTTCGGCGATCATGATAACCGCCGCGTTCGTGTTGCCGGACACGAGCCGCGGCATGACCGAGGCGTCCACCACCCGCAGGCCTGCGACGCCGTGCACGCGCAGCTGCGGGTCGACGACCGCGCCCGGCCCGTAGCCCATGCGGCAGGTCCCGGCGGCGTGGTACAGCGTCGTGCCGCCGAACTTCGTGTAGTCGCGGATCTCGTCGTCGGTGCGGACCTTGTCGCCGGGCGCGGTCTCGGACGCCACATACTTCGCGATCGCCGGCTGCGCGGCGACCTTGCGCGCGATCTTGACGCCCCGCACCGCCGTTTCCTGGTCCACCGGATGCGACAGGTAGTTGGCCCGGATCGACGGATAGGCGAGGGGGTCGGGCGACTTGATGTGCACCGATCCGCGCGACTCGGGGCGGAGCTGGCAGGGCGTGATCGTCATCCCCGGCTCCATCTCCATCCGGAACGCCTGCGTCGTCGCGAGCTTCATCAGGTCGACGCTCGCCGGCATCGCGTGCAGCTGGATGTCGGGACGCGCGAGCTGCGGGCTCGACTTCACGAACACCGCCACGTGGGCGACCGGCCAGCTCAGCGCGCCGCGCCGGGTGAGCGCGTAGCGCACGATCTGCCCGCCCAGCCGCAGGCCGTGCGTCAGCTCGTTGATCGTCGGGAACTCGGGCTTCATGCGCCACTGCATGCCGACCATGTAGTGGTCCTGCATGTTCTCGCCCACCCCGGCAAGCTCGTGCACGACCGGGATGCCGTGCGCCTGCAGCACGCTTGCCTGACCGATCCCCGAGAGCTCGAGGAGCTGCGGCGAGGCGACCGAGCCGGCCGCGAGGATCACCTCCTTGGCCGCGCGCACCGTGCGGCGTTCGCCACGCTGGATGAATTCCACGCCGACGGCGCGCTTGCCCTCGAACAGCAGCCGGGCCGCATGCGCCTTGGTCTCGACCCGGAGGTTGGGCCGGCCCATCACCGGGTGCAGATAGCCGACCGCGGCCGAATGCCGCTTGCCGTTCCGGATGGTGACCTGGAACCAGGTCGCGCCCTCCTGGTCCCCGGCGTTGATGTCCTTCGAGCGCGGAATCCCCGCCTGCACGCAGGCTTCGATCAGCTCGCGCGACAGCGGGTGCTGGTCGGTGAGATCGGAAACGTTGAGCGGTCCGCCCACGCCGTGCCAGTCGTCCGCGCCGCGCTCCTGGTGCTCGGCGCGCTTGAAGTAGGGCAGGACGTGGTCCGCGCTCCAGCGCTCGCAACCCATCTCCGCCCAGTCGTCGTAATCGGCGCGCTGTCCGCGGACGTAGAGCAGGCCGTTGATGGACGACGACCCGCCGAGCACCTTGCCCTTGGGCCAGAGGTGCTTGCGGTTGAGCGTCGAGGGGTCTTCCTCGGTCTCGTAGAGCCAGTTGACGTTGCGGTCGTGCAGCGTCTCCCCGAAGCCCACCGGCGTGTGGATCAGGATGTTCGACCAGAACTGGCCGGGGTTGCGCAGCGGCCGGTCGTCGCCGCCCGCCTCGAGCAACAGGACCCGCGCCCCCGGGTTTGCCGAGAGCCGGTTGGCGAGCACGCAGCCGGCGCTGCCGGCGCCGACGATGATGTAGTCCGCGCTGATCGGATTCGCCATCTTCCCTCCTCCGGTGTGGCGTTCGTGCGGGCAGTTTAGCGCCTCCGGCGCGCGCTGCGTCCGTGGGAGATGTCCCACGCACGCGGGCCGCGCTCGGCGGCAGGCGTTGTGCTCCGCGCGGTGCGGTCGGTGAAGGGATTTGCTATCGTCGTTCTCGGGAGGAGGGGGCGATGGACGAAGCTCGGCAGCGGACCGGCCGTGTTGCATTGCGTCCGGGCGGCGCGCGGGTAGCCCGATGGGCGCGCTCGAGGGCAAGACCTGCATCGTGACCGGCGGCTGATGTTCGGGCGGATCCTCGACCGCGCGGTCGACTGGGCGATGATCGTCGCCGAGGTCGCGATCACGCTGATGATGCTGCACATCACCGTCGAGATCGGCGCGCGGCTGTTCTTCCGGATGGGCCTCGAGGGCGTGAACGAGACGGTGGCGTTCTACTACATGATCGGCCTCGTCTTCCTGTCGCTCGCCTACGTCACGCGCGCCGACGGGCACATCGCGGCGCAGATCTTCACCGACAAGCTGCCGCCGCGGGCGCGCGAGGTGCTGGAGGGGATCGTGTCGCTCGCGCTCGCCGCCTTCACCGCGCTCCTGGTCTGGCAGTCGGCGCGCGAGGCGCTGATCATGACCGAGGCGAACGAGGTCTTCCAGTCGGGCGACGTCTTCCTGCTGAAATGGCCGCCGCGCTGGGCGATGTCGGTCGGCGCCGCGCTGATGGCGCTCTACGCGCTCCTGATCGGGATCCGCAAGCTCCGCGGCGGTCCGCGGCGGCGACGCCGACGAAGTCCGGACCGGCCGCCCACGAATAGCCCGGGAGGAGAGGACCTTGTCGTCGCTCGCGTGGGGCATCACCGGCTTCGTCATGGTGGTGGTGCTGGTGCTGCTGCGCGTGCCGATCGGGCTCGCGCTCGCCGGGGTCGCGCTCGTCGGCACCACGATCCTGTTCGACGCGACCATCGCGCTCAGCATGCTGCGCGTGCTGCCGTTCGACTTCGCGGCCAACTTCGATCTGTCGGCGATCCCGATGTTCCTGCTGATGGGCTCGGTCGCGCACCGCGCCGGCATGACCGCGAAGCTGTTCGAAGCGGCCCGGCTGTGGTTCGGGAACCTCCCGGGCGGGCTCGCGATCGCGACCAACTTCGCCTGCGCCGGCTTCGCCTCGGCTTCCGGCTCGTCGCTCGCCACCGCGATGGCGATCGGTCGCATCACCATCCCCGAGATGCTGCGCCACAAGTACGACCCGGGACTCGCCACCGGCGTGGTGGCCTGCGCCGGCACGCTCGGCATCCTGATCCCGCCGAGCATCATCATGGTCATCTACGGCATCTTCGTCGAGACTTCGGTGGCGAAGCTCTTCATCGCCGGGGTGATTCCGGGGCTGCTCACCGCGGTCGTCTACGCCGGGCAGATCTACGTCCGATGCAAGATGAACCCCGCCCTCGCGCCGCTGATCGTGGAGCGGCCGACGCGCGAGGAGAAATGGCGCGCCATCGCCGAGGTCTGGCCGCTGCCGGTGCTGATCGCCGGGGTGATCGGCAGCATCTACGCCGGACTGTGCACGCCGACCGAGGCGGGCGCGATCGGCGCGTTCCTGGCGGTGGTGATCGGCGTCGTGCAGCGCAAGCTCAGCTTCGCCGGCTTCCGCGAGGCGGCGCGCGAGGCGATCTTCAGCACCGCGTCGATCTTCTTCATCGCGATCGGCGCGGTGCTGATCACCCGCTTCTTCGCTTTCGCCGGCGTGCCGGAGTTCCTCGGCAGCCTGATGCGCGACATCGCGCCCGATCCGCTCTACCTCACCCTCGGCATGCTGGTCGTGTACCTCTTCCTCGGCTGCTTTCTCGATCCGCTCGGGATGATGCTGCTCACCCTGCCGGTGTTCCTGCCGATGATGAAGGCGGTCGACATGGATCTCATCTGGTTCGGGATCCTGCTCGTGAAGTACATCGAGATCGGGCTGATCACCCCGCCCGTGGGCCTGAATGTCTATGGAATCAAGGTGATGGTCCCCGACATCCCGCTCGAGACCATCTTCAAGGGCGCGGCGTGGTTCCTGCTGTCCGAGGCGATCATCGTCGCGCTGCTGATCGCGTTCCCGCAGCTTTCGCTGTGGTTGCCCGGCCTGATGTCGTGACGTAGGATGAATCGACAACCAGAGTGGGTTTCATCCCACTGCGATTCGCACGCAAGACCACCGGAGGAGAGTTCCATGCACAGGCAAACAGCCATCGCCGCAGCGCTCGCGGCCGCGCTCGTGTCCGCCGGCGCCACCGCCAACGCCACCGAGTTCAAGTACTCGTCCTGGACGCCGCCGCCGGCGCCGAACAACCGCCTCGGCACGCTGCCGATGTTCGAGCAGATCCAGAAGGAGACCAAGGGCACGCCGAACGAGCTGACGTTCAAGAACTTCATGGGCGGGCAGCTGTTCAACAACCTCACCACGCTCGCCGGCATCCGCGACGGCGCAGTGGACGGCGGGATCACGGTGCCGGTCTTCAACGCCGGCGAGCTGAAGGCCCACGTCACGTTCGCCGACCTGCAGGCGCTGACGCGCGACGGCTACTCCGCCGCCGCGGCCGGCACCGAGACGCTGCTGCTCAACTGTCCCGAGTGCATCGCCGACTACGACAAGTTCAACGCCATGTCGCTCGGCGTCTACGCCACCGCGCCGTACTACCTGATGTGCAATTTCGAGGTCAAGAGCATGGACGACCTCAAGGGCAAGAAGTCGGCCGAGGGCAACCCGATGTTCGCCCGCTGGTCGGCAGTGCTCGGCATGTCGCGGCTGCAGCTCGGGCCGGCCGACTATCTGCAGGCGCTGCAGCGCGGCACGACCGATTGCATCTTCGGACCCAAGGACTGGCTGAACGCGCTCAGCCTCAAGGACGTGGTGAAGACGGTCGGCGTGGACATCGGGCACGGCGTGTTCCCGGCGGTGAGCATCATGACCGTCAACAAGAAGGCTTGGGCCGGCCTGTCGGACGGGCGCCGGAAGGTCATCGTCGACCACATGCCGACCACCCTGATGCGGGTGGTGCACGGCTACTACGAGGACGAGCAGCGCGGCGAGAACGACGCCAAGGCGAAAGGCACCAAGTTCGTCAAGCTGGGGCCGGCCTACGTCAAGGCGTGGGAGGAGTTCAAGACCAAGGAGCTGGCGAACGTCATCGAGGCGGCCAAGAAGCGCGGCTCGACCAGCGCCGAGACGATCGCGAACGCGAACCTGGCCAGCCTGAAGCGGTGGGAGACGCTCGTCGACCAGCTCGGGCGCGACCCGCAGAAGGTCGCCGCCGAGATGCAGAAGCAGATCTACGCGAAGCGGAAGTTCTAGACCGGCGGCGCCGGTTCACGGGCGGGCGCGGGCGTGCGCCCGCCCCCGTTCACCCGAGGTGCGCCATACGATGTCCGAGATCGTCAACGAAGCAAGCATCGCCGAGCAGATCAAGCGGTTCGGCCGCCCCGCGTTGTTCGTCGGAGAATCCGAAGCCGAGTCGCCCTGGGTGCCGTTCGTGCCCGACATCTTCATCCGCCACCTGGCGTTCGACGTGCGCAACAACACCTTCATCAACGTGCTCTGGATCCAGAAGCCGGGCATGCTCGGCACGCACCGCCACCGCGGCCCGGTGTGGGGCTACGTGCTCGAGGGCAGCTGGTACTACAAGGAGCACGACTGGGTGGCGCGGCCGGGGAGCTTCCTCTACGAGAACCCCGGGACGGTCCACACGCTCATGGTGGACGACCCGAAGGGGATGAAGACGCTGTTCTGGCTGAACGGCGCGCTGGAATTCCTCGACGACAAAGGCGCGGTGGCGGACACGCTCGACGTGTTCTGGTTCGTCGACCACTACGTCAGCCACTGCCGCAAGCACGGCCTGAAGATCAACGAGCAGCTCTGGATCTAGCTAGGCCGCGGGGCGCCGCGGCGCGAGCGCCGCCGCCTGCCGCAGCGCCTCGAGCATGCTCCGCTCGTCGGCCTGGCCGGTGCCGGCGATGTCGAACGCCGTGCCGTGGTCGACCGAGGTGCGCAGCACCGGCAGCCCCGCGGTGACGTTCACGCCGGTGTCGAAGGCGACCGCCTTCACCGGCCCGTGCCCCTGGTCGTGGTACATCGCGACGATGAGGTCGAAGTCGCCCTTGCGCGCGCGGTAGAAGAGCGTGTCCGCGGGCAGCGGGCCGTCGACCTGCCACCCGCGCGCGCGGCACGCCGCGATCGCCGGCGCGATCTTCGTCTCCTCCTCGCCGCGCCCGAAGAGGCCGCCTTCGCCGGCGTGCGGATTGATGCCGCAGACGGCGATGCGCGGCTCGGGCGTCCCGGCACGGCGCACGAGGTCGCGCCCGCGCGCGATCGTGCGCTCGACGAGGCCGGCGTCGATCCGCTCGATCGCGTCGACGAGGCCGATGTGGGTCGTGACGTGGATCACCCGCATGCCCGGCGCCATCAGCATCAGCGACACCTCGGCGGTGCCGGTGAGATGCGCGAGCATCTCGGTGTGGCCCGGAAAGCGATGGCCGGCCGCGTTCAGCGCTTCCTTGTTGATCGGCGCGGTGCAGATCGCGTCCACCTCGCCTGCCGTAGCCAGTGCCACCGCGCGCTCGATGAAGCGGTAGGAGGCCTCGCCGCACGCGGTCGAGAGCCGTCCGAACGGCGTGTCCTCGGGCACCAGCGCGAGGTCGATGCAGTCGACGGTACCCGGCTCGAATCCCGCCTCGTCGGGCGCCGCGATCGCCCGCACCGCGAGCCGCGAGCCGACGATCCCGCCGGCCCGCACCAGCCGCCGGGCATCGCCGACCACGAGCGAGCGGCAAAGCGCGTAGACCTCGCGGTGGGCGAGCGCCTTCATGATCACCTCGGGGCCGACGCCGGCGGCGTCGCCCATCGTGATCGCGATGCGCGGCCGGGTCACGACGCTCGATCCTCGAGCGGTGCGCCCGCGCGCGCGAGCAGCCGCGCGAGGAGATCCGGCCCGCCGAACCTGCCCGACTTGGAGACGAGCTCGACGCCGTCCCAGCGCCCACCGCATATGCGCGCGGCGGGCTCGTCGGCGAGGAGGCGGACGCGGCTCATCGGGGGCGGCCGGGCATTGGACGGAGTGCGCCCGCTCAGCCGCGCTTCCGGAGGCGCATCGTGTACGCGGTCGCGGCGATCTCCGGGGTCGTCACGATCTCGGGCAGCGTCCCGCGCGAGACGACGTCGAAGCGCGCCGTAAGCAGCGCTTCGACCGAGATGCCGTCGTCGAGCCAGCCGCGGCTGCTCGGCACCGCGCGGAGCCCCTGGTTGAGCGCGAAGAGCTCGCCGCCGGGACGCGAGCGCCGCCTCGATGCGCGCGAGCTCGGCATCTGGGTGCAGCACGTGCTGGATCACCCAGCACGCCACCGCGTGCGAGACGCGAAAACCGCCAGCGACCCGACCGTCGAGCTCCTCCGGCGACCACGCGACGAAGCGTGTCGAGCCCACGTACTCCGGCGCGAGCGAGCGCATCCGCTCGCTGATGTCGACGCCCACCACCCGGCAGCCGTGGCGGTCGATCAGCTCCTTCGCGATCCGGCCGATCCCGCAGCCGAAGTCGAGGACGCAGGCGTCGGGACCGAGGCCGAGCTCGCGCCCGATCGCGTCGACGAGATAGGGAGTCTCGAGGTGCCAGCGCTCCGCGGTCGTGGTGCCCCGCTCCGGCGTGAGGATGATCTCCTTCGCCGCGCCGACGTCGGGGACGTCGAACACCTGCGGCCGGTAGACGGCCTTGACCTGCTTGGTGTCGTCGGCCATCGATCTTAC
>CAWHBL010000026.1:0-80385 GCA_963827555.1 uncultured beta proteobacterium
TCTTCCCCAGGAGGGCACCGACGCCTCAGCCCGACACCGAGTATTCGTCCGAGTATTCGTGGCTGCTACGTCCCGCTCATCGCCGCTATCCTCCTCCGACGGATTAAGAAGTCCGAAGGTCACACCGCGCGCGTAGCGCGTCCCGCGAGGGTGGCGTAAACGTGTAATCGTGGCGTCGAGAAGTCGTAACATTGCGCGCGTACGATCATCCGTGCGAGCTTGCTGGTCTCCTCCCCCTCCCCTCGACAGGCTCGTGACGGCGCGGCTCCCTCAGCGGGGCCGCTTTTTTTGTGTGCGCGGCAATCATCTAGGCGTGTAGTCCCATTGCGTAGCCCGCGAGCGCAAGTTACGCGAGCTTGCCAGTAGGTGGAGCAGCCACGCCATTTAGTGCGCAGAACTACTAGTCGGGCTGTGGACCGTTCTCGGCGATGATACGTTGGGCCTCGTCGAGTGCGATTGCCGTCGTCTCCTCCGCCGAAGGGATGGTGAGCACGCTGCCGGCACGCACGCGGTTGAGGTTGTTGCGGATGAATGCGTCCGGATTGGCACGGAAGATCGCGAAGATCATCTGATCGACGCTGACACCCGCGCGCCGCGATGCCTGTGCGACGCGTCCGAGCGTCTCGCCCGGCTGCACGGTGTGCGTCGAGGCGCGTGGTCCGGGCGGCTAGGGGTGCCGCCTTCGCCTTCGGCAACCTGCGTGCGACTGACTCGGGGGCGACCGAGGAAGCCGGCTCTGGCGCAGGGGCGACTGCGAGCAGCAGCACAATGAGGAATAAGAGCTCTTGCACTGGCGCCCATACCCGCTCGTGGCC
This sequence comes from uncultured beta proteobacterium, assembly GCA_963827555.1. Lineage (GTDB taxonomy): Bacteria > Pseudomonadota > Gammaproteobacteria > Burkholderiales > SG8-39 > DATEDA01. The sequence continues at coordinate 816 of CAWHBL010000026.1, forward strand.
GAAAGCCCGCCACGGGCACGATGTCGCAGGCGATCAATGCCAGAACCGCAGTCCTCAATCTACTCTTAGCTATACCCTCAGTCCCGGTCTTGGTAAGCGACGTAGATGGCCGCACCCACGGCGACCGCGGCGAGCGCGGCGACGATCGCAACTGCGGTGACCGGCCGCGCGCGCATCGATTGGGCCGTAGTTTCGAGCATGTCCGCGCCGCGCTTGCCTAGCGCGACGGCGCGCTGGTTGAGACTTCCCGCAACTTCTCGCGCAGTCCTGCGCGTTGCCGCGCTGGCGCGTCCCACGGAGTCCGCGGCTGCCTCCCGCATCGGGCGTGCCATAGCAAAGAGTCCCATGTGTGCTCCTTGTTGTAGCGATATGCTGGAACCTTGCAAGCCTCATGCCCGCGCGCACGATTTGTGACGACGGCCGACTACTCGGTGACGCCCGCAGCTATCCGGCAGTGATTGGCGCAATACCCGCAGGCTCTTGCGCGATGCGCGAGACCCCTCGACCAACGCCGTGCGGAACGGAAACATTTTCCCCGCCCTCCTCGCTTGTGTCTCTTGCCGCAGCGCGGGCAGTCGAGTGGCTGGACCCAGACCTTGCACACCTCGCGCCCGAACCGATCCATCTTGTGGCACTCGAGCCGCGCATCCCTTCCGTGCGCCATCTGTGCAAAGCTCTGGCGCGATTCGCGGCAGAGAAAAGTAGTCGCAACGTGTTCGCCGATCTTGGTCTGCCCAACGCAGAAGAACGGCTGGCAAAGGCCGAGCTCGCCCGCAAGATCGGTGCAATCATCGTTGAGCGCCAGCTTACTCGGACGGAAGCAGCAGAACGACTCGGCATCGATCAGCCGAAAATCTCGGCACTGATGCGCGGCCGGTTAGAGAGCTTTTCGTTAGAGCGCCTGATGCGCTTCCTGAACGCGCTCGGCCGCGATATTGAGATCGTCGTAAAGCCCAAACAAGATTCGGATCGCCGGTATCGACGCCCCTGAGAAGGCTCAAGCGTTCGGAGAGCGAATCGCTCGCTTACTCATTTCCCGTACTCCTGCTCATAGTGCGCCTGGGCCTGCTTCAACCGTTGATGGATGAGATCGATGTCTTCCTTGCGCGTCGCGATCGATGCGTTGCGAAACGTCGATCGTGTTAGGAACCAACGAACACGAATGCCGCGAAAATCCTGGTTTTGTTTTCTGCGGTCCAACACTTTGCATGTATCTCAGTCACTCATGTGGAGTCCGATATTATGGGAAAGTCCATCCAGATCAGTTACGTGCAAGCAACAGCGTCATTTGTAGTGAATCGTGGCATGGATGTTGCGCTGCATATCTGCCCATTCACTTGTAAAAGGAAGCACACCATGAAGACGACTGACATTCGCATCGGCGATCTGCCGGAACACCGAGTATTGGCTCCTGAAGAGCTCGAACTGATTCAGGGTGGACGTATGAACCCGAATTCAGCGCCGACGCTGCTTAGCTCGCCCCTCGAGGACAAGTACAACCCGGGTCCCAACAGCTGGGTCCGGGAGGTCGTGGAGGACGTCGAGGCGTACTGACCGATCCGTGTTGGACGATTGAGCGAGTCCGGCGGAGCCCGCTACCGCACGCACAAGGTGTGTCGCGATGGCTCCGCTGGACCGCCGATCCCTGTGTATTGCTCGCAGGGCACGTCCAACTCGAACCGGAGAATCGCATGACAGCACACAGCAGCGCCGGTCCGCGCCCGATCGCTTCGGAGGACTACTGGCGTCAGATCTTCACGCGCAATCCGAGTTTCTGCAGCTGGCAGTCCACGAAGCAAGCGCACGTCCGGGACGCAGTGTGCGCCTGCTTGAACGAAATTCCGGGCCCGCTGCGGGTGCTCGACTTCGGCATCGGCAACATGGGGCTATACCGAGCGTTCGACGACAGCCTGATGCAGCGGATTTCGTTGATCGGCATGTCGGAGTCGCAGCAGCACGCGGCACAGGATCCCCTGCTTGCGCGGCATCGCATCCGAGTCGAGATCGGACCGGGGCTGTTACCCTTCGCACGCGTGGCGAACCGCTCCCAGGATTTCGTGGTGTGCACGTACGTATTTGCCTATCTGGATGCGCAGATGCGCGCCGAGGCGCTCGCCGCCTTTGCGCGCGTGCTCGTTTCCGGCGGTAGACTGGTGCTAGTGTTGCACCACCCGCGCGGCGAGCGTGCACGAAAGTTCCGGAGCGCTGAACCGTACTGGCCGTACGCACGCTCGCTCTACGAACGACTGCTCGAGGGCCGCTATGCCGAAGCGCGCGCGCTGCTGCACGCGCTGACGGCGTTTTTGAACGAAACCTTCGGCAAGGATGACGGGTACCTCCGCTATTTGGCTTCCTACCTGAAGACGGCGGCACGCTTCCTCGAGATGTTTTGCGCGGATCACACGGATGCAAAGCGCGTTTGCGCCATCCCCGAGCCGGCACTGATCGACTGTCGCGACATGCGGCGGCTAATCGACCGAGAGTGGGTGATGACCTGTCGATCGTTCCACCCGATCGAGAACCCCGCGCTCGAACTCGCGCTGCCAGCCGAACTCTGCCTGTCCAACATCGCGGAGTGCGTCGATCCTGTGTGCGGGTCGCCGATGGCTCACGTGGTAACTGCGACCGCCGCGCGGAGCTTGTGACAACGTACGTCCGGCGCTTGCAGGGGTAACGGGGTCGAGTATTGCAGTGCCACTCGTTGTAGCGGGCTACGATTCGATCCACGCGCGATGTCGAGGCCGAGGGCTCTCATAATTGGTGCCCGACACGGAGGGGGTTGAAGGCCGTGAAGCCCGTCCCAACTTTTCACAGATCTGGCCGCCCAGGTCGAGGCGAGGAGCAAGTGACGAAGCACGCCTTCTGCGATGTCTGCGATGCGGTCCGGCCGCTGGAGCATCTGGACACCACTGGGCGCTACCGCGGCCGCGACATGGTTTGCACGGTCTGCGGCTTCAGTCCCCGCGATCAGTAGCTGCTGACGGCGCTAGTGGGACGGTCAAATGCGCCCGCGACAGGACGGAAGAAGGCGGGTAGATTGAGTAACGGTCCACGCTCTAGGAATTGCCGTGACGCAGCCCCCCGCTGGGATGGGTTCAGTAACCGCCTGCGAGTGGAGCGGCGATCGCTGTCAGAAGACGGCGAAGCCAGGAAGCTCGTACTGCGCTGACCACCATGCCCTCGTGTTCAAGGCGCCCAATCGAGGCGAGAAGCGTTTGGGCATCGGACCGCTAACCAACGAATCGATTCAGAAGGCGCAGGCGCGGCGCAAGGCGAAGTTGGGCCGGGGCTGAGGAATTGGTCCTCCGCTTGGTTTGTGCCCGACCTATGGACACCAGCCCAGCTCGACGCGATCGAGCGCCGCTACCCGACGCGCGAGGTTCGGGCGCGCGTCGCCGAGATTCGGCGCCTGAATGTGATCGCGGTGCGCGCAGGCGACCTCGTGCGAGCGCTATAGCCCGCGAGGCTGATGCCTACACCGAAGGTCGTGCTTGCCGCGCTCGTGGAGCGGCTGGAGGCGCCCGCGACGGGGCGGAGAAGGACGGCTAGTCTGTCGCGAAATTAGGCACGCGAGAGACAGGGCCTTGCACCCTCGAGTAACAACACCCGCGACCACCCCGAGCCGCTCGAGCGAACATCGATCGATGGCCCGACACAGGGGCCAAGACCGAGGCATTCAAGACGTTCACCTATTCAGTCGGTTTCGAGCAGCCTGCGCAGAGTGTCGGTAACATCGCCGCCCGGCGATGCCGGAACCGGAGCGAAGAGCTCCACCATGCGGCCAGAATCCACGACGATGAACCGCTTGCCCCGCACCCCGTAGACAGTGAAGGTTGTGCGATCGTTTTTCGCGCGGACGATCACCGCCGCATCGTGCTCGACGAGCAGCGTATGCAGCTTCGATCCGATCTCCAGAACCATCAGCCAACGCTCCCGGTCTTCGATGACTCACGAGGGTCTTAGACACCGTTCTCGTCTCTAGATTCCGAGCCCCAAGGCGATGCTGTAGAGGGCGATCGCAACCGGCAGCGCGATGATGGCGAAGAGGCGTCGGTCGCCGAGCTGGTGCATATCGCCGACCAGCTGGGCGCCGCCGCGCATCCGCCGCACATGCAGGTCGAGCGGTAACGGCACGCCTCTCCTTCGCCCCCCGCTGACGAGGAGGGGTATCGAGCTGCGCGCCCGACCCCCTCTTCGACGCGAAGGTCGGTCCTGCCTGACCCTGTCCCAAGGGCCAATATGGCCTATGCTCCAAGGGCCGATGCCTCCGTTCGACCTGCAGGACGATCATTTGCGGGCCTCACGCGGCGTCGGAACACCGAGTCAGGACACGAGCGCACCCCGATGCCGGACCAAGTGAAGGAGGCGAAAGCTTACATGGATGCCCGACAATCCCCCCGGGGGGGCCCTGGCCGCGCGCGTGGCCCTGTTAATTCGCGCAAGGCTGTAGGGCCGTGGCTAAGCGGTCAATCTCATCTCGGAGAGCACGCCCCTCCGCGACAAGCGCCGCGCCTCGCACCCGCGAGAGTGCGAAGTTAGCCTGCTTTACCATCAGTTCTTGCCTGAGAAGCACAGAGGTGGCCGACTTCTGAAGCACGATTCGTACGACCGCCTTGTCAGCCGCTGACTGTATGTTATTCGCGATCAGACCCAGGTCAGCGATCCATTGGAGAAGTGTGCTCAGATCGGACGAAACTCGCCACAGGTCGTTCGCCCCCTCATAGTCGCTGTCGTCCGCGCGCATCCCTTGTTGCAATGACAAGACGTTTCTTGCAATTCGACTAGACGACTCAACGAGCACCACGAGTTTATGCGGATCGACAGCGCTTACGCAGGCTTCGGACGCCATTTTCATCTGAGGTTGCGCTTGGCCGAGCACCGGGCCGACGGTCAGCGACGCAAGACATGCGAGCACGAGGCGAAACGAAGTCATCTCCGTGCCCTTCAGTGGTGTCCTCTATGCATTGTAGTGCTGCCCCCCTCACCTTCCCCGTACGCTGCCACTGTTAAGGCCCCAGGTCGCGCGCCTCGGTCCACTGCAGGATGCTAGAGGTAGGCGAGGCGTCCCCGGCGTCACGAATCGCGTCGAGGCACGCGGTGGGACCTTGTAGAGGAGCGGTAGCCGCGGAACGCCGCTTGCTGGTCTTCTTCCTCGGGAGCGATGAGAAGAACCGAGATGCCAAGGAGGTTCTCTATGCCTAAGAAAGCACTGCTACAAGGAAGGGCGGGTAATTACCGGATCCGAGGCTCAATCTGGGCCCTCGGACACTTCGCCTATCGCGCCTACCTTCACCTACTCCCGGCCAGGCGCCGTCCTGATCTCTCCCGGTCGGTCGTCTCGGCCGACGGCATGACGATGCAAGAAGTACTCGGTGCGGCAAAGGTGCAAGTAAAGTCTACAGTCGGCGCGCCCGTAGAAAAGCTCGACGTCCTCCCCAAGACGGCACCGGCGCCGCAACCTGACACCGAGCATTCACCGCCGCTACGACAACGGCACGCTCCTCCTCTGACGGATTAAGAGTCCGAGATGACAGCGCGACCCAACTCCTGTAATCGTGGCGTCGAGTGGTTGTAACGTTGCCCTCGTACGATCATTCGCACGAGCTTGCTGGTCTCCTCCGTCACCCTGGGCAGGCTCGTGCGGCGTGGCTCCTCAGCGGGCCAGGCTTTTTTTGTGTGCGCGCCTTCGCAATTAGGGCGCCTCTCGATCTCCCCAGTACGAAGGCCTGACGAAGGCGGCCCCGTGATTCGGCGCTAAGGCGTCACCGCCGGTAAGCCGGTCGCCGCTTCGGGGCAATGCGCGGCGCTCCTTGTACCGCGCATACCAGGGCTGCCTCGACCCGCGCGCCACTCCCACGGCGCCACAGGAGCGTCGTCTATCCATAGCCCGCGCTTGCGTAGGCGGGCTTCTTCCTCCTCGCTCTTGTAGGACTCGGCGGACCGATCCCTCCCGGAGCACCGACGCGCTCGACGCCATCGCGCTCACCGTCGCGCTGGAGTTCCCGATGCTGGTCGATGACGGGGCCCGCGAGCGGATGCTGGAGCGTCGGCGCCAGTACGAGCGTGGCGAGCTGGTGTTCGGCGAGAACGACTACGACCCCGTACGGCGTAGCGCGATGAGGCGAGCCCGGCCGCTATGTCCGATACGGCATCGGGATCCGCATTCGGACGGCTCCGTTCTTCTCGACGCTCGGCAGCCCATAAATTAGCGCGCTCAGTACTCCACTCGCAGCCTTCTCATACCGATCGTCTGTGCTCACTTGATCATCCTGTTGAATGCCCGCTTCGTCCCTCAGTTCGTTCAAGATTGCTGCCAGTCGATCAAGGAAATCTACGCTAATTAGCTTAAGCAGGTTATCCGCCCTGAACACGTCTTCCGCGGTGTGATGCATGGAAGTGTGCGCCACCGCGAGATTCCGAGGCCCCGAGCGGACCCTCTCCACCGCTTCCTTTAGCGGCTGAAGCCGTTTTTTGAAGTCCTTGACACGGGCGGGTCCGAGTCGATGCTCGATGCTGTCGAGGTATCGGTGAAGGTTAACTTTCTCAGGGCCATCATCAAAAATTCGACAGACGGCCAAGGTCATCGATTGAAAGAGTGACGTCGTGACGGCGTCGAAGAAGGCTCCGTACTTTCGATAAGCAGGGACACCTGGGTTTGTCGAGGAGCTTGAGTGTGTTCCCGAGGGGCCGCTCATCTCGAACGAAGTGGATAGGAATGATTCATACAGACGCCACATAGTCTGTCTCGCTGCGGACGCCTGTTCGGCGCTGTCGAGTAGATCGCGCAAAAGTTTCTCTGGCGAGGGTTGTGCAGAGGGTCCGGGAGCTGCGCTCATGGGTGGTGGTGGTGGTGGTGGTGGGTTGCGTCCAGAATGGTAGTTATCGTCGCTCCGATTCTACCTGCCGCGGTCGCCCGCCCGTGCCCACCCCGCCGCTCGTGCCCGCGACTACAATTGCTGCACGGGAGGGGATCATGGAACTCGAAGCCGCCGGCATCACGCGCCGAGCACGCGGCTCGTCGTACGCACCATCTCAATCTAAAGGAGGTATTCCGATGCGGAATCTTTCGCTGACCGCATTTGCTGTTTGCGCCGCTGTTCTGATCGGCCGCGAATCCTTGGCGCAGCAAACGCCGCCTCCCGCCGGGCCGGTAGCCATTCCCTACGGAACGGCAATCACGCTCGAGCAGGCCAAGATGGCCGCCGCCGGTGCCGAGGCCGAAGCCAGGAAGAACAACTGGAACATGGTAATCGCGATTGCCGAACCGTCCGGCAGCCTCGTCTATTTGGCGAAGATGGACGGCGCCCCGTACGGCTCGCTGAATGTCGCGCCGGCGAAGGCACGCTCGGCTGCAATGTTTCGCAATCCCACCAAGGCGTTCGAGGATAGGCTCGCCGCGGGCCAAACCTACATCCTCGCCTTGCCTGGTGCGCTTCCAATTGAGGGAGGGGTGCCGATCGTCGTCAGCGGCAGAATGGTAGGCGCGATCGGCATCAGCGGTGGGTCTACACAACAAGACGGGGTCGTCGCCAAGGCTGGAGCCGAAGCTGTCAAGTAGCGCCCGGCCCGTTTGGCACGCTATCAAGCCAATTGCCGGCTGCGCTTCAGGAGCTTCGCCTATCCGCTCCGAAGCAGGCGGTCACAGAAACCACTTCACCCGACTGCCGCATACCATGCGTTTCGAGCTGACGGCTGCAAGCGTACCGCTTGCAGTACCCTCGTCGCTTCGCTCCTCGGCGGCGGCTCAACGCGAACTATTGGGCGTCAAAAGAGGGGGAACGTACCCTTTCGATGCGATGCGGAAACACCGCACTACGAGATCCCCCGTCGCGGCAGCGGAACACCGTTGAAGCGTGCATTGCGACGCGTAGACTGAACGGTACGTCCCGGCGGTCGTAGATAGTTTGCAGCGAGTGCTTCGTGCTGTTGCCGCCACGATAGTAGTCCCTCTGCCGCCCGCACGCCTCGATCGGCAGATCCCAGAGGTGAAATCGCAATGAGTGGACGCTCGATCGCTATTGCCGCATCGCTCGTGGCCGCGGTCGCGCTGCTGCCCGGACTTGTCGCGGCGCAGGCCTATCCCGTCAAGCCCGTGAAGATTGTCGCCCCTGCTCAGCCGGGCGGCAGCTTGGATCTAATCGGCCGCACGGTCGCGGAACAGCTCGGCCGCTCGATGGGGCAGACCTTTATCGTCGAGAACGTGTCGGGCGGTGGCGGCGTCATCACCTCGCAGGCGGTGGCCCGCGCCGCGCCGGACGGCTACACGCTGATGGTGGGCTTCGTGGGCACGCATGGCACCAATCCCGCCGTGCGCAAGGTCCCATACGACGCCGTCAAAGACTTCACCGCGATCGCGATGGTCGGCGGCACGCCCAATGTGCTGGTGGTTCATCCCTCGGTGCCCGTCGCCGACCTGAAGGCCCTCCTCGACTATGCGAAGAAAAATGCCGGGAAGCTGAGCTACGGCTCTGGCGGGATCGGCACGCTCGGTCACCTCGCGATGGAGCAGTTCAAGGCCGCCGCGGGCTTCGATGCCGTGGCTGCACACTACCGCGGCATCGGTCCCGCGATCACAGACTTCCTAAGCGGGCAAACTCAGATGATGATGCCGGGCCTCGCCACCGCGCTCCCGCATATCCGCGCCAAGAAGATGAAGCCCATTGCCGTGACCGGTCTCAAGCGCAATCCGCTGCTGCCCGAGGTGCCCACGTTCGAGGAATCAGGGTTCCAGGGCTTCGACGGCGTGCAATGGTACGGAATCGTGGGCCCGGCCAAGATGCCCACGGAGATCACGAACAGGCTCAATGCGGAGATCAACAAGGCGCTCGCCTCTGGGGCGCTGCAGCAGCGCTTGGCGGGCGAAGCGATCGAGCCGATGCCGATGACGCCCGAGCAGTTCGGCGTGTTCATTCAAGCCGAGATCGTGCGCTGGAGCACGCTCGCGCGCGAGCGCAAGATCTCGCTCGACGAGTAGCACGACGGTCCGCGATGCGCGAAGGTCGAGGCGGACAACGCCGGCGAAGGGCCGGAGCACTAAAGCGCTCGACTCGATCGCGCTCACCGTCGCGCTGGAGTTCCCGATGCTGATCGACGACGGAGCGCGCGAGCGGATGCCCCAGCGGCGCGAGGCGTACGAGCGCGGCGAGCTGATCGAGAGCGAGCAGGACTACTGGCCGGGAGAGGTGGTGCGTTAGGTAACATCTCGCCTTCCGTCCTGAGAGTAGCGCGACCCATGATTGACAAGCCCTTGGAGCAAATTGACTCGCCAGACCTTGAGCGGCTGAAGACTGACCGAATCCCCGAAGGAAAGACCATCGAGTACAAGCGCGACCTTCCTGGAGGCTCGGATGGCGAAAAGATCAAGTTTCTGCGCGCCATCAGCTCTATGGCTAACTCCAGCGGCGGCGACTTGCTCTTTGGGGTGGACGCGCGAGACGGATTGCCCGAGGACTTCCCCGGGCTTGATCGAGCCGCCGAGGACGAGGCGAAGCTACGCCTAGAAAATCTCGCCCGCGACGGGCTCGAGCCTCGCGTGCCGTCGCTCCAGTTCAAGTTCGTGCAGATGCCGGGAGGCCGCTCGGTCCTAATCGTCCGCACCAAACAGAGCTGGATCAAACCTCACCGCGTCAAGTTGGTGGGACACGCGCACTTCTATGGTCGGAACTCCGCGGGCTCGTACCAGCTCGATGTGTCCGAACTGCGCTCTGCATTCACGTTGACAGAGACGGTCACCGAGCGAATCAAGAATTTCCAAGTCGGCAGATTGGCGGCTATTGGAGCGAACGAAACCCCCGTCCGGCTGGAACCCCTTGCACGCGTTGTACTGCACCTCCTCCCGCTCAGCGCCTTCACTTCGCCGCCCTCTATTGACGTAGTTGCGAACCAGAGCCAGCTACGAAAAGTGAGCCCACTGGGCGCCGCAGGATTCAGTTGGAGGTTGAACTTAGAGGGGCACGTCAATTATGCCGCGACGGCGTCGGACAGCTCTCCGGCCTACCTGCAGGTTTATCGAACCGGCGCGATCGAAGCCGTGGCCGTTGTTGCCGAGTACGGTCCAATGTCCAAAGAGCCGTTGATCGGCTCGGTGCCTTACGAGGTTTGGGTCAGCGGGGCCCTCCTCGAGTATCTGAAGTTGCTTCGCAACCTGGGAGTTGAGCCGCCTGTGTATCTGTTCTTGGCGCTCGTCGGGATTAGCAAGCACCGGTTTGGCTTGGACCCCTTCCGGTACCACCTGCGCGAGATGCCGATGGCCGACCGCGACATGCTTGTCCTTCCGGAACTCGTGGTCGAATCGTTCGACATAGACCCGCACAGTCTGTTGCGCCCGCTCTTCGATCTCGTGTGGAACGCGTTTGGCCTCGCCCGGTCGTTCAACTACGATGCGCACGGCAACTGGGCGCCCCGATAGGGTCGCAGCGCTACGCGAACTGGGGTTCGCGGCACGTACCCCCCGAGATACGACGCGATCGAGCGCCGTTACCCGACGCGCGAGGTGCAGGCGCTCGTCGCCGAGATCCGGCGCCTGAACGCGATCGCGGAGTGCGCCAACGATCTTGTGCGAGCGCTTGAACCAGTGAGATTGACGACTACGCCGAAGCTGATGCTGGTAGCGCTCGTGGAGCGGCTGGAGGCGCCCGCGACGGGGCGGGGGAAGGGTAGTTAGAAGCCGGATCGCTCCGGCTCCTAGCGGGCGTTCGCGCACTCCCAGGGCGGGGTCGGGTTACTTCCACCCGTACACACCACTATGTTCTACTGCCCCGGATAATTTCGATACCACTCGTCCCACAAAGTATCTTCCCCTTCATTTGGGTTCACAGGTGGCGGGCGCGGGTTAGACGGCGGATCAGGGAAACGGCCACCGTGCACGGCGGCCATCGCCTTGCGATCCAGTTCTTCGGTGCGGGACAGGTCTTTGATCATCAGAGTAGTCATGGCAGTTCTCCTAAATAAGTAAGTCAAGTTTCCGGATGGGATTGAGCCATTTGCTGCACTCGATCGGCTTCTTGCATACACCGTGCCAGTCCTGGACCAACCGCGCGCCGACGCATTAACTACTGAAGAATCCGCAGTATGTGCGGTGTTTCTCAGGGGCTACGTGACGCCCGCGCAGGCGCAGTGTGGGGGGCCGGACCCAACTGAGCGCGGGCTGCTGTGGGCTAAACCCCAACACGTTCCCGCGTGCTGCCTCGTAATGACGAAGTCCCTAGGTTTCGCTGCAGGGAGTTATGGACCCCGACGTGCGGGCGCTCGTCGCCGAGATCCGGCGCTTGAACGTGATCACGGAATGCGCCGGCGATTCTCGTGCGAGCGCTTGAGCCCGCGAGGCTGACGACTACGCCGAAGCTCCTGCTGACGGGCGCTCGTGGAGCGGCTGGAGGCGCCCGCGACGGGGCGAAGGAAGGACGGCTAGTCCGTCACGAAGTCCCAACGAGTCCCGCGCTGATCCTCGGTGCAGGTCACGATCCTCTTGTCGACATCGAGAACGATGACGAAGTCACTACCGCCCAGCGGGCCATAGGGAGCGGACGCAATCACGCCCCTCATGCGGACGCCGAATGGGGAATCCGCAAACCAGACCCGCTTGCCTACCTGGACGTCTCCGTGGGTCACCGCGCTGTTAAACACAGCGTCTTAAGTAACGCCGCATGCCTCTCTCAGAACCAAACCGTATCGAACAGTCGATGCGGCGTTATTTATGTCGCCGTGTTTATATGCCTAATTCGCTTCGCTGCCGTTAGTCCTCGTCGACCCCTGAAAACAGTGAGCTATGCGCGCGCGACGATCGGGAGGGCGTGACCTACCGCACAGCCTACGACCGACTCTCCCATGTCGCGGTGCGCGAGGAGGGTAGTCTGGGCACAGGTGGGGCAGTGCCCTGATGTCATGAGGCTCGATCCACATGAAGCACATGATCACCGTCGTCGCGTTCGCGTTCTCGGCGAGCGCGCTCGCGCAGGAGGCCACGCACGAGGCTTGCAAGAAGCACGTAGAAGCGGCACGCGCGATGTTTCGCAGCGGTGTCTCGGATGGCAAGGTGCCGCCTACGGTCGCCGCCTACATCCAAGGGATGCGCGAGGAGGACGGACCTCAAAAGCTACGCGAATATGTGGTCGGGATTTACGCCAGAGGGTATTGCATGGGGACGATTGACACGATGCGCGACAACCAGTCGAAGAACAGGAGGCCCTGAGCATCGGGGGCCATGACGATCGCCTGATGAAAATGCGCTCGCGAGGTAGGCCGAGGACCTTCGCCGGGTTCGCGGCACTAAGAGTACATTAAGCGCGCAGCTCACGGAGCCCCGCATGTCCTTCAAGCACAAAGCCGCCCGCATGTCGTTCGAGCACAAAGCCCGCATGTCGTTCAAGCACAAAACCGAAGTCCTCCACAAGTACCGGGGATACGCTGTCTGGGGCGGTGCGATGTTAGGTCTCATCGCAAGCATCATCGCTACGGGTCCGCATCTCCTCGACTGGGGCAACCCGCTCAGTACATGGGGCGCTATCGTCGCTGGATCGGGCGCCGTCGGAGCGCTTGTCGGTTACCTCTTTTTCCCCCTCGTCGTCGGGTCTCAGAGCAGTTCGGGGGAAAGCGGTGATTTCGGCGGCGGTGATGGCGGTGGCAAGTAGGCACTCGCAGTGCTTTGGGCCGCGCGTTCTCGTGCCAGCGTCGCGCCTGACCAGCGGTATATGCACGCCCCCCGCAAAGGAAGAGGCTGATCGAGAGGTCGGCACGGCGGGAACGCCTGCAGTCGCATACCCGGCATCGTGAGTGGGCTCTGAGCGGCCCGTGCCGACATCGTTGCAACGGGCAGGTGCACTTTGGCACCAGCGACCCTGCCAGTCTCGGAACTCCTTCGGAGTTCTCTCACGCCTTGGTCCTCGCGCCGAGGACGTGCCCGTATCCCTGCGCCTGATCGCTGACCTCGCGCACCTCTAGCGAGTTCGGCACCGGCTCGGGGTCCACGTATCGGGCGCGCGCTTCCTGAGGGGACTGGCAATCGCAGGCTATCCGTGCCAATCTTTCGTGAGGCCTACTTAAAGTTCGGCGTTCGTCCGGTAGCGGCGAGTCACGAGGCCCGCGAGGCCGCGGCAATTGGCGTGAGATGTGCAAAAGGAGCACACTGCCGAGCGCGCTATGGAGATCGTTCCAGAGGAGGAAACCGATGAAAGCATTGCTCCGGTTAGCTGCCGTCAGCTTTGGTGCGTTTGTGCTCAACGTCCACGCTGTATGTCCGTCTGATGTCGACACGGCACTAATGGCAGCGCGCTACGCTAATCTGCAGCCCGTGCCGAACCCGCCTTCGGACATGACGATGCCTGATGCCATCTGCGGACGAGAAAAATTCACGACTTTCCTCGGCCAGCGCTACGGCAAGGTCGTCGGCTACAAGGCGGGGCTCACCAACCCGGCCGTGCAGAAGCGCTTCAATCATGCGAGTCCGGTGCGGGGGACGCTCTTCGAGAAGATGCTGCTCCAGGATGGGGCGGAGGTGCCCGCAAAGTTTGGTGCGCGCCCAGTTTTCGAGGCGGACATCATCATGGAAGTGAGGGGCCCCGGCATCAACAAGGCCAAGACGCCCCTCGAAGCGCTTCAGCACATTTCGCGCATCTACCCGTTCATCGAGCTGCCGGATCTGATGGTCGAGGATCCCTCGAAAATTACCGGCCCGGGCCTCGTCTACGCGAATGTCGCCGCGCGGCTGGGCGTGCTGGGCAAACCGATGGACGTCAAGGCGACACCCGCGCTCGTCGACGCGCTCGCAAGCATGACGGTGAGGCTCGTCGATCAAGACGGAAAAGAGTTGGACACCGCTAAGGGCAGCGCCATCCTCGACAATCCCCTAAACGTGGTGCTCTGGCTGGTCAAGGACCTAAACGCCAGCGGCATCGCGCTGAAGAAGGGCGACCTCCTTAGCCTCGGCTCGTTCTCCCGGCTGCTGCCGCCGAAGCCTGACACCGGCGCGAAATTGACCTATGAGGGCTTGCCGGGGCAAGCAACGGTGAGCGTGCGGTTCAAGTAGGGCCTGCGCCAGCGGCTGTTGCGGGATCGGCCCCCAAGTCCTGAGCGCACTCTTACTGTTCGAAGCCGACGACGCCGAATCGGGTAAGGGTGGGTGTTTAGCCCACCCTCCCCACACCACCCGGCATGCGGGTCCGCACCGGAGGCGGCTGTTATCGGGTCAATCGCGATGGTAGCCTGAATGAATCCTAGAACGCTGCTCGTCGCGGTCTAGGAACCGGCCGAGGTCGCGACGAAGTTGCGCGAGCTGGCCGATCAGGTGGGGCGGTTGAAGGAAGCGGGCTGCGAATCAGTCGGGCGCGTAGGCCCAAACGGTACCGCGCTGCGCGAGCAGGAGAATGCGGACGTGCCCGGGACTTACCTCCACGACGAAGCTTCCTGCTCCATCTATTAACGACTCCCCGGTCCCAACGCTAACGATACGCTGCTGGCGCATCTCAGCAGGCATTTCGGCCCGCGGATATTCGGTAGATATTCCTCAGGAAAGCCTTGCCGAGAGCGGCCGGGATTCATCCGTAAGTAATTGATAATATGGTGCCGGCTATCCGATTTGAACGGATGACCTACCGCTTACAAGGCGGTTGCTCTACCCCTGAGCTAAGCCGGCTCTGGCCGCGGCGATTATACGCGGCGCGATCGGGCCGCCCGCCGGCCAGTCACTTGATGATGCGGAGGTTCGGCTTCCCGCCGCCCGGCGCGGACGGCGGCTCGGGCTGACCGGCACCCTCCTTCGACAGCGCCTCGCCGCTCGCTTCCCAGGCGGTTTCCTTGCGCCCGGTCTCGAACGACATGCCGTGGCCGTTCTCGCGCGCGTAGATCGCCGCCACCTGCGACACCGGGATCGACAGGTCGCGCGGCACGCCGCCGAACCGGGCGGCAAACTCGATCGCGTCGTTGCCCATCTTGAGCTTGTGCGCCGCGAGCGGGCCGATGTTCAGCACGATCTCGCCGTTGCGGACGTACTCCATCGGCACCCGCGTCTCCGCGTCGACGACGACCGAGACGTAAGGCGTGTAGCCGTTGTCCACGCACCACTCGTAGAGCGCGCGCAGGAGGTACGGCTTGGTCGGGACCGGGTCGGCCATGCGGGAAGTGTACGCCCGGCGGGTTCCGTGGCGCGCGGTCTTACTTCCGCATCACCTTCTCGGACGGGGTGAGCGCGTCGATGAACGCCGGCCGGCTGAACAGGCGCTCGGCGTACTTCGCCAGCGGCGCGGCCGACTTGGGCAGCGTGATGCCGTAGTAGTCGAGCCGCCACAGCAGCGGCGAGATCGCCACGTCGAGCATCGAGAACTCGTCGCCCAGCATGTACTTCTGCTTGGTGAACACCGGCGACAGCTCGGTGAGCCGGTCGGACACGTGGCTGCGCGACTTCTCCTGCTGCTTGGCGTTGCCCTGCTCGAGGTGGTCGATCTGGCTGAACAGCTCCACCTCGAAGTTGAAGAGGAAGAGCCGCGCCCGCGCCCGCATGACCGGGTCCGCCGGCATCAGCTGCGGGTGGGGAAACCGCTCGTCGATGTACTCGTTGATGATGTTCGCCTCGTACAGGATGAGGTCGCGCTCGACGAGCACCGGCAGCCGGCCGTACGGGTTCATCACCGCGATGTCTTCCGGCTTGTTGTACATGTCGACGTCGATGATCTGGAAATCCATGCCCTTCTCGTACAGCACGATGCGGCAGCGCTGCGAAAACGGGCAGGTCGTTCCGGAGTAGAGGTTCATCATGGGACTGGCCTTGCCCCCGCGAGTCGGGGGCTCATCAAAAGGGGCGGCAGGCGCGCTCGTCCGCGCCCACCCTTAGTTGGGGCCTCAGTGCACGTCTTTCCAGTACGCCCGCTTGAGGAAGTACGCGAGGAATATCAGGACCGTCAGGCCGATCAGCACCCAGTACCCGAGGCGCTTGCGCGCCATCTGGTGCGGCTCGCCCATCCAGGCGAGGAAGTTCACCAGGTCGTAGACGGTCTTGTCGTACTCGACGGCCGACTGCGAGCCGGGGATGAGCGGCTCCAGCTTCACGATCTTGAGCGGCTGGCCGGCCTCGTCGAGGATCGGCCGGCCGTCCTTGCTGACCTCGTGCTCCCGCGCGACGCGCTCGCCCTGCAGCTTCCACAGCACGTGCGGCATGCCGACGTTCGGGTAGACGAGGTTGTTCCATCCGGTCAGCGTGCTCCCGTCGCGATAGAAGCTGCGCAGGTACGTGTAGAGCCAGTCGGGACCGCGCGAGCGGGCGATCACGGACAGGTCGGGCGGCGTCGCGCCGAACCAGTCCTTCGCGTCCCGTGGCGACATCGCGATCGCCATGGGCATGCCGATCTTCTCGGCGGTGAACAGCAGGTTGTCCTTGATCTGCTCCTCGGTGAGCCCGATCTCGCGCAGCGCGTTGTAGCGCATGAGCGACGCGCTGTGGCAGTTGAGGCACCAGTTGACGAACGTGCGCGCGCCTGACTGCAGGCTCGCGAGGTCGGTCACGTCCGTGCTGATGTCGTCGAGCTTCACGCCCTCGGACGCGGCGCGGGCCGGGCCGGAGGCGAAGACGATGACGCACGCGGCAACCGCCGCGGCAAGGCGCGCTTTCGTTCTCACGTCAGCCTCTCCGGCGGGGTCTCGGTCTTGTCGATCGACGTGTACCACGGCATCAGCAGGAAGAACGCGAAGTACAGGATCGTGCCCACCTGCGCGATGCGCGTCAGGGTGTTGGTCGGGGTCTGCATGCCGAGGTAACCGAGCACGATGAACGAGATGACGAAGATCGTCAGCGCGAGCTTGTACATCCAGCCCTTGTAGCGGATCGACTTCACCGGCGAGCGGTCGAGCCACGGCAGGAACGCGAAGATCAGGACCGAGGCGCCCATCAGGATCACGCCCCAGACCTTCGCCTCGAGGAGATAGAGCGCCGCGAGGATCACGGCGCCCGCGCCGACCAGCGCCATGCGCAGGGTGTTGCCGCCGCGGCGGAAGAACGCCCACACCATGAAGATCGCGGCCGCGATGCCGATCACCCACTTCAGCTCGTCGGTCGTCGCGCGCAGGACGGAGTAGTACGGCGTGAAGTACCAGACCGGTGCGATGTGCGACGGGGTCTTCAGCGGATCGGCGGGGATGAAGTTGTTGTGCTCGAGGAAGTAGCCGCCGAACTCGGGCGCGAAGAAGGCGATGATCGAGAACACGAACAGGAACACCATCGCCCCGAACAGGTCCTTCACCGTGTAGTACGGGTGGAACGGGATGCCGTCGACCGGGTGCCCGGTGCGCGCGTCGACGTTCTTCTTGATCTCCACGCCGTCGGGGTTGTTCGAGCCGGTCTCGTGCAGCGCCATCAGGTGCGCGACGACCAGGCCGAGCAGCACCAGCGGGACCGCGATCACGTGGAAGGCGAAGAAGCGGTTGAGCGTCGCGTCGCCGACGACGTAGTCGCCGCGGATCCAGATCGCGAGATCCTCGCCGACGATCGGAATCGCCGCGAACAGGTTCACGATCACCTGCGCGCCCCAGAAGGACATCTGGCCCCACGGCAGCAGGTAGCCGAAGAACGCTTCGGCCATCAGGCACAGGAAGATGGCGACGCCGAACAGCCAGGTTAGCTCGCGCGGCTTGCGGTACGAGCCGTAGAGCAGCGCGCGGAACATGTGCAGGTAGACGCAGATGAAGAAGAACGACGCACCGGTCGAGTGCAGGTAGCGGATCAGCCAGCCCCACGGCACCTCGCGCATGATGTACTCGACCGAGGCGAACGCGAGGAGCGCGTCGGGCTTGTAGTTCATGGTGAGGAAGATGCCGGTGACGATCTGCAGCACCAGCACGACCAGCGCGAGCGAGCCGAAGTAGTACCAGAAGTTGAAGTTCTTCGGCGCGTAGTACTCGGCGACCTGCGAGTTCCACAGCGCCGCGAGCGGGAAGCGCGCGTCGACCCACTCGAAGAGCTGGCGCGCCCAGACGTTCTTGGAGACGCTCCCGTTCGCCATCGGATCAGGCCTTGTCGTCGCCGATGAGGATCTTCTGGTCCGACAGGTACTTGTACCGTGGGATCGGCAGGTTGTCGGGCGCCGGGAAGTTCGCGTACACGCGCGCGGAGAGGTCGAAGCGCGAGCCATGGCACGGGCAGAGGAACCCGCCCGGCCAGCTCGACCCCATGCTCGGATCCCCGGGCGTGAACTTGGCGGTCGGCGAGCAGCCGAGGTGGGTGCAGATGCCGACCGAGACGAGGACGTCCTTCTTCTCCTCACGGGCGCGCCAGATGTTCTGCGCGTACTCGGGCTGGGACGAGCGCTTCGAGAGCGGGTCGGCGAGCTGCGCCTCGTCCTTCTTCAGCGTGTCGAGCATCGCCGGCGTCCGGCGCACGACCCAGACCGGCTTGCCCTGCCATTCGACGACCATCATCCCGCCGGGCTCGAGGTTGGAGATGTCCGCCTCGACCGGCGCGCCGAGGGCGCGCGCGCGCTCGGAGGGTTGCATGCTCGCGAGGAACGGCCACGCCGCCGCCGCGGTCGCGGCGCCGCCGGCGACGCACGTCGCGACGAGGAGATTGCGGCGGCTCTGATCGACCTCGTCGTCGCCGGAGGCGCCGTGGGCCGGGGTCGCTTGCGAGGAGGTGCTCATGGAGTTCCTTGTTGGTATCGGCGGTGCGCGGAGTGGGCCGCGGCGGGACGCGGGATTATAGCCGAAGGCCGTTATCGATTGAAAGTTTTTGCACGCAACCTATTGACTAGGCTGCGAAAAACCGGATGTCAGACAGGGTTGTCGATGTCGACGAACTGGTGCGCGAGCCCGAACGTGCGCGCCAGGTGCTCGCCGACCGCCTGCACGCCGAACCGCTCGGTCGCGTGATGTCCGGCGGCGACGAAGGCGACGCCCGACTCGCGCGCGAGGTGGACGTGCTGCTCGGAGATCTCGCCGGTCACGTACACGTCGACGCCGAGCCCGATCGCGGTCTCGAAGAAGCCCTGGGCGGCGCCGGTGCACCACGCCGCGCGCGCCACGCCCCGGCCGGGCTCGCCGACGACGAGCGGCTCGCGACCGAGCCGCGCCTTCACCCGCGCCGCGAACCCGGCGAGATCGGTCGGCGCGTCGAGCGCGCCGTAGGCGACGAGCTCCTGCTCGCCGGCGCGTCCTTCGATGGCGAACCCGAGCCGCGCGGCGAGCTGCGCGTTGTTGCCGAGCTGCGGATGCAGATCGAGCGGCAGGTGGTAGGCGAAGAGGTTGAGGCCGGCGCCGAGCAGGAGCTCGATCCGCCGCTTGCGCGTCCCGACGAGCCGCGGATCCTCGCCCTTCCAGAAGTAGCCGTGATGGACGAGCAGCGCGTCGGCGCCGCCGGCGGCGGCGCGCTCGATGAGCGCCACGCTCGCGGTCACGCCGGAGACGAGCCGGGCGATCTCCGGCGCGACCTTCCACCTGCAATCCGTTTGGGCAATAATCGCGTATACGGGAGACATCCAGCAGCTGGTCGAGATGACGTGCCAGCTCATCGCGGTTCATCGCCGGTCGCTCCGCAGCCCTGTTCCCGCCCGCATTCTATTCGCGGTGCCATGACATGAAGAGACTCTGGCTCTGGTTCGCGCAGGCGGCGACCGTCGCGCTGGCGGCGCTGTTCGTCGTCACGACGCTCAAGCCGGAGTGGCTGGCGACCCGCGAGGCGTCCCCGGCACCGGTGGTGGTGCGCGAGGCCGTGCCCCAGCGGGAGGCGGCCGCGAAGGCGGCGTCCTATAGCGACGCCGTGGCCAAGGCGGCCCCGGCGGTGGTGTACATCTTCACCTCGGGCACGGTCCGCGGCGGGCGCCATCCGTTCCCGGACGATCCGGTCTTCCGGCGCTTCTTCGGCGACTCGCTCGACGACCCGCGCGGTCCGCGGCTCGGGTCGGGGGTGATCGTGAGCGCGAAGGGATATCTCCTCACGAACAACCACGTCGTCGAAGGCATGGAAGAGATCGAGGTGCTGCTCGCCGACGGCAAGACGCGGCTGAAAGCGCGGCTGGTCGGTACCGACCCGGAGACCGACCTCGCGGTGCTGAAGGTGGAGGGCGAGAAACTCCCCGCGATCACGTTCGGCGCGGCCGACACGGTGCGGGTCGGCGACGTGGTGCTCGCGATCGGCAACCCGTTCGGCGTCGGCCAGACGGTGACGATCGGCATCGTTTCCGGGCTCGGCCGCCGCGGCCTCAACCTCAACACGTACGAGAACTTCATCCAGACCGACGCGTCGATCAACGTCGGCAACTCGGGCGGCGCCCTCATCGATGCCAGCGGGAACCTGATCGGGATCAACACCGCGATCTTTTCGCGCACCGGCGGCTCGGTCGGGATCGGCTTCGCGATCCCGGTCTCCACCGCGAAGGCGGTGCTCGAGCAGATCGTCGAGCAGGGCGGGGTCACGCGGGGCTACATCGGCGTGCAGACGCAGGGCGTGTCGTCGGAGGTCGCCGAGGCGCTCAAGGCGGCGAAGACCTCCGGCGTGCTGATCGCCGGCGTGGAGCGCGACGGCCCGGCGGAGAAGGCCGGGGTGAAGGCGGGCGACGTCCTGCTCGCGGTCAACGCGGTGCCGACCCCCGACACGGCGACGATGCTCGACGCCGTCGCCGACCTCAAGCCGGGGAGCCAGGCGAGCCTCAAGCTGCGGCGCGACCGGAAGGAGTTCGACCTGCAGGTGACCGTCGGCAAGCGGCCGCCGGTGCAGCGCCGGCGCGGCCTGCGCGAGTAGTCTCAGCGACTACTTGATGTCCTTGCTCTCGGCCTCGGCCTTGTCGAGCTCGCGGTCCATCGCGGCGTCGTCGGGCGCCCTCCAGTCCGACTCGCCGGCCGGCTTCACGATGAAGCGGGCGAGGAAGACGCCGAGCTCGTAGAGCAGGCACATCGGGATCGCGAGCAGGAGCTGCGACAGCACGTCGGGCGGCGTGACGACCGCCGCCACCACGAAGGAGCCGACGATCACGTACGGGCGCGCCGACTTGAGCTGCTCGATCGTCACGATGCCGGCGCGGGCCAGCACCACGACCACCACCGGGATCTCGAAGGTCACGCCGAACGCGAGGAACATCGTCAGCACGAAGCTGAAGTAGGCCTCGATGTCCGGCGCCGGCGTGATGCTCTGCGGCGCGAAGCTGTTGATGAACGTGAACACCTTGCCGAAGACGAAGTAGTAGCAGAACGCGATGCCGGCTAGGAACAGGACCGTGCTCGCGACCACCAGCGGCAGCCCGAGGCGTTTCTCGTGCGCGTAGAGTCCCGGCGCGACGAACGCCCACGCCTGGTAGAGCACGTAGGGCAGCACCACGATCAGCGCGACCCAGGCGGTGACCTTGACCGGCACCATGAACGGCGTGATCACGCCGGTCGCGATCATCTTCGTCCCTTCCGGCAGCGCCTGCATCAGCGGCGCCGCGAGGAAATCGTAGATCGGCCCCGAGCCCGGGTACAGGAACAGCACGATGAACGCGAGCCCGACCGCGAGCAGCGACCGCAGGAGCCGGTCGCGCAGCTCGACGAGGTGGGAAATGAAGGTGTCCTGCTCGCCGGGCATGGGCCTCAGGCGCTAGACCTTCGCCTCGCTGGAGGTCTTCGCACCCGGGGCCGGTTCGGCGGGCGGCGGGAGCGCGACGTCGGGCGCGAACGCGGTCTCCGACGGGGATGCGCCGCTGCCGGCGGCGGGGTCGCCGATCGACCGGTTGAGGTCGTCGCCGACCGCGCGCACCTGCTTGTCGACCTCGCCGACCGACTCCTCGACCGATTTCGCCGCGTCCTCGAACTGCGAGCGCAGCTTCTTCAGCTCGTCGAGCTCCACCTCGCGCTGGATGTCGGCCTTGACGTCGTTCACGTAGCGCTGCAAGCGTCCGAACATGATGCCGGCGGTCCGCGCCACCTTGGGCAGCTTCTCCGGGCCGATCACGAGCAGCGCGACGACCGCGATGACGAGGAGCTCTGAGAAACCGATGTCGAACATTGATTCCGGGGGGCCAAAAAAGGAAGCCGGGCGGGCCCGGCGTCCGGTGGCGCGTCGACGCGGGCAACCGCCCGCGTCAGGCCTTGGTGCTCGACTCCTTCTTCACCTCGCCCTCGATGGTCTGGCCCGACACCTGCGGCGGCGTGCCGCCGCCGTTCGGCGCGCTTTCCGCGGCGCCGCCCTTGATGCCGTCCTTGAAGCCCTTCACCGCGTTGCCGAGGTCCGATCCGATGTTGCGCAGCTTCTTCGTGCCGAACACGAGCACGATGATGAGCAGCACGATCAGCCAATGCCAGATGCTGAACGATCCCATGGCGATTTCCTTGCTTACTGTCGGACGATCATCGGCCCGAGGGGCTTGGGACCGCCGATCACGTGGATGTGGAGATGATACACCTCCTGCCCCCCGATCCGGCCGGTGTTGACGATCGTCCGGAACCCGTCGGCGGCCCCCTGCTCGCGCGCGATCCGCCCGGCGAGCCCCAGCAGACGGCCGAGGAGCGGCGCGTGCCCGAGATCGGCCTCGTAGAGCGAGGCGATGTGCAGCTTCGGGATGAGGAGGACGTGCACCGGCGCGGCCGGGCGGACGTCCTTGAACGCGAGCACTTCGTCGTCCTCGTAGACCTTCTGCGACGGAATCTCGCCGCGCGCGATCCTGCAGAAGATGCAGTTCGCCGGCGTCGTGCCCTCGGCCATCCGGTTACTCCTTCTCGGCCTCGCCGCGGACCCCGCGCCGAGCCTTCTCGTCGATGCCCGAGATCCCCTCGCGGCGGCGCAGCTCCGCGAGCACGTCGGCCGGCTTGAGGCCGTAGTGCGCGAGCGCGACGAGGCAATGGAACCAGAGGTCCGCCATCTCGGCGACGATCCGCCGGCGGTCGCCGGACTTCCCGGCCATCACCGCCTCGGTCGCCTCCTCGCCGATCTTCTTCAGCACCGCGTCCTCGCCGTCGGCGAGCAGCCGCGCGACGTAGGAGCGCTGCGGATCGCCGCCCTTGCGGCTTTCGATCGCTGCAGCCAGCCGGTCGAGGATGTCGCTCATTTTCGATAGATGTCCCGTGGATCCTTCGCCACTGCCTCGACCGTCACCCAGCTGCCGTCGACGAGCTTCTGGAAGAAGCAGCTCGGCCGCCCCGTGTGGCAGGCGATACCGCCCACCTGCTCGACCTTGAGCAGCACCACGTCGTTGTCGCAATCCATACGGATCTCCCGCACCCGCTGGATGTGGCCGGACTCCTCGCCCTTGCGCCAGAGTCGCTCGCGCGAGCGGGAGTAGTACACGGCTTCGCCCGTCTCGGCCGTACGCGCCAGGGCCGCGCGGTCCATCCAGGCGAACATCAGCACGCGCCCGGTCAGGACCTCCTGCGCCACCACCGGCACCAGGCCCCGCTCGTCCCATTTCACGTCGTCGAGCCAGCTCGCCGTCACAGCCTTACCTCGATCCCGCGGGCGGCCATGACTTCCTTCGCCTGCCGCACGGTGTATTCGCCGTAGTGAAAGATGCTCGCCGCCAGCACCGCGTCGGCTCTCCCCTCGATCACTCCCGCCGCCAGATGCTCGAGGTTGCCGACGCCGCCACTCGCGATCACCGGCACGTCGACCGCCTCGGCGACCGCCCGCGTCAGCGCGAGATCGAAGCCCGCGCGCGTGCCGTCGCGGTCCATGCTCGTAAGCAGGATTTCTCCCGCCCCGGCGGCCTGCATGCGGCGCGCCCACTCTACCGCGTCGAGCCCGGTGGGCTTGCGCCCGCCGTGAGTGAACACCTCCCAACCCGCGCCGGAGCGCTTGGCGTCGATCGCGACGACGATGCACTGCGAGCCGAAGCGGCCGGCGGCGTCCTCGACGATGCCCGGGTCCTGCACCGCCGCAGTATTGATGGAGACCTTGTCCGCGCCGGCGTTGAGCAGCCGCCGCACGTCGGCCGAGCTCCGCACGCCGCCCCCGACCGTCAGCGGAATGAACACCTGCGCCGCGACCGCCTCGACGACGTGGACGATGGTGTCGCGCTGGTCCGAGCTCGCGGTGATGTCGAGGAACGCGAGCTCGTCGGCGCCCTGGTCGTCGTAGCGCCGCGCGATCTCGACCGGATCGCCGGCGTCCCGCAGGTTGACGAAATTCACGCCTTTCACGACCCGGCCGGCGGTGACGTCGAGGCAGGGAATGATGCGCTTGGCGAGCGGCATGGCGCGTCGGACGGGGAAGGTGGCGGAAGGAACCGGGCCGGAGCCGCGGTTACGCTTTCCCCGTCGCCCTTCCCGCTTCGCTCAGCTTGTCGGCTTCGGCCTGCGCCTGCTTGAAGTCGACCGTGCCCTGGTACAGCGCGCGGCCGGTGATCACGCCCATGACGCCTTCCGGCTCGAGCTCACAGAGCGCTTTCACGTCTGCCAGGCCGGTGAGGCCGCCGCTCGCGATCACCGGCGTCCGCAGCTCGCGCGCGAGACGGACCGTCGCGTCGACGTTCACGCCCGTCAGCATGCCGTCGCGCCCGATGTCGGTGTAGATGACCGCCTCTACGCCGTATTCCTCGAACTTCTTCGCCAGGTCGATCACGTCGTGGCCGGTCAGCTTCGACCAGCCCTCGACCGCGACCTTGCCGTCCTTCGCGTCGAGGCCGACGATGATGTGGCCCGCGAACGCGGTGCACGCGTCGGACAGGAAGCCCGGGTTCTTGACCGCCGCCGTGCCGACGATGATGTAGCTCACACCGTGGTCGAGGTACTTCTCGATCGTGTCGAGGTCGCGGATGCCGCCGCCGAGCTGGATCGGGAGCTGGTCGCCCACCGCCTTGACGATGTCGCGGATCACGCCCTCGTTCTTCGGGCGCCCGGCCGCCGCGCCGTTCAGGTCGACGACGTGCAGCCGGCGGGCGCCCTGCGCGAGCCAGTGCTTCGCCATCGCGACCGGGTCGTCGGAATAGACGGTGGCCTCGCGCATGTCGCCCTGCTTCAGGCGGACGCAGCGGCCGTCCTTCAGATCGATCGCCGGGATGATGACCATCGCGGTGGCGGTGGCGGGAAGCGGGGTTCAGTGCGGGGGCGGCGCTGGCGCGCCGGCGGGATCGAGCGGCTTAGGGCTTCCAGGAAACGAAGTTGGCGAGCAGCTGCAATCCGGCCGAGTGGCTTTTCTCCGGATGGAACTGTACCGCGAAAATGTTATCGCGTGCCACCGCGCAGGTAAAGGGGAGCCCGTACTCCGTGCGCGCGCTTTCGAGGTCGTTTTCCTCGGGCACGAAGAAGTAGCTGTGGCAGAAATAGAACCGCTCGCCCTCGCCGATCCCCCGCCAGAGCGCATGCGCCACGGACTGGCGCACCCGGTTCCAGCCCATGTGCGGCACCTTGAGCGGCCCGGCCGGCGCGGCGTGCAGCCGGTCGGGCGGGAACCGGACCACCCGGCCCCGGAACACGCCGAGGCCGGGGGTGTCCCCCTCGGCGCTCCAGTCGAAGAGCATCTGCGCGCCGATGCAGATGCCGAGCAGGGGCTTCGCCCGCGCCGCGCGGACCACCGCCTCGCGCAAGCCCGCCCGCTCGAGCTCGCGCATGCAATCCGGCATCGCGCCCTGGCCGGGAAAGACGACGCGTTCCGCCGCGTCGACGTCCGCGGCATCGGACGTGACCACCACCCGCCGGCCGGCGGCGACGTGCTCGATCGCCTTCGACACCGAGCGCAGGTTGCCCATGCCGTAGTCGACGACTGCGATGTGCGCCATGAAGGACTGCCGAAACGCGCGGGACTGCGTCGCCTAGAGCGTGCCCTTGGTCGACGGCACCGCGCCGCCGGTGCGGGGGTCGGGCTCGACCGCCATCCGCAGCGCGCGCGCGAACGCCTTGAACGCCGTTTCCGCCTGGTGGTGCGCGTTCGACCCGCGCAGGTTGTCGACGTGCAGCGTCACCTGCGCGTGGTTCACGAAGCCCTGGAAGAATTCGTGGACGAGATCGACGTCGAACTCGCCGATCCGCGCGCGCACGAACGCGACGTGGAACTCGAGGCCGGGACGCCCCGACAGGTCGATCACGACCCGGGACAGCGCCTCGTCGAGCGGGACGTACGCGTGCCCGAACCGGCGGATGCCCTTCTTGTCGCCGACCGCCTTCGCCACCGCCTGCCCGAGCGTGATCCCGATGTCCTCGACCGTGTGGTGGGCGTCGATGTGCAGGTCGCCCTTCGCCTCGATGTCGAGGTCGAGCAGGCCATGGCGCGCGACCTGGTCGAGCATGTGGTCGAGAAACGGCACGCCGGTGGCGAGCTTCGCTTTCCCCGTGCCATCGAGGTTCACCGAAACGCGGATCTCGGTTTCGGCGGTCTTGCGGGTGACCGCGGCGTTTCTCATACGCTCTCCGCGAGGGCGGCAAGCGCGAGCTCGTTCTCGCCGGGCGTGCCGACGGTGAGCCGCAGGCAGTTGGCGAGCAGCGGGTGGCTGCCGTGGAGGTTCCGCACCAGGATGTTGCGCGCCTTCAGGCGCGCGTCGACGGCCGCGGCGTCCCGCACCCGCACGAGGATGAAATTGGCGTCGCTCGGGAACGCCTCGACGCCCTGCAGGCTCGCGAGCCGGTCGAACATCGCGGCGCGCTCGGCCTTGATGCGCCCGGCCTGGCCGTGCAGCACGTCGACGTGCGCGAGCAGCCGTTCCGCCGTGGCTTGCGCGAGCACGCTCACGTTGTACGGCGGCCGAACCTTGTCGAGCTCGCGGATCCATTCGGGGCGCGCCGCGGCGTAGCCGAGCCGCACGCCGGCGAGGCCGAGCTTCGAGACCGTGCGCATGACCATCAGATTCGGAAACTCCGCGAGCCGGGTCATGAACGTCTTTCCCGCGAAGACGTGATAGGCCTCGTCGAGCACGACGAGACCCGGTGCGGCGGCGAGGATCGCCTCCACCGCCGCCTCCGGAAAGAGGTTCCCGGTCGGGTTGTTCGGGTACGCGAGGAAGACGAGCGCCGGCCGGTGCTCGTCGATCGCCGCGAGGAGCCGCGCGAGATCGAGGGTGAAGTCGGCGTTCAGCGGCACGCCGACGTAGCGCATGCGCGCGACCACCGCGTTCACGCGGTACATCGCGAACGACGGCTCGAGCGCGAGGAGCACCGCCCCCGGCCGCGCGAGCGTGTGGGCGACGATCGAGATGATCTCGTCCGAGCCGTTGCCGATCATGAGGCCGTGCTCGTCGCCGATGCCGAAGGTCGAGCGGAGCCGCGCGACGAGCTCCGGCGCGGCCGGGTCGGGATAGCGGTTGATCGGGAGCGTGGACACGAGCCGGCCGAGCTCCTCGCGCAGCGGCTCCGGCAGCCGGTACGGGTTCTCCATCGCGTCGAGCTTGATCATGCCCGCCGCGGGCGCGACGTGATAGGCCTTGAGCGACAGGATCTCCTCGCGCACCAGGTCGCCGGGGCCGAGCTTCACCGGATCGCGCTTCACGACTCGGTCTCCAGCCGCAGCTCGGCCGACCGCGCGTGCGCCGGCAGCCCTTCGCCCTGCGCGAGCGCGGCCGCGAGCGGTGCGAGCGAACGCGCGCCGGCGCGCGAGACGTTGACGATGCTCGATCGCTTCTGGAAGTCGTAGACGCCGAGCGGCGACGAGAAGCGCGCGGTCCGCGACGTCGGCAGCACGTGGTTCGGGCCCGCGCAGTAGTCGCCGAGCGCCTCCGAGCTGTAGCGGCCGACGAAGATCGCGCCGGCGTGGCGGATCCGGTCGAGCAGCCGTTCGGGTTG
Source organism: uncultured beta proteobacterium (assembly GCA_963827555.1). Classification (GTDB taxonomy): domain Bacteria; phylum Pseudomonadota; class Gammaproteobacteria; order Burkholderiales; family SG8-39; genus DATEDA01. Next base: position 28,464 of record CAWHBL010000026.1, read on the forward strand.
CGCCACCGAGAGCTCGAGGTGCTCGGGCGCGATGCGGTTCGCGATGTCGCAGGCCTCGTCGAGATCGCGCACGAGGATCAGCGCGCCGCGATTCGCGAGCGCCGTCCGGATGATCTCGCGGCGCGGCATCGCCCCGAGCTGGCGGTCGATGCTGGCCGCGACGCGGTCGATGAACCCGGCGTCGGGGGCGAGCAGGATCGCCTGCGCCACCTCGTCGTGCTCGGCCTGCGAGAAGAGGTCCATCGCGATCCAGTCGGGATCGGTCGAGCCGTCGCAGATCACGAGGATCTCGGAGGGGCCCGCGACCATGTCGATCCCCACCGTGCCGAACACGCGGCGCTTCGCCGCGGCGACGTAGGCGTTTCCCGGGCCGACTATCTTGTCTACGGCCGGAACGGTGGCGGTGCCGTACGCGAGCGCGGCGACCGCCTGCGCCCCGCCGATCGCGAACACGCGGTCCACTCCGGCGAGCTGCGCGGCGGCGAGCACCAGGGGATTCCGCTCGCCGTCCGGCGTCGGCACGCACATGACGAGCTCGCCGACGCCGGCGACCTTCGCCGGCAGCGCGTTCATCAGCACCGAAGACGGATAGGCCGCCTTGCCGCCGGGCACGTAGAGCCCGACGCGGTCGAGCGGCGTCACGCGCTGCCCGAGCACCGTACCGTCGGCTTCGGCATAGCTCCAGGATTCGGCCCGCTGGCGCTCGTGATAGCTGCGGATGCGCGCCGCCGCCGCTCCGAGCGCGTCCCGCACCCCGGGATCCAGGCCGGCGAGGGCGCGCTCGCGCTCGGGTCCGGGGATCTCCAGGTCGGCGACGCGCCCGGCGGCGACGCGGTCGAATCGCCGCGTGTACTCGAGCACCGCCGCGTCGCCGCGCGCGCGGACGTCGGCCACGATCGCGGCGACCGCGCGGTCGACCGCCTCGTCCTGCGACGCTTCCAGGCGGGTCAGCGCCGCGAGGCGGGCGTCGAAGTCGAGCTCGCGGGTGGAAAGCCGTGCGATCTCAGGCATGGGCGGCGACCGCGGCCTCGAACGCCTCGATCAGCGGCTGAAGGCGCTCGCGCTTCAGCTTGAGCGCCGCCTGGTTGACGATCAGCCGGCTCGAGATCGGCATGATCTCCTCGACCGCGACGAGCGAGTTCGCGCGCAGCGTGTTGCCGGTGGCGACGAGGTCGACGATCGCGTCGGCGAGGCCGGTGAGCGGCGCGAGCTCCATCGAGCCGTAAAGCCTGATCAGGTCCACGTGCACGCCTTTCGCCGCGAAGTGCTCGCGGGCGACGCGCAGATACTTGGTCGCGACGCGCAGCCGCGCGCCCTGCCGCACGGCGCTCGCGTAGTCGAAGCCGTCCGGCACCGCCACCACCATCCGGCACGCGGCGATCGCCAGGTCGAGCGGCTGGTAGAGCCCGGCGCCGCCGTGCTCGTGGAGGACGTCCTTGCCGGCGATGCCGAGGTCGGCGGCGCCGTACTGCACGTAGGTCGGCGTGTCGGACGCGCGCACGAGCACCAGCCGCACGTCGGCGCGGCGCGTGGGAACGATGAGCTTGCGCGAGGTCTCCGGATCCTCGGCCGGCGCGATACCCGCGGCCGCGAGCAGCGGGAGCGTTTCGTCGAGGATCCGGCCCTTCGACAGGGCGAGCGTGATGCCGGGCACGGGGCTGGGACCGTTCTGCAAAGCCCCGATTCTAAAGGAAAACTGCGCGTGCCCCCTACTTCACCCGCTGGATGCGCGCGCCGAGCGCGGCGAGCTTCGCCTCCATCGCCTCGTAGCCCCGGTCGAGATGGTAGATGCGGTCGATCACGGTCTCGCCTTCGGCCACCAGCCCGGCGATCACCAGGCTCGCCGAGGCGCGGAGATCGGTCGCCATGACGGTGGCGCCCTGGAGCCGCTTCACCCCGCGGACGACCGCGGTGTTGCCTGCGGTCTCGATGTCGGCGCCGAGGCGCGCCAGCTCGAGCGCGTGCATGAAGCGGTTCTCGAAGATGTTCTCGGTGATCGTCGCGGTGCCCTCGGCGACCGCGTCGAGCGCCATCAGCTGCGCCTGCATGTCGGTCGGGAAGCCGGGGTGGGGCGCGGTGTGCACGTCCACGCTCCGCGGCGCGCGCGTCATCGCGAGGTGGATCGTCCCGTCGCCGGCCTCGATCGCGGCGCCGGCCTCGCGCAGCTTCCCGATCACCGCGCCAAGCAGCGCGGCGTCGGCGTCGCGGAGCGTCACCGCCCCGCCCGTCGCCGCGGCCGCGGCGAGGTAGGTCCCGGTCTCGATGCGGTCGGGCATGATGCGGTGCGCCGCGCCGCCTAGCCGCTCGACGCCTTCGATCGTGATGACGTCGGTCCCCGCACCGGTCACGCGCGCGCCCATCGCGTTGAGACAGTTCGCCAGGTCGACTACCTCGGGCTCGCGCGCCGCGTTGGCCAGCACCGTGGTGCCCGCGGCGAGCGTCGCGGCCATCATCAGGTTCTCGGTGCCGGTGACCGTCACCAGCTCCATCTCGTAGCGCGCGCCCTCGAGCCGCTTCGCGCGTGCATTGATGTATCCCTGCTCGACCGTGATCTCCGCGCCGAGCGCCTCCAGCCCCTTGACGTGCTGATCGACCGGACGCAGGCCGATCGCGCAGCCGCCGGGCAGCGACACCCGCGCTTCCCCGTGGCGCGCGACGAGCGGCCCGAGCACCAGGATCGACGCGCGCATCGTCTTCACCAGCTCGTAGGGCGCGACCGGGCGCTCGATGCGGTTGGCGGCGAGCAGCACCGCGTCGCCGTCGCGCTCCACGCCGACGCCCATCTGGGCGAGGAGCTCCATCATCGTGCGCACGTCGCGCAGTCGCGGGACGTTGGCGAGCCGCAGCGGCTCGGACGCGAGCAGCGCCGCGCACATCAGCGGCAGCGCCGCATTCTTGGCGCCCGACACGCGGGCCTCGCCCCGCAGCGGCACGCCGCCCTGGATCGCTAGCTTGTCCATGCGCAGTCCGGTGACCGACACCCGCGCGAGTATCCGCCGGGAATCTGGCGAAAAAGAGGCATTCGGTCGCGGCCTACCTGCCGGCCGCCGCCCAGTCCTCGGGCGTGTAGGTCTGCATCGAGAGCGCGTGGATCTCCTCGCGCATGCGTTCGCCGAGCGCCCGGTAGACGAGCTGGTGCTGCTGCACGCGGCTCTTGCCGCGGAACGCGGCGCTCACGATGACCGCCTCGAAGTGGTGGCCGTCGCCGGCGACCTCGACGTGGTCGCAGGCGAGTCCCTGCTCGATGTAATGCTTGACGTCCTCGGGACGAACCATGTGGAGTGCCTTCCGCTAATGCCGCAGGCGGTAGCCCGCCTTGAGTGCGGCGAGTGTAATCGCCGCGAGGCCCGCCAGGAACACCCCGACGATGGCGAGGCTGGCGAGCGGGATCGACGTCCGACACGCCGAAGAAGCCGTAGCGGAAGCCGTCGATCATGTAGAAGAACGGGTTCAGCCGCGACACCCGCTCCCAGAACGGCGGGAGCGAGTGGATCGAGTAGAACACGCCGGCGAGGAACGTGAGCGGCATGATGACGAAGCTCTGGAACGCCGCGAGCTGGTCGAACTTCTCGGCCCAGATCCCGGCGGCGAGGCCCATCGTGCCGAGAATGGCGCAGCCGGCGAGCGCGAACCCGGCCGCCCAGACCGGGTGCGCGACCGGCACGGCCGCGAACGGCGCCGTGACGAGCCACACCCCGGCGCCGACCGCGAGACCGCGGACCATCGACGCGACCACGTACGCGCCGAAGAACTCGACGTGCGAGAGCGGCGTCAGCAGCACGAACACGATGTTGCCGGTGACCTTCGACTGGATCAGGCTCGACGAGCTGTTGGCGAACGCGTTCTGCAGCATCGACATCATGACCAGCCCGGGAACGAGGAACGTCGTGTACGAGAGCCGGTCGTAGACCTGCACCCGACCCTCGAGGACGTGCCCGAAGATGAGCAGGTAGAGGAGCGCCGTCAGCACCGGCGCCGCCACCGTCTGGAAGCTCACCTTCCAGAAGCGCAGGAGCTCCTTGTAGAGGAGCGTCGCGAAGCCGGTCCACGCGGATGCGGGCAGCGACGGCGGCGCTGCCGGCTCAGTGATGCGTTCGGCGTTCCGCATCCGGCGTTCCGGCGCCGCGCATGATCTGCACGAACACCTCCTCCAGGTCGGGCTGGACCAGCTCCATCTCGAGGATGCGGACGCCCGCCGCGCGCAGCTCGGCGAGCGCCGTTTCGACCTCGGCGTACTCGGCGAGCTTGAACGTGTGCCGCCCGGGCTCGCTCTCCACCGCGTGCGCCGCGAGCCGTTCCGGGACCGCGCCTTCGAGCCGTACGCGCAGATAGAGCGCGTGGAACCGGCGGATGAGATCCGACGTCGCGTCGAGCGCGACGATCCTTCCGGCCTTGAGCATCGCGATGCGGTCGCAGAGCATCTCCGCTTCCTCGATGTAGTGGGTGGTGAGCACCACGGTGTGGCCGTCGCGGTTGAGCCGGCGGACGAACTCCCACAGCCCCTGGCGCAGCTCGACGTCGACGCCGGCGGTCGGCTCGTCGAGCACGATCACCGGCGGCCGGTGCACCAGCGCCTGCGCGATCAGCACCCGGCGCTTCATGCCGCCGGAGAGCGTGCGCATGTTGGCGTCGGCTTTCGACGCGAGGTCGAGGTGGTGCATCACCTCGTCGATCCAGTCGCGGTTCGCTCGCAGCCCGTAGTAACCCGACTGGATCGCGAGCGTCTCGCGGACGGTGAAGAACGGATCGAAGACGAGCTCCTGCGGCACCACGCCGAGCAGCCGCCGCGCGGCGCGGTAGTCGGTCACGACGTCGTGGCCGAGCACGCGCGCGACGCCCGAGTCGGCGCGCGCGAGGCCGGCGAGGACGCTGATGAGCGTCGTCTTGCCGGCGCCGTTCGGCCCGAGCAGGCCGAAGAACTCGCCGCGCGGGATCTCGAGGTCGACGCCGGCGAGCGCCTGCAGGGCGCCGTAGCGCTTGACGAGACCGCGGACCTCGATGGCAGCAACCATGCCGCGGCGCGGGCGACGGTGGCGCCCGTCTAGGCGCCGGGGATCAGGTCGGCGACGGCGTAGAGGCGGGCGAGCTTGGCCATCGCGGGCGGGAGGTTCTCGAACCGCATCGTGCGGCCGCCCGCGCGCGCCTCGCGCAGCCACGCGATCGCGAGCGCGACCGCGGCCGAGTCGACCTCGGTGACGCCCGCGAGGTCGACGACCTCGACGGCAGCGCGATCCTGCACTGCCGCGTCGGCGAGCACCCGGGGGACCGTGTCGGCGGTCAGCTCGCCATCGAGCAGGAGGCGGTTGCCTTCGCGGCGCGGCACGGACGGGTGGCTCGGGACTAGGCCGGCAGAACGCTAGCCGTTCTTGGTCTCGAGCCGGCGGTTCTTGTCGGCGAGCGACTTGATCAGGCCGTCGATGCCGTTCACGCGCACCTCGTTCGCGAACGTGTCGCGATAGGTCGTCACCAGGCTGACCCCCCCGACGACGACGTCGTACACCTTCCAGCCGCCGGGCGTCTTCTCCATGCTGTAGTCGATCGATACCGCCTCGGCGCCCGGCTGCTTGACCTCGGACCGCACCAGGACGTCGGCGTCGGCGGCCGCTGCGCGCAGCGGCTTGAAGTCGATCACCTGGTTGCGATACGACGAGAGCGCCGCGGAGTAGGTGCGCACGAGCAGCGTCTTGAACTGCTCCACGAGCGCCTTCTGCTGCTCGGGAGAGGCCTTGCGCCAGTTCGGCCCCATCGCGAGCGCGGTCATGCGCGTGAAGTTGAAGTGCGGCAGCACCTTTTCCTCGACCAGGGCGACCGTCTTCTTCTGGTTCCCGGCCTGGATCTCCTTGTCCTGCTTGATGATGCCGAGCACTTCCTGGGTGACGCCCTTGACCAGGACGTCGGGCGCGACGTCCTGGGCGAGCGCGGCCGGCGCAACGAGCGCCGCGGCGAGAACGAGCAAGGTACGGGTCATGGGAATCCTGTCCGAAGGGTCACTGCGCCGCGACGACGCGCGGCGCATCGGCCGCGAGCACGGCCGCATAGTTGGCGGGCACCGCGGGCTCGACGAGCTGCCCGATCGGGGGTGGGTCGGAAACGGGGGCCGCGTTCGACTGCTTGTCCGCCGGCAACGGCGGCGGGTCGCCGTCGTAGACGAGGAAGCGGCGGCGCTGGAAGTAGGCGTCGCGCACGAACGCATAGCGGTCGAGCGCCGCCTCCTCTAGGACGTTGCTCGCGTCGAGCAGGTCCGCGCGCACCTGGACCAGATCGAGGCCGGTGAGCGACCACTGCCAGGTGACGCGGTGATTGAAATCGGCCCATTTCGGGATCTGCCACGGCAGGTAGGCGTACGCGTCGGGGATCAGGCCGATACCGTCGCGCACGCTGCTCGGCCCGAGGATCGGGAGCACCAAGTACGCCCCGGAGCCGGCGCCCCATACCGCGAGCGTCTGGCCGAAGTCCTCGTTGTGCTTCGGCAGTCCCATGTCGCTCGCGACGTCGATCAGCCCGAGCAGGCCGAAGGTGGAGTTCCAGACGAACCGCCCGAGGTCGTCGATCGCCAGCCGCGGCTTGCCCTGCAAGAGCTGGTTGATCGCGATCCACGGGTCCTTGAGGTTGGCGAAAAAGTTGGTGACCGCATCGCGCGCCGGCGTCGGCATGACGAACCGGTAGCCTTCGGCCACCGGGCGAATGACCGCCCGGTCCAGACCGTCGTTGAATTCGAACGTCGCGCGGTTCAGCCCTTCCCACGGGTCGCGGGCGTCGGGGCTGCGCATCGTCGAACAGCCGGCGAGCGCGGCGATGGCGATCGCCGCCACTCCCAGTCGGAGGGTTCTTCTCATTCGGGATTTACTTCTTTTCGCCGCCTTCAGCCGCCTTACTGTACAGGAACTGTCCGATGAGGTTCTCGAGCACGATCGCAGACTGGGTAATTTTCAACGTGTCCCCGTTCGCCAGGTTGGCGGTGTCGCCCCCGGCGGTGAGGGCGACGTACTGCTCGCCGAGGAGGCCCGAGGTCAGGATCTTGGCCGAGGTGTCCTTGGGGAACTTGTAGCGGTTGTCGACGTTCATCGACACCACCGCTTCGAAGCTCTCGTTGTCGAAGCGGATCGCGGCGACGCGACCGACCACGACGCCCGCGCTCTTCACCGGCGCGCGGACCTTGAGGCCGCCGATGTTATCAAACTTGCCCTTCACCTCGTAGCCGTCGGCGGCGGCGAGCGTGGCCGAGCTCGCGACCTTCAGCGCGAGAAACAGGATCGCCGCAAACCCGAGCGCGACAAAGAAGCCGACCCAGATGTCGAGTGCCCTGCGGTTCATCATCCTCAAGCCCCCCGGAACATGAACGCCGTCAGCACGAAGTCGAGCGCGAGGATCGCGAGCGACGAGGTCACCACCGTCCGCGTGGTGGCGCGCGACACCCCCTCCGCGGTCGGGGCGGCGTCGTAGCCCTCGAACACGGCGATCCAGGTGACCGCGACGCCGAACACCGCGCTCTTGATGATGCCGTTCACGACGTCCTCGTGCAGGTCGACCGAGCTCTGCATCTGCGACCAGAACGCCCCCTCGTCGACGCCGATCAGCTGGACGGTGACGAGGTAGCCGCCGAAGATGCCGATCGCGGAGAACAGCGCCGCGAGCAGCGGCATCGAGATCACGCCGCCCCAGAAGCGCGGGCCGACGACGCGCGCGATCGGGTCGACCGCCATCATCTCCATCGCCGACAGCTGCTCGGTCGCCTTCATCAGGCCGATCTCGGCGGTGATCGCCGAGCCGGCGCGGCTCGCGAAGAGCAGTCCCGCCACCACCGGTCCGAGCTCGCGCGTGAGCGAGAGCGCGACCAGCGTGCCGACCGCGTCCGCGGAGCCGTAGCGGACGAGCGTGTCGTAGCCCTGCAGACCGAGCACCATGCCGACGAAGAGCGCCGACACCGCGATGATGATCAGCGACAGCACGCCGGCGAAGTAGATCTCGCGGATCGTCAGCGGCAGGCGCCGGAAGCTGGTGCCGGAGAGGCGCAGCATGATCCAGAAGAACCGGCTCGCAAGACCGAGCCGCGCGACCATGCCGTTCACGCGCGCGCCGAGCGCCTCGAAGAACGACAGGACGCGCGCGAACATCAGCGCCCCGCGAGCAGCGCCCCGGCGTAGTCGGGCGCCGGGTAGTGAAACGGCACCGGGCCGTCGGGCTCGGCGTGCACGAACTGGTGGACGAACGGCGCGGTCGAGGCCCGCACCTCGTCGGGGGTCCCCTGGGCCACCACCCGTCCGTTGGCGAGGAAGTAGACGTAGTCGACGATGGCGAGCGACTCGTGGACGTCGTGGGTGACGACGATCGAGGCGGCGTCGAGCGCGTCGTTCAGATCGCGGATCAGGTTCCCGGTCACCGCGAGCGAGATCGGGTCGAGCCCGGTGAACGGCTCGTCGTACATGATGAGCGCCGGGTCGAGCGCGATCGCGCGCGCGAGCGCGACGCGCCGCTGCATCCCGCCGGAGAGCTGCTGCGGCATGAGATCGGCCGCGCCACGCAATCCGACCGCCTGCAGCTTCATCAGCACCAGGTCGCGGATGAGGTCCTCCGGCAAATCGGTGCGCTCGCGCATCGGGAAGGCGACGTTGTCGAACGCCGAGAGATCGGTGAACAGCGCGCCGAACTGGAACAGCATGCCCATCTTGCGCCGCAGCTGATACAGCTCGCGCGTCCGCGCGCGGCTGACCGAGCGCCCGAAGGCCCGAACCTCGCCCCTCGCCGGCCGCAGCGCCCCGCCGATCAGCCTGAGCAGCGTCGTCTTGCCGCTGCCGCTGCCGCCCATGATCGCGACCACGCTCCCGCGCGGGATCGCAAGCGAGATGCCGTCGAGGACCGGCGCGCCCCCGTACGAGAACGTGACGTTCTCGATCTCGACCAGGTTCGAGGGGGCCGGGTTGGCGGACAAGCGCGGGGCGGAGGCAGACAACAAAAGGCTGAATACTAAAGGAAAGGGGGCGCAACAGCCATCTTCGGCGCAGGAGCGTCGCGGCGTGCCTGCTATATCATCCGCGCGACGGATCTCCGGCCACGGCACCGCACGCATGTCAGACCCGATCGTCCGCGTGAGCGGCCTCACCAAGCGCTTCGGCAAGGCCGACGTGCTGCGCGGCGTCGACCTGGAGGTCGGGCCCGGCGAGTTCCTCGGCCTGGTCGGCGTGAACGGCGCCGGCAAGACGACGTTGATCAAGTGCCTCCTCGACTTCTGCGCCGCGGACGCCGGGACGATCGAGCTCTTCGGCCTCCCCCACACCAAGCCGCGCTCGCGCGCCCGGCTCGCGTTCCTGCCCGAGCGGTTCGTGCCGCCCTACTACCTCACCGGGCGCGACTTCCTGTCGTTCATGCTGCGCCTGCAGCAACGGCACTACGACGAGACCGAAGTGCTGGCGATGCTCGCGGCCCTCGACCTCGATCCGTCCGCGCTCGGCAAGCCGGTACGCGCCTACTCGAAGGGGATGACCCAGAAGCTGGGCCTCGCGGCGTCCTTCCTGGCGCGGCGCGACCTCTACGTCCTCGACGAGCCGATGAGCGGCCTCGACCCGAAGGCGCGCGCGTGCGTCAAGGCGTTGCTGGCCGACTTGCGGAGCGACGGCCGGACCGTGCTTTTCACCTCCCACGCGCTGGCCGACATCGAGGAGATCTGCGACCGGATGATCGTCCTGCACCAAGGTGTGCCGTATTTCTCAGGAGCGCCCCGGGCGCTGTGCGACCATTATGGCGAGATTTCGACGGAGAGAGCCTTTCTCCGCTGCATCGGAGACGCTCGCCCATGTCCGACCCCAGCGCCAAGCCCACGCTGCTGATCGTCGACGACGATCCGCTGATCACCGACACGCTCGCCTACGCGCTCGGCAAGGACTTCGAGGTCCTCGCGAGCGATTCGCGCAGCCATGCGGTCAGCCTGCTGCGGCAGATGGACCATCCCCCGCAGCTCGCGCTGGTGGATCTCGGCCTGCCGCCGGTGCCGCACCGGCCGGACGAGGGATTCGCGCTCATCGGCGACCTGCTCGCGCACTCGCCGAGCATGAAGATCCTGGTGCTCTCGGGCCAGAACGACGCCTCGAACGCGCGCCACGCGCGCGCGCTCGGCGCCGCCGAGTTCGTCGCCAAGCCGGCCGACCCGGTGAACCTGAAGCGGATCCTGCAGCACGCCCTGCAGTTCCGCGCCGCCGAGATCTCCGGCTCGACCTCGGTCGAGGAGGGCATGCTGATCGGGCGGAGCCCGGCGATGCAGAAGCTCCGCAGCCAGACCTCGCAGTGCGCCGACTCGCCGTTCCCGGTGCTGATCGAGGGCGAATCCGGCAGCGGCAAGGAGATGGTGTCGACCGCGCTCCATCACCTCTCGAGCCGCCGCGACAAACCCTCGCTCGCGCTCAACTGCGCGGCGATCGCGCCGACGCTGGTCGAGCCGACGCTCTTCGGCTACGTGAAGGGCGCCTTCACCGGCGCGATGACCAACAAGTCGGGCTACTTCGAGGACGCGGCCGACGGCACGCTCTTCCTCGACGAGATCGGCGAGCTCCCGCTCGAACTGCAGGCGAAGCTTTTGCGGGTGCTCGAGAACGGCGAGTACCAGCGGGTCGGGGAGACCCAGCGGCGCTTCAGCCGCGCGCGCGTGATCGCGGCGACGAACCGCGACCTGCGCCAGGAGATCAAGAAAGGCAATTTCCGCGCCGACCTTTACCACCGCCTCAGCGTGTTCACGATCAACGTGCCGCCGCTGCGCGACATGGACGAGGACCGGGTGCTGCTGCTCGAGCACTTCTGCAACTTCTACGCCGGCCAGGCGAAGCTCACCCCGTTCTCGCTCGACGAGAGCGCGACCAAGCTGTGGCGCGACTATCTTTTCCCGGGGAACGTGCGGGAGCTGCGCAACATCGTGATCCGGCTGACGACCAAGTACGCCGGCCAGAAGCTCTCGGCGGAGGAACTCGAGCCCGAGCTCGACGTGAGCGCGGCGCCGTCCGCGGAGTTCGGCCCGTCGAGCGACCCGGACACGCTGATCGAGCAGGCGCAGGCGCACCTGCAGCGCGAGCGCAGCTTCAACCTCGACAGCATGCTGAAGGCGTGGGAGCAGGGCTACATCGAGGCAGCGATGAAGCTCACCCGCGGCAACGTGAGCCAGGCGGCGAAGCTGCTCGGCATCAACCGCACCACCCTCTACAGTCGCGGATGGAATCGTTGCAGAAGCAGTGACGGCCGCGCGGTTCGCGCGGCCTCACCTGCTTCTTGCACTTTCCTAGGTTTTCGTACGAACAAGGGGAGATTCCCCTTGTATATCCCCCACGAACAAGGGGGGCCGCCCCCTTGTAGATCCCCCCGGCGTCGGGCGCGAGCCACCCCCTTGTAAAGAACCCCGGTCTGCGCTCAATATGAGGGTGACATAACGCGCGCAACCCCATGTATCTCAGCCACTTCGGCCTCAACGAGCCGCCGTTCCGGATCACGCCGCACACCGAGTTCTTCTTCTCGGGGGCGAACCGCGGCGCGACGCTGGAGGCCCTGCTCTACGCGATCACCCACGACGAGGGCATCGTCAAGGTCACCGGCGAGGTCGGCAGCGGCAAGACGATGCTCTGCCGGGTGCTCGTCGAGCGGCTGCCGAAGAGCGTCGAGACGATCTACCTCGCCAACCCGTCGCTGTCGCGCGACGAGATCCTGCACGTCATCGCCGCCGACCTGCAGGTCGAGTCGCGCGGCGAGCGCGTGACGATCCTGCTCCGGGCGCTGCAGGAGCGCCTGATAAAGCTCTACGCCGCCGGCCGGCGCGTCGTGGTGCTGATCGACGAGGCGCACGCGATGCCGATCGAGACGCTGGAGGAGATCCGCCTCCTCTCGAACCTCGAGTCGAACCGTCACAAGCTCCTGCAGATCGTGCTGTTCGGCCAGCCGGAGCTCGACCACCATCTCGGGCTGCCGAACATGCGGCAGCTGAAGGAGCGGATCACGCACAGCTTCAAGCTCGAGCCGCTGGTGCGATCCGACGTCGAGAGCTACGTCGACTTCCGGATGCGCGCCGCCGGCTACCGCGGGCCGAACGTGTTCGCGCCGCCGGCGATGAAGCTCATCAGTCAGTCCTCGCAGGGGCTCACGCGCCGCATCAACATCCTCGCCGACAAGTCGCTCCTCGCCGCGTTCGCCGACGGTACGCACCAGGTCACCGCCAAGCACGCGCGCGCGGCCGTCCGCGACTCGGAGTTCAGCGGCAGCCGCCGCGGCGTTCCGAGCGCCTGGTGGTTCGTCGGCGCAGGCCTCGCCGCAGGGCTGCTGGTCGGCGTAGGCCTGCACCTCTGGAACCAGTCCGGGGCGATGCGCAGCGTCGCGGCCACGGCGCGGGAAGCTCCGGCGGAAGCGCCCCGGACCGCCACCGGGACGGCGTCGCCCGTCGCCGGCCCCGTCCAGGAACCGCGGACCGCGACGCCGAGCACCGATCCCGAACCCTCGACACCCGCCGCGCCCGTCGCCACGGCTGCGCCTGCGGCTGCGGTTGCACCACCCGCGGCGCCCTCGCCGGAGCCCGCGGCCATCGCGCCCCCGCCGGCAGCGCCGGCTGCCGCGCCGACCGGGGCCCGGCCGCCCGCCTCCGGCAAGCTCGCCCAGGACCGCTTCGTCGCAACGCAGAAGTGGCTGAAGACGGCGCCGAACGGGACGTGGACGATCCAGCTCATGACCGCCGGCGATTCGCAGGCGATCGAGCGTTTTCTGGAAGAAGCCGCGCAGACGGTCAAGCTCGAGGACATGTACCTTTACGGGGTGAAGCAGGATGGCCGGCAGTACTACGGCGTAACCTACGGCAACTACCCCACCCTCGAGGACACCATAACCGCGATGGGCAACCTGCCGATGTCGTTCAAATCGCGCGGTCCGTTCCATCGCAGCATCGGCGTGATGCGCCGGCAGAATCAGGAATAAGTTCTCAGCCGGATCCGGCACTAGGCCACAAACGCTTTGCGCCAATAAAACAGTTTCTTAGAGTGTTTTGTTATACTGGCTCTGCGAGTCCTTGAGGGCTTCGGCGTCAGCGCGGCAGGGGGAGTGGGAAGCATGGTCAAGAAGCTGCTCGTCTGCGGTCTCGGGATCGCCCTGAGCGGGTGCTTCCAGCCGATGAAGCCCTCGGCCGGTCACATGCAGGACGCGCCCGCCAGCGCGCCTGCCGCGACGATTCCGCCGCCGGTCCAGGCGGTTCCCCAGCCGCCCAAGCCCAGGCCGACCGCGCGCGCCGAGACCTACAGCGTCGTCGTCAACAACGTGAACGTCCGCGAGCTGCTGTTCGCGCTCGCCCGCGACGCGAAAGTCAACGTCGACATCCATCCCGGGATCACCGGATCGGTGACCCTGAACGCGATCGACCAGACCCTGCCGCAGCTGCTTAGCCGCATCGCCAAGCAGACCGACATGCGCTACGAGCTGGACGGCCCGAACCTGCTCGTGATGCCCGATTCGCCGTATCTGCGGATCTACAAGATCGACTACGTCAACATGGAGCGGCAGACGTCGGGCCAGGTCAGCGTCTCGTCCGAGATCGTCGGCCAGACCACCGGCGGGGGTGGCGCGGGTGGCGCGGGCGGCGGCGCTGCGTCCGGCGGCGGCGGCGCCGGGCAGAACACCTCGCGCGTTTCGGTGCAGAACCGGAGCAGCAACCAGTTCTGGGGCACGCTGACCAAGAACGTCGAGGAAATCCTGCGCGAGACCGACAAGCTCTTGCCGGGCGGTCCCGCGGGGGTTCCACCCGTCGCCACGCCGCCGGCACCCGGGACTCCGGGACAGCCCGGGGCGGGCGGCGCAGCGGGCGCGGCGAGCGGCGTTGCAGTCGCCGCACTAGGGACCGGCCCGAACGTGACGTTCCGCGAGGCGTCGTCGGTGATCGCGAATCCCGAAGCGGGGATCCTGACGGTCCGGGCGACGCTGCGCCAGCACGACAAACTCCAGGAGTTTCTCGACCAGGTGCTGGTCAACGCCAAGCGCCAGGTGCTGATCGAGGTGACGATCGTCGACGTGCAGCTCAACAACAACTACCAGCAGGGCATCGACTTCAACATTCTGCGCACCGGTGCCGCCGGCATTTCGGGCGGCATCCTGCAGGGCGCGCCGGTGACGCCCACAGCGAGTGTCCTCACCCTTGCGTACACCTCCTCGAGCTTCCTGGCGAGCCTGAAGCTGCTCGAAACGTTCGGGAACGTGCGAGTGCTGTCGTCACCTCGCATCTCCGTCATCAACAACCAGACCGCCTTGCTCAAGGTGGTCGAGAATGTCGTCTATTTCACCATCTCCTCGCAGATCAGCCAGGCGGTGAACGTCGGGAGCCTCCAGTCGTTCAGCGCCGCGCCGCAGACGGTTCCGGTCGGAGTCGTGCTCAACATCACGCCGCAGATCAGCGAGGCCAACGGTGTGCTGCTCAACGTGAAGCCGACGGTCTCGCGGATCAGCTCGTTCGTGCAGGATCCGACCCCGGGCCTCGCCGTTCCGAACCAGATCCCGCAGATCGTGATCCGCGAGATGGAGTCGGTGATCAGGCTGTCGAGCGGACAGATGGCGGTCATGGGCGGGCTGATCCAGGACTCGCTCAGCGACCAGCAGGCCTCGATCCCGTTCCTCAACCGGATTCCGCTGCTCGGGGATGCGCTCTCCAACCGGAACATCCTCAACCAGAAGTCCGAGCTGGTGATCTTCCTCCGGCCGCTGGTGATCCGCGATCCGAGCCTCGAGGGTGACTACCGCGGTTACCGCGTGTTCGCGCCGGGCGACGACTTCATGACCCAGCCGAATCCGGGCAAGCGGCCCTGCGACTTCCGGATCGACGCGGGGTGCCCGCAGTGAGCTTGCTGCTCGAGGCCCTGAAAAAGGCGGAGCTCGCCAAGCAGAACGCCTCGGGACAGCAGGGCGAGAGCGCCGCTGCACCGGCCGAGCCGCCGGGCGGGCTCGCCCTGGAGGGAACCCCCACCGAACCCGGGGAGCGCCCGCTGATCACGCGCGACCGGTTGCCGGACATCACGCAGCCGCTCGAAATCCTCTCCGAAGACCTCCCCTCGGCGGGTACGCGCCGCGAAGCGCCGTCCGCGGCCGCTGCGCCGAGCCTCGCGCCGATGGCAGCCGCGGCGAGCATGGCGCCGGCCGCGGTCGAGGACGCCGATCGGGCAGCCGCACGGCAGATGTTCGAGGCCAAGACGGACTACGATCCGCGGCGCCCGTTCTACCTCGTCGTCGGCCTGCTGGGCATCGCCATCCTCGGCACCCTCGGGTACTTCGGCTGGCAGATCCTCGGCCCCCGCCCGTCCTTCCACGCCCCGCCCGCCGCGTCGACGAAGCCGCCGTCCGAACCGGTGACGGCGGCGGTCACACCCCCGCAGCCGCCGGCCGCGGCGCAAGCACCGGCCGAGTCGGCGGCTCCACCGCCACCGAGCGATCCCGTTCCCGCAACCAGCCCGGCAGCGGGCACCCGGGCGCAGGCCGCGCCGGCAGCCGCGGCAGCGTCGGTTCCGGCGCCACCGCAACCGGCGCCTTCGGGCGCAACGCGCGCGACCTCGCGCCCGGCTGCGGCGAAGTCGACGTCTCCCGTGACGGCCCAGGGCGCGACAAGCGACGTCGCGGAAGCGCGCCCAGCCCCGGCGCCCCGTTCCCCGGTGCGGGTCACCGTCGGGGTCCCCCGCGTCGACCCGATGGTCGAGAGCGGGTGGGAAGCGTTGCAGGCGGGCGATCTGCCGCGGGCGCGGGAGGCCTACCTGCGCGCCCTGCGCGCGAACCCGCGCGAGCGCGATGCGCTGCTCGGGCTCGCGACGATCGACGCCCGCAACCAGGATTTCGAGAGTGCCGAAGCGCGGTATCTGCGCGTGCTCGAGCTCGACCCGCGCGACCCGTACGCGCAGGCCGGCCTGATCGCGCTGCGGGGACAGACCGACCCGCTGCAATCCGAGAGCCGTATCAAGAACATGCTCGCCCAGCAGCCGGACGCGGCGTTCCTCAACTTCCCGCTCGGCAACCAGTACGCCGCCCAGGGGAGATGGCCGGATGCTCAAGCCGCTTACTTCAAAGCCTTTGCCGCGGATCCGGAGAATCCGGATTACGCCTACAACCTCGCGGTCAGCCTGGATCACCTCGGCCAGGGGAAGCTGGCGCTCGAGTACTACCGCCGGGCGCTGGCGCTTGCCGGGAACCGCGCAGTGGGATTCAATAGCGCCCAAGTCGAATCAAGAATCCGCGAACTGACGCGCTGACGGGCCCCACCCGTTCAATGAATTCCCCGGCATCCCCGCAAGCCAAGCGGCACATCGGGCAGATTCTGATTTCGCAGGGGATCCTCACCGAGGATCAACTGCGGATCGCCCTGCTCGAGCAGCTGAAATCCCGCCAGCCGGTGGGCAAGCTGCTGGTGCAGCTCGGCTTCGTTTCCGAGGCCACGCTGCGCGACGCCCTGAGCGAGAAGCTCGGGCTGCAGTCGGTCGACCTGTCGCAGATCGTCGTCGATCCGGGGGCGATCCGGATCGTGCCGCGCGAATTCGCCAAGCGGCACAACCTCTTCCCGGTCGCGCTCGACAAGGAGCGCAAGCGCCTGATCCTCGCGATCTCGGACACGAACAACATCGTCGCGCTCGACCAGGTGCGGGCGCAGCTGCGCGGCGAGCACGAGATCGAGCTGCGGCTGGCGGGCGAATCGGAGATCGCCCGGGCGATCGAGCAGTTCTACGGTCACGAGCTTTCGATCGACGGCATCCTGCACGAGATCGAGACCGGCGAGATCGACTACCAGAGCCTGCAGGCGAGCGGGGACGAGTACTCGCAGCCGGTCGTGCGGCTGATCTCGGCGCTCCTCGCCGACGCGGTCGAGCGCGCCGCCTCCGATATCCACTTCGAGCCGGAGCAGAACTTTCTCCGCATCCGCTACCGGATCGACGGCGTGCTGCGGCAGATCCGGAGCCTGCACAAGACGTATTGGCCGGCGATGGCGGTGCGGATCAAGGTGATGGCGAAGATGAACATCGCCGAGACGCGGGCGCCGCAGGACGGCCGCATCTCGCTCTCGCTCACCGGCCGCCAGGTCGACTTCCGCGTCGCCTCGCAGGTCACGACCCACGGCGAGAACATCGTCCTGCGGATCCTCGACCGCCAGAAGGGCATCGTGCCGCTCGATCAGCTCGGGCTGCAGCCCGAGCAGCTGTCGATGCTGAAGAAGATGATCCAGCGGCCCGAGGGCATCATTCTCGTGACCGGCCCCACCGGCAGCGGCAAGACCACGACGCTCTACTCGATCCTCAACCACATCAACCATGACGGCATCAACGTCATGACCCTGGAAGATCCGGTCGAGTATCCGATGACCCTCATCCGCCAGACCTCGGTGAACGAGGCGGCGAAGCTCGATTTCGCGAACGGCATCCGGTCGCTGATGCGGCAGGACCCGGACGTGATCCTGGTCGGCGAGATCCGCGACGAGGACACCGCCCAGATGGCCTTCCGCGCCGCGATGACCGGCCACCAGGTCTACTCGACCCTGCACACCAACTCCTCGCTCGGCGCGGTCCCGCGCCTGGTCGATATCGGGCTCTCGCCGGAGATCATGGCCGGCAACATCATCGGCGTCGTCGCCCAGCGGCTCGTCCGCAAGCTCTGCCGCCACTGCCGGCAGCCCTACGTCGCGAACGCCGGCGACTGCAAGCTGCTCGGCGTGAAGCCGGACGCGAAGCCGCCGACGCTCTATCGAGCGGTCGGCTGCGACCACTGCGACTACCAGGGGTACCGGGGGCGGCTCGCGATCATGGAGCTCTTGAAGATCGACGGCGAGATCGACGAGTTGATGGCTGCCAAAGCCACCGCCCGGGAGCTGCTCAAGTCGGCCCTCGCCAAGGGCTTCCGCACCCTCGCCGACGACGGCGCCCGGCGGGTCCTCGACGGGTCGACCTCGATCGACGAGCTCATGCGGGTGGTCGACCTGACCGACCGGATGTAAGCCCGCGCCGGGCGTCCGCGTGACGAGGGTCACGCAACCGGCGACGGTTCAGTTTTCCTCGGCGCGACAAAGCGTTATCCTCCGTTTCCGGCACAATCCTGCCCGCCAATGGCGCTCTTCAACTACAAGGCGATCGACGCGAACGGGAAGGCCATCCTGGGCCAGATCGACGCGCTGAACGTCGTCGACCTCGAGTTGCGCCTGAAGCGCATGGGGCTCGACCTCGTGGTGGGCGGGCCGACCAAGCGCGCCCTCGGCTTCGGCCGGGGCGTCAAGCGCCCCGAGCTGATCAACTTCTGCTTCCATCTGGAGCAGCTGAGCTCCTCGGGCGTGCCGCTGGTCGAAGGGCTCACCGACCTCCGCGACAGCGTCGAGAACCCCCGGTTCCGCGAGGTGATCTCCGGGCTGATCGAGGGGATCCAGGGCGGCCAGAACCTGTCGGGCGCGCTCAGCAACTACCCGGAGGTGTTCAGCTCCGTGTTCCGCGCGCTGGTGAAGGCCGGCGAGGACACCGGACGGCTGCCGGACGTGCTGCGCAGCCTGGTCGAGAACCTGAAGTGGGAAGACGAGCTGCGCGCCCAGACCACGAAGCTCGTGATGTACCCGCTGTTCGTCGGCGTCGTCGTGCTCGGCGTGACGTTCTTCCTGATGGTCTACCTCGTCCCGCAGATGGTCAGCCTGATCAAGACCATGGGCCAGACCCTTCCGCTCCACACCCGCCTTCTGATCGCCGTCTCGAACTTCCTGGTGAGCTACTGGTGGATCGTGATCGCGGCGCCGATCCTCATCTTCTTCGGCGTCAAGTTCGCGGCGCAGACGAACCCGGTGCTGCGCTACCGGCTCGACGGCCTCAAGCTCAGGCTGCCAGTCATCGGACCGATCCTGCGCAAGATCATCCTGTCGCGATTCGCGAGCGTGTTCGCCCTGATGTACTCGTCGGGCATCACGATCCTCGACGCGATACGGAGCTCCGAGGAGACGACCGGCAACGCCGTGATCCAGGAGGCGCTGCACACCGTCGGCCAGGAGATCGGCGAAGGCAAGAACGTCACCGCGGCGTTCCAGGACGTCGGGATGTTCCCGCCGCTCGTGGTGCGGATGCTCCGCGTCGGCGAGGGCACCGGCGCGCTCGACACCGCGCTCGCGAACGTGAGCTACTTCTACAACCGCGAGGTCCGCGAGGGCATCGCCAAGATCCAGGTCATGATCGAACCCACCCTGACCGTGCTGATGGGAGTGCTGCTCGGCTGGGTGATGCTGTCGGTCCTGGGGCCGATCTACGACACGATCAGCAAGCTGAAGTTCTGACGCCGATGGCCGAGAAGCGCCTCCTCTATTTCTCCGCGACCCGGTCGGTGCTGTACCGCTGGGCGCACGGCCGCCTCGCGGTCGAGTCGTCCTTCGCCAACAACGAGGAGGGCGCGCAGGCCTTCGCGGCCCACTTCCGCGCCGCAGCCCACCGGGCTCTTCTACGTGCTCGTGGACATCGTCGAGGAGGACTTCCACCAGGAAACGATTCCGTTCGTGCGCGGCTCCGACCGCCGGACGCTCGTCGGCCGCAAGCTCGCCCAGCGCTACCGCGACACCAGCCTCTCGCTCGCGCTCTCGCTCGGGTTCGAGAAGACCCAGCGCCGCGACGAGCGGCTGCTCCTCAGCTCGTTCACCAACAACGCGCAGTTCCAGCCCTGGCTCAACGTGCTGCGCGAGAGGGAGGCGGCGGTCGCCGGCGTCTACTCCGTCGCGCTCATCGCGCCGCGGCTCGCGCTCAAGATCGGACCGAAGAAAGCACCGGTGCTGCTCGTGACGCTGCAGCAGGCGGGGTTGCGCCAGAGCTTCGTCGACGGCGGGAAGATCCGGTTCAGCCGCCTCGGACCGCTGGAGGCCGCCGACGCCGCCGACCCGAAGCGGGTCGCCGAGGCGTTCGACCGGGAAACGACCCGGGTGTACCAGTACCTCACCGCGATGCGGGTGGTCGCCCGCGAGGGCGGGCCGATCGATGCGGTGCTGGTCGCGCCGCCCGGCGAGAAGCGTCGGGTGCAGGCGGCGGCGCCGAGCATGCCCCAGGTCAGGATCGGCGTGATCGAGCTCGGCGAAGCGGCGAGCGCGATCGGGCTCAGGGGGTACCCGGAGGGATCCGGCGCGGAAGTGCTCTACCTGCACCTGCTCGCGCAGCATGCGCCGGCCGAGCAGTACGCCGGGGAGAACCTCCGCCAGTTCTACCGTCTGCGCCAGCTCCGCGCCGGCCTCGTCACGGGCGGGGCCGTCATGTGCCTGCTCATGCTCGGGTATGCCGGACTGCAGCTCACTCAGCTCTTCCGCCTCGAGGACCAGGTGACCCTCGACCGCGGCCGGGTACGCGCCGCAGCCGACGCCTATGCGCGCGTGACGGCGCGCTTCCCGAAGCTGCCGACCACGCCCGAGAACCTGCGCGTTACGATGCAGAAGTGGGGCGTGCTGACCAAACAGTCCGCCGCTCCGGACCGCCTCATTGCCGACGTGTCGCGGGCCATCGACGCTTCGCCCAAGATCGAGCTGGAGCGCATCCAGTGGACGCTGGCGTTGAACCCGAAGGACCGGATCAAGGACGCCGGTGCCGCGCGTCCTCCGAGCGGCGCGGCGCAGGCGCCGACACCCCCGCCGGGGACGCCCGGTTCGTCCGGCGCGGGCCTGTACGAGGTGGCGGAGCTGACCGGCAAGGTCATGGGCGTAAAAGGCTCCGACTACCGCGCCATCAACCTCACGATCAACGAGTTCCTCGACGCGCTCCGGAAGCGTCCCGGACTCGAGGTGCTCCAGACGAAGATGCCGTTCGAGACCGGCTCCCAGACGCGGCTGAGCGGCGACATCGGCACCGAGACGTCCACCGCGGTGCCGCAGTTCACGGTCACGGTGGCGCGGAGGATCGGCGGATGAAACTTCCACCGGGCGCAGGACAGCGGCTCGCGATGCCGGGCATCCTGGCCGCGGCGCTGGTCGCCGGCGGCGTCGCGGCCGTGCTCCTCACGCAGGAGCTGGTGCAAAAGGCAGCGGGCGAACAGCAGGCCGCCGCGGCCGAGCGGCAGTCGGCGCAGAGCAAGCTCGAGCGCGCGACCGACGAGGAGCGCGAGATCCGCGACCGCCTCGTCGACTACCGCAAGCTGCTCGACCGGGGCGTGATCGGCGACGAGCAGCGGCTCGACTGGGTCGACCGGATCGCCGAGATCAAGACCGCGCGCAAGCTGTTCGACGTCAAGTACTCGATCGAGGCGCAGCGGCCCGCCGACTACCCCGGCCTCGCCGGCGGGGGCAACGTCGAGTTCATGGCGAGCCCGATGAAGACTCGAGATGTCGCTGCTGCACGAAGAGGATCTGTTCCGGTTCCTGGACGATCTGCGCCGCGCGCTGAGCGCGCACGTGGTGGTGAAGTCGTGCGCGCTCCAGCGTACCGATCGCGCCGCATCCGACCGCGGCCTCGCGCCGCGGCTGCAGGCGAGCTGCGAAATCGATCTCGTCACCGTCCGCGACCGCAAGATGGGGCCCGCATGAACACGACCACGGCTGTACGCAGGCATTCGCGACGCCTCGCTGCGCGGGCGCTGCTCGCGCTCGCCGTCGGCGCGGGCCTCGCGCCGGCGCTTCCGGCGGCGGCCGACGAGCTCGGCCGCCTGTTCTTCACGCCGCAACAGCGGCAGGAGCTCGATCGCCGGCGCGCGAGCACGAGCAACGTCCAGGAGGAGAAGGAAGTGGTCATCGAGAGCTCGGTGACGGTCAGCGGCCACGTCGCGAGGTCGAGCGGCAAGACAACGACCTGGGTGAACGGCGTGCCGCAGTACGATAGCTACTCCGGCCGCGACCCGTCGCGGGTGCACCTCCAGGACGGCACGCTCAAGATCGGCCAGACGCTCGACCGGGCGCGCGGCGAAGTCAAGGACGGCCTGCAGGGCGGTACCGTCCGCGTCAACCCGCAGCCGGCGCCGCGTTGACCGGTTCGCCTCGAGGAAACGTCATGCAGGTCACCGGCGCCGCCAGAATCCGGGGCACGATCCCTAGCGCGCGCCGGCAGGACGGGTTCTTCGCCATCGATCGTGCTGGTGATCCTCGTCATGGGGTCGCTTTACGCCATCGTGAGCGGCCTGAACACCGCGGCGGCGGAAGCGAGACTCCATCGGGAGGACGTCGCCGCGCTCGCTCTCCAGCAGGCAAAGGAGGCGCTGATCGCGCGCGCCGCGCTCGACCTCAACCGGCCCGGAAGCCTGCCGTGCCCGGACCGGGACAACGACGGGATCGCGGACCTGCTCGCCGGCAACAATTGCCCGTCGTATATCGGCCGACTGCCGTGGAAAACGCTGGGGCTGCCGGATCTGCGGGACGCCGCCGGCGAACGGCTCTGGTACGCGCTCTCGGTGGATTTCACCGACTCCGACGCTTTCGCGATCAACTCGGATACCCAAGGCACCTTGACGGTCCCCGGGATGGCGCCTGCCGGCGGCGTCGTCGCGATCGTGTTCGCGCCCGGAGCGGTCGTGGGCACGCAGACGCGGGGCGGCCCAGGGGGCGCCAGCGCCGATTCGGCCTGCACCTGGACCGTCCACGACAACTGCAAGGTCGCGAACTATCTGGAAGGGGAGAACGCGAGCATCGACACGACCTACGAGCTGAGCCCGCGCTGCGAGCGCGCCGACTGTCCCGGCGGCGTGCCGTTCAACGACCAGCTGATGGTCATCACGCACGCCGACCTGTTCGCGATCGTGGAGCCGGTCGTGGCGAAGCGGATCGAGAAGGAGATCGTGCCGCAGCTCACCAACGATGCGGCCGCCGACGGCTATTTCGAGAGATGGGGCATCGCGCTCTACCCCTCCACCGGCGGCAAGCAGCGGGGCTTCTTTCCCTTCGCCGCCCCCTATGACGATCCGGCACGAGCTGCAGGACCAGTATCGCGGCGTGCTCGACCAGACGAACGGGCTGCTCCCCATGTCGCGGGACGAGGCAACCTGGGTGACGTGGACCAACGTGCAGGCTGCGAAAACGAATCCGGTCGGCCCCGGAACGATCGATACCGGCTCGCCGACGCCGTCGTGTGGCCCCGTGGCCGGGCGGCTCGAATGCTCGCTCACCTACACCTGCGACATCGGGGCGCCGGTTTGCGCCGGCGGGGTTGGGATCACGCTCACGGCGCGGCTGCAGAACGTCGCGAAGTCGCTGCTGCTCCCGACCGGGATCACGGACGGTTCGGGGTGGGTTCTGTCGAGCGGCGGCGGCGTCACCGTGACGCGCCCTCGCTCGAGGCGGCCACCGGGGACTTGCTCCTGACGGCGACTTTCAACGTGCCGGCGACGTCGGTCCCGTCGACGTCCCTGCTCATCACCTTCCCCGTGCTCGCGTTCAGCGCGGTGACCGATCCGGCGCAGTGGTTCGCGATGAACGGCTGGCACCGTCAGACCTACTATGCCGTTGCGAGCAGGTTCCATCCCGACCGCGACGCGAAACCTCGCCGATCCGTGCGCCCGCCACGCCTCCGGACTGCATCAGCGTCGTTACCGGTCCGCCAAAGGCGCGCGCCGTCCTGGTACTGGCAGGTCGCCATCTGGGAACCGGGGCGCGGACGTACACGATCGCGAATTACTTCGAGCTCGAGAACGCCGTCAGCACGCCGTTTGACGCTTCCGGCACCCCGGCCCCGGACTACGTCTTCGAGCAGAAGCAGCGCACCAAGACCTTCAACGACCGCCTCGTCGTCGTGGCGGTGGAACCATGATCGCGCGCGCGCTCCCGATCCGCGCCCGCGCGCGCGGCTTCACCCTCACCGAGCTCGCGATCGTCGTCATGATCATCGCGCTGCTGGGCGGCGGCTTGTTGATGACGCTCGCAGCGCAGAACGAGAACCGGGAGCTGGCGGAGACGCGGCGCGCGCTCGACGTCGCGCGCGACGCGCTCATCGGCTTCGCGGTGGCGAACGGAAGGTTGCCGTGCCCGGCCACCGCAGCGAGCAACGGCAGAGAGGATCCGATCGGCGGCGGGGCCTGCACCATCACCCTCGAACGGAGGCGCCGGCTCCGCGATCCAGCCCGGCTTCCTGCCCGCGATCACGCTGGGCATCGGCCCCACGAACAACGTCGGGCAACTGATCGACGCCTGGGGAAATCCGGTGAGGTATGCGGTCGCGCGCATGGCGCCGGTCGCCAGCGTCAATGCGCTCACGACTGCAGGCGCGTTGAAGGCGGCGGGCTATACCGGCCTGACGCCGGACCTGAAGGTGTGCGTCAATCTACCGGGTCCTGGGCGATGCGACTTGCGGCGCCAACCGCGTCGCGACGGAGGTCGCAGCGGTGGTGTTTTCGACCGGGAAGAGCGGCGCGGCCGGGCCGCTGGGTCCGGACGAGCAGGAGAACATGAACATCGGGGTGGCGCCGGCCAGGAATCCGGTGTTCGTGACGCACCCGTCGTTGGCCGACTTCGACGATATCCTGGTGACGCTCTCCCCGAACGTCCTCTACGGCCGCCTGGTCGCCGCCGGCGCGCTCTGAACGGCCGTTTGAGGCATCGTTCCGGTTTCCCGCCCCGCGCCATTTCGCGCGAACGCCAAGTCTTCCGCAGCGGCCGCCGGTTCGTCGACGACCGGCTGTCGAGTCATCGTACAATCGTTTGCATTGCCCGGAATGGCGCTCGCTAGCGCGCCGCCGCGCGACCACGCGCCCAGAACAACCCTGCGATGAGCTACGTGTCCGACCTGTGGAGGCGTCTCAAGACGGCCGGCATCGAGCCGGGCGACTCGGACGACGTCAAGCTCAAGAAGTCGCTCCTGATGTTCGCGATGGGGCTCACGACCGCGGCCCCGGTGCTCTGGCTCGTCCTGTACCAGTCGATGGGCCTCAACATCCCGACCTCGGTCCCGGTCGGCTACCAGCTCGTCTCGCTCGGCACGCTCGCCATCTATCTCGTCACCCGGAACTTCGACTGGTTCCGGGTGATGCAGCTCTCGCTGTACCTCGCCTTTCCGTTCGTGCTGCAGGCGACCCTCGGTGACTTCATCACCGCCAGCGGTTTCGTGCTCTGGGGCCTCCTCGCCCCGGTCGGCGCGATCCTGCTCTACAACCCGCGGGACTCGATCCCCTGGTTTGCCGCTTACGTCCTGCTGATCATCGGGGCGGCGGGCTACGACTACTGGATCTTCTCCGAGGGCGTCAAACCGGCGCCGATCTCGCCGAAGACGATCGTCGTCTTCTTCGCGCTCAACTTCGTCGCGATCTCGAGCATCGTGTACCTGCTGCTGCGCTTCGCGGCGGTCGAGCGCGACAAGTCGAAGGTGCGGCTGGAGGAGGCGCACCGGCTGCTTCAGAACGAGCAGGAGCGGTCCGAGCGGCTGCTGCTCAACATCCTGCCCGGCCCGGTCGCCGAGCGCCTCAAGATGGAGGACGGGACGATCGCCGACGGCTTCGCCGACGTGACGGTCATGTTCGCCGACATCGTGAACTTCACCACCCTCGCCGAGGGCCTGTCGCCGAACCAGATCTTCGCGATGCTGAACAAGGTGTTCTCCTCGTTCGACGCGCTCGCCGAGAAGTACGGCCTCGAGAAGATCAAGACGATCGGCGACGCGTACATGGTCGCCGGCGGCATCAACGACGACTCGGTGATCAACTACTCCGAGGCGATCGCCCAGATGGCGCTCGAGATGCGCGACCTGCTGGCGAAGGACATGGCGATCCACGACCACCGGCTCGAGATCCGCATGGGCATCGGCACCGGCCCGGTGGTGGCCGGCGTGGTGGGCAAGAAGAAGTTCATCTACGACCTCTGGGGCGACACGGTCAACCTGGCGAGCCGCATCACCGCCGAGAGCGTCCCCGGCATGATCCAGGTCGACGTCACGACTTACCGCCGCCTGCGGAACCGGTTCGAGTTCGACCCGCCGAAGACGATCTACCTCAAGGGCAAGGGCGACACGACGGTGTACACGCTCAAGGGCCGCAAGACCGCGGCCGTCCAGGAGGCGGCCGCCTGACGCGGCGCCCGGCGCCGCGCCGTCAGGTCGCGGTGCTCGCGGGTGCCGCCGCGCGCTGACCGGCGCGCAGCGCGGGGCCGCCGCGGCGCACCTCGCCGCGCAACTCGAAGCACACCTCGCCCTGCTCGTTGCCCGCGAGCCGGAAGCTGAACCCCGACATCTCGGCCTGCCGCGCCACCTGGTACAGCCCGATGCCGTAACCGGTCTCCGACGGCACCGGACCGCGCAGCAGGCCCTGCAGCACGTTCCGCGCCACCGGCCGGCCGCTGTCGCACACGCGCAGCACGATCTCGTCGCCGCACGCCAGGGAGACGGTCACCTTGACGTCGGGATCGACCTTGCGCTTCTCGAGCGCGTTCTGCAGCAGGTTCTCGGAGGCGCCGTCGAAGAGATCTTTCGGCAGCAGGATGCCGGCGTCGAGCGCGGTGGCTTCGAACACCACCCCGCGCAGCTGGTAGGTCTTCTGCAGCGATTCCCACCAGGCCTCGGTCGTGATGAACCGGCCGCTGTCCATCTGCGGGCGCTGGAGCTTGTCGAGGGTCTGCTGCAGTCGCTGCAGCACCGTCGGGAGATGGCGCCGCATGAGCGCCTGCAGCGCGCCCGGGTCCCCCTCGGGGTCGCGCTCGGCCGCCGAGCAGAGGACGTTCAGGGTCTGGAGCAGGTTCTTCACGTCGTGCGTCATGCGGGCGCCGGTCTCGTGCAGCGCCTGGACGTAGGTCTGCTGCTGGAGCTTGAGCTCGCGCTGCTTGGCGACGTAGAACTGGCCGACCAGCTGGCCGAGCAGGTTGAAGTGCCAGACGAGCGATGGGCTCGGACGGTGACGGCAGTAGAGGCGGACGCTCACCTCCCGTCCGGCGTAGTCGACGGTGTACTTCGATGGCGCCCCGAACTCGCCCGACTCGCTCGCGGTCATCCAGCTCCCACCGGTCACCCAGGGCAGTCGGCCGAGCCCGGCGCACGCTTCCTTGAGGAACTGGTCGGGCCGCGATTCGCTGCGCGAGAGCTCGGCGAGGAAGTGCAGCCACTGCTCGAACGGGAGCCCGATCGACAGGAGATACCGCGAGAACACCATCTGCAGGCCCGAGAAGCCGGCGCGCGGGTTCCAGGCGAGGCTCAGGAACAGCAGCACCCCGGCGATCACGAACAGGCTGAACATCAGCGACAGCACGTAGGACTTGCCGCCGACGGTCATGAAGGTGAAGCTGCCGAGCACCAGTGCCCACAGCAGCAGGAAGATCATGCTGGCGTAGAAGAAGTCCACCACCTGCGGTTCGGCGGTGTCCGACTCGACCGGGATCGCCGCCATCACGAGGAACAGCAGCGGCAGGCCGTAGAGCGACGAGCAGGTGCATCAGCTCGTCGGGCCGCGTGTTCGGGAACCCGCTCGGCACGATCCACAGCAGGAGGAGCGCGACGAGGTACGAGAAGACGGTGAGGTAGAAGGCGCGCAGCCAGCGCGCCTGGAACAGGAACACCTTGCCGCCGACGATCCCGGCGAGCACGGCGACCCACAGGCCGAGCATCCACCAGTTCAGGAACGCGAGGATCCCGATGGTGATCAGGACGATCAGGAAGACCTCGCTGACCTTGAGGCGCTGGCCGGCCTGGATGAACGGCTGCCAGACGAGGAAGAGGCCCAGATGGGCCATCATCAGGCCGCGCGCCCAGAAGTCCTCGACGCCGCGCGTCGCCGCGAAGTGCAGGCACACGAGCATCGCGAGCATGAGCCATCGCCAGCGCCCCGCCCGCTGCTCCGCCTGATCGAATGCGCCCTCAGTCATCGATTGTGCAAGCTCCCCCGCTTGCGTCCCGCCGCCCGGGCCCTTAGGCTTCGCGCGACCGCAGATTCCGTGCCAAGCACCGCCCTGGCCGCACGCCACAGATGACAAAGGTCGTACTCTCGATCGCGCGTACCACGCTGCTCGAGGCGGTGCGCAGCCGCATGCTCTGGCTCGTCGGCGTGCTCCTCGTCGTCGCCGTCGCGTCCGCGGCGTTCCTGCAGCAGGTCGCGCTCATCGAAACCGGCCGGATACAGGCCGCGATTATCGCAGCCTTGCTCCGCGGGTGCGCCGGGTTCCTGGTCGCCGCCTTCGTCGTGATGAGCATGGTCCGCGAGTTCAACGACAAGGTGCTCGAGCTGATTCTCGCCCAGCCCTGGCCGCGGGCGGCGTACCTGTTCGGCAAGTTCGTCGGATTCTCGGCAGCCGCGCTCGCGCTCGCCGCGATCGTCAGCTTGCCGCTCGCCTTCTTCTCGCCGCCCGCGCAGGTGGCGATCTGGGCCCTGTCGCTCGCCTGCGAGCTCGTGATCCTCGCGGCGATGAGCCTCTTCTGCGTGATCACCCTCACCCACGTGGTACCGGCCCTCGCTGCGGTGCTCGGCTTCTACGTGCTGGGCCGGTCCATCGCCGCGATCCAGATCATCGCCCGGGCCGCGGACGCTTCGCAGACCTGGAGCGATCGCCTCGCCAACTGGATCGTGGAGGCGATCGCGGCGATCCTGCCGCGCTTCGACCTCATGACGCAGACGGCGTGGCTCGTCGACGGGCCGCCCGCGGCCGGCGCCATCGCCAGCGTGCTCGCGCAGGCCGCGATCTACACCGCGTTGCTGGTCACTGCCGCGCAGTTCGACCTGCACCGCCAGAACCTCTGACGCCCGCGCATGCGTGAACGTCCGCTCGCCGACGTGCCGCGCTGGGTGGCGGCCGGGCTCGCGGCTGCGCTGGCGCTGCAGGTCGGCGTCGCCTGGCTCCAGCCGCCGCCTGCAGCCCGCGCCGCGGACCTCGGCCCGGCGCCCGGGGCAAATACGCTGCGGCTCGCCGCGATCGGCGAGCCGATTGCGGCCGCGAATCTGCTCATGCTGTACCTGCAGGCGTTCGACTACCAGGCCGGAACGCGGGTGCCGTACAAGGACCTCGACTACGACCGCCTCGTGGACTGGCTCACGCGGATCCTCGAGCTCGATCCGCGGGGGCAGTATCCGCTGATGAGCGCGAGCCGGCTCTACGCCGAGGTTCCCGATGCCGCGAAGCAGCGCAAGATGCTCGACTTCATCTACCGCGAGTACCTCCGGGATCCCAACCGGCGCTGGCCCTGGCTCGCACACGCGACCCTCCTCGCCAAGCACCAGCTCAAGGACCTGCCGCTCGCGCGCAAATACGCCGTTGCACTGCAACAGAACACCACGGCCCCCGACGCGCCGACCTGGGTCCGGCAAATGGAGCCCTTCATCCTCGAGGATATGAACGAGCTGGAAGCGGCCAAGGTCATGATCGGCGGGCTGTTGGCGAGCGGACAGGTCAAGGACCGCCGGGATTTCGAGCTGCTGGAGCGGCGGCTCAAGCAGCTCGAAGAGCGGCTCAAATCGAAGTGAGAGCCGCCGCTTGACGGGTTTTCTGTCGGCGGCCTGTCGGTTCTGACGGGAGCTCGACATCATCCCCCGGAAACCCCCGTGATTTCCGTCACAAATCAAGGGACAACGCTGGCATTGAGTTTGCTCCTGTCCCCGCACTAGCCAGCGCGGCGCCGTCGCCGGGCTGTAAGGAGACAGACAATGCAATCAAAACGTGTGCAGGCGGGCTTCACCCTGGTCGAGATCGCGATCGTGCTGGTCATCATCGGTCTGCTGCTTGGCGGCATCCTGAAGGGCCAGGAGATGATCACGCAAGCCCGGATCAAGAACGTCGTGAACGACTTCAACGGCATCACTGCGGCGTACTTCGCCTATCAGGACCGCTATCGCGCCGTTCCTGGGGACGACAACCAGGCGAGCGTGCGCTGGGCGAATCCGAATCCGCCCGGCGGCTCGGTGAACGGCACGGGCGACGGCGTCATCTCCGGCCAGTACATGACCGCCGCGCTCGCCGACCTGGTGGCGACTCCGCCCACCGCCGCGACGGGCGAGTCGAACAACTTCTGGTGGCACCTGCGCCTCGCGGGCTTCGTGGCCGGCGCAACGTCGGGGGTGGCGGCCTGGAGTCAGCCGGTCAATGCCGTGGGCGGCTATCGTCGGCGTCCAGAACGGCGCCGGGGCTCCGGCGCGGTCTGAGCCGGGCTCGTCCTCTGCTCGGCGAACGTGCCGGACAAGATTGCGAGCGCGGTCGACACGCAGGTCGACGACCAGCGCTCCTCGACCGGCCAGATGTTCGGCGTATCTGCAGGCCGCCGCGACCCAACCCGGACATCACGCGCCGCTCACGCGTCGCGCCGAACTACGTCGAGTCGGGCAACAACCAGTACGTGATCTGCAAGAAGATCTGATCGCAGCGCGCCTCCCGCCAAAGCCCGCGCGCGTTTCGCGCGCGGGCTTTTTCTTTGTCCGCACGCCGGCCGAGTCGGACGGCGATGATCGCGGCAATCGCCGAACGCTGACCGTCGAGTTGCCGTCGCTCCTCGTCGGGACGAGCGCAGGCAACCGCCAAGCGTCGGCAAAGCGACAGCAGCGATCGGCGCGAACGCGAAAGCGTCGGTGCGCGCTTTGCGGATTCCGTCACGCGAGCCGCGGAGCGCGGACGAGAAAATATGCACGTCTTACACGCTACCTACTCGCGCTCGCGGAAATGCGTCACGCACAGGCTGGCTTCACGTTGGCCGAGATCGCGATCGTCACGGTGCTCGTGGGCCTCCTCGTCGGTGGCGTCCTGGCGGGCAGATCCGTCGTCACGCAGGCCCGCATCAAGCTCGTCGTCAACCAGTTCAGCGGCCTCCACGCCGCGCATCTGCACTACATCGATCGCTACGCCGCGATGCCCGGCGACGACCCGCGGGCGACGACACGCTGGCCGGCGCGCTCGAAGGACGGCAACGGCGACGGGCGGCTGAGCGGCACCTATCGGGATCCGCCGCCCGCCGGCGATCCCATCGCGGCACTCATCGTGGATGGCGCGCAGGGCGAGACGCTCAACTACTGGTGGCATCTGCGGCTGGCGGACCTGATTCCGGTCCCGCCGGCCGACGTCACGATCGTCGCGCAGCCGCTCAACCCGTTCGCCGGCATCATCGGCGTCCAGCAGGACGCGATGGGCTTTCCGGTCCCCGCGATCTGCCAGGCCAACCTGCCGGCCGTCGTCGCGATCGGCGTCGAGGGGCAGCTCGACGAGCTGAGCCCGGCGCGCGGCGCGGTGCGCGGCCGCCGGCAGACCGCGCCGAACCAGCCCCTCGCCGACACCGTCGCCGTCACCGACTACACCGAAGGCGGCGACGAGCAGTACGTCCTCTGCCGCCGCCTCGACTGACGCGCCCCCGCGTCGCTAGCCCTGCAGGAGCCTCGCCTCCGCCCGCTCCAGCGCGTCCGGCCGGCCGAGCAGGACGACCACGTCGTCGGCCTGCAGGCGCGTTTCGGGCCCCGGCTCGTCGGCCCGGATGCCGCGCCGGCGCACCGCGGTGACCTCCGCCCCCACCCGGCCGAGGTCGAGCTCCGCCAGCGTGCGCCCGACGGCGTAGGCGCCGGCCTCGAGGCTCACGGTGTGCAGTCGCGGCTGGTTCGCCTCGTCGAGGTCCGCAGCCTCGTCCGAGGCGCCGTGGTAGAAGCCGCGCAGCAGCCGGTAGCGCTGGTCGCGCACGCACGCGGATCTGGCTGACCACCCGTCGCACCGGCACCCCGACCATCAGCATCGCGTGCGAGGCGAGCATCAGGCTCGACTCGAAGGCGTCCGGCACCACCTCCGCCGCCCCGGCCTCCTCGAGCTTCTCGAGCCCGCTGTCGTCGCGCGTCCGCACGATCACCGGCAGCGCCGGATTGATCTCGCGCGCATGGGCGAGCACCTTGAGCGCCGACGGAAAGTCGATGTAGGTCACGATCAGCACGGCGGCGCGGCGGACGCCGGCCGCGATCAGCGTCTCGCGGCGGGAAGCGTCGCCGAACACGACCGTGTCGCCGGCGGCCGCCGCTTCCCGGACACGTTCCGGGTCGAGATCGAGCGCGACGTAGCCGATGCCCTCGCGCTCGAGGAAGCGCGCGATGCTCTGGCCGGTGCGGCCGTAGCCGCACAGGACCACGTGGCGTTCCGTCCCGATCGCGCGCACCGCGACCTGGTGCAGCTGCAGCGCCCGCAGCATCCACTCCGATCCGGACAGCCGCAGCACGATCCGATCGCTGTACTGGATCAGGAACGGCCCGACGAGCATCGATAGCACCATGCCGGCGATCGCGGCCTGGACGAGCGTCGGGTCGAACAGCGCGAGCTCGGTGCCGCGCGCGACGAGCACCAGGCCGAACTCGCCCGCCTGCGCGAGCGCGAGCCCGCTCCGGAGCGCGGTGCCCGGCGTCGCGCCGAGGAGGCGCGACAGGCCGGCGACGATCGCGAGCTTCGCGACCAGCGGCACGACGAACATCACCGCGACCAGCCCGGCGTGCGCCGCCACGACGGCGAGGTCGAGCTGCATGCCGACGGTGATGAAGAAGAGGCCGAGCAGCACCTCGCGGAACGGCTTGATGTCCTCCTCGACCTGGTGGCGGTACTGCGTCTCGGAAATGAGGACGCCGGCGACGAACGCGCCGAGCGCGAGCGACAGACCGGCGATCTCGGTCAGGTAGGCCGCGGCGAGCGTGATGAAGAGCACGTTGATGATGAAGAGCTCGTTCGAGCGGCGCTTCGCCACCAGGTGGAACCACGCCGGCATGAGCTTCTGCCCGAGCCAGAAAACCGCGCCGAGGATCGCCGCCGCCTTGAGCGCCGCGAGCCCGAGGGCGCTGGCGAGATCGCCCCCGGCGCCCGCGAGCGCGGGCACCAGCACGAGCAGCGGCACGACGGCGAGGTCCTGCGCGAGCAGCACGCCGATGACCTCGCGGCCGTGCGGGGTCTCGGTCTGCATCCGCTCGGCGAGCAGGCGCACGACGATCGCGGTCGAGGACATCGCCAGCGCGGCGCCGAGCGCGAGCGCGCCCTGCCAGCGGCTGCCGGCGGCGGCGAGCAGCGCGGCGAAGAGCGCGGTGGTGAGCACCACCTGCAGCCCGCCGAGCCCGAGCACCAGGCGGCGCATCTGCGCGAGCTTCGGCAGGCTGAACTCGAGGCCGATGGTGAACATCAGGAACACCACCCCGAACTCGCCGAGATAGGCGGTGTTGCGGTCCTCGGCGATCCAGCCGAGGGCGTGCGGGCCGATCGCGACGCCCACAATCAGGTAGCCGAGGAGCGGCGGGAGGTGGAGGGTGCGGAACACCACCACCACGAGCACCGCGCTCGCGAGCAGGACCAGAACCAGTTCGAGCGCGTGGCTCACGGTGGCCGGAGCCCCCCCTTTGCTATACTTTTCCGGATGATAGCGACAGCGTCGAGCGGCGACCAACCGGCGGTGTCGGAGGACGCGCTGCGGCTCGCGCGCGAGGTGCTCGAGATCGAGGCGCAGGCGGTCGCTGCGCTCGCCTCCCGGCTCGACGGCCGGTTCCTCGAAGCGCTGCGCCTCATCCTCGCCTGTCGCGGCCGCGTGGTCGTCACCGGGATCGGCAAGTCCGGGCAGATCGGGCGCAAGATCGCCTCCACCCTCGCGAGCACCGGCACGCCCGCGTTCTTCGTCCACCCCGGCGAGGCGAGCCACGGCGACCTCGGCATGATCACGCACGACGACGTCGTGCTCGCGCTCTCGTACTCCGGCGAGAGCGACGAGCTGATGACGATCCTGCCGCTGGTGAAACGCCTCGGCGCGCCGCTGATCGCGCTGACCGGCAATGCGCAGTCGGCGCTGGCGGGCCTCGCCGACGTCGTCCTCGACGCCGGGGTCGAGAAGGAGGCCTGCCCGCTCAACCTCGCGCCGACCGCGAGCACGACCGCGGCGCTCGCGCTCGGCGACGCGCTCGCGGTGGCGGCGCTCGACGCGCGCGGGTTCGGCCACGAGGATTTCGCGCGCTCGCATCCCGGCGGCACCCTCGGCCGGCGCCTGCTCACGCACGTGCGCGACGTGATGCGCACCGGCGAGGACGTCCCGGTGGTGCCCGAGGGCGCGGCGTTCGCCGACGCGGTGCTCGAGATCTCGAAGAAGCGGATGGGAATGACGGCGGTGGTCGGCGCCGACCGGCGCCTGGTGGGCATCTTCACCGACGGCGACCTGCGGCGCGCCCTCGGGCGCGGCGTCGACGTGCACGCGACGCCGATCAGCGCGGTCATGACGCACAACCCGCGCTCGATCCGGCCGGAAGCGCTCGCCGCCGAAGCGGTCGAGCTGATGGAGAAGCACAAGACGACGCAGCTGCCGGTCGTCGACCCGGCGGGGCGGCTGGTCGGCGCGCTCAACATCCACGACCTCTTCCGCGCGAAGGTCCTCTAGGAAAATGGACGCCGCGCTCGAGCGCGCACGGGGCCTGCGGCTGATGGCGTTCGACGTCGACGGCGTGCTCACCGACGGCGCGCTGTATCTCACCGACGGCGGCGAGGAGATGAAGCGCTTCCACACGCTCGACGGGCTGGGGCTGAAGCTGCTCGCCGGCGCCGGCATCGAGCTTGCGCTTATCACCGGGCGCAATTCGCGGGTCGTCGCGAACCGGGCGGCCGAGCTCGGCATCTCGCGTCTCTTCCAGGGCGCGGACGACAAGCTCGCCGTGCTCGAGAGCCTGCGCGCCGAGCTCGGGCTCGCCCTCGACGCGTGCGGCTACATGGGAGACGACCTGCCGGACCTGCCGGTGCTCGTGCGGTGCGGCTTCGCGGCGACCGTTCCGGACGCGCCCGAGGCGGTGCGCGCGCGGGCGCACTACGTGAGCCGGCGTCCCGGCGGCGGCGGCGCGGTGCGGGAGGTGTGCGAGGTGATCCTCGCGGCGCGCGGCGCGCTCGACCGCGCGGTCGGAAGGTATCTCGCGTGAGAGCGCGGACGAACACGCTGTTCTCGGTCGCGCTCGTCGCCGGTCTCGCGGCGCTGACGTGGTGGCTGGAACGCGCAGTGCAGGCGCCGGCGGGCAGCGCGCCGAACGCGCTCGAGCACGACCCCGACTTCGTCGTCGAGCGCTTCACTGCGACGAACCTCGACAAGGCCGGGCGCCCGGAGTCCGGGCTCACCGCGCGCCGGATGACGCACTACCCGGACGACGAGACGACCGAGCTCGAGGAACCGCGGCTGGTGCAGTTTCGCGAGCAGGGCCCGCCGGTGCGGATCTCGGCCGAGCGCGGCACCGTCACGAAGGACGGCGAGGAGGTGCGCCTGTACGGCAACGTCCTGGTGGTGCGCGAGGCGACCAAGGCCCGTCCCGCGCTGCAGCTGGAAACGACGTATCTCCAGGTCTTCCCGAAGCAGGACATCGCGCGCACGCCCGAAGCGGTGGTGATCACCGAAGGCGCCTCGCGGCTCACCGGCGTCGGCCTGGAGTTCAACACCAAGACGCGCCAGCTCGAGCTGAAGGCCCGGGTGAACGGCACGTTCGTCCGCGGCGCGGCGGGCTGACCGGTGCGCCGGGCCGCCGTCATCCTCATCGCCGCGGTGCTCGCCGCGGCGCCCGCGCATGCCGAGCGCGCCGACCGGGAAAAGCCGCTGAACATCGAGGCCGACCGGATGCTCGCCGACGACGGCAAGCAGACCGTCATCTTCGAGGGCCGGGTGGTGCTGACCCAGGGCACGTTCGTGCTGCGCGCCGACAAGCTTACGGTGCGGCAGGACAAGGAAGGCTTCCAGTCGGGCGTCGCCATCGGCAGCCCGGCGACGTTCCGCCAGAAGCGCGACGGCGTGGACGAGTGGATCGACGGCGAAGCGCAGCGGATCGAGTACGACGGCAAGGGCGAGCGGGTGGAGCTCTTCGACAAGGCGCGCGTGTCCCGCGACAAGGACGAGGTGCGCGGCAACTATATCTCGTACGACACGCGCTCCGAGATCTACCGGGTGCAGGGCGCCAAGGAGCTGCCGGCCGCGCCCGGGGGGCGCGACGGTCGAGTGCGGGCGGTGATCCAGCCGAAGAAGAAGGACGATGGCGCGGCGCCGCGCGCGCCGGCGCTGGAGCTGAAGCCCGCACCGGGACTGGAGGCGGGCCGCCAGTGAACGAGCCGCTGACGCGCGCGACCCTCGCCGTTCCGGCCCCGCCCGCGCGCGCGAGCACCTTGCGCACCGCCGCGCTCAACAAGCGCTACAAGAAGCGCACCGTCGTGCGCGACGTCTCGCTCGACGTGATGAGCGGCGAGGTCGTCGGCCTCCTCGGGCCGAACGGCGCCGGCAAGACCACCTGCTTCTACATGATCGTCGGCCTCGTCGCCGCCGACGGCGGCCGCATCTTCGTCGAGGAGCGCGACATCACGCGGCTGCCGATCCACCGGCGCGCGCGGCTCGGCCTGTCCTACCTCCCGCAGGAAGCTTCGGTGTTCCGCCGGCTCACGGTGCAGGAGAACGTCCGCGCGGTGCTCGAGCTGATGGCGCTCGCGCCCGCCGAGGTCGAGACGCGGCTCGACGAGCTCCTCGGCGAGCTGCACATCGCCCACCTGCGGGACGCGCCGGCGTTGTCGCTCTCGGGCGGGGAGCGGCGGCGGGTCGAGATCTGCCGGGCGCTCGCGACCCGGCCGGCCTTCATCCTGCTCGACGAGCCGTTCGCGGGGGTCGATCCGATCGCCGTCCTGGACATCCAGCGGATCATCCGGTTCCTGCGGGAACGCGGCATAGGGGTCCTGATCACCGACCATAACGTCCGGGAAACCCTGGGAATTTGCGACCGGGCGTACATAATTAACGAAGGCTCGGTACTTGCTTCCGGCAAGCCGGAGGAGATTGTTTATAATGAAAATGTCAGGCGCGTTTACCTAGGCGAGCACTTCCGCCTCTAGCGAGCGGCGCGTCGGGTTTTCGCGGCCGGCAAGGTCCGACGGCGCTGCCCTGGCGCCCGAGGAACGACAACCCGAGACGCGATCGACCACCCCTCCCCGGCATGAAACAAACCCTGCAGCTCAAGCTGACGCAGCACCTCACGCTGACGCCGCAGCTGCAGCAATCCATTCGCCTCCTCCAGCTCTCGACCCTGGAGCTGAACCAGGAGCTCGAGCGCTTCCTCGCCGAGAACCCGCTCCTCGAGCGCGACGAGGGCGAGGAGGAAGCCGCACCGGCGATGCGGCTGAACGGCACTTCGACCACGACGGTCGCCGAGGCCCCGGCGCCGGAGAAGCCCGACGCGGCGCCTGCCGACGACGAGACGCGCAGCCCCGACGCCGACTGGTACCTCGAGAGCGGCGGTTCGGGCACGGCCCGCGACGACTCGGACGACTCGGACTATCCGCAGCTCGCCGCCGAATCGCCCTCGCTCCGCGACCACCTCCTGCAGCAGGTGTCGCTCACGCCGCTGCCCGACCGCGACCGGAAGCTCGTCGCGCTGCTCGTCGATGCGCTGGACGAGGACGGCTACCTGACGCAGCCGCTGGAAGAGATCGCCGCGATGCTGCCCGAGGAGCTCGCGATCGAGCCGGACGAGCTCGCGATCGCGCTCAAGCACCTGCAGAACCTCGATCCGACCGGCGTCGGCGCCCGCTCGCCCGCCGAGTGCCTCGAGCTGCAGCTCGCCGCGCTGCCCGAATCGACGCCGGGTCTCGCGGTCGCGCTGCGGATCGTGCGCGAGCAGCTCCCGCTGCTCGCCGCGCGCGACTTCGTGAAGCTGAAGAAGCTGTTCGGCTGCGACGACGCGAGCCTGCGCACCGCGCAGCGCCTGATCCAGAGCCTGAACCCGCGTCCGGGCGGCGCGTACTCCGCGCTCGAGACGCGCTACGTCGTCGCCGACGTGATCGTGCGCAAGCTCAAGGGCGTCTGGACCGCGAGCCTGAACCCGGACGCGATGCCGAAGCTGCGCATCAACCGCATCTACGCCGACATCCTGCAGTCGAACCGCGGCCAGGGCGGCCAGCTCACGTCGCAACTGCAGGAAGCGCGCTGGCTGATCAAGAACGTGCAGCAGCGCTTCGATACGATCCAGCGCGTGTCGCAGTCGATCGTCGACCGGCAGCGGCACTTCTTCGACCACGGCGAGGTGGCGATGCGGCCGCTGGTGCTGCGCGAGATCGCCGACGCGCTCGGCCTGCACGAGTCGACGGTGTCGCGCGTGACGACGCAGAAGTTCATGGCGACCCCGCGCGGCATCTTCGAGCTCAAGTACTTCTTCGGCAGCCACGTCGCCACCGAGGCCGGGGGCGCGTGCTCCGCGACCGCGATCCGCGCCCTGATCAAGCAGCTCGTCGGGGCCGAGGACGCGAAGAAGCCGCTTTCCGACTCCAAGATCTCGCAGATCCTCGGCCAGCAGGGCATCGTCGTCGCCCGCCGCACCATCGCCAAGTACCGCGAGTCGATGCACATCCCACCGGTCAATCTCCGCAAGTCGTTGTAGTCCTCCAGGAGGTCCGAGATGAACCTGACCGTTACCGGCCATCACGTCGCCGTCACGGCGGCGATCCGCACCTACGTCGAGGCGAAGCTCGAGCGGGTGATGCGCCATTGCGACCACGCCACTGCGGTCAGCGTGATCCTCACGGTCGAGAAGCTGACCCAGAAGGCCGAGGCGAACGTGCACCTTCCCGGCCGGGACATCTTCGTCGAGCACGTCGACGGCGATCTGTACGCGGCGATCGACGCGCTCGCCGACAAGCTCGACCGGAAGCTGATCAAGTACAAGGACCGCGCGTACGCGAAGCCCCACGACGCGCTCAAGCACCACTCCGAGAGCTGACGGACTGTCGGCGGCGGGGATCGCATCCCCCGTCGCCCCTGGACGGCCGCCGGTCGCATCCCGGCTCCCGCTTCCCCGCTTGTTCGCCGCTTGTTCCGCCGCTTGTTCCCCGCTTGTTCCCATTTGTAACAACCCGTGTTGCGATGTTTGGGGGCGCTGCGGCGGTGCGAGTACAATAGCGCGCCCTCGAATACCGGACACGCGGCATGAACCTGATCGCCAAGCTGCTCCCGCAGTCGAACGTCGTGCTCGACACCGAGGCGAGCAGCAAGAAGCGGATGTTCGAGCAGGTGGGCCTCTTGTTCGAGAACAACCAGAGCGTCGCCCGCAGCCTCGTATTCGATAGCCTCTTCGCGCGCGAGCGGCTCGGCTCCACCGGCCTCGGCCAGGGCGTCGCGATCCCGCACGGCCGGATCAAGGGCCTGAAGGAGCCGATCGGCGCGTTCCTGCGCCTGAAGACCCCGGTCGCGTTCGACGCTCCCGACGGCCGGCCGGTCAACCTCATCTTCGTGCTGCTCGTTCCCGAGCAGGCGACCGAGCAGCATCTCGAGATCCTCTCCGAGCTCGCGCAGATGTTCAGCGACCGCGAGCTGCGCCAGAACCTCGCGACCGTCGCCGACGCCGCCGCCCTCCACCAGCTCGTTTCCGCGTGGCAGCCGTATGTTGCAGACCAGCGTCGCGCGGCTGTATGAGGACACCGCCGAGAAGCTCGAGCTCGCCTGGATAGGCGGCAAGCAGGGCGGCGCCGCGGTCATCCGCGCCGACGTTACCGAGTCGGCCGCGTTCGTCGGCCACCTCAACCTCATCCACCCGAACCGCATCCAGGTGCTCGGGCGCCACGAGCAGGCGCACATCGCGAAGCTCGAGGGCGCGCGGATCGAGCGCCTGCTCGAGCTCGGCCTGCAGGGCTCGCCCGCCGCGGTGGTGCTCGCCGACGGCGTGCCCGGCCACCCGCGGCTCGCCCAGGTCGCCGAAACGCGCGGCATCGCCCTGTTCGCCTCGCCGCTGCCCGCCGCGCACCTCATCGACAAGCTGCGCCGTTATCTCGCCAAGAGCCTCGCCGAGACCACCACCCGCCACGGCGTGTTCATGGACGTGCTCGGGCTCGGCGTGCTCATCACCGGCGACTCCGGCGTGGGCAAGAGCGAGCTCGGCCTCGAGCTCATCAGCCGCGGTCATGGCCTCGTCGCCGACGACGTCGTCGAGCTCTCGCGCATCGGCACGGACACGCTCGAAGGCCGCTGCCCGCCGCTCCTCAAGGACTTCCTCGAGGTGCGCGGCCTCGGCGTCCTCAACATCCGCACCATCTTCGGCGAGACCGCGGTGCGGCCGAAGATGAACCTGCGGCTGGTCGTGCACCTCGAGCGTCCGACGCCGTCGGCGGCGCCGCCGGCGGAGCGGCTGCCGCTGCACGCGCTCGCCGAGGACATCCTCGGCGTGACCGTCCGCAAGTTCGGCATCCCGGTCGCGGTCGGCCGCAACCTCGCGGTGCTGGTCGAGGCGGCGGTACGCAACCACATCCTCCAGGTCCGCGGCTACGACTCGACCGAGGAGTTCATGGAGCGCCAGCAGGCCGAGATGCAGCGCGACGCGTCAACCGGTACCGACGGCGGGCGTTGAAGGGGTCACGGTCGGGACCGCCGCGGCCGTCTTTTCGAGAGACCAGTGGAGGAGAAAAACATGAGCAAGCTGATCGCGGCCCTGTTCGCCGCCGCGCTGTGCGCATCGCCCGTGTTCGCCCAGGAGAAGACGCAGACCGAGCAGCAGAAGCGCATGGGCGACTGCAACAAGCAGGCGTCCGACAAGGGGATGAAGGGCGACGACCGCAGCAAGTTCATGAGCACCTGCCTCAAGGGCGGCGGCGACAAGACGGCAGCGTGCAACACTCAGGCCGACGAGCGGAAGCTCCACGGTGCCGCGCGCGACTCGTTCGTGAAGAAGTGCGCCGCGCCGGCTTGACCGCCGGCATTGCCGTCGCGGCTGCCTGACGGCGGCCGACCGCTCGAGGGCGCGTGCCTTTCGCACGCGCCCTCTTGCGTTGCGGGCGTCCCCGGGGAAGGCGCCGAAAAAGGCGTTATGCTCCCCGCATCATGCAGCTCGTCGTCATCAGCGGCCTCTCCGGCTCCGGCAAGAGCGTCGCGCTGAACGTCCTCGAGGACGCGAGCTTCTACTGCGTCGACAACCTGCCGGCGACGCTGCTCGGCGAGACGATCGACTTCCTCCGCAACGCCGGTTACGAGCGGGTCGCCGTCACGGTCGATTCCCGCAGCGGCGCGGCGCTCGCCGAGCTGCCGGGGTCGCTCCGCGCGCTGAAGGCGCTCGGCGTCGACGTTCGCCTCCTCTTCCTCGACGCCGCCAACGAGACGCTGATCAAGCGCTTCTCGGAGACCCGCCGCCCGCACCCGCTCGCCGGCGGCGACGCGACGGTGGACGAGGCGATCCGGCGCGAGCGCGCGCTCCTCGAGGACGTCGGCGAGCTCGGCCAGCGCCTCGACACGAGCGACCTCGCGCCGAACGCGCTGCGGGCGTGGATCAAGGACCTGGTCGCAGTCGACAGCACCGGGCTCACGCTCGCGTTCGAGTCGTTCGGCTACAAGCAGGGCATCCCGCTCGACGCCGACCTCGTGTTCGACGTCCGCGCCCTGCCGAACCCGTTCTACGATCCGAAGCTCCGTCCGCTGACCGGCCGCGACGAACCCGTCGTGCGCTTCCTCGAAGCCCTGCCCGTGGCCCAGGCAATGCTCGCCGACATCGGCGACTTCGTCGAGCGGTGGCTGCCGGCCTTCGTGCGCGACAACCGCGCCTACCTCACCGTCGCGCTCGGCTGCACCGGCGGGCAGCACCGCTCGGTCTGGTTCGCCGAGCGGCTCGCGGCGAGGTTCCGCGCGACGACGCGGGTGCTGGTGCGGCACCGGCAGCTCCCGGCGCCGCGATGACCGTCGGCGGCCCGCGCAGCGTCACGCTCGCGCTGACCGGCGCCTCCGGCATGGCCTACGGCCTGCGGCTGCTCGAGTGCCTGCTCGCCGTGCGCGTCCGGGTGGCGCTCGTGTACTCGCAGGCGGCGCAGATCGTCGCCAAGCAGGAGCTCGACCTCGCGCTGCCGTCGCGGCCGCAGGAGGCCGCGGCGCTCCTCGTCGAGCGCTACCGGGCCGCGTCCGGGCTCCTCCAGGTCTACGGCCGGGACGACTGGTACGCGCCGATCGCCTCGGGATCGAGCCCGCCCGACGCGATGGCGATCTGCCCCTGCTCGATGGGCACCCTCGCGGCGGTCGCCTGCGGGCTCGCCGACAACCTGATCGAGCGCGCGGCCGACGTCGCGCTCAAGGAGCGCCGCACGCTCGTCCTGGTCGCGCGCGAAACGCCGCTCTCGGTGATCCACCTCGAGCACATGACCCGCCTCGCGCGCGCCGGCGCGGTCGTGCTGCCCGCCAACCCCGGCTTCTATCACCACCCGCAGCGCGTCGAGGACCTCGTCGACTTCGTGGTCGCCCGCGTCCTCGACCATCTCGGCGTCGAAAACGAGATATCTGCACGCTGGGGCCGTGCCCCGAAGGACTAGACTCCCGCGGGTCATGGCCCACCCCGACCTCGGCAGCCTGCCGATCTTCCCGCTCAACACGGTGCTCTTCCCCGGCGGGTTGCTGCCGCTGCGGGTGTTCGAGGCGCGCTACATGGACATGTCGCGCGAATGCCTGAAGGCGGAGCAGCCGTTCGGCGTCTGCCTGATCCGCAACGGCAAGGAGGTCGGCGCGCCGGCGACGCCCGAGGTCGTGGGCTCGCTCGCGACCATCACGAGCTGCGACATGCAGCAACTCGGGCTGCTCAGCCTGCGCACGCTCGGCGGCCAGCGCTTCCGCATCCTCGATTCGACCGTCGCCGCGCAGGGGCTGCTCCGCGCCCGGGTCGAGCTGATCGCCGACGAGGAGGACGCCGACCTCCCGGACCAGTACACCGCGCTCGCCGACCTGCTCCGCCTGGTCATCGCCGACAAGAGCGAGGCGGTGTTCGCCGAGCCGCACGCGCTCGGCAGCGCGTCGTGGGTCGGCTACCGGCTGTGCGAGATCCTGCCGGTGCCGCTGCCGGCCAAGCAGAAGCTGCTCGAGCTCGACGGCGCGATCACGCGCCTACAGATCCTCTACCGCTTCCTGGAACAGCGCGGGCTGGTCGGCCGTCGCTGAGCCGGCCAGCGCCCGCAGGAGCTTCCTCACCGGCACCGGCACCGCGGCCCCGAGCGCCTCGGCGACCGGCAGCCACACGACCCCCGGTTGCGCCGCGCGCGGGACGATCCGCCGCACCTCCGCCACGAGCGGCGTGATCTGCAGCGTGAAGTGGGTGAACCCGTGCCGCAGCATCCCGAGCCGCTCAATCCGGCCGGTCTCGCAGCCGTAGCGCCGTGCGCTCAGCGCCTCCGCCTCCTCGCCGCGGGCGAGCTCAGGGAAGCTCCACAGCCCGCCCCAGACGCCCACGGACGGCCGCTTCTCGAGCATCACCTCGCCGCCGTGCCGCAGGACGAGCATGGCCGTGCGGCGCGTCGGGACGGCCTTCCGCGGGCGGGGCGCGGGAAAGTCGGCGACACGGTTGTCGGCGTGGGCGCCGCAGGTCCCGCGCACCGGGCAGCGCGGCACATTGCGGGTCGCGCGCGGTGCAGACGGTCGCCCCGAGGTCCATGAGGCCCTGGATGTACGC
Organism: uncultured beta proteobacterium; assembly: GCA_963827555.1. Taxonomy (GTDB): domain Bacteria; phylum Pseudomonadota; class Gammaproteobacteria; order Burkholderiales; family SG8-39; genus DATEDA01. Next base: position 71,697 of record CAWHBL010000026.1, read on the forward strand.
GGCGTTGTCGCGCGCCGGGACGAGCGATTCGGCGAGCGCCCAGAGCTGCTGCTCGACCGCGCGCTCGCCCGGAAAACCAGCCACGAGGAAGTGGCGCGCGAGGACGCGCTTGACGTTGCCGTCGAGGATCGCCGACGCGCGCGCCGAACGCGAAGCCGGCGATCGCCGCGGCGGTCGAGCGCCCGATCCCGGGCAGGTTCGCGATGTCGGCGAGCGCCTCCGGAAACCGGCCGCCGTGCCGCTCGACGACGAGCTGCGCGGCGTGATGGAGGTTCCGCGCCCGCGAGTAATAGCCGAGGCCGCTCCACAACCGCAGGACCTCGTCCTCGCTCCCCGCGGCGAGGCTCGCGATGTCGGGAAACCGCGCCCGGAACCGTTGGTAGTAGGGCACCACCGTCGCGACCTGTGTCTGCTGCAGCATGATCTCGCTCAGCCAGACGGCGTAGGGGTCGCGCGTCCCCTGCCACGGCAGGTCGTGCCGGCCGTGGCGGCGCTGCCAGCGGATGATCTGGCCGAGAACGCGCTCAACGCCGACCGCGTCACTGTTAGCCGACGCCCGGACCCGGAACGTACGAGAGGGAGGTCAGCAGCGCCGGCGAGGTCAGCCGGGGCGGTCTCAATCCGGCTCCTTTCGAAGAGGCCGCGCAGCGCGTCCTCGACGCCGCCGCCCTGCTGGGCCTGGCCCGCCTTGCCGCCGCCGAGCCGGCGGTCGAGCTCGCGCTGGAGCGCGTCCTTCGCGACGTCGGTCGCGAGCGCGCCGACGTCCACGCTGTAGCTCAGGGCATCGAACGGTCCGCTGAGCTTGACCGGCACCGTGACGCCTGCGACCTGCGACAGATCCTTCCCACCCTGGCCGGTCGACGTCGCCACGACCGTCGCTTTCACCAGGTAGTTGAGACGGCCCTCGCCGATGTCGATGTCGCCCGCCCCCGCGAGCCGCAGCAGCGGCGAGGCGCCCTTCAGGTCGTCGTTGTGCGCGACACCGTTCTTGATCGCGAAGCTCGCCGTGAGCTCGGAGAAATCGGTCTTCTGGCCGCCCTTCGCCTGCTGCTCGAGCGCGCTCTTCGAGCCGAGCAGCGCCCGCGCCTGTCGGATCGCGCCGGGAATGTCGACCCCTTTGAGCGCGCCGTCCTTGAGCGCGACGTTCGCGCTGCCCGCGAGCGCCTTCTTGAGCGCGGTGACGGTGCTGCCGGCGGTCGTCACGTCGAGCGCGACGTTGCCGCGGCCCTCCAGGAGATCCTTGTTCGCCGCATCGCGCAGCAGCGGCCCGACGCTGACCCCGGCGAGGGTCTGCTTCACCGCGAAGCTGTTGTTGTTCGCGTTCACCGCGGCCGTGCCGGCGAGCGTGCCCTGGTACAGGTTCGCCGACAGCGGGCTCACGTCGAGCCGTCCGCCGGCCGCCTTGATCCCGGCCGCGACGTTCTCCGCCTTGATGTTCTGGACCTGGAGCGCGCCGACTTTCACGTTACCGGCGGCGTTCAGCGTCTTCAGCGCCGCCAGGTCGATGGGCTTCTCCGCCGCCGCGGCAGCGCCGCCGCCGGGGGCGCCGGCGGCCGGCGCCGCGGCCGGCTTCTCCGGCGGCAAATACCGGTCGACGTTCAGCCGGTCGGCGACGACGTCGAAATTGACCGCGGGTTGCGCCCAGTTCGCCACCCCGACCTTCGCCTGGATGTTCGACTCGTCGAGCTTGAGCGCGAGCTCCGCGTTCGCGTTGCGCTTGTCCCAGTCGGCACGGGCGCCGCCCTTCACCGCCGCCTTGAGCGACTTGCCGGGGATGTTCGGGCCGCTCACGGCGAGATCGCCGGCGATGCCCGGCAGCTGCACCTGTTTCGCGTCCAGATTGAGCGTGACCGGCGTTCCCACCTTGCCCTGCACCGCGAGGTCGCCGGTCTTCGCGTCGAGGTCGACGTCGAGCCGCGCAAACTGGATCAGCTTGCCCTTCGCCTCGAGCGCCGACAGGGCGAGCTTGGCGTCGATCGCCTGCTTCGGCTGCGTGAGCCTCACTTCACCGGTGATCGCCTTGCTCTCGGCGCGGTCCGGCGCGAGCGCGAGCTTCGGGATGGAGAGCTTTGCGTCGAGCCCGTCTTTCGACTTGGCCGCCAGCTCGATCCCGGCGAGATCGATCCGGCCCGCCTGCGGGTCGTAGTCGACGGTATTGCCCTTCAACCGCGCGTCGAGCCCGGCGAGGCCCGGTGCGTCGCCCTTCGCCTTGAGGTCGAGCGACGACAGCGCCGCCGCCTTGGTCTCGAAGTTGACGCGGTATCCGGTGTCGAGGTCCACCTGCAGCGCCGCCTGCGGCTGGCGGCCCTCGATCTTCGCCTCGAGCTCGAGCTTGCCGGGCACCCCGCTTGCGATGCGCCCGGTCTTGAGGTTCACGCCGGTGAGCCTGACGTCGGTGCCGTCGCCCTCGTCGCGCCAGCCGATGGTCGCGTTCCTGAGCGAGATGCCGCCGATGTCGATCGCGAGCGGCGCGCCGGCCGGCGCCTCGGGCTTCGGCGCCGGCTTGTCCGGCTTCTTCTCGCCGAGGAGGTCGTCGAAGTTCGTGCGCCCGTCCTTGTAGCGCACGAGATCCACCGCCAGCCCCGACAGCGTCACCTGGTCGACGATCACCTGCTTCGAGAGCAGCGGCCACAGCGCGAGCGCGACCCGCGCTTCGTCGATGCGGGCAAAGGTCTTCGTGCCCTGCGGCTCCGACAGCGCGACCTTGGCGACCTCGGCGCCGATCTTCGGGAAGAACGTGAGCCCGATCCTGCCGTCCATCGTCAGCGTGCGGCCGGTCCGCTGCTTCACCAGATCGACGATCTGCGGCTTGTACTGGTTGGGATCGAAGGTGGCCGCGACGATCGCGACCGCGACGATCGCGAGGAGGGCGAGCCCGCCGCCGATCCAGAGAATCCATTTCAGGGCCTTCATGTCACCTCTCGTTCGCAATGCCGAACGGCACGTGGCCGGTCGCCACGTACTTGCGCGCCGACTCCACGTGGCTGTGCTGGTCGTCGAAGAAGATGTCGGCGCCGAACGCCTTCAGGAACGGGCCCTTCTCGAGCCCGCCGAGGAACAGCGCCTCGTCGATCCGGATCCCCCAGGCGCGCAGCGTCCGCACGACGCGCTCGTGCGCCGGGGCGCTGCGGGCGGTGACGAGCGCGGTGCGGAGCGGCGCCTGGTCGGCCGGATACTCCGACTGGATGCGGTGCAGCGCGGCGAGGAAGTTCTTGAACGGCCCGCCGGAGAGCGGCTCCTTCGCCGCCTCGACCTCGGACGCGGTGAACGCGTCGAGCCCGTCCTTCTTGTAGACGCGCTCGGCCTCGTCCGAGAACAGCACCGCGTCGCCGTCGAACGCGATCCGCAGCTCGTCGGTCTGGGCGACGTTCTGGCCGACGTTCGCCGGCAGGATCTGCGCCGCGGCGTGACCGGCGTCGAGCGCCCGGCGCACGTCGTCGCCGTTCGCCGAGAGGAAGAGGTGCGCGTCGAACGCGGGCACGTAGGGATAGGTGCTCTCGCCGCCGGTGAACGCGGCGCGCGTGATGTCGAAGCCGTAGTGCTGGATCGAGTGCATGATCCGCAGGCCGGTCTCGGCGGTGTTGCGCGAGAGCAGGATGACCTCGACCCGCGGGCGCGCCGGCGCGAGGACGTTGAGCGCGAGGAGCTTCTTCACCAGCGGCAGCGCGATCCCCGGTGCCAGCACCTCGTTCTCGCGCGCGAGCTGGTAGCGGTGATACGCCTCGACGCCCTCCTCCTCGAACACGCGGTTCGACTCCTCCAGGTCGAAGAGCGCACGGGAGGAGATCGCGACTACGAGCTTGCCGTCGAAGGAAACGGGCATGGGGAGACGTCGGCGGACACGACCGCGGACCGGGCGGATTCTAGCGCCGCCGCCGGGCGGCGGTATATTCGGGCCTGAGGGAGGAGACATCGATGCATCGTCCGTCGCTCGTCGCCGCAGCCCTGCTGGCGCTCGCCGTCTGCGCTCCGCTCGCCGCGCAGGAGGCCTATCCGACGAAGCCGGTGCGCTGGATCGTCCCGTACGCCGCCGGCGGCCTGCCGGACACGATCGCGCGCGTCCTGGCGCAGAAGGTGGGCGAGAGCCTCGGGCAGCAGGTCACGATCGAGAACCGCGGCGGCGCCGGCGGCATCCCCGGCACCGAGGCGGTCGCACGCGCCGCACCCGACGGCTACACCTTCCTCGTCGCGGACGTCGGCCAGGTCGCGATCAACCCCTTCCTCTACGCGAAGCTCTCGTACGACCCGGCGCGGGACCTCGCGCCGGTCGGGCTGCTCGCGACCGCGAACCTCTTTCTCGTCGCCAACCAGGCGGTGCCGGCGAAGGACTTCGCGGAGCTCGTCGCGCTGGCGCGGGCGAAGCCGGGCGTGCTCAACTACGGATCCTCCGGCGTCGGGAGCATCCATCACCTCAGCATGGAGTCGCTGAAGAGCGCGCTCGGCCTGGCGATCGTCCATATCCCGTACAAGGGCACGGGCCAATCCATTCCGGCGCTGGTGAGCGGCGACGTGTCGCTCGCGTACTCGGCCATGCCGTCGATCGCCGCGCACGTCAAGTCGGGACGCGTCAAGGTGCTGGCGGTCAGCACGGCGCAGCGCTCGCCGACCGCGCCGGACGTGCCGACGGTCGCCGAGCTGGGCGTGCCCGGCTACGACTTCGCGCCCGAGATCGGACTGCTCGCGCCCGCCGGCACGCCGCCGGCGGTCGTCGCGCGCATGTCGCAGGAGGTCGCCAAAGCGCTCAAGTCGCCGGAGGTCGCGCAGCGGTTCGCGCAGCTCGACATCGCGCCCGTCGGCAGCACGCCCGCGGAGTACGCCGCGCGGATCCAGGCCGCGAACGAGAAGTACGCGCAGGCGGTGAAGGTGTCGGGCGCCAGGATCGACAACTAGCGCCGATCGGAGCCCGCGCGGTGAGCACCCACAAGACGGCGTCGATGAGCGTCGTCGACGCGGTCGCGAAGGCGAACGAGCTGTACGCGGCGCGGCGCTGGGCGGACCTCGAGGGCCTGGCAAACGCGATCCTCGGGTCGGTCGCGGATCCGGTTCCACTCCCGGCCAAGTCGGCGTCCTACTACGCGCGCCAGCTCCTCATCGAGAGCGTGCATCGGCAGGGCCGGATCGAGGAGGCCGTCACCCGGTTCGGCGAGCTCCTGAGCCTGACCGCGGAGCGCCTGCCGGCGGAGTTCGAAGCCCTGTACCTCGACGGCCTGCGGCGGACCGGCACGCTGCCGCTGCCGCTCGCGCGGATGCGGCGCCAGTTCGCCCTGGTGCGGCTCTTCGAGGGCACGCCGGCGCCGACCGGAGCGGTTGCGGAGTGCGGCTGCTTCCGCGGCATGTCGTCGTACCTCCTGTGCGGCGCGACGCGCTGGCATCGGCCCGACTTCCGCGGCGAGGACTATCACGTGTTCGATTCGTTCGCAGGGTTGAGCGCACCGGGCGCGAAGGACGCCGTCGCGGCGTCCGACGCGCAATCGGAACGGGTCCGGGGGATGACCACGGCCGGGGCGTTCGCGGCGTCGCTCGACGACGTCAGGCGGAACCTGGCCGAGTTTCCGGCGATCGAGTTCCACCCCGGCTGGCTGCCGGAGTCGCTCGCGGGCGCAGCCGAGCGGACGTACCGCTTCGTGCACCTCGACGTCGATCTCTATGCGCCGACCGCCGGCGCGCTCGCGTACTTCCACCCGCGCCTCGCCCCGGGCGGCAGGATCGTCTGCGACGACTACAGCTGGCCCGGCGCACGACAGGCGATCGACGAGTTCGCGGCGGACGCGGGCATCCGGATCGATACGACCCCGGGCGGCCAGGCGTGGCTCGAGCGGGAGCGCGACGCGGCATGAAGATCGAGTGCCTTCTGCAGTGCGAGAACCACCTCGGCGAAGGGCCCGTGTGGGACGTCGAGGAAGGCCGCCTCTACTGGGTCGACGGCACCGGCAGGCGCGTCGGCAAGCCGTCGATCTGGCGGCTCGACCCGCGTTCGGGCAAGGTCGAGAACTGGTCGCTCGGCCGCGACGTCGGCGCAATGGCGCTGCGCCGGGGCGGCGGCGCGGTGCTCGCGCTCGACGACGGGTTCTACTTCTTCGACTTCGCCACCGGCAAGCTCGACCTGATCGAGCGCATCGAGGCCGACGTGCCGCGCACGCGGCTGAACGACGGCAAGTGCGACCGCCGCGGCCGCTTCTACGCCGGCGGCATGGACGACAAGGAGGAGCTCGCGATCTGCGGGCTGTACCGCCTCGATCCCGACCTGCGCGTCACCAAGGTGGACTCGGGGATCATCTGTTCCAACGGCCCGTGCTGGAGCCCCGACGACCGGACCTTCTACTTCGCCGACACCTTCCAGGGCGAGTACTGGGCGTACGACTTCGACATCGCGACCGGAACAGCTGTCGAACAAGCGTGTCTTCGCGTCGTTCAAGGACGACGGCGGCGTCGCCGACGGCTCGACGATCGACGCGGAGGGCTGCGTCTGGAACGCGCAACTCATCTCCGGCGATCTCGTCCGCTACGCGCCGGACGGATCGGTGGAGCGGCGGGTCGGCATGCCGGTGCGGAACATCACGAGCTGCATGTTCGGCGGCGACCGGCTCGACGAGCTGTACGTCACGTCGATGGCACGCGTGAAGCACCCGGCGGTCCACGATCGCTTCGCGAAGGAAGTGAAGCCCCAGTTCCTCGCCGGGAGTCTCTTCAAGGTCACCGGGCTCGGGGTGCGCGGGCTGCCGGAGCCCCGGTTCGCCGGCTGAGCCCGTTCAGGCGCGATCGGCGAAGAACGTCGCCGCGAGCCGGTTCTTCTGCAGCTTGCCGGTCGTCGTCAGCGGCAGCTCGTGCTCGGCGACGAAGCGGACGAGGCGCGGCACCTTGTAGGCCGCCAGCGCCTTGCGGCAGTACGCGCACACCTCCTCCTCCGACAACCTGGCGCCCGCCTTCGGGACGATCACGGCCGCGAGCACCTCGTCGCGCTGCGGATCGGGCACGCCGGTCACGAACGCCGCGTGCACGCCGGGGTGCGCCATCAGCACCTCCTCCACCTCGACCGGCGCGACGTTGATGCCGCCGGTCTTCACCATCTCCTTGATCCGCCCCCGGAAGTGGAGGCTGCCGTCGGCGTCGGCCACGCCGAGGTCGCCGGTCCTGAAGTAGCCGTGCTCGTCGAAGGCCTCGGCGGTGCGCACCGGATCCTTGTAGTAGCCGCACGTCACGTAGCCCTTCACGCGGATCTCGCCCACCTCGCCGGCCGGGAGCACCCGGCCCGTCTCCGGGTCGACGATCCGCTGATCGACGCCGGCGAGCGGCCGCCCGACGCTCGCGAGCCGCTGCTCGAGCGGATCGCCGGCGTCGGCGACGTTGCAGTTGCCGTACGTCTCGGTGAGGCCGTAGATGTTGCACACCTCGCGCGCGCCCAGCTCGACGACACGCATGATCTGCTCCGGCGTGCCGATGGTCGCCCCGCCGCGCAGGCTCGAGAGGTCGCGGCGGGCCCGGTCGGGATGCTCGTGCAGCGCCTGGGCCATGTTGGGCGTGCCGTAGAACAGCGTGCAGCGCTCGCGCTCGATCAGCGCGAGCGCCTCGCCGGCGTCGAAGTGCTCCTGCAGCACGACGCAGCCGGCGTGGGTGAGGACGTTGAACAGCGCGTTCTCGCAGCCAAGCCCCCAGAAGAGCGACACCGCGAGCCACAGCCGGTCGCGCCCGGTGACCCGCTGGCGCTCGCCGATCTGCCACATGTTCTCGATCAGCGCGTAGTGCTGGAGCAGGACGCCTTTCGGCGACGACGTCGAGCCCGAGGTGTAGAGGAGATACGCCACGTCGTCGGGCGCGACCGCCCGCTGGGCGGCGTCGATCGCCGCCTCCGGGACCCGCTCGCCCAGCGTGGCGAGCTCCCGATACGGCAACCACCCCTCCGGCAGCTCCTCGCCCACCCCGACGATCCGTTCGAGCTGCGGCAGCCGCAGCGCCGCGAGCAACGCGCGATAGTCGTACTTCAGGAAGCGGTCGGCCGTGATCAGGAACCTGGTGTCGGAGTGCCCGAGGACATACTCCAGCTCGCGCGCGGTCGCCCAGGTGTTGACCCCCACCATCACGCCGCCGACGAGCGCGATCGCGAAGTCGGCGATCAGCCACTCCGGGCGATTGCCCAGCAGGATCGCGACCTTGTCGCCGCGGCGGACGCCGAGCGCGGCGAGGCCGCGTGCAATGCGCCGCACCTCGGCGCGGAGCTGGCGATAGGTATAGCGCTGGCCGGATCCGACCAGCGCCTCGCGATCGGGGAAGCCGCGCGCGAGCTCGTCGATGAGGTCCGGGATCGTCCGGCTCGCCGGCATCGTCGCCACGGCGGCGCCTCTCAATCGCGCCCGAGCAGGCGCGCGAGGCGCCCGGCGTCGGGCGAGGCGGTGATCGCGTCGATCTCGCGTTCGATCTCCGCGGCGCGCGCATCACCGAGCAGCCCGGCGAGCGCGGCGCGCGTCCGGCGCCGCACGCCCGTCGCGTCGAGCGGCGCAGCGTCGGCGCCGTGAATCCAGCGCGCAATCGCGCGCGCCATCGTGGGACGCGCAGTGGGTGGGTCGCTCATCGCATTGTCGGGCGGACCATAAGGCGCTAGCATCATAGCCAACAAGGTTTCGCCGCGCCCAACAACATCTCGCTGCGCGACAGCGGACGGACGGCGCCGAACGGAGGAGGCATGAGCCCGCTG
>CAWHBL010000027.1:0-211361 GCA_963827555.1 uncultured beta proteobacterium
ATTGCGGGGTACTCGATTGGGGAGACAGTGATCGCGGCGTCCGGGTGCGCCGGGCCGTTCACGCCGATGATGGAGATGGTCACGCTCGGGGCGCTGTTGCCGCCGCGGCCATCGACGCCACCGGCCTGCGACACCAGCGGCTGCGCAAACCGCGCGCGGGCCACAAGCGCTCCGCGACGAGCTTCGCGCTCCACTCGTGATGGGGGCTCGCGGGGTCCATCGCATAGGAGAGAACGAGTTCCGTGATTTTCGGCGCAGCGTCCTTCAGCTTGGCGGCGCCGACTTCCAGCGCGGCCTTCACGTCTTCGATCGCCTGAACCTTCGGGATGGCCGGGAGGTTCGGCTTCTCGGCTTTCGCCACGCGCCGTGGTCTTCGGCGCGGCGGGCTTGCGGGTCTTCTTCGGGGGCTTGCTGTCGTCGTTCATTGGCGATCCTCATGGGGCCAGTGGTGGGGGTGCGGCGAGGCGGACGGCATTGCGCCGTCGACCCGCTCGCGGTTCATCGAAGGTGGGCATTTGGGACCGCAGGAAGCGGGTTGTCCGAAACGGGTGCTTGTCCGCGGATGCTTCTGCGGGGCGGGGTTGCTGCTGGTGCTGGTCTTGCGGAAGCTCGACCGCTTGACGCCGGTTCTAGATCCGGGCTCGCGATCAGCGCCGAGTCAGGGTTGCCAATTCACCGTGCCAGCGTGCCCGCCGGTCGTTTCTCGATTCCTTCCACGCCGCCATCCCCCTCTTGCTCCGGTTGTCCCGCTTAGGCGCGTGCCCGCGCGTGCAGGGTCGGAGGGTCAGGGAAGGCTTGGTGCGTACTGTGCGCCTCGCCATCCGCCGATGGCTCTGCGCTGATTGTTCTGTATGCGGCGCCGCTCTTTGCGCTTCTGCTCGCGCTTCGCTTCAATCTGTGCGGGCGTCATGTTCTCGACCCGCCCCCGCGCGCGCTGCGCTTCGACCTGCTCGGCCGATAGTTGGCAAAGAGTTTGCGCTCCCGCCGGCATTCCACACATCCGCCGCTGCGGGTTTGGCGTTCCCCTTCGAGGTGCGGATGCCGCCAGCACAGGCTGCCTTGATAACGGCTGTCCCCGGACGCGAGCGCTGCCTGTTTTCCGAATTCTCCGCGCGGGTGAGGGCGGGGCGCATGTCAGTTAGAAAGAGCGCCAGCGGGTCCGGCAATCAAGTGTAAGCGCGGACGCGGCACCAAGGCGGCCAGTCGCTGCATGAACTCCAGCGGCGACATCACGACGTGGGTGGTGCCATCCTTGTACGGACTCTTCAGTCGCAGCACGACATCACCGGTGCGGTTGCGACTGAGTCGTCCGTTGGCAATCGCTGGGCGGGAGATGTATCGGCACAGCTGTTCGAGCTCGTTGCGCTGATGGGCCGCACAGCGCACCGCCGCGTGCAGGCGAGCCATGCGCATTGGCGCAAGGGTGGTGCGGCAGGCTCACGTCGGCCGGAGACGGTTTGCAGGCTCAACACCTTCTGTCCCGCGCGTGGCCCAAGGGCAATGCGGTAGGTGCACGAGGCCGCCTGCAGGGGCGTGAGCGCCTGATCGGCCTCGATGCCGGCCAGATAACTCATGCCCTGCTCCTCGATGAGCACGCCTTGACGAGTGAGCAGCCTCATGAGGCGCGCGATGATTTTGGCGAGTAAGGCGTGCAGCTCCTCCACCGTGGGCGCGCGCGCCTCCTGGAACACCGGCACGCTCCCGGCCATCCGATAGACCCCATCCAGTACCAGGGGATAGACGCGCGGCAGACGCTCTTCGTCGCGGTAGCGGTCGAGGATGGGTGTGTCGCGCCCGGACGCCATCGTCAGGCTTCGAGCGAGCCGACGAGATCGCTGCGGTTGAACGCCGTCAGCACCCAGGCCGCCGTATCGAACAAAGCCGCGTCGCGGTCGACGCCGCCCATCAGTTGCAAGCCGAGCGGCAGGCCTTCGTCCGCCAGCAGCGGCAGCGTGATCGCGGGACAGCCAAGGAGCGACGCCGCGACGTTCATGATGGTGTTGCCGGTCGAGCCCAGGCCCTTCGGCGCGGCGCCGCAGGCGCCGAGCGTGACGAAGGCGTCGTACCGGGCCGCCGCCTTGGCATAGGCCGCGCGGGAAGCGGCGCGACGCCCGAGCAGCTCGGCGTAGTCGCGCTGCGTCATGGCGTTGGCGGTCTTCAGCCGCTCCAGCGCGGGTGCGCTGAGCTTGCTGCTGTCGAGCGCGGCATAGGTGTTGAGCGGCCAGCGGCCTTCGAACGCGTTGATGTTTTGGGTCAGCGGCAGCGCGTCGGTGAGATGCTTCTCCGCCGCTTCGATGTCCGGATCGTCGGCCCGCGATTTCAGCTCCACACTGGCCGCCGCGAGCTTCGCCTTGGCTTCGGTGAAAGCCTTGCGCGCGCCTTCGGTGGTCGCGCCCCAGCCGCCGGTTTCGATCAGCGCCAGGCGTTTCGGCTTGCCGGGCTTCGCCAGACTCACCGTGCCCGAAACGCCGACATGGCCGGGGTCGCCGCCGGCGCGTCCGGTGACCGTGGTGATAACCGCCCAGACATCCGCCAGCGTCGCGCCGATGCCGCCCTGACAACTTTGGGAGAAGTGGTCGTAGGAACCGCTGCGGTTCATGCCGCCGACGCTCGGCTTGTAGCCGACGCAGCCGCAAAAGCTCGATGGCCGCAGAATCGAGCCGACCACCTGGGTGCCGAGCGCCGCCGGCACCATGCCGGAGCCGACCGCGGCCGCCGAGCCGCTCGACGATCCGCCCGGCGTGCGCGTGGCGTCGTGCGGGTTGGTGGTCTTGTGCCAAGGGTGCGTGGCTGCAAATTCGGTGGTCGTGGTCTTGCCCAGGATGACAGCGCCGGCTTCGCGCAGTGCGCGGACCGCGGCGGAGTCGCGCCTGGTCACGTTGCCCTCCCACATGGGAGAGCCCTGGCCGGTCGGCATGTCGGCGGTCTCGATCACGTCCTTGATCGCGAGCGGCATGCCGTCGACCGCGGAGAGCGGCTTGCCGTCGCGCCAGCGTGCGGTCGACGCGTCGGCCGCCTTGCGCGCACCCTCTGTGTTGAGCGTGACGAACGCGCCGATCTGCGGCTCGCGCTTGGCGATACGATCGAGGCATTCGTCGAGAAAGGCGCGTGGCGTGACCTTGCCGGACCGGAGATCGCGCGCGAGCGAAACGTAGGTGCGAAGCTCGGTCATGGGGTCATTCCAACTTTCGAAATGTCAGTCGAGTTTGTGATCGGGATCGGCGACGTCACGCACCGGCGTCTCCGGCGTCAGCCCGCCGCGGCGGCGTCCGAAGGTTTCCTTGCCGCTCTTTTCCCAGTCGCCTTTGACGGCACGCTGCGCATAGGTTTCCCACTCGTCGGCCCAGTCGCCCAGCGTATAGCCGTGCCAGGGGGGCTGCGGCGACACGGGGGGCATCCCGATTTCGTCTCAGATCTTGCGGGCCCGCTCCATGTATTCGCGGCCCGGCAGGGCGAGCGGTGGAAACGCCTGCTTGAGGGTGGCGTCGATCAGCAACGACGAATTGTTGGGAGCATAAGGAAAACAAACGCCCTTTTTCGCGCAACTGGACTGTATGTCCGGAACGCTGAGCGGTCAATCGACCGGGTAGGCGCGCAAATCGTTGCGCTTTGGCGGGGATGATCGGACTGTGATCGGGCCCAAGGCAGCTGGAGTTCAGGCCGATGCGCCTACCGGGAGAATGCAAGCCGAGCGCGATCCCCGGGTCAGCGACGGAGCCGGATGGCATCGGGGCGCTGGGTGGCAATCTGGGGTGGCGATCAGGCCGCCTGGAACAGCGGCGGTGCCCGCGCCGGTGAGCGCGGCGGGGCGCGAGCGGGCAAGTTTAGATGGGTGAGGATTCCGACAATCACCGCGGGATCCTCGATGGCGGCAAGGATCTTCAGGTTGCCGCCGCAGTGTGGACAGTGTTCAATGTCGATCTCGAAGACGGAAATCCGCGCGCGCCTAGCATCATGCGGCGCGCGAACGAACGTCAGAGACATAATTATCTGGGACGCACATCTGGGACGATGTTCACTCGAATCGACCATTTGATGGTTTGCGTGGCCGACCTGGAACAGGGGGCCGCGCAGTACCGCCGCCTGGGCTTCAACGTCCAGCCGGGCGGGGTCCATCCCGGCAAGGGCACCCACAACGCCATCGCGTTCAACGACGAGGACTACCTCGAGCTGCTGGCTATCCGCGATCCGGCGAGGAGCGGGCCGCCAATGCAGGGGCGGGGAGCTGGGGCCGCGACCTGGCGGGCTTCATCGCCGCGGGCGGCGGGATCCGCTTCGTCATCCTGCAGAGCGACGATCTCGCGGCGGACGTCGCCGCGATGCGCAGCCGCGGCGTGGAAGTGAGCGACGTCGTGGACGGCAGGCGCAAGCAGGGCGGAACAGAGTTCCGGTGGAAAGCCGCGACGCTCGGCCCGAAGAACCCGCTGCCGCTGTTCTTCATCCAGCACCTGACGCCGATGGCGGAGCGCCGCCAGCACACGCCCGGCGGCGGCCCTCATCCCAACGGCGTGCGCTTTCTCGAGCGCACTTACATCGTCGTGCAGGATCTCGAGGCTTCCGTGGCGCTCTACTCCAAGGTGCTGGGCACGTCCCAGCCGCGGATGTACAAGGGCACGGTGATCATGTCGCACATGGCGGTGTTTCAATACGGCTCTGCCGGCCTCACCATTGCGCACCCCTATGCGCCGGGGCCGGCCGCCGACGCGCTGGAGCGCCGCGGGCCCGGCCCGTTCCAGGCCTTGTTCCGGACCACCAGCATGGGCGCCGCCGCGCGCTGGATGCAGGAGCACCGGCATTCCGCCTCCCGCGCGCGGCGTGCGCGACACGGGCGAGCAGCGATGTCGGTTTCTCCCTCCGAAGCCTGCGGCGCTTATATCGGTTCGTCGGCCCGGATAGCCGTCGCGCCGTGCGCAGTGTGACTGGGTCATGGGCGTTGATGGGCTCGCGTGGGACGATCTGGGCCGGTATAGGTCGGCGTGGGGTGGAGCACGCCGTGGAAGCGGTCAAGTGCAAGCGCGGACGCGGTACCGAAGGCCGAGCCCTTCTCCAGCGCGATGTCTTGGATGACTCTCGAATCGACCGGCTGGCGAGCCAGAGTAGGCAACCGCGACGCCGACTCAATCCACGATGCGGCGCATCCGGTCTTCAGCATCCGCCAACTTTGTAGAGCGCGCCAACGGTTCGAGGTTGAGCACAAAACCCAGCTTAGCCTTGAGGCAGAGCTGTACGACAGCGACGATTGGCACGCGCGGACCAAACCGTCTGGCACGCTGTCCTCACAACTGCATGAGCGCTTGCGAACCGTCTGCGAAGCGCTCGTTCAAAGCGAGTGCGCGTGGAAGGAGTACGTATATATGGTCGAGGCTCGGTAATCTCTCCGTAGCGGCTGGACGCGAGGCAAACCGGCGATTCTGCAAGGCTTCCGCAAACTCTTAGAGCAGACACGCGGAATGCCGGTCTTGATGACCGTGGCGCCGAACCGTAAGAAGGTTGCTCGCGTGGAGGAAATACTCTCAGACTGGACAGCTAGGCTAACTGGCGCAACCGCAGCCCAGCGAGATCTTGATTTCGACCGGACATTGCAAGGAAACGTTTGATGTAGGCAAGGAGGACGCGCAGAGAAGAGCAGCGCTGTCGTAATGATGGCCGCCTCGCCGACGCCGACGCGGGGCATGGTTATCAAGTGCAAGTCCTGACCTCGACGCCCGCGCCCCACTTCAACCCGCACGTCGCTACCGGGCATCGCAGTTGCCGGACGTCCCGCTACTCGATCGGCACGCCGGACGGCTGGCACCTGTGGTGCGAGCGGCACCGGATCGTGAGCGTCTGCCCGTGCGGGCTGTGGGAACGCGAGCCGGGAGCGGACGACGCGCCCGCCGCGCAGGTTGAGGCGAGAAGCAAATGAAGCGTGCGCCTGCGTCGGCGGACTAATACCTCAGCTTGGCCGAACGTATGGCACGGCCAGCGGTCGAAGTCACTGAGCCGGCGCGTCGCGTTGGCCAGATTCAGGGAGCCGAGGATATGAAGCCGACAACCACGTTCCAACGCGCCACGTTGTACGTCGTTTTCACCGGGCTGGTGGAAACCGTGGTCGCTGCTGGTCCGCACTTTGCGCCGTCGCCCGCATCCCCGCCTGTCGTCGTGGAGCATCACCACCTCGCGGAGACAGCCAGCCCGAGTATCTCGGCCGTCGCGCATTACCCGGCACCACCGTTCTCCGTTGTATCTAACACCCCGATGTTCTCGCCGCAGCAGCTACCGACCGACGTGATCGTGTAGGCGGCGCACGCCGCGGGCGCATGAACCCCCAACCCAGTCCTCTCGGGCCGCGGGGATCGTCCGGCGCCTATGCCCTAAAGGCCGGGGTCACAGGTTCACGAGTCAGTGTTCGGTGCCGTGGCGTTGCGCGAGTAGCATCGTGCTGCGCGTAGCACAATTCGGCCGACGCTCTCTGTAGTACGCTTGTCGTACGTTTGCAGCGCCCTCAGAGGGAAAAACCGCCGCTTCTGCCGGCTCTATGATCCGCCAGCGGCGATATCTAGAGGAGAGAGACGGCATGGACCAGGCTTTGTTCGATCTCGGCGACGAGACGCGACGGGCGGTGCTCGGCGACCGGCACGTCGACGTATCGATGGCGAACGCGAACGAGTTCACCCGGTCGGTGTAGGACCTCGTCGCCGAGTACGGCTGGGGCGCGATCTGGAGCCGGCCGGGCTTGCCGCGCAAGACTCGCAGCATGCTGAACCTTGCGATGCTGACTTCGCTCAACCGGCCGCGCGAGCTGCCACGTACGGCGTGACGGAGAACGAGATCCGCGAGGTCCTCCTGCAGACGGCCGTCTACTGCGGAATGCGCGCGGCGCTCGACAGCTTCCGGATCGCGCGCGAAGTGCTCGACGAGGCGAAGACCGGATGAAGCGGGCGTTACGCCCCGGTCGCCGCAACGCGCTTCGAGCCTTGGCCGCCGCGGGCGCGTCGGCGTTCTGGCCGTCGCTCGCGGCGGCCCAGCGCGGCGCGATCCTCACGCGGCCGATTCCTTCCAGCGGCGAGGCGATGCCGGTCGTCGGGCTCGGCAGCTGGATCACGTTCAACGTCGGCAACGACCGCGTCGCGCGCGACTCGTGTGCGGAGGTGATGCGCGCCTTCTTCGCCGCCGGCGGCCGGATGATCGACTCGTCGCCGATGTACGGGTCGTCGCAGGAGGTCATCGGCTACGGGCTGGAGAGGCTCGGCCGGCCGCCGCGCCTCTTCTCCGCCGAGAAGGTCTGGATCTCCTCCGGCGCCCGCGGCCGGGAGCAGATCGAGCGCTCGCGCAGGTACTGGAACGTCCCGCGCTTCGACCTCGTCCAGGTCCACAACCTCCTCGCGTGGCGGGAGCACCTGCCGACGCTCGCCGCGATGAAAGCGGCCGGGGAGCTGCGCTACGTCGGCATCACGACCTCCGAGGGACGGCGCCACCGCGACATCGAGGACATCATGCGCGGCGAGCGGATCGATTTCGTCCAGGTCACCTACAACGTGCTCGACCGCGAGGTCGAGGCGCGCATCCTCCCGCTCGCGCGCGACCGCGGCATCGGCGTGATCGTCAACCGGCCGTTCCGGGAAGGCGCGCTGATCAGGTCGATCGCACGCCATCCGCTCCCGCCGTGGGCGGCGGAGATCGACTGCGCGAACTGGGCGCAGTTCATCCTCAAGTTCATCGTCTCGCATCCCGCGGTCACCTGCGTCATTCCCGCGACGACCAGCGTCGCCCACGTGCGCGAGAACCTGGGCGCCGCGTACGGCCGCCTGCCGGACGAGGCGATGCGCCGGCGCATGGTCGCGTACGCCGAGCAGCTCTAGTGTCCGAGTGGTGGACGTACGAGCTGTCGGACTTCCTGCTCTTCGCGCCGCGCACCTACTATCGCCTCTTCGAGCTCTACAACCGCGCGATCTGGCCGGCGCACATCCTCGCGCTGGGGGCGGGCGGCGCGGTGCTCGTGCTGCTGCGCCGTGGCGACGCGGGCGCGGGCCGCGCGGTCGCGGCGATCCTCGCCGCGTGCTGGCTCTGGGTCGCCTGGGGCTTCCATTTCCAGCGCTACGCCACGATCAACTGGGCGGCGACGTGGTTTGCAGCGGCGTTCGCGATCGAAGCGGCGCTGCTGGCCTGGACGGGTGCGATCCGCGGCCGGCTGCAGCTCGGTGCGTCCAACCGGACGCTCCGGCGGGCCGGCGTCGGCATGGTCCTGTTCGCGCTCGTCGTCCAGCCGCTGATCGGCCCGCTCGCGGGGCGGGACTGGGTGCAGGCCGAGCTCTTCGGGCTCGCGCCCGACCCGACTGCGGCGGCGACGCTCGGTGCCCTGCTGCTCGCGGCCGGCCGGGTCCGTTGGGAGCTCCTCCTCGTCCCGCTCGCGTGGTGCGCCGTGACCGGGGCGACGCTCTGGGCGATGCGCGCTCCGGACGCGCTGGTGATGCCGCTCGCGGGACTCGCGGTGCTCGCGCTCTCGGTCTGGCGGTCGACGGGACGTTGATTCCCGCTCGCGCGAGCGGCGGGCAACCGGGCTAAGATCCGCCGGCGTCGCGCGAAGCCGGCTCGAGACCGGGCACCGCGACGATCCAACGGAGGAGGGTGCGTGATGTCGAAGAAGCTCGCCGCCTGCTTGACTGCGTGCGCCGCGCTCTGCGCCGTCGGCGCGGCGTGGGGTCAGGCCTATCCGAACAAGACGGTACGGGTCATCGTCCCGGCGGCGACCGGCGGCCCCGACGTCGTCGCGCGCCTCGTCGCGGCCCAGCTCACGGCGCAGACCGGGCAGTCCTTCATCGTCGAGAACCGGCCCGGCGCGAACGGCATCCTCGGCATCGACGCCGTGGCGAAATCGGCGCCCGACGGCTACACGCTGATGGTGTACTCGTCCGGTTTCGTCATCAACCCGGCGATCTACAAGAAGCTGCCGTACGACACCGAGAAGGACCTCGTCCCGGTCACCAACATCGTCATCAACGACGGCCTGTTCATCGTCGTGAACCCGGCCGTGCCGGCGCGGACGCTCCAGGAGTTCGTCGCGCTCGCCCGCACGCCCGGCGCCAAGATCGCGTTCAGCTCGCCCGGCGTCGGCAACCCGCTGCACCTCGCCGGGGCGCTGTTCAACGCGCGCGCCGGAACGAGCATCCTCCACATCCCGTACAAGGGCGGCGGACCGGCCGCGGCGGCGGTCGTGTCGGGCGAGGTCCAGGCGATGTTCTCCTCGCCCGCGCCGGCGATGCCGCATCTCAAGAGCGGCAAGGTCCGCGGCCTTGCCTACACCGGCCCGAAGCGGCATCCCGCGATGCCCGACGTGCCGACGACCGCGGAGGCGGGCCTGCCGAGCTACCAGATCGACGGCGGCTGGTTCGGCATGTTCGCGCCGGCGGGCACGCCGCCCGAGATCGTGGACCGGCTCCATCGCGAAGTGCGCACTGCGGTGGCCGATCGTGGCGTGGCGGAGAAGCTGGCGGCGCTCGGCGTCGATCCGGTCGCGACGTCGCCCGCGGACTTCAAGCAGTTCGTGAGCGCGGAGATCCGCAAGCAGGCGGAGGCGGTGCGCATCGCCGGCATCGAGCCGGAGTAGCGGCTACCCGCCGGCCTTGACGAACACGACGCGCCGGCCATCCGGCGACAGCGCCGGCTGTCCGCAGCTCACGCCGTCGCAACCGCTGACGTTCTGCGGCGGCGCGCTGCCGCGGCGGACGTACACGTCGGTCCATTCGATGGCGCGCGACAGGCCGCGCTTCGACTCCGTCTTGACGTAGACGGCGGCATCGCCGTAGGTGCGCTCCTGGCCGCGGACCTGGGCGAGCATGCGCCGCTCCGCGTCCGACTTCGCGTCGTAGGCGAGCGGCGTCACCTTCCCGCTCTTCATCGACAGCACGCCGAGTGGCGCTGCGCCGCCATCGAGGAGCACGACGATCGCGTCCGCGTTCCTGGCGTCGAAGCCGACGAGCTTCAGCACCCCGGCCACGCGCTGCACCGGCGCCGCGCTGCCGCCGCCGGCGGGAATGCGTACCAGCGCGTCGCCCTTGAGCGCGACGATGCTCGCGTCGGGCGCGAAGATCGGCGAGCGATAGCCGCCGCCGGAGGTCAGCGCGGATGCCGGCCCGCCGCCCGTGGCCGCCACCCAGATGTCGCCGGCGTCGACTTCGTCGCCCGGGCCGCGCATCTGCGCCGGCGAAGCGGTGAGACCCGCCACGCGGAGCAGCGTGTCCACCATCGACTCCGCCGCGGCAGCGGTGGGGAACGCGAGCAGCGATCCGATCGCCGCGACCTGCACGAACCGTCGCATCATCCCGCCTCCGTCCGTCGTCCGCCGAAGAGCACCGGCAGGATGCGGTCGAAGCCGATGATCTCCGTCTTCTTCACGTCGCTGCGCGCGAGCGTGACGAGCCTCCGCCGGTCGCGGTCGCGGTTCGCGACGAGGAAGGTCACGCCGTCCTTGCCTTCCCACACCAGCCACGCCTCCTCGCCCTCGGCGAGCGGCCGGTCGCCGAGCGCGGCCACGCGCGCGAGCGACTTGTCGCTGATCAGCACGCCGTAGTTGATCGGCAGCAGCAGGAGCTGCACCGCGGCGAGGAACGCGAGCAGGCCGCGCCCGAACGCAGCCACGGCGCTCGCCGGCGGCGTGCCGCGCAGCGCCCATAGGATGGCGAGCGGCACGGCGCAGGCGGCCACCAGCGCACTGAAGTAGAGCGGTGCGAGGCGCTCGTCGAGCGCGATGCGCGCGAGCCAGGCCGGCTCGGCCGGCAGGCTGCGCGCGAGCAGGAGATCGCTGAAGAGGAAGCACTGGCGCATCACGAGCTGGATCATCGCCACGCAGAACACGATGCCCGCGACGACGAGCCGTCCGGGCCTGGTGACCCACGCCCAGATGGCCGCACGCGCGCCGGGCGGAGTCAGGCGGTGAACCACCCACGCCAGCGCGGCGAACGGGAGGGCGAGGAGCACGATGTTGGGCACTGCGGACACCAGATAGACGAAGAAGCGCGCGCCGGTGAACAGGTAGCGCTCGTCGAGCACGGCGAGGTCGGTGCCGATCCCGATCGCGGTGAGGTGGAACCGCAGCGTGAGATAGCCGACGACGTAAAGGAGGAAGGTCCCGACGATCGTGTACTTGCTCCAGTTGCCGGCGAGCGACTTGACGCGTTCGTCGAGCTCTTGGAGGAGGTCCGCCACCGCTACCTGCCGATCATCGTGAACGCCGCCCAGTAATAGGGGTGACTGTACTCCGGCCGCGCCTTGACGCGGGCGAGCGCCGCGCGCGCCGCCTCCGGCAGCGGCCGCGACTGGGCGGCCTCGTAGAAGGTCTGCATCCACAGCGCCGTGGCCGCCGAGTCCACCTCCCAGTACGAGAGCACGAGCGTCCCGGCGCCGGCGTAGATCAGCGCGCGGACCATGCCGAGGAGCTCGTTGGCGTGCGTGGCTTCCGCGCGGCCGGTCTCGCACGCCGACAGGACGACGAGCCGGCTCTTGTCGAGCTGCAGGCCGAACATCTCGGCGGCGGTCAACCGGCCGTCGTCGGCGCCGCCGCGGCCGAGCGCGAGATAGGACAGCAGCGGCTCGCCGGCGTCGAACTTGCCGTGCACGGCGAGGTGGATGACGTCGAAGTCGGGCGCCCAGGCCTTGACGTCGCTCTCGCGGGCGAGGTCGTCCGTGACGACCTTGGCGCGGCCGGGGAAGAGCTTCGCGATCGCTTCGACCTCGGGCCCCGCGGCCGGGATGCCCGGGTCCGCGACCGCGAGGAGGCGCGCGCCGCCGATTCCGGGCGAGCGCCGGAGCGAGAGCAGCACCGAGGCGCTCGGCGCATAGGAAATCTGGAAACGCTCGCCGAGGAACTGGCCGGTGGACGGGTCCTGCAGCGCCTGGAACGGGACGTAGCCGAGGTCCTCATGCGGGATGATGACGAGGCGCTCGGCGCGGACGCGCGCGATCGCCGGCTGCACGAGGAACAGGAACAGCTCGCGCGCGGTCCGCTCGTCGAACTTCGCGTTGCGGTCGGCCAGGCTCTTATTCAGTGCGGCGACCTTGTTGATGACCTCGGTGCGCGGCAGGAAGACGTTCCGCACGGACACCGCGTCCGGCGCGATGTGCCAGAGGATCAGGCCGCTCTCGGTCACCAGGTACTGCAGCACTTCGTAGCGCTCCTCGCGCATCGACTGCTGCAGCGCCTTGAGCGTCGCCGGCTCCGCCACCACCAGCTCCTGCAGCCGCGGGGCGTCGGCGGCGATGCGGCCGGCGAGCTTCTGCTGGTCGGCCTCCATGCTGCGGATCTGGGCCTGGAGCGACGCCATCCGCGGTGCGTGCTTCGCGGCGTCCGGCGCCGAGGCGAGCTCGAACAGCTCGCCCTGCGACGCGGCGATCCGCGCGCGCAGCGCCATCGTCTCGCCGAACAGCTTCTGCTCCGCGGGGCGCGCGAGTGCGAGCTTCCGGCTGGCGAGGAGGTCGGCCATGGCGCGCGAGCGGGAGCGCTCGAACATCTCGAACGCCTCGGCGTGGCGGCGCTGCTCGAGGAGCTGTCGCACCGCGGCGTAGTAGAACTCGATCCGGTTCTCGAGGAACGTCCCGCGGCTGCGGTCGTCGCGCAGCGCGCGGCGGTCGCGCTCGAGCGTGCCGACCGCTTTCAGGTAGTGCGCGAGCGCCGCGTCGTTGTTGCCGCGCATTTCGTTCATCAGCCCTTCGATGTACTGGTTCCGGGCGAGGGCCACGTCGGCGAAGCCGCCGGCCTGGCTTTCCATGCGCTTCGCCTCCTGGTAGAACTGCGTCACTATCGGGGGCACCGGCCCGGGCGAGGTGACGAAACGCTCGGTCACCAGCACGTCCCCGGCCTTCGTCGGGCGGAAGACGCCCGTCTTCTGCACGATCTGGTGCATGCTTTCCTGCGACTTGACGAGCTGCCGCCGGGTCTCGACGTTGGCGAGGAACTCCTCGGTCTGGCGAGCGAGCGCCGGGAAGCCCTGCTTGCGGGCGATCGCGAGCGCCTGCTGGAGGTCGGCGCGGGCGCGGTCGAGCGCCTGGTAGCAGGGCGCGAAGTCGCGCTGGAAGTCGCACTTCACCCCGGTGTTGTAGTAGACGTCGGAGCGGTTGAGATAGGCGAAGTAGACCGCCATCGGGTCCTTCGCCTGCGCCGCGACCGCGACCTCGCGATTGAGCGTGTCGGCGGCGCCGGCGAGGTCGCCCTGCGCGATCTGGGCCGTCCCGAGGATGTCGAGCGCGCGCGCGAGGACGTCGTTGTCGCCGGCGGTTTCGGCGAGGCGCACCGCCTGGCTCGCGTCGGTGAACGCCTGGCCCACGTTCCGCCGCGACGACTCGGCGAGCGCGCGCCAGGCGAGCGCGTCGGCCTGGTGCACTACGTTGCCGGCGCGCCGGGCGGCCTCGCCGGCCTGGCTGTAGAGCGCGATCGCGGGCGCCCAGTTGCTCTGCATCCGCTGGGTGTGTCCCTGCTTGATCAGGCCGAGGGCGAGCGCGTCCCAGTCGCCGCGGGCGGCGAGCGCCTGGTTGCTCGCCGCGAGCTCCCGCTCGGCCTGCGCGAGGTCGGGCATCCGCGCGCGGAGCTCGCCCGTCTTGCGGAACGACTCGACGACGCCGTCGATGCGGCGGATCGCCTGCTGCTGCAGCGCCAGCGGATCGCCCTGGCCGAGCGCCTGGGACGCGAGCAGGGACAGCGCCACGCCCAGCAGCGGGAGCAAACGAATCGGTCGACGAAGCATGAGCACCTCCGCGCGCCACCCAGGCCGCACCGGACCTGGGATTCTCGGCTCGCGCCCGCCGGCTGAAAATAGACCGTCGCTCGGCCATTCGGCATAGCCCGGCGGAGATTCGACACCCGGGCGCTCGGTTGACCTTGGGTTAAGCTCGGGGAAACGAGCCCACGCCACGTGAAGCAGGCAGCCACGAGCGACGACGGCCGCGAGCGTCGCGCGCGAATCGCCGGGACCCGCTGCCGCCGCCGTGCCGACGGCGCGACGCGCGTCCCCCTGGCACTCACCGCCGTACCGCCTGCTCCTCGTCCTGTGGCTCGCCGCCAACGTCTCCATGTCGATGCACGAGGCGACGTCGGCCTGGCTCATGGCGTCGCTGGGCGCGAGCGCGTTCGTCGTCGCGCTGCTCCAGGCGCTCCTCGCGTTCCCGAGCTTCCTGCTTGCGATGCCGAGCGGTGCGCTCACCGATCTCGCCGATCGGCGGCGCATCCTGATCGCGGCCTACGGGTTGAAGAGCGCCGTGGGCTTCGCGCTGGGGATCGCCATCCTCGCGGGCTTCGTCTCGCCCGCGATGCTCCTCGTCGGCGCGCTCGCCATGGGGCTGACGTTCTCGCTGCGGCTGCCCGCCTATTCCGCGCTCGTGCAGGAGGTGGTGCCGCGCGAGGCGCTGCCGCGCGCGATCGTGTGGGCCGGCGGGGCGATGAACGCTTCCCGCACGGTCGGCCCGCTCCTCGCCGGGGCGATCATCGCGCTCAGCGGGCCAGCGGTCTCGTTCCTCGCGATCGGCGTCGTGATGCTGGCCGTCACCGTCGTGCTCACGCGGTGGCGGCGCCTGCGCGCGCCCGCGAGCACGCTGCCGTCGGAACGCTTCATCGGCGCGATGCGCGTCGGCCTGCAGTTCGCGCGCCAGACGCCGGCCGTGCGCGCGGCGCTCGTGCGCGGGTTCTCGTACTTCCTGTCGGCGGCGGCGATCGTGGCACTGCTGCCGGTCGTGGTGCGCGACGAGCTGGGCGGAGGATCGAACGTCTACTCGCTGCTCCTCGGCCTGTTCGGTCTCGGCGCGGTCATGCTCGCGATGACGATCCACATCTGGCGCCGGCGCCTCTCGCGCGACGGCATGATCATCGCCGGGATCGTCCTGCAGACCGCTACGGCGATCGCGTTCGCGATCTCCGACGAGGTCGTCGTCCTGGCGGTGGCGATGGTGGCAAGCGGGGCCGCGTGGATATCGGTCGCGTCCGCGCTCAGCGTGACGGCTCAGCTCGCGCTGCCCGCCTGGGTGCGCGGGCGCGGGCTGGCCGCGGTACAGATGGCGTTCATGGGCGGCAGCACGTTCGGGGCGCTGCTGTGGGGCCAGGTGGCCACTACCTGGAACCTGCGCATCGCGTTCGTCGCCGCGGCGATCGCCACCCTGGCGAGCCTCGCGCTCGCCCGCCGCTATCCGCTGTCGGACATCCGCGAGGAAGACCTCACGCCCTCGCGTCACTGGCGCGAGCCCGAGGTGGCGGAGCCGGTCGAGCACGACGAAGGGCCGGTGCAGGTGATGGTCGAGTACGTCATCGATCCGGTCAACGCCGCGGCGTTCGTCGAGCTGATGCAGGAGAGCCGGCGGTCGCGATTGCGCGCCGGGGCGAGCTCCTGGGCGCTGTTCCGCGATCCGGCGAACCCGGGGCGCTACGTCGAGCAATGGGTCGAGGAGTCCTGGCTCGAGCTGCTGCGTCACCGCGACCGCGTCACGGTGTCCGAGCGCGAGTTGCGCGATGCGAAGCGCGCGTTTCACCTCGGCCCCGAGCCGCCCGCGAGGACGTTCCTGATCGCCGAGGACGTCGCGCGCCGCAAGCCCGATCAGGGATCGACGACGGTCTGACCGCCGGCGCGCGAGGTCATGCCACCGCCCAGCCCGGCGATCGCCTACTCGCTGCTGACGTTCGCCGCGCTGTTCTGGACCGGCAACTGGGTCGCCGGGCGCATGCTCGCCGACCTGGTGCCGCCGTCGGCGCTCACTTTCTGGCGCTGGGTGATCGCGCTCGCGCTGCTGATGCCGATCGTCGGGCCGCGCCTGTGGGCCGCCCGCGGTCTGCTCGTGCGGGAGTGGCGACCGATCGTCGTGCTCGGGCTGCTCGGCGGTGGATTGCACAACGTCCTGCAGTACTGGGGCCTGAAGTACACGCTTGCGACCAACGGGGCGATCTTCAACGCCACCACGCCGGTGCTGATCATCGTGCTCGGCACGCTCGTCTTCCGCGATCCGTTTCCGCACCGCGCCGCCGCCGGCGCCCTGATCGCGCTGGTGGGCGCGCTGGCGCTCATCACGCGGCTCGACTTCGCCATGCTCGCCTCCGTCGGGCCGAATCGCGGCGACGTGCTGATCTTCATTTCGATGATCATGCTGTCGGCCTACACGGTGGGCCTGCGCCGCCGGCCGGCGGGGCTCGACGCGCTGTCGTTCCTCGCCTGTTTCGCGCTCGTCGCGCTGGTGCCGGTAGGGATCGGCTACGCGCTCGAGCACGCGGCGGGGAGCCGGATCGTGCTCAATCCGAAGTCGATCGCGGGATTGCTCTACATCGCCGTGTTCCCGGCGCTGCTCGCGTATCTCTTCTGGGACATCGGCGTCCGCGCAGTCGGCTCGGCGCGCGCGGGCATCTTCATGTACCTGATGCCGGTGTTCGGGAGCATCCTCGCCATGGTCTTCCTCGGCGAGCGCTTCGAGCTCTATCACGCCGTCGGCATGGGCCTGATCTTCGCCGGCGTGGCGATCGCCACCCGCTTCCGGCGGAGCTAGCCGATCGGAATCCCGGCCGTCCCTTTCTGTGCCATATTCGGCGCGTCCGTCGTTCGCGACCGGAAGATGACGCGCACGTAAGGAGCAGGCACAGCATGACCCGGAGACGAATTCCGACTGCCGCGTTGCTTGGAGTCGCCGCGCTGCTCGCCGCCTGCGAGCACCGCTCGCCGCCGCCGCCGATCGCGATGCCGCCGCAGCAGGTCGAGACCGGCTCCCAATTTGCCCTGGCGACGCCACTGAGCTTCCCGCGCGGGAAGTTCGGAACTGCTCTTCCAGAACGAGCAGCTGGTGCCGGCGGGGAAGCTCGCCCGCGACATGCCGTACTGCAAGCTCGTGCCGGAGAGCGGCGCCGCGCGGGCACTCCCGGCAGGGGACCTGACGGTCGGCAGCGTGAACTACGACGAGCGGGAAACCGGGACGACGAGCGGGATGACGAGCGTGACGCGCATCGCGCTTTCGGCCGACCCCGGCCGGCCGGGCTACACGCTGAGCTGCGGGTGGCCGGCAGGGCGCGCCCGCGCGCGGGTTCCTGTCGACGCAGCAGATCTACGACGCGATCGGCGGCAAGTATTTCACGATGAACCTGCTGCGCTGACTGCGCGCCGCGTCCGGCGTATCATCCGCGGCGGCCGTGCATCGACGCGATCGAACCGAAGGGAGACTGCGATGAAGCTCGTTTCGTCCCAACCGAAGTCGAAGAAGGCGAAGGAGGTCCGCCCCGATCCCGCCTGGCAGATGCGGGTCGATCTCGCGGCCGCGCACCGCCTCGCGTTCGCGCACGGCTTCAGCGAAGGGATCTTCAATCACCTCACTTGCGCGGTTCCCGGGCGGACCGACCGCTACCTCCAGATCCCGTTCGGCATGCACTGGTCGGAGGTCACGGCGAGCTCGTTCATGGAGGTCGGCTACGCCGACGGGAAGGTGCTCGCGGGAGAAGGCGAGGTCGAGCAGTCCTGCTACTGCATCCACGCGCCGATCCACCGCCTGATCCCCGACGCCGTGTGCGTCATGCACACCCACATGCCGTTCGCGAGCGCGCTGTCGCGGCTCGAAGACCCGGCGATCAAGCCGATCGGCCAGACCGAGGTCGGCCTGATGAGGCACGTCGTCTACGACGAGCTCTACACCGGCCCGGCGTTCGACCCGGCCGAGGGCGAGCGGCTCGCGCGCGTGCTCGGCGACAAGAAGGTGATGTTCATGTCGAACCACGGCGTGCTCACCGCCGGCAGATCGGTCGCCGAGGCGTATGACCTGCTCTATTACCTCGAGCGCGTCGCCCAGGTTCAGCTCTATGCGATGTGGACCGGGCAGCGGCTGAAAACGCTGCCGCAGCCGGTCGTCGAGGAGACGATGCGCACGATCGGCGGGCCGATGTACGGCGGCCGGCCGCACTGGGAGCATCACTTCGACGCGCTGAAGCGGATGCTCGACCGGCGCGAGCCCGACTACCGGGACTGACTGCGGGGACTGACGCCCGGCCGCCGGCTCAGGCGCCGAACTCGCGCAGCAGCTTGCCCGGCCGGCCGCAGCCGGCGATCGGCCCGTTCTCGTCCACGACCCGCGTGCCGTTGACCCACACGCCGTGCAGGCCGACTGCCGGCGTGTCGATCCGGCTCGCTCCGGCCGGCAGGTCGAACACGCGCCGCTTCGGCCCCCGGCCCACCGTTGCCGGGTCGAACAGGATCAGGTCGGCCCACGCGCCCGGGACGAGCCGGCCGCGGTCCGGGATCCGGTAGAGCGCCGCCGGCCGGCTGGTCACCGCCTGCACCGCCTGCTCCAGCGGGAGGTCGCCACGCCCGCGCGCCCAGTGTCCGAAGAGATGCAGGCCGAAACCCGCGTCGCACAGGAACGAAAGGTGCGCGCCGGCGTCGGAGAGCGTGATCTGCGAGCTCGGATGCCGGAGCAGCTCGCGGACCTGGTCCTCGTTGGTGTTGAAGAGCTTGCAGTCGAGCATCGCGTCGAGCTCGCCGTCGAGCCCGAAGTCGAGCAGCCAGTCGAACGGATCCTTGCCGGCGGCGCGCGCGAGCTCGGCGACGTTGCGCCCGACGAGCGCTGCGTGCTCCGGCCGTTCCGCCGACTGGATCGTCATGTGCTCGAGCGAGTGGTACGAGAAGCGGTTGGGGACGCCGCCGCGGCTGCGCGCTTCGGTCCTGATCGCGTCGCGGAACCCGGCGTCGCCAAGCAGGCGACGGTACTCGTCGGAGCCTTCGGCCTTGATCGCCGGCTTCCACGCGATCAGCGCCTCGAGCGGGTAGGGGTGGCGCAGCGTGAACTCCATGCCGAGCGGGAAGCAGCCGACGTGACCCCAGAGCTCGCGCCCGCGCCTGCGCGCGGCGTCGATCTCCGCGAACTCGCCGAAAACGCGCTCCGGCTCGTTCGGGTCCACGAACAGCGCGGCGATGTTGACCGGGCGGCGGTTGCGCTCGGCGACGCGCTCGAGCCACGGAATGGTCGTGGTCATTCCCTTCGTCAGCATGAACACGCCGCGGCCGACCTCGCCGAGCGCGCCGGTGAGCTCCAGGAGCTCGTGCTCGTCGGCGAGGCGCGACGGCATCGGGATGCCGTTCTCGCCGTTGTGCTGCTCCAGCGTCGAGGTCGAGAACCCGACCGCGCCGGCGCGCAGGCCCTCGACCACGATGCGCTTCATCTCCGCCACTTCGGCCGCGGTCGCGGCGCGCTTCGCAGCGTCTTCGCGCAGCACGTAGGTGCGGACCGAGGAGTGGCCGATGAACGAGGCGACGTTCGGCACCATGCCGCCGCGCTCGAGCATGCGGAGATAGTCGGGGTAGCTCTCGAACTCCCACTTCACGCCCGCGCGGAGCGCGTCGAGGGGCATGCCCTCGACGTGCGTCAGGTTGCGGAGCGTCAGGTCGCGGTCGGCGGGACGGCACGGCGCGATGGTGAACCCGCAGTTGCCGATCACCATGCTCGTCACGCCGAGCGCCACCGACGGCGAGGCGAACGGGTCCCAGGTGAGCTGCGCGTCGAAGTGCGTGTGGAGGTCGATGATCCCCGGCGCAAGCGCGAGCCCCTGCGCGTCGACGCGCTGCCGCCCGCTGCCGACGTCGGCGCCGATCGCCGCGATGCGGCCGTCCGCGACCGCGAGGCTGCCGTGCCGCCCGGGTGCGCCGGTACCGTCGATCAGCAGGGCGTTGTCGATGACCAGGTCGTGCATGTTCCCGTCCTCCCGTGCTTCCTTGTGGCGGCGCGTGCTAGTGTAGCGCCGCCATGGACGATCTACTTCCGCTCGCCGCGCGCGCGGCGCCCTGCCTCAAGTCGCGCAAGCGAGACGATCGCCATCGCCGAGTCCTCGGCCGGCGGGCTGATCTCGGCTGCGCTGCTCGCCGTGCCGGGCGCCTCGGCCTACTTCCTCGGCGGGGCCGTGGTCTACACGCGGAAGGCGCGCGCCGAGCTCCTGGGTATCCCGGAGAGCGCGCTCGCCGGGATCCGGCCGTCCACCGAGCCGTACGCGCTGCTGCTCGCACGCGCGGCGCGCACGCGACTCGCGACGAACTGGGCGCTCGCCGAGACCGGCGCGACGGGCCCGACCGGGAACCGCTATGGCGACGCGGCGGGGCACGCCTGCATCGCGGTGGCGGGTGGGGTGGAACGGGCGATGACGCTCGAGACCGGATCGGGCGACCGCGTCGCCAACATGCGCGCGTTCGCCGCCGCGGCGCTGGGGCTCCTGATCGAAAGCCTGGAAACGACCTCTCCAAATTAGTAGGGCCAGTCGCTGGAACTGATGAGCCGAAAACCGTAGATATTCGTCAGGATGAGCTCATACAGCTCCGGTAGTAGACGAGGGTCGTGACCTGCACAAGTTTCCCTTCAGTTCGATGGATTGTCGTCTGATTTCACGGATTTCTAGTGGTCGAAGTGAAAGAGGATGGTCGAACGGCCCGCGTTGTGAGTTGAGCGCACCCGGTCGGCATGGCGCCGCAGCATGAATCCTGCCAGTCGCCGCTGCCCGTCCTCGGACGCCATGATTTCCTCGTTGGTTGGCCGCTTGTCGGGCAGCTCGAGCGGCGGCCCGATGTAGGAAACGCGAACGTCGAGACTGAACTCGTCGAACGTCGCCGCAACTTCCACCGGACCCTGTGGTTCGCAGCTGTCCACGATCACTTCGATCGACTGCGCGAGGTTGAACTTGGCGCGGGCGATGATGTCGCGCCGCGCGCCCCAGGTCGCACCGTTGGTCTCGATGAATTGCTCGAGCTTCTCCGCCTGAACCGGCGCGCTTTCCACCTTCAAGGTAGCCGTCTGCTTCACGCCGATCCGGAACAGGAGGTTGAGCAGCAGCGCGACCAACGTCGAGAACACGAGCGAGGAGCCGATCAGCGGCACGATGCCTGGCGGCGCCCCCGCAGCTATCACCGGAAACACCTCAATCGCGACGCCTGCGACGATGGCGGATCCGATGACCAGAGTACGGCGCGCGTCGAGCACCCGCGAACTGATCACCTGCAGGCCATTGATGACGATGAAGCAGATCGTGAACAGCAGCGCGGCGACCATCACCGCGCGCGGCATCACCGCGAGCAGCGTCGCAAGTTTCGGCGTGAGCCCGAGCGCGATGAACAGACCGCCGATCGCGTAGGCCACGTATCGGCTCGCCACTCCGGTGGCCGAGGCGAGCCCGACCGAGGGTGTGGAGGTATTGGTGCCCACCGCGCCGGCCACCCCGGCCAGCATGGTGGAAACGCCGTCAGCCAGCACGCCGCGGGTCGCGGAGCGCATGTCTGGCCGCACCCAATCCGCGTCGACCATGCGCTGGCACACTGTGATCGTGCCTACCGCCTTCATGGCCACGGCGAGGCAAGCGACGGCAAACGGCACCGCCAACGCCAGATCGAACGACCAGCCGACGTAGTGGAAGCTTGGCAGTGCGATCCACGGGACGCGCTCGACGCTCTCGAACTGCCCGCCCCCCAACAGCCCGGCAAGCCCGGCGGCGACGTAGCCAACCGCGAGTCCCTCGAGCGCACACAGCATCCGCACCATCCCCCGGCCCCAGACATTAAACGCCACCATCGAGGCAAGCGTGATGCCCGCAACCCACCACTCGGCCGGAGTCACGGGCTCGGCGTTGGCCCCCAGCACCGAGCGCAGTCCCGCCAGGCCGGCGCTTATTCCGATCATGAAGATCACCAGCCCTGAAATCTCGGTCGGGAAGTAGGGTCGCATCCGATCGAGTAACCGCGAGAACAGCGCCTCCAGCATGCCGGCGATCAGCGTCATGCCGAACAGCAGCGGCAGCCCGCCCGCCTTGACCGCGAGCAGCGATGGGCTCAGGTAGGCTGCCGTGAAGGTCGCCGGGCAGAGAAAGCCACTGCCGACCGGACCGAGTTTGACCACTTGGAGAAAGGTACCGGCCCCAAGCACCATCAGACCGACAGCGATCAGACTGGCCACTCCGCTGACCGGCACGTCCGCCAGCCGAAAGACGAGCAACGGATAGACAAGGTTGATCGAAATTAACGCGACGTGCTGGACCGCGTTGCCTGCCGTTACCAGTGGTGGCGGCGCTTCGTCCAGTCCGTAGACGATGTTGACCGGTTTTCTCGGCTGGTGTTCGCTTGTTTGCCCCACAGCGCGACCGGACGCTAAAACTCAAACTTGACCATTGAGAAGTCGTCTTCGAGCGGTCCCGGGACTTGCAGCCCCTGCATTCGCCGCACAAACTCCAACAGGCGGTCCAGTTCCGATTCGTTGCCGGCAATCGGTTCCGCTAGAGCATCGAGAAATTCAGAGAACTGGAGCATGGATCCGTCCGGTATTCGAATTTCGAACTTGCCGTCGCTCAACAGAAATAAGCGGCTCGAAGCGGGCACCGTACACTCTTGGCTCAGGTACCTGACACCGGATGCTATTCCCAGCACCGGTCTCCTCGCCCGCAACTGGTCGATTCGGGCCACGCTACGCGGCTCGCCCCGCAGCAGCGCCGGTGGATGTCCGGCGCATGCATATTTGAGCCGGCGCGCGATGCGATGATAGACGCCTTAGCAACCGGATGCCGGTGATTCCGATCGTGACCAAGACGTACCCAAGGTCAGGACTGCCGAGAGCGGACGCACGAAATCGAGGGAGCAGACGTTGAACGGTCGCGCTGAGCGGCCGCCGAGGCGCGAAGCGCAGAGGGTAGGCGCTTGACGCGAGAGATGAACGGCCCGGCCGCCGCGCGGCCGTAGCGCAAAGGAAAAGGATCATTTCGGAGGCCGCGATGCGGCGCGGGCGATGGCGAAAAGCAGCAGGCCCGATCCGAGGCAAGCCGGGACCGCAGCCCACAGCCACGTATCGGTTCGGGTGGCGAGGTAGACGGTCATGGCGGCGACACCACTGGCGGCGCTAAAACCAAGAATGACCAGGGCCCATCCGGCGCTCACGGCTCCAGAGTTGCCACGCTTTCGGCCGACGATCGGCCCCAGCACGAGTGGCGCAAATGACAGTTGCACACAGGAGAACGCGAACATCAGCGCGAGGAACGTACTGCTCGTGAAACTAATCTGAAGAAATGCGTCGGCAACGCAAAATGCAGCGGCGAACGCGAGGCCCAGGCAGCCGCCTGCGACAAGTGTGCGTCGCGTTGCCGTTGCTTCCTTCGACGCCTGCCCCGATCCCGGCGCGAGCTCCGGCCAAATCGCCGCCAGCATGTCGTAACGGATGGTGCACAGGCTCGCCGAAAACAGGGCGCTCATCGTCGATAGCGCAACCGCGGACACGCAGATCAGCAAGAACGGCAAGGCAACGACGGTCACCTCGTTGTACTCGGAGATGAGCTGCGCAACGAAGGCCTGCAGGACGTCCGCGCCACCCGGCGTTTCGATCGCGATGACGGCGATGGCGCCGAGCATGCACATGAACAGCCATACGAGCGAACTCTCCACGGCGTATATCCTGAAGACTCCACGCAACACAGCGGACCGCCGGCCCGGCTCGACGCCGCTCGAGCTCATGTCTTTTTGGGCCGCTGCAAGTCTTTGCCAGTTTGTGACGTCGACGAGCGGATAGAACAGGGGCAGCAGGCAAAGGGCGAGCAGCCCCACGCCGGGCACGCGTGTCCCGGTCTGCAACGCGGCGGCGCTGTCGCGCCCGATCGCTGGCAGGCCCGCAGCGTAGAACTCCATGAGCGCAAGGACGATAATCAGAACGATTAAGACCGATACGCACGGATTGAGAATCTTCTCGAACCTGCTTAGGAGCCGGGCGCCAAACGACTCGCGGCCGGGATCGGCGTTGGAAGCAGCTCTCCGGATTGGCTCGGTGTCGACGTATTTCGAATGTCGGTAATAGAGCATGATCGCGCCGCAGACAGCGACAAAGACGACCGCGAATGTGCCATGCGGCGGCATCGACGTGCGCGCGGAGACGTGCAGATACAAGAGAATGGCCGTCGACCCGAACAGGCCCAGATACAGCATGCCGAGTTGCAGCTGAGCCGAGTGCATGACCCCGGAATGGCCGGAGAGAGTTGCGTGCAGCACCATCAACAGCAGCGCGCCGAACACGAATAAATAGACGGCGGCCGCGCATCCCGGCAGCATCGGTTCGAGAAATGCGGCCAGTCCAAGCGCCTCGCCGACGAGAAGACCAACGAGACCGAAAAGCGTAAGGCTCGCCGCGAGCAGGCGGACCCGCGGATCGTTGCCGTGCTGCCGCGCTATGAACTCATGGACGGTGATCGATCGGTCGCGGCTTAGTGCACCATCCAGAAACTCGAGCAGCGGCTGGCGCAGGATGTAGATCAGGTAGATACCGAGCCCGAAGAATGCCGAACCGATGATGGCCGGCCATAAATCGCCGCTCGCGCCCCAGGCGAAAAGCGGGCCGAACATAGCCATCCGCAGCGCATAAGCGATCGACGAGTTTCGGACGACATCCGGCCGCGTGTATTGCGACGAGACGAAATGGTCTTGCGCCCGCATGTGGTGCGGGCGCCGGAGCAGCCAAACCGGGATGAAACAGATCCCAAGCGCAAGCACCAAGGAAAGGAATGTGACGAACGACATCGGAAATCTGTCAGGTTGGCAAAGCGTGGCGGATCGCCACCCCATAGCCTATGCGGGCCTACAAGAACGCGTAGCATAGGCGTTGCTTAGGCGATGGAAGACCCTAGGGGCCGTTTCAGTTCGCAAAGGACAACGTTGCGACAGCTGGCATGATTGGGGAGTCCGGGCGGCGGGAAGCTTCAGGTGGTGCGCGTGCGTGATGCGTGTGACCCAGTCGGTTGGAGCGCTGACGTGAGGTGGGCCTTAGTGGCTATCGCACTGCTCTGGTGCAACTGCGCCCACGCCGAAACTGAGGTGTATCTGCTGCGCGGCTGGTTTGGCGTGTTTTCCACCGGCATGGACAGCATGGCCGAAGTGCTCCGCGGCAAGGGCATCGAGGCCGAGGCGATCGGGCACCTGTCCTGGAAGTCGACGGTTTCGAAGGTCGTCAAGGAGCGGGCGGCCGGCAAGACGGGCCGGCTCGTGCTGGTCGGCCACTCGCAGGGCGGTAACAATGTGATCGAAATGGCTCGCGAGCTGGAGACGCACAAGATTCCGGTGGACCTGCTGATTACGCTCGCGCCGTTTCTGCAGGACCCGGTCCCGTCCAATGTCGTGCGGGCGCTCAACTACTACCAGTCTCCCGGCTGGGGCTCACCGCTCACCGCCGACCCCGGCTTCAAAGGTGAGCTCTTTAACATCAATATCGGGAGCGACTCGGGCTCCTTCCACATCAACATCGACAAGAACCCCCGAGTTCAAGCGGAGATTGTCGGCGCGATCGCTGCCCTGCCACGATAGGAGGCGGACGCTCGGATCGGCGATTAGGCGGGGGGCGGCCCGCGCTCAGATCGCGAAGCCGATCATCACGCATACGTTGCGGCACTCGTTCGCGACGCACCTGCTCGAGCGCGGTCAGGGCAATCGATACCGTGGCCATTGGGCATCGAAGACCAATCGAATGTCGGCTGCCCACGCCGCCGGACTCACGCACCCGACCCAGTCCAGACGTAGGGCTCTCAAGTTTGACGGCCGCAAAGCGGCCATCGACGATACCTCAGCAGGAACCCGGGCCGACTCACCAACCCGTGCGGACGTCGGGGATAGGGAAGAGATTAGGCACCCCGGCGGTGGTTCGTCGCGGCCCGGGGTGATTTTCGCGATTCGCGCGCGTTGCGATCACGTGCCTGCGCACCGTCAGGCCGCCGCTTCGAGCTCGAAATGGAACACCTTCGAGATGATCTGCCAGCGTCCTTCGACGGGCTCTCCTCTAGGGGTAATGGTGACTGTGAGAGACGGCGGCGGCGTCATGCCGGCGTGGCGACCTGGCGGCCGAGCAGGCGCGTCAGTTCGTAAACCGCGTCGATGGTCGGCGTGGGCGTTGCGGTGAGGCGCGCCAGCTCGATCACCGAACCCACGAGTGCTTCGATCTCGGGCTCGCGGCCGGCTTCGATGTCCTGCAGCACCGACGTCTTGTGCGCGCCGATCTTCTCGGCGTCGGCGATGCGTTTGTCGATCGTCATTCGGAACGTGATGCCGAGCTTGTTGGCCACGGTCTGCGCCTCGGTCATCATCTGCACCGCCAGGTCGCGCGCGGGCTCGTCGCACGCGGCACTCTATGCCGCCAAAAAATCAAGAAGATCGCGCGTGACTCGTTCTCGTTCGGTCACGAGCAAACCGTGCGTCGCGCCTTCGTATTCGAGAAGCTTCGACTTGGCTATTCCCTTCGCCGCGCGCCGCCCCAACTCAACAGGTACCGGTTTGTCCGCTGTGCCGTGCAGGATGAGAGTCGGGACCCTGACCGCGGCTAGATCCGCCGTGAAATCCTCCTTGCCAAACGCATCCACGGAGCCGATCAACGCCGGCAAGCTGGCCTGCAGGCTCATATGCAGCGACCAGTCGAGCACCGCTTGCGATACGGGATTAGCGCTCTTGGCGCTCGTCGCGACGTCGTAGAAGACGTCTCTGAGCAACCCCGCGAGAAACGTCGGCCGATCTCTGCGCAGGTTGTCCTTGAGGCCATCGAAGAACGCTGGGTCGGCGCCGTTCGGATTGTTTTTGCTCTTCGCGAGACCGGGCACCACCGTCGCGACAAGCCCAGCTTTGATCACTCCCCTGCCTCCATGGCGCGAGAAGTAGCGCACGATCTCGCCACCCCCCATCGAGAAACCGATGAGGGTCACGTCCCGCACACCTGTCGCCTTGATGACAGCCGCCAAATCGTCGGCAAACACGTTGTAGTTGTACCCCGTACTCGGCTGGGAAGAACGGCCGAATCCGCGCCGGTCGTAACTGATGACGCGATAACCTGCATCGGCGAGCGCTACGGCCTGATGGTCCCAGCAGTCGGACGAAAGTGGCCAAGCATGCGTGAGTATCACTGGGTGGCCAGATCCCCAATCCTTCACAAAGAGTTCGGTAGAGTCTTGCAGCTTGATGCGCCCGCTAGCGTTGCGCGAGGGCGCATTGGCTTGTGCTGCTGCATGTAACGGCAGCCCAGCTGCAGAACCGGTCGCGGCGGTTGCGACAGCGGCCGTCCCCAGGAATTTGCGACGACTAAACATCGGTAGGCTCCTCGATGGTTGAAAGGAGCCGCAACGGTAGTGTTTGACGTTACGTCAAGGTCAAGCATTCAAGTCGACGCAACCGGTCACGCTACCGAATCCGACACGCTGAAGTCCTCGTCGCTCAGCGCAGACTCTAGGAAAGCGAACGAAACAGAGCTGTCGGCGCTCGTGTTCCAGAAACGGGTGGAGGCTCGCTGCCACAAGAAGGACAGGTACGGCCGCGAGGTGTGCGCGGTGTTCGTCAGCCTTCGCGACGTGGGGCTCGAGCAGATCCGTCAGGGGATGGCCTGGCACTACAAGGAGTACCAGCACGAGCAGACGACACACGATCGGCTCGTGTATCGGGACGAGGAAAAGAGCGCAAAGGCGCGGCGGGTGGGGCTGTGGAAGGATGCGAAGCCGGTGCCGCCGTGGGAGCGGAGGCGCCGCGAAAATGGGGACTAGCCCCTAGACGTCCTCCTGCGCGAAATCCCACTGACTCCCCGCGTCGGTCTTCGGAGCAGGTAACAACCGTCGTCCCCTCGTCTAGCAGGACGACGAAGCTGAGATCGCTCTCGCCACTGAGGAAGCCGGTCGATAGGGAAGCGATTCGGCCAAACTGCGCCCGCCCTGAGCAGTCGGAGGTGCCACCCAAACGCGCGCGCCGACCTGAATTTTTCCTATCGTCGCCACCTGCGGACGCTTCCCAGGAAATACCCGCTTCCCTCTGCATTTGTCCACACATGTGACCCTTTGTCACAGTCGAGGAACGACGCGGCGTGTGAGCATGAACCCCGAGGGCGTCGCAAGGGACGCACTGGGGCTTCGCGGATGAGAACGGCAAGACACCTTAGCTGCGCCCCACGCGCGGCGCGCTGGGGGTTCTATTTGGGCGGCAGCATCGGCGCGCTGGAGGCCGACGACCTCCCCTCAGGCAGGATGAATCAGGCGTTCGCGGGCCGGCTCTTCCTCGCTCGCGGCAGGTCGCGAGCGCCGCTAGGCCGTCGGCCGGTCGAGGTCCTATCGCGTTTCGGCGGCTCGAACTGGAATCTCTGCGTAAAAGGCGGTTGCTCGCCGCGCTTGTATGCCGCGTCCCGCCGCGTGTGCTCGTCACACCCGCACACCTCCAAGCGGAGGGAACCATGCTAACCGTAAAGATGCTCGGCGGACTAAAGGTCAGCTTGAACGGTCATCGCGTCCGAATCGACCTCGGAGTGAGCGGACGTCTATTGGCTGCGTACCTAGTCCAATTCTGCGAGCGCGTCCATCGGAGAGACCGGCTAGCGCGGCTGTTCTGGGCCGATCTGGACGGCGAGCATTCGCGAGCCGCTCTTAATACTGCGCTCTGGCGCCTTAGAAAGCTTCTTGCCCTAGAACAGGCAAGCAACGATGGCGCGAATCTCTACTCCAGCGGTCAGGAAATCGTACTTGAATCAGCCCCGTGGCTGTCGGTCGACACGCATCAATTCGATCTCGCTGCTCGGAACGCCTTGCGCACAGGCGAGGTATCCAAAGAATGCCTCGCTGCTCAATACTTCGAAGACGCTGCAGATGCCTACTCAGGTGCGTTCCTCGACGGCGAGGACATGGAATGGATCATCGCAGAACGGGAAAAGCTCCACGCGACCTACGTGCGATGCCTAACTGAACTCGTGAGACGGTACGCGATATTGGAGCAATACGAGCTTGCGATTTCCGCGGCGCGCCGCATTCTTGCAGCAGATCCGTTTCGGGAGTCGATGCAGCGTAGGCTCATCGTGCTGCTGACGCTTAACGGTCAGAGGGTGCAGGCGATAGTCGAGCTGCGCCGTTGGAAGGCGGCACTTCGGGACGAAATTGGCATCGATCCCATGCCGGAGACATGCGCACTTGAGCGAGCGATAGCCTCGCGAGATCTTTCGAAGGAGATTCTCTCCCTCAAACAGAAATACTGCGAGGCTACAGCAGCCGCGTGAGGGCTGCGGCGCGCGTTGCCTACCTTCTCGGGGCACTGTCGCGAAGCGACGGCAGGCTCTCGAAGCTTGCCGGGATTCGCGCGCGCATAGGCGACAAATTCCGGCAGCGTCTGCGCGGGCACATCGGGATGCACCACCAGCAGGTGCGCGAAATTGCCGAGCAGCGAGACGGCGGTGAAATCCGCGAGCGGGTCGTAGGGCGGGGACTTGCGCATCGCCGGGACGGCATTCATGCCGCTCGCCGTTCCCATGAGGAGCGTGTAGCCGTCGGGCGCCGACTGAAGCAGCGCGCTGCCCGCGATCACGCCGTCGCCGCCCGGCTTGTTCTCCACGATGATCTGCTGTCCTAGGCCGTCGGACAGCCCGCGCGCCACGATACGCGTGACGTTGTCGGCCGCGCCGCCCACAGGGAACGGAACGATCAGCCGGATCGGCTTCGTCGGTACTGCGGCCACGCCGGCGCCGCCAGCGCCAGCAGTAGCGCAGCGGCGGCGGCGAGGAGAGAGTTCACGCGCCGAGCTGCCGCGCGATGAACGCCTTCACCATTTCCTGCGCCGCGGTGGTCTGCGGGCCGGGCTCCGCGACCCACTCGTGCACGCTGTTCTCGAAGATCTTGAACGTCACATCGCCGTCTCAAGTTCCGCATCTCGCCATTCCCCTCACTTGACTGCCGTCAACTTCGGATAACGTACAAGCAATGCGCGCAGCACGCCGTTGGTCCAACCGAATCCATCCTGTAGTGGATACTCGCCGCCGCCTGCTCCACTAGCCGAGAGTTGACAGTCCGCGAGGCCGCACCGTCAGGTCTCTTCCGAAACCGCGATTTTTTCCGTCGATGACGGTCCTGCGAACGGCTTTCTGCCGCACCGGCTACTTCTTGAACTTGAGCTTGGAACCGTCGAAGGTGGTGACCTGCGCCGCCATCAGGCCGCCACGCGTGACGTAGGCGTCTGAGCCCTTGTAGGGTTCAGCCAGGAAGTCGGCTTCAGCGCGCCACATCACGTTAAGCGTATTGCCGACCATAAAGGAGCTCTCGCTCGTGAATTTCAGGCCGTTCAAGCCATCGGGCCGCGGCTTGCAGAAACCGGCGAACAGGTCGCCGACCTTCTGCCGGCCCTTGATCACCTGGCCGTCCGGCAGGTGGATCTCGACGTCATTGGGGTATTGCGCCATCAGTCGATTCCAGTCGCACTTGTTCAACGCATCCAGATGCTCGTCGACCACCTTTTGCACCGATGCCTGCTTCTTCAGCGGCGGCAGCTTCATCGGTTCGGCGGCCCAGGCGAGCGCAGCGCCGGCGCTCAGTGCCGCGGCGACAAAAGTCTTGGCTGTTTGGAACGGCATTTGCGTCTCCGAATGGCGGTCGTGATGTTGAAGCTTCAGCGCATGAACCGCCGTCTCGATGCGTCGAAACCGGCTTGAAAGACACCTTGCCCGATGAGCTCACCGAGCTCGCGTTCACGCCCGGCGTCGCACTCGAACTCGGCGCTGAGCTCAGCAAGGGAGCGCGCGCCATCGGTCACCGGCGTGAGCTTCAGGATGGCGACGTAGTGCTGCACACCCATCGGGCTTTCGAGGATTATAGCGATCGGCTGGCGAATAATGGCGCTGCGAGCACTGGCGGTCCAAGGCGGACAATTTCTCTTGATGTGGTGAGCTGCGACACGAAGCACGAGCGCGGATGCTACATTGCCGCGCGGCTTCGGCGCCAGCGGACGGAGGAGGAGGCGTGAGCGGACCTGGGATCTCGAGGGCGGCGGGGGCGCTTGCGCTCGAGCCGCGGCTGCAGGCCCTGCTCGAGCAGGACTATCCGCGGTTCTCCGACGCCGAGTTCGCCCGGCGGCGGCTGGCGCTCGCGCAAGTGCTGGCAAAGCACGGCTGCGACCACTGCCTCGTGTGCGGCGAGAACCGCGCCGGCACCGGCGTGCAGTGGCTCACCGGCTGGCCGATCACGACCGAGGCGATCGTGATCTTCGCGCCCGGCAGCCGCGAGCTCATGTTCATGGAGTGGTACAACCACTGGCCGCTCGCGCGCCGGATCGCCCGGGATGCCGACGTCCGGTGGGGCGAGCACAAGGGCGTGGGTAAGACGATCGACGAGCTCAAGCGGCGCGGCGCGAAGCGGGTGGGCGTCATGGGACCGCTGGCCTACGCGAAGCTCCGGGCGGTAGCGGACGAGTTCGATCTCGTCGATCTCAACGCCGAGTATCCCTGGCTGCGGATGCGGAAGTCGGACGAGGAGATCGACTGGCTGCGGATCGGCGCGCACTTCGGCGACCTCGGCATCGCGGCGCTCGCGCGCGAGGCGCGCAGCGGGCTCTCCGAGCGCGAGCTCGGCAACATCGTCGAGCGCGCCTACGTCGGGCTCG
Source organism: uncultured beta proteobacterium (assembly GCA_963827555.1). GTDB lineage: Bacteria > Pseudomonadota > Gammaproteobacteria > Burkholderiales > SG8-39 > DATEDA01. The sequence goes on from CAWHBL010000027.1 coordinate 31,350, forward strand.
GCGGGACCACGATGATCCACTTCATCGGGGTCAATTCGATGGCAAACCCCACGATCTGCGTGCCGCCGCAGATCCACTCCGGGCACAAGCTGGCGGCGGGCGACATGATGTTCGTCGAGTTCAGCGCGTTCTTCTTCTACGACTACCCGGGGCAGGTGTTGCGGACCTTCGCGGTCGAGGCGGAGCCCACGCCACTCTTCCGCGAGCTGCATGCGGTGGCCGAGGCGACGTTCGACGCCGTCGTCGGGGTGCTGCGCGACGGCGTCTCCGCTCAGGAGGTCTTCGAAGCGACGGCCGGGGTCGAGGCGGCGGGATTCACGGTCTTCGATGACGTCGTCCACGGCTTCGGCGGCGGGTACTGGCCGCCGGTCCTCGGATCGAAGAGCCGGCCGGCCGGAACCGCTCCCGACATGAAGCTCGAGGCCAACATGACGATCGTGGTGCAGCCGAACGTGATCACCCGCGACCAGAAGGCGGGGGTGCAGGTCGGAGAGCTGGTGCGGATCACGAAGACCGGCTGGGAGCGCCTGCATCAGGCGCCGCGCGGGTTCCTCAGAGTTGGTTCCGAGAGATCGCTAAACCGCCGCGAGCGCCTCCTCGAGATCGGCGGCGAGGTCGTCGACGTCCTCGATCCCGACCGACAGCCGCACCAGGTTGTCGCCGATGCCGAGCGCGGCGCGGACGTCGGCCGGCACCGACGCGTGCGTCATGATCGCCGGGTGCTCGATCAGGCTCTCGACGCCGCCCAGGCTCTCGGCGAGCGCGAAGAGCCGGCAGCGCTCGAGGAAGCGCTTCGTGCCGTCGAGTCCCGCCTTCAGCACCATCGACGCCATTCCGCCGTACCCGGGCATCTGCCGCTTCGGGCCAGCGCGTGCTGCGGATGTGACGGCAGGCCGGGGTAGATCACGCGCTCGACCTTGGGATGCCGCTCGAGCCGCGCCGCGATCGCCTGCGCGTTCGCGCAGTGGCGCTCCATCCGGACTGCGAGCGTCTTCAGCCCGCGCGTCACGAGGAAGGCATCGAACGGGCTCGGCACCGAGCCGATCGCGTTCTGCATGAACGCGAGCTTCTCCGCCAGCTCCTTCGACTTCGTGACGACGACGCCGTTGATCACGTCCGAGTGGCCGTTGAGATACTTGGTCGCCGAGTGCATGACGAGGTCGAAGCCGAGCTCGAGCGGGCGCTGGACCCACGGCGACGCGAACGTATTGTCCGCGACGCTGAGGATCCCGCGCCGGCGCGCGATCGCCGCGACCGCTTCGAGGTCGACGAGCTTGAGCAGCGGATTCGACGGCGACTCGACCCAGACCATGCGCGTCTCGGGCTGGATCGCCGCTTCGAGCTCGCCGGCCTGCGCGAACGGGATGTAGGTGAAGCGCAGCCCGGCGCTGCGCTTCCGCACGCGCTCGAACAGTCGCCGCGTGCCGCCGTAGAGATCGTCGAGCGCGACGACGTGCGCGCCGCTGTCGAGGAGCTCGAGCACGGTCGCCGTGGCGGCCATCCCGGACGAGAACGCGAAGCCGTCGGTCCCCGACTCGAGCGCCGCGACGCAGCGCTCGTACGCCCACCGCGTCGGGTTGTGCGTGCGCGCGTAGTCGAGCCCCTGGTGCACGCCCGGGCTGCTCTGCACGTAGGTGGAGGTCGCGTAGATCGGCGTGATCACCGCCCCGGTCGCGGGATCGGGGGGCTGTCCGGCGTGGATCGCGAGCGTGGCGAGCTTGTGCGTCATTTGAGCTTGCGGCGCAGGTAGTTGAGGACGTCGATGCGGGTGACGAGGCCGACGAACCGGCCCGCCGCGACGACGATCGGGACGTGCTCGTGCTCGAAGATCTCGAGCAGCCGCGCGATCGGCGCGTCGGGCGCGACGGTCTCGAGCCGGGTGCTCATCACGCTCGCCACCGGGGCCTCGAAGCGCGACGCGTCGCGGAGCACGTTCAGCAGCACGTCCGACTCGTCCACGATGCCGACGATGCGGTCGCCGTCGAGGACCGGGAGCTGCGAGACGTCGTGCAGCTTGAAGCGCCCGTAGGCGGTGAGCAGCGTGTCGTCCGGCTTCACGCTCACCACCGCGCCCTCGGCGAAGCGGCGCGAGATCAGGTCGGTGAGGTCGCCGGCGACGGCGCCGCTCGACCAGCCCCTGGTCGGCGAGCCAGAAGTCGTTGAACATCTTCGACAGGTACTTGGCGCCGGTGTCGCAGACGAACGTCACGACGCGTTCGGCCTTGTCGCGGCTGCGGCAGTAGCGCAGCGCCGCGGCGACGAGGGTGCCCGAGGACGAGCCGCCGAGGATGCCCTCCAGCCGCAGCAGCTCGCGCGCGGTCTCGAAGCTCTCGGCGTCCGGAATCTCGTAGGCCTCGCGCACGCCCGAGAGGTCGAGCACGGGCGGCAGGAAATCCTCGCCGATGCCCTCGACGAGCCACGACCCGGCGGTGCCGAGGCGGCCGCTGCGCGTGTACTCGGCGACGATCGAGCCGAGCGGATCGGCAAGCACCATCTTCACGTGCGGCGCGACCTTCTGGAAATAGTGCGTGAGGCCGGTGAGCGTGCCGCCGCTGCCCACGCCGCAGACGACGGCGTCGAGCCGGCCGTCCATCTGCGCCCAGATCTCCGGTCCGGTCGTGCGCTCGTGCGCGGCCGGGTTCGCCGGGTTGGCGAACTGGTTGACGAAGCAGGCGCCGGGCTGCTCGGCCGCGATCCGCGCGGCGACGTCCTGGTAGTACTCGGGATGGCCGCGCCCGACGTCCGAGCGCGTCATGATCACCTCCGCGCCGAGCGCCTTGAGGTGCTGGATCTTCTCGCGGCTCATCTTGTCGGGCACGACGAGCAGGGTGCGGTAGCCCTTGAGCGTGCCGACGAGCGCGAGCGCGATGCCGGTGTTGCCCGCGGTGGCCTCGACGATCGTGCCGCCGGGCGGCAGTCGCCCGTCGCGCTCGGCGGCTTCGATCATCGCCTGCGCGATGCGGTCCTTGATCGAGCCGCCCGGGTTCTGGCTCTCGAGCTTGACGTACAGCTCGCACGGGCCGGTGTCGAGACGGTTGAGGCGGACGAGCGGCGTGTTGCCGACGAGATCGAGGAGGGCGGTCGCGGGCATGGGGGCGCGGCGAGCGGGTGTGACGCGCCTAGCCTGATCCGATTCGCCGGCGGCCGCAAGCGGCGCGGGTGCTACACGTGCACGGATTCGACGCCCAGGTGCTTGGACAGCAGGGCCGCATCCGCCCGGACGCCCGCCACCGGCCCGTCGTGGACCACCTGGCCGGTGTTGAGGATCACGCAATGCTCGGCGAGGGTGAACGCGAGCTTCAGGTTCTGCTCCACGAGCAGGATCGACAGCCCTTGCTCCTTGAGCCGGCCGAGCGTGGCGCGGAGCTCGACGACGAGCTGCGGGGCGAGGCCCTCCGACGGCTCGTCGAGGAGCAGGACGCGCGGATTGGTCATCAGCGCCCGCCCGATCACCAGCATCTGCTGCTCGCCGCCGGACAGCGATCCGCCGAGCTGCGCGTCGCGTTCCCGGAGCCGCGGGAAGAGCCCGTACACGCTGTCGAGCGTCCAGGCGCGATCCGCGGCATCGCCTGCGTCGCGGGCGGCGACGATCAGGTTCTCGCGCACCGTCAGGGACGGGAACACGTGCCGGCCCTGCGGCACGAAGCCGAGCCCCTGCCGCGAGATCTCCTCCGGCGGCAGGTGCTCGATCCTGCGGCCCGCCAGGAAGATCGCGCCCGTGCGCCGCGGCACGAGGCCATTGATCGAGTGCAGGCAGGTGGTCTTGCCGGCGCCGTTCCGCCCGAGCAGCGCGAGCACCGTCCCCTCGTGCAGCGCGAACGAGACGTCCTGGAGGACGTGCGAGTCCGCGTAGTACGCGTTGACCCGCTCGAGCCGGATCATCTCATTCGCCAAGGTACACCTCGCGCACCCGCGGGTCGCGGATCACCGCGTCGCGCTCGCCGTCGGCGATCACCTCGCCGAGGTGCAGCACCGTCACGCGCTCGGCGAGCGTGAGCGCGGTGTCCATGTCGTGCTCGATCAGCAGCACCGTCACCGACGGCGGGATCGACGCGAGCAGCCGCTGCGTGTCGGCGCGCTCCGCCTGCGACAGGCCGGCGAGCGGCTCGTCGAGCAGCAGCAGCCGCGGCCGTTGCGCGAGCGCGAGCGCGATCTCCAGGCGCCGCTTCTCGCCGTAGGTGCACTGCGCCACCGCGCGGTCCGCGATGCGGTCGAGCTGCACCGTCGCCAGGATCCGGTCCGCCTCGCCGCGGAGGTCCTGCCGCGCCGCCAGGACGTCGAGCGGATTCCAGCGCGCGCGCGACAGGCCGAGCAGGGCGAGCACGACGTTCTGCCGCAGCGAGTCGTGCGGGAACAGGCTGATGATCTGGTAGGTGCGCGCGAGCCCCGCGCGCACGCGCCGCGCGGTGGGCAGGTGGGCGAGCTCGGCGTCGTCGAGGACGATCGAGCCGTGGTCGCAGGCCACGTCGCCGGTGATGAGGTTGAAGAGCGTCGTCTTGCCGGCGCCGTTCGGTCCGAGGATCAGCCGGCGCTCGCCCGGCGCGACCGCGAGATCGACGCCGCGCACGACCTGCACGCCGCCGAACGATTTGGAGACGGCGCGCAGCCGGAGGAGGGCGTCGCTCATGCGTGCGGCGGTGCCTCGACCGGGGCTTTGCGGCCCGACTGGCGCAGGCCGCGCACCCGCGCGGCGACGCCGGGCACCAGCCCCTCGGGCACGAACATGATGACCAGCAGGAAGAGCGCGCCGAGCAGCATCGGCCAGTGCTCGACGTAGGCGCTGATCAGGTTGCGGACGAGCACGATGATCGCCGCGCCCACGATCGGGCCGCTCAGCGTCCCGGCGCCGCCGAGGATCACCATCAGCAGCACCTCCGCCGACTCGGCGATCGACAGCGAGTGCGGGCCGATGAAGCGGTGGTAGTAGAGGAAAAGCAGCCCCGCCACGCCGGCCCAGAACCCGGCGTAGACGAACGCCACCCAGCGGATCAGCCAGACGTTGAAGCCGAGCGCGCTCATCCGCCGCGGCTGGTCGCGGGTGCCGCGCAGGCTCGCGCCGAGCGACGACCCGGCGAACCGGCGGATCGAGAGGAAAGCGACGAGCGCGACCGCGAGCGTGAAGTAGTAGTACGCCCCGGCGCCGTCGAGGCTCAGCCCGAAGAGCGCCGGCCGCGTGAGGCCGGTGAGACCGTTGTCGCCGCCGGTGACCGACACCCAGCGGTACGACAGGCCCCACAGGATCTGGCCGAGCGCGAGCGTGATCATCAGGAAGCTGATGCCGGTCGCGCGCAGGGCGAGCGCGCCGACGATGCCCGCCAGGACCGTCGCGAATGCGAGGCCGAAGAGCGCCGCGGCGAGATGCCCGAAGCCGCCTTTCAGGATGAGCAGCGCCGCGCCGTACCCGGCGGCGCCGAAGAACGCGGCGTGCCCGAACGAGACGAGACCGCCCCAGCCGGCGATCACGTTGTAGCTCGACGCGAAGATCGCCGCGATCAGGACCTGCGTGGCGAGGTTGATGTAGAAGTTGGACCCGAGGACGGTGGGGACGAGCGCGGCGAGCGCCGTCCCGATGAGCACGCCTTTCACGCCGCCGGCCTGCCGAAAAGGCCCTGCGGCCGGACGATCAGGACGAGCGCCATCGGCAGGAACAGGATCACGTAGGCGAGATCGGCGACCCAGGCCTGTCCGAACGTGTAGATGAAGCCGATGACGATGCTGCCGACGAACGCGCCGGCGAGGCTGCCGATGCCGCCGAGGATGACGACGATGAACGCGAGCGGCAGCATGTCGAAGTCGAGGCCGGGGTAGATCGAGATGATCGGCGCGCCGAGCACGCCGCCCATGCCGACCAGCGCCGACCCGAGGCAGAAGACGAAGGTGGAGAGCGCCGAGACCCGGATGCCCATCGCCCGGGCGATCGCCGGGTTGTCGACGCCGGCGCGGATCATCGCGCCGAGGCGCGTCTTATCGACCAGCAGCCACAGCCCGAGCGCCGCGACCGCGGCGCAGACGATGAGCGCGACCCGGTACTTCGGCACGACGAGGTCGCCGACGCGGATCGGACCGCGCAGCCACGCCGGCTCGGGGATCTGCAGCGCGTCGCCGCCCCACACCCAGAGGCTGGCGTCGGCGATGATGAAGGCGATGCCCATGGTGGCGAGGACCTGGGCGAACTCGTTCGCCTCCATGCGCCGCAGCACGACCCGCTCGACGATCGCGCCGAGCAGGGCGAGCGCGATGCCGGCGGCGGCGACCGCCACGAAGAACGGCAGCCCCGCCTGGATCACCGAGAAGCCGACGTAGGCCCCGAGCATGAAGCAGGCGCCGTGCGCCATGTTCGGGATCTTCATCAGCCCGAAGATGAGCGTGAAGCCCGACGCGAGCAGGAACAGCAGCCCCGCGAAGGCGACGCTGTTGAAGGTCTGGACCGCCCAAGCGTGCATCGCTCGAGCAGTCGGGCGCTATTCGAGGTTCTTCGCCGGCGGCCACTCGCGGGAATAGACCGGATTCGCGAGGAACGCCTTCGGGTCGTAGGTCCAGAACTGGCTGACGTTCGGATAGGTCTTCAGCACGACGTTCATCAGCCGCCCGTCCTTGCGCTCCACGCGGCGGATGTACGCGTTGACGATCGGGTTGGCGTAGTCGTCGAGCCGGATCTCGCCCCGCGGCGACTCCTTGATCCGCACCGATTTCAGCGCCTTCATGAACGCCTGCTTGTCCTCCACCTTGCCGTTGATCGCGATCACCGCCTGCTCGAGGAAGAGCCCGGCGGAGTACGCGCCGACGGCGTACAGGCCGGGGTCGGCCTTGTTGGCGGCGCGGAACTCGGCGACGAACTTCCGGTTCGCCGGGTCGTCGAACGCCGCCGAGTACCACCCCGACGACAGCACGCCGATCACGTCGTCGCCCATCGTGTTCAGGATCGCCTCGTCGACCGTCGTCATGCCGGCGAGCACCGCGACCTTGCTCCGCAGGCCGTAGTCGCCGAACGCCTTCAGGAAGCGCGGGCCGTTGGCGCCGGAGAAGCTGATGAACACCGCGTCGAGGTTCGGCTTGAGCTGCGTCACGTAGGTCGCGTAGTCGGGCGTGCTGATCGGCGAGAAGATCTTCTGCACGATCTTGCCGCCGGACTCCTCGAACACGTGCTGGAAGCCCGCGGCGACCTCCTGGCTGAAGGTCAGGTCGTCGGCGACGATCGCGATCCGCCTGTACTTCAGGTCCTTCGCGGCGTAGTCGGCCATCGCGTGGCTGATCTGGCCGGAGCTGCCGGCGCTCCGCACGAACCACGGGTTCAGCTTGCGCTGCGTGAGATCCTCCGCCGCGGCGGAAGAGGCGATGATCGGGATCTGCGCGGCGCGGATGAGATCGTCGATCGCGAGCATGTCGGAGGCGGCGAGCGGTCCGACCAGCACGTGCACCTTGTTGCGCTCGATCAGCTCCTGGGTCTTGGTCTTGGCGACCGCGGGATTGGCCGCGGTGTCGGCGGTGATGAGCTCCACCTTCCGGCCGGCGATCGTGTAGTTGCGCTCGCGGAGGAACTGGGTGAGGCCGTCCTCCATCTGCTTGCCCGGCGCGGCGAACGGACCGGTCTTGATCATCAGCAGGCCGACGCGGATCGGCTCGCCCTGCGCGAACGCGAGCGACGCGCACGCGCACGCGACGACGACGGCGGTGAGTCTTGCCAGCAGCAAGGCGAGTCGGGACATGGGTCGATCCTCCTAGGGGTGCCGCGCCCGGATGGCGCGCCGGTCGTTCTTCTTGTCGCTCTCGTTGCCCGCGCCACGGCGCATCGGGTAACGTCCAGGGATTCTCCGTTCGGCACCGGGATTGTCAAGGACGCGGCCGGCCCACTCTTGCCCACACCGAAGTTGCGGGCGGTGGTGCAGCGCGGAAACGAGGAGCGAATCGTGAAGAAGACGGCCCTGATCGTCGGCGGCACCGGGATCATCGGCGCGCAGCTCGTCGCGCATTTCGCCGGGCGGGACGACTGGGAGGTGATCGCGGCCGCACGGCGCCCGGGCCCGGCGCCCGCCGGCCACGCCGTCGTCGCCGTCGACCTTCTCGACCCGCGGGATTGCGCGGCGAAGCTCGAGCCGCTGCGCGAGGTCACCCACGTCTTCTACTGCGCGTATCAGGAGCGGCCCAACCGCGCCGAGGAGGTCGCGCCCAACCTCGCGATGCTGACCAACGTGGTCGACGTCCTGGAGCGCGTTGCGCGCCGGCTCCAGTGCGTGCTCATCATGCAGGGCGGGAAGGCGTACGGCGCCTTCATCGGCCCCTACAGGACGCCGGCGAAGGAGTCGGATCCGCGGCACATGCCGCCGAACTTCTACTTCGACCAGGAGGATTTCCTGAAGGCGCGGCAGGCGGGGAAGCCGTGGCGCTGGATCGCGCTGCGGCCGGGCATCGTCGGCGGCATCTCGTTCGGCAACCCGATGAACCTTACCGCGGTGATCGCGGCGTACGCCGTGATCTCGCGCGAGCTCGGACTGCCGCTGCGCTTTCCCGGCACGCCGGCGGGCTACTCGGCGCTGCATCAGGCGACCGACTCCGGCCTGCTCGCCAAGGCGGTCGAATGGACCGCGACGCACGACGCCTGCGCGAACGAGGTCTACAACGTCACCAACGGCGACTACTTCCGCTGGGAGAACCTGTGGCCGGCGTTCGCCGAGCATTTCCGCATGGCGCTCGGCCCGGTGCAGACGATCCGGTTGACCGAGTTCATGCCCGACAAGGCCGCGCTCTGGACGAAGATGGCGGCGAAGTACGACCTCGCCGTGACCGACTTCAAGCGCGTCGCCTCATGGGGCTTCGGCGACGCGGCGTTCCACCGCCACTGGGACGCGATCTCGAACTTCAACAAGCTGCGCCGCACCGGCTTCGCCGAGTGGCTGGACAGCGAGGAGATGTTCCTGCGCCTCTTCCGCGAGATGCGGGAGCGCCGGATCATCCCCGCCTAGCGCGGTCCGCTCACTGCAGGTTCAGCGTCTTCGCGAGCCACTTCGCGACCGTGGCGGAGACCGCTTCCTCGCAGCCGATGTAGAAGTGGTTGCAGTTGGCGGGGATCTCGATCGTGCATTCGCCGCCCGCGCGGGACTTGAACTCCTCGGCCGGATAGAGCCCGGCGGGTTCCTGGTCGCCGCGCACGTAGAGCGTCGGGCTCTTCACCTTGGGCGCGAGCTCGATCACGTCCGGCAGGTTCTCGAGCATGTCGAGGAAGCCTGCCGCGGTCACCACGTACCACCAGCCGGGCATCAGGATCAGCTCGTTCCCGCGTCCGGCGGCCACGAGCTCCCGCGACTGCGCGGTGATCTCCTCCAGGCGGTTGCCCGCGAGGAGACCCGCCTTGCTCCCGCCGGGGACGAGTCCCTTACCGCCGCGATGCGCCGACAGCAGGACGAGCGCCGGCGTCTGCGGGTGATCGGCGGCGTGGCGCACCGCGAGCATGCCGCCGTGGCTGTGCCCGATCACGACCGGGTGCGCAAAGCCGCGCGCGCCGAGCCACTCCGCGGCGGTGCGGTTGTCGGCGATCGCCTCGGCGGCGCTCTGGTAGGCGGCGCCTTCGGCGTCGCGGCTGTCGCGGGTCGACAGGATGTCGTGGCCGCGGCGGTTGAACGCGAGGCACGCCAGGCCGAGCTTGGTCAGCGCCGGCGGCAGGAAGCGCGGCGGACCGTAATAGAAGTTCATCGTGTTGCCATGGAACAGGAGCGCCGCGCCCGCCGGCTTCCGCCCCTCCGGCTCGTAGTACGCGCCGTCGAGCGGCTTGGTCGCGGTCGGGATCGATACGAGCGTGGTGCGCATCTGTCTACCTCCTTGTCCGGTGGGCCGCGACTCGCGATGGACGTCCGCGGCCAGCCTAGGATTGCCTCCTGCGATTGTCAAGCGAGCTGCGGGCCTCGTCCCACGGCGCGCGCGCCCACTAGCCTGTCGCGCCCTCGTTGAACACCTCGAAGGCGATGCGGTGCGCGTCGTTCGCCGCGGGGATGCCGCAGTAAAGCGCGACCAGCAGCAGCACCTCGCGGATCTCGTCCGGCGTGCCGCCGTTCGCGAGGCAGCCCTGCACGTGCACGCGAAACTCGGCCGGCCGGTTGAGCGCGGCGGTGATGCCGAGCATCGCCAGGCTCTTCATCTTGAGCGGCAGGGCCGGGCGGCTCCAGACGTCGCCGTAGGCGTAGGCGTTGACGATCTGCTGCAGCGGCGCGCCGAAATCGCCCGCCGCCCGCATCCGTTTCTCCACCGCCTCGGCACCGAACATCCGCCGGCGGAGTTGGAGTCCGCGCTCGTTGAGTTCCTTCAGGTCCATGATCCCTTCTCCTTGGCTGCCCTCTTTGATGCACTGCGGATGAACGATTCGCGTCGCCCGGCTCCGGTCGCCGCAGGCGGATGATGTAGCATCCCCGGCCAAAGGAGACGCTCACCATGTACACCGCGACCGCGGGCATCGTGCTTCCGACCACCATCACCGGCTCGCTGCCGCGGCCGGGCTGGTACACGGAGAATCTCGGCCGGCGCAGCTTCCGCGAAGCGATGGTCGACCGGACCTACCGCGAGCAGTACCTCGACGCGGCGTCGGCCTACATCCGCGACCAGGAGCTCGCCGGGCTCGACATCGTCACCGACGGCGACTGCCGTTTCGACGCCGACGTCGGCGGCCACAACTGGTTCTCGTACGCCCCGATCCGGATGGACGGTTTCTCCGGCGCGCAGGCCTATCGCCGCGAAGGCGGCAAGGCCGGCTTCGTCCATCCGCGCGGTCACATCCTGCACGACATCCTCGAGGCGCGGGTCATGCCCGACCTCGTCGGCCCGGTCGGACGCGGGACGCTCCAGTTCACTCCGGTCTGGAAGGCGGCGCAGCGCCTGACGACGCGGCCGGTGAAGTTCGGGACGATCACGCCCGAGCTGATCGCGATGGCGGTGCGCGATTTCCACTACCAGGACCTGCGCAAGGCGATCATGGCGGTGAGCGATGCGCTCAACGCGGAGCTGCGCGAGCTCGTCGACGCGGGCTGCCAGGTCGTGCAGATGGAGGAGCCGCAGATCCACATGCTTGCGGTGAAGGGCATGGCGGGTTCGGTGCTGAACAACGACTTCCTGGTAGAGGTGTTCAACAACACCGTGCGGGGCCTGCGCGGCAAGGCCGAGATCTGGTGCCACACCTGCTGGGGCAACCCCGGCGCCCAGCGCATCTTCAACCCGCAGCCGAGCTACGCGCCGGCGATCGAGCCGCTCAACCGCCTCGACGCCGACGTGATCACGTTCGAATGCTGCAGCATGGACGGGTCCGACCTCGAGGCGATCGGCAGCGGCATGAAGGAGAAGAAGATCGCGATCGGCGTGGTCGACCACCACACGCTTCAGGTCGAGACGCCCGACCAGGTGGCGGCGCTGATCCGGCGCGCGCTGAAGCACATCCCCAAGGAGCGCCTCGTGCTGTCGTCGGACTGCGGCATGGGGCGCGAGGGCATGAGCCGCCGCCACGCGTTCCACAAGATGATCTCGATCGTGCAGGGGACCAACATCGTGCGGCGCGAGCTCGGGCTGCCCGAGGCGGCGTGCCTGGCCGCCGACGAACGGTTTTCGCTGCTGTAGAACACCGGAGGAGTGCCATGAGAGCAAGCACCGCTGCACTGTCCCTGCTGATCGCCTGCGCCGCGGGCGCGATCGCGCCGGCCGCGGTGGCGCAAGGCGCCGCGGCGGGCTATCCGACGAAACCGATCCGAGTGATCATCCCGTTCGCCCCCGGCGGCGCGTCCGACTTCGTCGGCCGCATCATCCAGCCGCGCCTCGGCGAGCTCACCGGCCAGAGCATCGTGATCGAGAACCGCGCCGGCGCGTCGGGCAACATCGGACTCGAGGCGGCGGCGAAGGCGGCGCCCGACGGCTACACGCTGTTCCTCGGCAACGTCGGGACGGCCGCCATCAACCCGAGCCTGTACAAGACGCTCACCGTCGTGCCGACGCGCGACTTCATCCCGATCACGCAGGTGGTCGACGTGCCGAGCGCGCTGGTCGCGAACCCGTCGTTCCCGCCGAACAGCGCGCGCGAGCTGGTCGAGTTCGTGAAGCCGTCGCCCGGGAAGTACTTCTTCGCCTCGCCGGGTCCGGGAAGCGCGAACCGGCTGGAGATGGAGCGCTTCATGAAGTCGAGCGGGATCACGATGACGCACGTGCCATACAAGGGCGGCGCGGGCCCCGCGATCACCGGCCTGCTCGGCGGCGAGACGTCGGTGATGTTCGTCACGCTGTCGTCGGCCGCGAGCCAGGTGCGCGCCGGCAAGCTGAAGCTGCTCGCCGTGGCGGCGCCGCAGCGGGTGGGCGCGTTTCCGAACACCCCGACGCTCGCCGAGGAGGGCTTGCCGGAGATGACGCACGGATCGTGGCAGGGCGTGTTCGCGCCCACCGGCACGCCGCCGGACGTGATCGCCAAGCTGCACGGGATCCTGCTGCAGGTGATGGAAACGCCCGACGTCAGGAAGCGTCTCGGGGAGAGCGGCGTCGACGTCGTCACCAGCAAGTCGCCGGAGGAGTTCGCCGCGTTCCTGCGCGCCGAGACCGAGAAGTGGGCGCAGGTGGTCAAGGAGTCGGGCGCGACGGTCGAGTGATCCCGGCGCCGGAGCTCGCGTCCCACTGAATCGAGCGTCGACGCGCGTGGGACGCGCGCCCGGTTGTCATGCGCGCGCACGTCTCTCAGAATCGCACGCTCGTCACGAGGGAGGAAGCAGATGAGCGTGCACACGCGCCTGCGAAAGCGGGCTTCGATGGCAGGACTGGCATGCGCGGTGGGCCTCGCCGTCTTCGCCGGCAGCGCGGCCGCGGTGTATCCCGAGCGGCCGATCAAGGTGTTCCTGCCGTTTCCGCCGGGCGGTGCCGTCGACTTCGTGTCGCGGCTCGTCTGCAGCGAGGCGGCGGAGATCCTCGGCAAGCCCGTCGTGATCGACCACCGGCCGGGCGCCGGCGGGACGGTCGCGACCGACGCGACCGCCCGGTCGCAGCCCGACGGCTACTCGATCCTGATCACGACGCCGTCGCACACGATCAATCCCGCGCTGCGGCCGAAGCTGCCGTTCGACACCGCGGCGGACTTTGCGCCGATCTCGATCATCGCGAGCGTGCCGGAGCTGCTGGTCGCGCATCCCAGCGTTCCGTTCGATACGCTGGACGGGATGCTGAAGTACGCCAAGGCGAATCCCGGCAAGCTCAACTACTCGTCGGCGGGCATCGGCACGCTGCCGCACGTCACGATGGAGCTGCTCCTGCGCCGCGCCGACGTGCAGGTCGCCCACGTCGCCTACAAGGGCGCCGCGCCGGCGCTCGTCGATCTCCTCGCGGGGGTGGTGCAGCTCAAGTACGACACCTATGCGATATCGGCGCAGCATCTCGCCGCCGGCAAGCTCAAGGTGCTCGCGACCGCCGGCACGACGCGCCTGCCGCAGCTGCCGAACGTGCCGACGGTCGCCGAGTCCGGCTTCCCCGGCTACGAGGGCTATCTGTGGATCGGCGCGATCGCGCCGGCGAAGACGCCGGCGGAAGCGATCACGACCCTGTACGCCGCCTTCTCGAAGGCGGTGAAAAACCCGAAGGTCGCCGATCGCCTGCGCGCGGACGGCGTCGAGGTGGTGGGCAGCACGCCGGAGCAGTTCGCCAAGGTCATCGCCGACGAGCTCAAGCTCTGGGCGCAGGTGGTCCGCGACGCGAAGATCACCGTTTCCGAGTGAGCCCCGGCAGCCGATGGTAGAGCGAGCTCACCCGCCCGATCCGCACCCGAAGACGCCGCGCCTGCGCCTGCCGCCCGGCGCGTGCGACACCCACTTCCACCTGTTCGGACCGGTCAGCCGGTATCCGTTCGACCCCGCCACGACGTACACGTCCGGCGACGCGCTGCCGGAAACGCTGTTCGAGCTGCAGGGCGTGCTCGGACTGAGCCGCGGTGTGGTGGTGAGCGGCGGCGCGTACGGCCGCACCTACGCGCTCGCCGCCGACGCCGTCGAGCGTTATCCGGAGCGCCTGCGCGGGATCATCCTGCCGCCCGAGGATCTCGCGGCGGCGGAGATCCGGCGCCTCGACCGGCTCGGCATCCGCGGCGTCCGGTTCATCAGCGAGCGGCAGGGCCGCGGCCTGCCGACCCTCAACCCCGCGCTCGCGCAGCGCGCCTTCGACGCCGCGGGCTGGCAGGTCCAGTTCTATCCGCGCGGCGACCTCGAGGAGCAGGCGCCGCGGCTGCTCGCGCTGCCCAACGCCGTCGTGCTCGACCACTTCGGCGGATTCCGCGCCGAGCTCGGCCTGAACCAGCCCGCGTTCCGGAAGCTGCTCGAGATGCTCGACACCGGCCGCGTCTGGGTGAAGCTTTCCGGACCGATGCGCTGCACCGCGGAGGACTATCCGTATGCGCCGATCACGCCCTTCGCTCATGCTCTGGTGCGACATGCACCGGAGCGGCTGGTTTGGGGATCGGACTGGCCGCACGTCAACATGAACGACCGCAAGATGCCGAACGACGGCGATCTCGTCGACCTGCTCGCGGAGTGGGTGCCCGACGCGGCGCTGCGAAAGCGCATCCTGGTCGACAATCCCGCCGCGCTGTTCGGTTTCGAGGAGGAGAGCTGATGTCACGATCCGTCGCCCTGTACCTGTCCGCCCTGATCGCCGTCGCCGGCTGCGGCGCCGCGTGGGGGCAATCGGCGGCCGCGTTTCCCGAGCGTCCCGATCCGCCTCGTGCTCGCCTTCGGGCCGGGCGGGCTCGCCGATATCACCTTCCGCCTGGTCGCCGACAAGCTCACCGGGCTGGTCGGCAAGCAGGTGGTGGTCGAGAACCAGCCGGGCGCGGGCGGGGTGACGGCGGCGTCGACGGTGATGAAAGCGGCGCCGGACGGGCACACGCTCCTCGTGCTGACGAACGGAACGGCGATCTCGAAGGGGCTGTTCAAGAACCTGCCGTTCGACCCGGTGAAGGATTTCGCGCCGGTGTCGCTCGTCGCGTACTTCGACCTGGTGATCGTCGCGAACCCGGAGTCGAAGTACCAGGCGCTCGGCGATCTGCTGGCCGCCGCCCGCGCGAACCCGGGCAAGCTCAACTTCGGCACCATCAACCCCGGCAGCACGCAGAACCTCTCGGCGGAGCTGTTCAAGTCGACGGCGGGGATCGACGTCGCGATCGTGCCGTTCCGCACCTCGCCCGAGGCCGCGACCGCGCTGATGGCGGGTAACCTCGACGCCGTATTCGAGTCCTACACCGCGCTGCGGTCGCTCGTGTCGGCGAAGAAGCTGCGGCCGCTCGCCACCACCGGCGCCAAGCGGTCGGTCTATCTCCCCGATCTGCCGATCGTGAAGGAGGCCGGCGTTCCGACCTACGAGGTGACCGGCTGGAACGCGCTCGGCGCGCCGGCCGGCACGCCGCCGGAGATCGTCGCGATCCTGAACCGGCACGTCAACGCCGTCGTCGCGATGCCCGACTTCAAGCAGCGCCTGCTCGAGTTCGGCAACGAGGCCTACGCCGGGCACGCCCGACGAGCTCCGCAAGCAGCTCGTCAACGACATCGCGAAATGGGAGGCGGTGATCAGGAAGGCGGGAATTCCGCAGCAGTGACTGCGGGAATTCCAGCTGGGAGCGACGGATGGCGACGACATGCACGCACATCGGGCAAATCAAGGCGCTCGCGCCGCGCGCGAACGGGTGCGAGGAGTGCCTGAAGATCGGCCAGGCGTGGGTGCATCTGCGTCTCTGCCTGACCTGCGGGCACGTCGGTTGCTGCGACAGCTCGATCGGCAAGCACGCGACGAAGCATTTCCATGGCACCGGACATCCGGTCATGCGGTCGCTCGAACCCGGCGAGTCCTGGGGCTGGTGCTACGTCGACGACGTCGGTTTCGAGCTGGGCGACCCGGGAACGACCGGGCGGCGGTAGCGGCACGGCGACAGGATTCGGCATGGCGCGCGGCGGCGCTGCCCCGAAACCGTGCAATCTCTCACTGCCGCGCACGGCCTAGGACCTGCGGCGGCTGGTGAGCGCGCGTGACCTGCGGTATCGTCGGCACGCGGTGAGTGCGATGAAGCCGGAAGCGAGCATTGACGACGTGGAAGCGCTGCTCTCGCGCGATGCGCGGGCGCGGCTGCCGCTGTGGCGTCAGATCCTGCTCTACCTGAACCCGTTCGCGCTCTTCAAGGACGCGGCGCGCGGCCCGGCGTGGATGCGGGAACGCGCGCTCGCTTACAACCGCACCATGCGCTGGGTGCTCCTCCCTTACATCCGGCGGCACGTCCTCATCGCAGCCGTCCTCTTCCTCGGCATCGCCCCGGCTGAAGCGCTCGCCGCGGAAGCCTCCATCCTGATCATCCCCGCTGCGGCCGCCGCCGTCGGCTGTTGCGTCGCGCTCTCCGTCGCCGCCTGCGCCTGGGTCGGGATACCTCCTGCTCGGCGCGCGCACCGAGCGAAACTAGCCCGGACCCGGCGCCGTCCTGCGGCCTGTCTTTGCGGAGCGTCCGCTCGCAGTGGACAATCCGGGCATCCGCGCGTCGACGGCGAGGTCGACGGAGACCGCATGAAGTACCGCAAGCACGACGCGAAGGCCTATGCGAGGCAGCACCTGCGGGGAGTCTGGGCGGCGACCCTGACGCCCTTCACGCCCGACGCCTCGCGCCTCGACGAGGACGGCTGGCGCCGCAACCTGCGCCACTGGTACCGCGACCTCGGGATCGCCGGCCTGTTCGTCAACGGCAAGCAGGGCGAGTTCGCGTCGATGACCGTGGCCGAGCGCAAGCGCACCGCCGAGCTCGCGGTCGAGGAGGCGGCGGGCCGCGGCGGAGTGATGGTCTCGTGCTCGGACCAGAGCCTCGACACCGTGGTGGAGCTCGCGCGGCACGCGGAAGCGATCGGCGCGGACTACGTCGTCGTGCACACGCCGCTCCTGTATTTCGGCGCGCACACGCCCGACACGATCTTCGAGTATTACCGCTACGTCTCCGACCGGATCGACATCGGGATCGCGCTGTGGAACCAGCCGCCGGACTGCGGCTACCTGCTCGAGCCCGAGGTGTGCCTGCGGCTCGCCGAGCTCCCGAACGTCGTCGCGATCAAGTACAGCGTGCCGCGCGAGACCTATGCGCAGCTCACCCGCCTGGCGGGCGACCGGCTGATCGTCAGCACGTCGAACGAGGAGGAGTGGCTGGACAACATCGTCGAGCTCGGGTGGCAGGTGTACCTCTGCTCGACGCCGCCGTTCCTGCTGCAGACCGCGGCCGACCGGCGCATGCACGAGTACACCGGGCTCGCGATGAAGGGCGAGATCGACAAGGCGCGGCAGGTGCGCGACAGCCTCGCGCCCGTCCGCCACGCCCTGCGCGCCACCCGTCCCGCGGGCAAGGCGGCGGCGCACCAGAAGTACTGGCAGGAGCTGCTCGGACAGGCGGGCGGCCCGGTGCGGCGGCCGCTGCTCGGGCTCAGCGACGTCGAGCGGGCCGCGACGCGTGCGGCGTTCGAGAGCTGCGGGTTGCGTCCGGGCGCGGCGCTGGCCGCCGCCTAGCGAGTGAGCGAGCGCATGAAATCGGGGCGTCTCGCCGGTCTCCTCTTCGTCCTCGTCGGGCTCGCGGCGCACGCGCAAGCCCCGTCGCCGGTTTCCCCGCCGCCGTCACTCGACGTCCCGTTCGTGCCGAGCCCGGAGGGGGCGGTGACGGCGATGCTCAAGCTCGCCGGCGTGCAGAAGGACGACGTGGTCTACGACCTCGGTTCCGGCGACGGGCGGATCGTGATCGCCGCGGCGCGCCGGCACGGCGCGCGCGGCGTCGGCATCGACATCGATCCGGCGCGGATCGCCGACGGCGAGCGCAACGCGCAGGCGGCGGGCGTCGCGAGTCGCGTGCGGTTCGTCAACCAGGACCTCTTCGACGCCGACATCCGCGAGGCGACCGTGGTCACGCTCTATCTGCTGCCGCGGCTGAATCAGCGGTTGCGGCCGAAGCTCCTCGCCGAGCTGAAGCCCGGCACGCGGGTAGTCTCGTACGGCTTCGACATGGGGGACTGGGCGCCCGAACGCGTGGTGGAGGTGGGCTCGAGCGCGGTGTACCTGTGGACTATCCCGCCACGCCGCGAGTAGGGGGCGGACCGGCGACAAAAAAGGCGCCCGCGAGGGCGCCTTTTGATTCGTGCCGACCCGCTACAGGCCGTTCTGGACGGTGCGGATCAGCTTCGAGGTGTCGTACCCGCGCTCGGCCGCACGCGCGAGTAGGCGCTGATAGGTCTGGTCGTCCATGTGGCGCGTGCGCGAGAGGATCCAGAGCTTCGAGCCGTCCGGATCGCCGATCATCGCGTAGCTGAAGTCGCCCGACAGCTCGATCAGGCGGTAAGTGCCGTTGAACCAGGGTCCCCAGCCGATGAGGTCGGGGCCGAACCGGAGCTCGCCGGGCCGCTGGTCGCTGTCGGTGGTGACCAGCCGGCCGATGTCCATGATCCATGACTTGTCGTTTTCGATGCACTGATTGACAAACGACACGTCGCCTTCGGTGCGACGCACGAACGTGACCACCACGTCCGAGCCGCAGTTTCGCTGCCGCCAGTTGTAGAGCCGCGCGATCTCGTAGTACCGCCCTTCGTAGCGCAGGTAGTCGAGCTGGACGACGTCGCCCGGGGCGACCTGGATCGCGCCCGCCGGCGGAGGCGTCTGGGCCAATACCGCCGACGACAAGGCAAGCGCCGCAGCGGCGCCGAGCTGAAGCAGCTCGGGTCTTCATGGCCAGTCTCCCTTCTCCGTTCGTAAGGCCTTCATTATGCGGCGATCTCGGGCGCCGTGCCAAGGGGAAGGCCGGGTCGATGTGAACTAGCGTGCGCGGGACCTCAGGGGCCCGGGGTCCAGGCGGGCGGGACGAGGCGCCGCTTGCCGTCCTTCGACCGGGCGACCCCCGGCTCGTCCAGCGCCTCGCGGTCCCACAGCTGGCAGGTCACCTGCTGGTGCTTCTGGTCGAGGGCCTCGCAGTAGTTCGTGTACTCGCACACCCGCACCTCGGCACCGCGCCCGAGCCGCACCTTCTGGAACCAGTCCGGGTCGGCGAGGCTTTGCCGCGCGAGGCCCACGACGTCGGCCTTGCCTTCCGCGAGGAGCAGCTCGGCCTGGTCGAACCCGTGGATGCCGCCGGTGACGATCACCGGAGTGGCGAAACCCGCCGCGCGGACCGCGTCGCGGATCGCCGCGGAGGGGTCGACGTTGCGGCCGAACGGGCCGCGCTCGTCCGACACGTACTGCGGCATGCATTCGTAGCCGCTCGGGCCGGTGTACGGATAGGCGGACCAGCCGACCGCCGGCTGCCGCGCGTCGTCGAACTTGCCGCCGCGCGAGAGCGACAGGAAATCCATGCCCGCGCGCGCGAACGCGACGCCGAAGAACGCGGTGTCCTCGACGGTGTTGCCGCCGGCGACGCATTCCTCGGCGAGGAAGCGGCAGCCGATCGTGTAGTCGGCGCCCGCGACCTCGCGCACCCGGCGGAAGACCTCCAGCGGCAGCCGCACCCGGTGCTCGCGCGCGCCGCCGTAGCCGTCGGAGCGATCGTTGAGCCGCGAGAGAAACGACGCCATCGTGTACGCGTGCGCATAGTGCAGCTCGACGCCGTCGAACCCGGCCTCGCGCGCGCGGCGCGCCGCCTGCGCGAAGAGGTCGGGCAGCACGCGCGGCAGCTCGCGCACGTGCGCGAGATCCATGTCGGTCACGCGCTCGCGATAGCCGAAGCGCAGCGCCTCCAGCTCCCGCGTCTCGAGCACGCGCGCGAGCTCGTCCTCGGGCAGCCCGGCGAGCACCGTCCGGATCTGGACTTCGGGCCAATCCTCGCCGCCGAGCCGCTCGCGGTGCCAGGGCTGGATCTCGAGGAAGCGCGCGAAGAACTTCTCCGGATCCGGCCGCCGGCGGACCGCGAGGAAGTCGATGACCTGGATGAGGAGGCGCGTGCGGCCTTCGCTCGCGCGGCGCACCGTCTGCACGAGCTCGCGCAGGCCGGGCAGGAAGCGGTCGTGGCCGATGCGCAGCAGCGGGCCGGACGGAATGTCGCGGATGCCGGTCGCCTCGACGACGATCGCGCCCGGCTGCCCGCGCGCGAACCGCTCGTACCAGGCGAGGTTCTCGTCGGTGACGAAGCCGTCTTCGGTCGCGCGCCACGGCACCATCGCCGGCACCCAGGTGCGGCTCTCGAGCTCCATGCGCCCGATCGCGATCGGACTGAAGAGGCGTGAGTGCGTAGCCTCGTCGCGCGTCGGCCAGCGGCCGGGCGCGGGCTTCCACTTGATGCGTTGCGGTGGGCGCCACATCGTCCGCGCGAGTCTACCTTGCCCCGCACTCCGATCGCGCGCATCCTTCGCGGCTGGCGACTGATCTTCGGGGAGGGGGCGATGCGCTGGCCGCGCGGGTCCCTGGGCTTGCTGCTCGCGCTGCTGGCGTCGGTTGCGGCGGCGCAAAGCTATCCGAGCAAGCCGCTGCGCCTCATCATTCCGTTCGCGCCCGGTGCGAGCAACGACATCATCGGACGGATGACCGCCGCGCAGTTGAGCGAACGGCTCGGCCAGCCGGTCGTCGTGGAAAACCGGACCGGCGCCGGCGGCACGATCGGCACGGCGATCGCGGCAGCGTCGCCGCCGGACGGCTACACGCTGCTCCTCGTCTCCACCCCGTTCGTCTTCAGCGCGTCGATGTACAAGAAGCTCCCCTACGATCCGGTCAAGTCGTTCGTGCCGGTGGCGATGCTCGGCACCGGCGTGACCGTCCTGGTCGTCTATCCGGGGCTGCCGGTGCGCTCGCTGCAGGAGTTCATCGCGCTCGCCAAGCAGAAGCCCGGGCAGCTGAACTATGTGTCGGGCGGTGTCGGCAGTTTCGCGCATCTCGCGAGCGAGCTCTTCAAGATGCAGGCCGGCGTCGACATCGTGCACGTGCCCTACAAGGGCACCGGCCCCGGCGGCGTCGATGTCATGGCAGGCCAGGCGCAGGTCGCGTTCGGCACGATCTTCACGTGGCTCCCGCATATCCGCAGCGGCAAGGTGAGAGCGCTGGGAACGACCGGCTCGCAACGGAACCCCGCCCTGCCCGAAGTGCCGACATTTGCGGCGGCCGGCCTGCCCGGCTACGAGGGGAGCAACTGGTGGGGCATCGTCGCGCCCGCCGGCACGCCGCCGGCCGTCCTCGACCGGCTGCAGAACGAGCTCGCGGCGATCGTCGGCTCCGCCGAGACGAAGAAGCGGTTCGATGCGGAAGGGGCCGAGGCGGTCCAGATGAGCGCCGCGGACTTCGGCAAGTTCATCGCCGACGAGACGGCCAAGTGGGCGCGCGTCGTGAAGGAGGCCGGCATCAGCGTGGATTAGCAGGCGAACCCTGGTGATCGGCGCCGGTCCGGACCCCCTCGCCAGCGATCTCCGCTACGGCGAGTCACCGATTGCGGCAGAATAGGCGCTACTTAAGCGCCTGAATCGCCGTGTCATTCTTCAATCTCTACCGGCACAATTTCGCGCGGGTCGCGATCTGCATCCCGGAGGTGCGCGTCGCCGACCCGGCGTTCAACGCCGACAGGTCGATCGCGCTGCTCGAGGAGGCGGGGCGCCGGCGCGCGATCCTCGCGCTCTTCCCCGAGCTCGGGCTCTCGGCCTATTCCTGCGAGGACCTCTTCCACCAGCAGGCGCTACTCGACGGCACGCTCGCGGGGCTCGGGCGGGTCGTCGCCGCGTCGCGCGAGATCCCGGTGATCGCCGTCGTCGGCGTGCCGCTCGTCGTCGACAGCCTGCTCTTCAACTGTGCGGTCGTCGTGCACGGCGGACGCATCCTCGGCGTCACGCCCAAGACCTATCTGCCGAACTACCGCGAGTTCTACGAGCTGCGGCAGTTCACGCCGGGCGACGTGGCGTCGCGCGCGACGGTCAACCTCCTCGGCCAGCAGGACGTCCCGTTCGGCTCGCGGCTGGTGTTCCAGCTCGAGAACCAGCCGCTGTTCGCGTTCCACGCCGAGATCTGCGAGGACCTGTGGACGCCGATCCCGCCGTCGTCGTACGCGGCGCTCGCCGGCGCGACGGTGCTCCTGAACCTCTCCGCCTCGAACGTCCTCGTCGGCAAGGACGGCTACCGGCGCGAGCTCGGCTCGAACCAGTCGGCGCGCTGCCTCGCCGCGTATCTCTACAGCGCCGCCGGTTTCGGCGAATCGACCACCGACCTCGCCTGGGACGGCCACGGCTTCGTCTACGAGAACGGCTCGCTCCTCGCCGAGTCGGATCGCTTCGCGTACGGCTCGCAGCTCGTCGCCGCCGACGTCGACCTCGACCGCATCGCACAGGACCGCATGCGGCAGAACAGCTTCGGCGAGTCGATCCGGCGGCACGCCGACGAGATAGCCAAGTTCCGCACGGTGCGCTTCACCGCCGAGCTGCCGGCCGATCGCGAGCTCGCGCTCGAGCGGCGCTACGAGCGCTTCCCCTACGTCCCGTCCGACCCGGCGACCCGCGATGCGCGCTGCCAGGAGGTGTACGACATCCAGGTGCACGGCCTGGTGAAGCGCCTGAAGTCGATGGGCGCCGAGCGCGTGGTGATCGGCATCTCGGGCGGGCTCGACTCGACGCAGGCGCTGATCGTCTGCGCGCGGGCGATGGACGTGATGGGACTGCCGCGCCCGAACATCCTCGCTTACACGATGCCGGGCTTCGCGACCGGGGGGCGCACGCTCGACCAGGCGCGGCGGCTGATGAAGGCGGTCGGCGCGACCGCGAACGAAATCGACATCCGCCCGGCGTGCCTGCAGATGCTGAAGGACATCGGGCATCCGTACGCGCGGGGCGAGAAGGTCTACGACGTCACGTTCGAGAACGTCCAGGCCGGCGAACGGACGAGTCACCTCTTCCGCCTGGCGAACCTGCACCGCGCGCCGGTCGTCGGGACGAGCGACCTGTCCGAGCTCGCGCTCGGCTGGAGCACCTACGGCGTCGGCGACCACATGTCGCACTACCACGTCAACGCGAGCGTGCCGAAGACGCTGGTCCAGTATCTCGTCCGCTACGTCGCGCGCACCGGCCAGCTCGGCGCCGATGCGAGCAAGGTGCTCATGGACGTGCTCGCCACGGAAATCAGCCCGGAGCTCGTGCCCGGATCGAACGGCGGCCAGCCGGGCCAGACCTCGGAGAGCGTGGTCGGGCCGTACGAGCTCCAGGACTTCCACCTCTACTACACGCTGCGGTTCGGCTACCTGCCGCAGAAGGTCGCGTTCCTCGCGTGGCACGCGTGGCGCGACCGCGCGCGCGGCACCTGGCCCGACATCCCGCAGGCGGGCCGCAACGAGTATCCGCTCGCCGAGATCAAGCGCTGGCTGCGCGTGTTCGCGCAGCGGTTCTTCCAGCTCGCGCAGTACAAGCGCAGCGCGATTCCCAACGCGCCGAAGGTCGGGTCGGGCGGCTCGCTCTCGCCGCGCAGCGACTGGCGCGCGCCGAGCGACGGGGAAGCCGCCGCCTGGCTCGCCGCGGTCGACGAGATACCGGAATGACGCTCCGCCAGCTGGCCGGTTTCGCGGATGGCGCGGGCTCGGGCCCGCTCCTCCCCGCGCTCGCCGTCTCGGTCGCCCTGCACGCGGCCCTGCTCGCCGGCCTGCCGGATCTCTGGACCTACTCGGAGCGTCCTGCGACCGCGCCGTTGAACGCCTGGCTCGTGCCCGGCGCGCGCACCGCGGCGGTGGTGGAGCCGCCCCCGGCGGTGGCACCGGTGCGCGAGCGCGATGCGGCGCAGCCCGCGCGGGCCGCGCCCGAGCGCAAGCGGCCCGCAGTCGCGCCGGCGCCCGTCGCGGTCACGACGCCCGAGCGCGCGGAACCCGCGCCCGCGCCGGGCCCTGCGCCGGCGGCCGAGCCGGCAACGGTCGCCGCGGCGAGCGCGCCCGCGGCGGGCGCGAAGAGCGACGCGGCGCCGGCGCTCGCGCTCGGCACGCCCACGCTCGCGCCCCGGCCGGGCGACGACGCGCTCGAAGCCGGCTCGCTCGCGCAATACCGACTCGCGCTGATCGGTGCGGCGCGGCGCCTCAAGCACTATCCGGCGCAGGCGGTAGATCGCGGCCTCGCGGGCAGGGTGGAGATCCGGCTCGTCATCGGCGCCGAAGGCGGACCGGCGGCGGTGACCGTCAAGCGTTCGAGCGGCCACGAAGTGCTCGACCGTCAGGCGGTCGACACGATGCGCCGGGCGACCGCGGCCACGCCGATCCCGCCGGCGCTCAGGAACCGCGAGATCGTCGTGGAGATCCCGCTGCTGTACGAGCTGAAGACCGAGAGCTGACGGAGGGCCGCCGCTAGCGGCCCTCGGGCGCGAACGCGACCACGTGGTCGACGTCGAGCCGGATGCCGATCCGCTCGCCGAGCGCGTGGTTGTGGTGGCTCGGGACGAGCGCCAGCACCTTCCGGCCGCTCTCGAGCCGGAGGGTGTAGAGGATCTCGGCGCCGCGGAACGCCTTGTGCAGGACCTCGGCCTTCTGCGCGGCGGCGTCGTCGTGGACGATGTCGTCGGGGCGCAGCAGCACCTCCACCTGGCAGCCCTTCCCGCAGATGTCGCAGCCGATCTCGCACTGATGCGGGATCTCGCCCTGCAGGAGACCGAGCTCGATCTCGACCTCGTGCGGGTTCCGCACGCTCCCCGGCAGGAACACGCCCTGGCCGACGAAGTCGGCGATGAAGCGGTTCGCCGGCCGGTGGTAGAGGTTGTAGGCGAGGTCCCACTGCTCGATCCGGCCCGCGTGCATGATCCCGATCTCGTCGGCGATCGCGAACGCCTCTTGCTGGTCGTGCGTCACCAGCACCGCGGTCGTGCGGGTGCGCCGGATGATCTCGCGCACCTCCTGGCCGAGCCGCTCGCGCATCTCGACGTCGAGGTTCGAGAACGGCTCGTCGAGGAGCAGGAGCTCGGGCTGCGGCGCGAGCGCGCGGGCGAGCGCCACCCGCTGCTGCTGACCGCCCGACAGCTCGTGCGGGTACTTGTGCGCGTGTCCGCTCAGGCCGACCCCTTCGACCAGCTCCGCGACTCTGCGCGCCCGCTCCGCCCGCGCCACCCCGTGCAGGCCGAAGCCGATGTTCTCGGCGACCGAAAGGTGGGGGAAGAGCGCGTAGTCCTGAAACACCATGCCGATCCGGCGCTCCTCCGGCGGGACCATGACGCCCGGTCCGGAGACGATCCGCCCGTTCAGCAGGATCTCCCCGTGCGTCACCGGTTCGAACCCCGCGATGCACCGGAGCACGGTCGTCTTGCCGCAGCCGCTCGGGCCGAGCAGGCAGCCGATCGCACCGCGCTGGAGCGTGAGCGACAGTCCGCGTACGACCTCGAGATCGTCGTAGGCCTGGCGGAGACCGCGCAACTCGAGCAGCGGACGCTGGTCGCTCATATCGCGATGATTATACGTATCTCGCGCTCCCAGGAAACAAGAATCATTCTTGTTAGAATCGCTCGCTAGGAGGGGGCGGTGAACCAGGGCGGGGAGCAGACGGCGGCGATCGGCGGGGCGCCCACGACGCGGCGGTCGGAGCGGCCGCTCGGCGCGCTCGGCCTGACCGCGCTCGCGATCACCGCGCTGGTGCTCGCGCCGCTCGTCGCGGTGGTCGCCAACGCTTTCGGGCCAGGTGAAGGGACCTGGGCCCATCTCGTCCAGACCGTGCTTCCCGCCTACCTGTGGAACACGCTGCTCCTCCTCTTCGGCGTCACCTACGGCGTCGTGTCGATCGGGGTCCTCGCGGCCTGGCTCGTTACCGCCTATCGTTTCCCCGGCCGCCGCGTGCTCGAGTGGGCGCTCGTCCTGCCGCTCGCGATGCCCGCGTACGTCATGGCCTACGCCTACACCGACTGGCTGCAGTTCACCGGGCCGGTCCAGACGGGGTTGCGCGCGCTCACCGGCTGGCAGGGGCGGGAGTACTGGTTCCCCGAGATCCGCTCGCTCTACGGCGCGGCGGCGATGCTCTCGTTCGCGCTCTATCCGTACGTCTACCTGCTCGCTCGCACGAGCTTTCTCGAGCTGTCGCGGAGCGCGCTCGAGGCCGGGCGGCTGGCGGGCTACGGGGCATGGGGCGGCTTCTTCCGCGTCGCGGTGCCGCTCGCGCGGCCCGCCATCGCCGCCGGCACCGCGCTCGCGCTGATGGAGACGCTCGCCGACTTCGGCGTGGTGTCCTACTTCGCGGTCGAGACGTTCACGACCGGCATCTTCAAGGCGTGGCTCGGGATGGGAGACGTCGTGGCGGCATGCCAGCTCGCCGCCTGTCTGCTCGGCTTCGTGGTGCTCGTGCTGGCGATCGAGCGCTGGAACCGCGGCGCCGCGCGCTATCACCCGACGGCGCTGCGCACCCCGCAGCCGCCGCAGCGCCTGCGGGGTGGCGCCGCTGCCGCCGCGTGCGTCGCCTGCGGCGCGCCGGTGCTGTTCGGCTTCGTGCTGCCGGCGGGAATCCTGCTGCACGTCGCCGCCACCTCGACGGAGGCCGCGCTCGACGCCCGGGTGCTCGGGCAGATCGCGAACAGCGTCACCGTCGCCGGCGTTAGCGCGGCGACGGCGGTCGGGATCGCGGTGCTGATGGCGTACGCGGCGCGCCTCGCCGGTCGGCCGCTCGTCGCGCGCGCGACGCGGGCGTCCGCGCTCGGCTACGCGATCCCGGGCGCGGTGATCGCGGTCGGGATCCTGGTGCCGCTCGGCCGGCTCGACAATTTGCTCGCCGGCTGGATCCAGGGCGCGTTCGGCGTCGACGTCGGGCTCGTCTTCACCGGCACGATCGTCGCGCTCGTCTACGCGTACCTGGTGCGGTTCCTGGCGGTGGCGCTGCAGACGGTGGAGGCGGGGCTTGCCCGGGTGACGCCGAGCATGGAGGACGCGGCGCGCAGCCTCGGCGCGGGGCCGCTGGCGACGCTCGGGCGCGTGCATGCGCCGCTGCTCGCGTCGAGCCTCGCGACGGCGGCGCTGCTGGTCTTCGTCGACACGGTGAAGGAGCTGCCCGCGACGTTCGCGCTGCGGCCGTTCAACTTCGACACGCTCGCGGTCGCCGCCTACAACTTCACCAAGGACGAGCGCCTCGCCGAGGCGGCCGTGCCGTCGCTGGTGATCGTGGCGGTCGGGCTGCTGCCGGTGCTCTTCGTTTCGCGCCGGCTCATGCGAGCCGGCGGGCGCTAGAGCGGCCGCGCTCACTTCCAGGCGACGCGGTCGTAGACCTTCTGCGACGTCGGCTGGTTGCGGCCGAGCACCGCCACGTTGAGCGGGTCGTACCTGAACTGGCCGATCGCGGCGAGCGCCGGGTTCGACACCTGCACCGTCGGGACGGTCGGCCACTCGTTGTTGCCGTCGGCGAAGTAGCGCTGCGCCTCGTCGCTCGCCAGGTACTCGAGGAAGCGGATCGCGGCGTCGCGGTTCGGCGCGTTCTTGAGCACGCCGGCGCCGGAGATGTTGACGTGCGTCCCCCAGGTCGACTGGTTGGGCATGATGACGCCGACGCGCTCGGCGATCGCCTTCTCGTCGGGCTTGTCCGAGCGCGCGAGCCGCGCCCAATAGTAGGTGTTGGTGATCGCGAGCTCGCACTCGCCGGCGGCCACGCCCTTGATCTGGTCGGTGTCGCCGCCCTTCGGGTCGCGCGCCAGGTTCGATCTCACCGCTTTCGCCCACTGCTCGGCCTTCGCTTCGCCGAGGTGGTCGATCATCGCGCCCATCAGCGAGAGGTTGTAGATGTGGCTGCCCGAGCGCGAGCAGATCTTCCCCTTCCACCGCGGGTCGGCGAGCTGCTCGTAGGTCGTGATCTCGCCCGGCTTGACCTTCGTCTTGTCGTAGGCGATCACGCGCGCGCGCATCGAGAAGCCGAACCAGTGCCCGGCCGGATCGCGGAAGCTCGCCGGGATCCGGCTCTCGAGCGCCGCGGACTTCACCGGCTGGAAGAAGCCGAGCTGGTCCGCGCGCCAGAGCCGGCCGGCGTCGACGGTGATCAGCACGTCGGCCGGACTGCGGGCGCCTTCGTTGCGGATCCGCTCGATCAGCGGATCCTCGCCCGCCTCGATGCGATTGATCTTGATGCCGGTGAGCTTGGTGAAGTTCGCGTACAGCGCCTCGTCGGTCTGGTAGTGGCGCGAGGAATAGAGGTTCAGCACCTTTTCCTGCGCGAGCGCAGGCGCGGCGAGCAGGGCACACGCGAGCGCCGACAGCGCTCGCAGTCAGGCGGCGGTTCATGCCGGATCTCCTTGCTGATCGACGTTTCGAGCCGGCCTGGATCGTATCAGGAAGCGTTCTCACTTGCAATATAGTTGAGAATAATTATCATTTTAGCGCCGACGATGATGTTGGCGCGCCAAACCCGCCGGTGCGGCCTTCGCAAAGGAGACTGCACATGAACGCGCTGCTCGTAGGCGCCGACCGGCTGGGGAACATCCCGGAAGTCCTCGCCGAGTTCGGGATCCGCATCGGCGGACACGTCACCGGCCGCCAGCCGGGGCATCAGAAGCGGGCGACGGTCCCCGCGGGAACCGAGCTGGTGATCCTGTTCACCGATTTCCTCGGCCACAACGTCATGCGGAGCTTCCGGGACACGGCGCGGGCCCAGGGACTGCCGGTGGTGTGCTGCCGGCGCTCGACCAGCAGCCTGCGGCAGACGATTGCCGCGTCGATCGGCCAGCGCACGGCGGCCTGAGGGATCCTTTCGCTCGACTCGGCGGGCTACTCGGCGATGCGCCGGGCGCCGTCGAAACGCTTCGCCCAGTAGGCGAGCCGCATGTTCTCGATCCGGACCGCGCCGCCGGTGCTCGGCGCGTGAACGAAGCGTGATTCGCCCAGGTAGATCCCGACGTGCGAGAACGGGCGCCGCTGGGTGTTGTAGAAGAGCAGGTCGCCTGGCTGCGGGTCGCTCACCGCTGCGCCGGCTTCGCGCGAGATCGAAGGTGTTGCGCGGCAGGTCGCGCCCGAGCGCCCGCGCGTACACGTAGGCGACCAGCCCCGAGCAGTCGAAACCGACCTCCGGTGAGGCGCCGCCCGCCGCATAGGGGCTGCCGACCAGCGCCAGCGCCATGAACGCGACTTCGCTGGTCCGCTCGCCGGGCGCGGTTTGGCGCGGCAGCGGGAGCGCCGGCGGTGGGCGGTCCGACTCGCGGCGGCGCGGAGCGAGTCGACGGCACCGGCGGCGTTGCGCATCGGCTAGAGCGCCAACAGAAATACAATTGGAAACAATTGTTTGAAGCGCATACCTTGCGTACTGTAGAAGGCAAGGGCGGGAGCTGTAAAGAGCCGGATGCCGTGTCGGTCACGCCTCGGTCGCGGGGGCGTGCACCGGCGGCGTCGCGGCTCGCGTTAGGCTGACGTGATGTGCTTGCCCCATCGGAGAGGATCATGAGGCGCCTGCTGTTCGTGCTGTTGTTCGCGCTCGGCGTGGCGCAGGCCGATGAGGTCGAGGTCATCCAGCTCAGGTACCGCACCGCGGAGCAGGTGATCCCCACGCTCCGGCCGCTGGTCGAGCCCGGCGGCGCGATCTCGGGCATGCAGAGCACGCTGGTGATCCGCGCCAGCCGCGCGAACATCGCGCAGCTCAAGCAGGTGCTCGACTCGCTCGACCGGACGCCGCGGCGGCTGCTGATCTCGGTGCGGCAGGACTCGGGGGCGAGCTTCGAGCGGCGGAGCGCCGGGATCGCGGGGACGGTCGCGAGCGGCGATGCGCGCGTCAGCGTCAACGAGGCGCCGCGGCGCGAGTCGGGCGTGACGATCAGCGCCCAGGATTCGAGCGGCACCCGCGACTCGAGCGTCGCGAGCCAGGTGCAGGCGCTGGAAGGGAGCCCGGCGTTCATCGCCGTCGGCCAGTCGATGCCGGTGCAGAGCACCGTCGTCACGCCGACCCCGGGCGG
Source organism: uncultured beta proteobacterium (assembly GCA_963827555.1). GTDB lineage: Bacteria > Pseudomonadota > Gammaproteobacteria > Burkholderiales > SG8-39 > DATEDA01. The sequence goes on from CAWHBL010000027.1 coordinate 61,170, forward strand.
CACGATCGTCCAGCGCACGACCGGCTTCCAGAACACCGGCAGCGGCGTCTACGTCATTCCGCGCGTTTCCGGCGACCGCGTGTTCCTCGACATCGCGCAGCAGGCGGCGAGCCCGGGCCGGCAGATTCCCGGCGCGGTGAACACGCAGCAGATCTCGACCACCGCGAGCGGACGGCTCGGCGAGTGGTTCCCGCTCGGCGGCATCGACCAGTCGTCGACGCGCTCGCAGTCGGGGATCCTCGCCGGTTCCGCGGGCGCGCGCACGGCGAGCTCGTCGGTCTGGGTCAAGGTCGACGAGATCAGGTGACCGCGGTCGACGCCGACGGCGCGCTCGCCGCCGTCTTCGCGGCCGACGGACCGCTCAGCCGCGCCATCCCCGATTACCGCCCGCGCGAGCAGCAGCGCGAGATGGCCGGAAGAGTCGCGCGCGCGATGCGCGAGCGGCACGTCCTGCTCGCGGAAGCGGGCACCGGCACCGGCAAGACCGTCGCCTACCTCGTCCCGGCGCTGCTCTTCGGCGGCAAGGTCATCGTTTCGACCGGCACCAAGACGCTCCAGGACCAGCTCTTCCACCGCGATCTCCCCGCCGTCCGGAAAGCGCTCGGGCTGCCGGTGACGGTGGCGCTGCTCAAGGGCCGCGCCAACTACGTCTGCGCGCATCACCTGGAGCGCAATCTGGCGGAGGGCCGGTTCGCCACCCGCGAGACCGCGGGCGACCTGCAAACCATCGGGCGCTTCGCCGCACAGACGCGCTCGGGCGACAAGGCGGAGCTCGCGGGCGTGCCGGAGGACTCGCCGGCCTGGCCGCTCGCGACGTCGACGCGCGACAACTGCCTCGGCGGGAAGTGCCGGCACTTCAACGGCTGCTTCGTCATGCAGGCGCGCCGGGACGCGCTCGCCGCGGACGTCGTCGTCGTCAACCATCACCTGTTCTTCGCCGACGTCGTGCTGCGCGACGAGGGCATGGCGGAGCTGCTCCCGTCGTGCAACACGGTGATCCTCGACGAAGCACACCAGCTCCCCGAGACGGCGACCGCGTTCTTCGGGGAGACGGTCTCGACCGGGCAAGTGATCGAGCTGTGCCGCGACACGGTCGTCGAGGGCACCGCCGAGGCGCGCGACGCCCGCGAGCTCCTGGAGCTCGCGCGGCGGACCGAAAAGGCGGCGCGCGACCTCCGCCTCGCGGTCGGCCTGAAGGAAACGCGCGTGCCGGCGAGTGCGATGTCGGGGAACGCCGAATTCGCGGCAGCGCTGGGCGAGCTGCGCGGAGCGGTGGCGAACCTCGCCCGCGCGCTCGCCGCGCTCGCCGAGCGCGGCGAAGGCCTGGCCAACTGTGCGCGCCGGGCAACCGAGCTCGCGGAGCGGCTCGACCGCTGGGCGGACGGCGCGCGCGACGACGTCGTGCGCTGGCTCGAGGCCTACACCCACGCGCTCGCGCTCCACGCGACGCCGCTCGCGGTCGCCGAGCCGTTCCGCCGGCAGCTCGAGGAATCGCCCCGGGCGTGGATCCTGACCTCCGCGACGCTCGCGGCCGGCGGCGACTTCGGCCACTATCAGCGTCAGCTCGGGCTGGAGCACGCCGACACCGCGAGCTGGGAGAGTCCCTTCGACTATCCCGTGAACGCGCTGCTCTATCTGCCGCGCGCACTGCCGGAGCCGAACACGCCGGCGCACACCGACGCCGTTGTCGACGCCGCGCTGCCGGTGCTCGCAGCGAGCGGCGGGCGCGCGTTCCTGCTCTTCACGACCCTGCGCGCGATGCGGCAGGCGCGGGAGCGGCTCGCGACGGGATTGCGCGCGCTCGGGCTGCGCGTCCCGCTGCTCGCGCAAGGCGAGGGCTCGCGGAGCGAGCTCCTCGAGCGCTTTCGCGGCCTCGGCAACGCCGTGCTCGTCGGCAGCCAGTCGTTCTGGGAGGGGGTCGACGTCCGCGGCGAGGCGCTGTCGGTGGTCGTGATCGACAAGCTGCCGTTCGCCCCGCCCGACGACCCGGTCCTCGCGGCGCGGCTCGCCCACCTGCGCGCGCAGGGGCGCAACCCGTTCTTCGATTTCCAGCTGCCGCAGGCGGCGATCGCGCTCAAGCAGGGGGCCGGCCGGCTGATCCGCGACGAGCGCGACCGCGGCGTATTCGTGCTCTGCGACCCGCGGGTTACCGGCAAGGCCTACGGCCGGGCCCTCCTCGACAGCCTGCCGCCGATGAGACGCACGCGCGAGCTCGCCGACGTGCAGGCGTTCTTCGCGCGGCGCGCGAGCGGTTAGAATCGCCGCGCTTCGATCGCGAACGGCAGGAGGGCGGCATGAAGGTGTTCATCAGCGGCGGCGGCGGCTTCATCGGCTATCGCCTGGCGCGGCAACTGCTCGAGCGCGGGACGCTCGCCGGCGCGGACGGCAGGCCGGCCGCGATCAGCCAGGTCAAGCTATTCGACGCCGCGTTCCCGCCGAACCCGGATCCGCGGCTCGTCTGCGTGACCGGCGACATCGCCGACCCGGCGGCGGTCGAGCGCGCGCTCGACGCGGACACTGCCGCGGTGTTCCATCTCGCCGCGGTGGTGAGCGGCGGCGCCGAGGCCGACTTCGATCTCGGCTATCGCGTCAACCTCGACGGCATGCGGCTCGTGCTCGAGCGCTGCCGCAAGCTCGCGCGGCCGCCGCGGGTCGTGTTCGCGAGCTCGGTCGCCGCGTTCGGCGGCGAGCTGCCGGAGGTGCTCGACGACTCGACCACGCCGAATCCGCAGACCTCGTACGGCGCGCAGAAGGTCATCGGCGAGTACCTGGTCACCGACTTCACGCGCAAGGGGTTCATCGACGGCCGCAGCCTGCGGCTGCCGACGATCGTGGTGCGCCCGGGGAAGCCGAACCTCGCCGCCTCGTCGTTCGCGAGCAGCATCTTCCGCGAGCCGCTGAACGGGGTTGCGGCGCCGTGCCCGGTCCCCGACTCGACCGGGATCTGGCTGCTGTCGCCGCGCAAGGTCGTGGCGGCGTTCGTCCACGCGCACGAGCTCGATTCGTCGGCGTGGGGCGTGAACCGGGTCGTCAACCTGCCCGGGATCACGGTGACGGTGAAGGAGGGCGTCGAGGCGCTGCGGCGCGTGGCCGGCGAGGCGGTGGCCGCGCGCGTCCAGTACCAGCCGGAGGCGCGGATTCAGGCGATCGTGAAGACCTGGCCGGTCCGGTTCCGCACCCCGCGGGCGCTCGCGATGGGCTTCACCGCCGATCCGGACATCGAGACGGTCATCCGCGCGTACATCGAGGACGAGCGGATCAGGCCCGCCTAGCGCGGGTTACGGCGCGAGGCAGATCACGCCTCTGGCTGCTCGCGTCGGCCGGTCCCGATCACTTCCCCCAGAGCCGCCACCACGGATCCGACCGTACGACGTCGCCCTTCAGCCACGGGCTGTTCGGGAAGTTGGTCTTGAGCACCCGCAGCGCGTCGTCGCGCAGGTCGTCCATGCCCATCTGGCCGTACGCGCGGGCCATCAGCGCGAGCGCATCCTCGGTCGCCGGCGCCTCGGGGTAGGTCTTGACGGCGTAAGCCGCGCGGTTAGCGGCCGCGACGTAGGCGCCGCGCTTCATGTACCACTGCGCCACGTGCACCTCGTGCGAGGCGAGCGAGTTGACGAGGTATTTCATCCGCGCCAGCGCGTCGGGGGTGTACTTGCTGTCGGGATAGCGCGTCGCGAGCTCCTTGAACGCCACGAACGAGTCGCGCGCCGACTGCGGGTCGCGTTCGGTCGGGTCCTGCGCCGCGAAGCGCGTGAGGATGTTCTGGTCCTCGTAGAAGTTCACGACCCCCTTCAAGTAGTAGGCGTAGTCCACGTTCGGATGGTTGGGGTGGAGCTTGATGAACCGGTCGCACGCCGCGACTGCCGAGGCGGGCTCGTTGTCGCGATAGTAGGCGTACGCGATCTCGAGCTGTGCCTGCTGCGCGAAGCGGCCGAACGGATAGCGCGCCTCGAGCTTCTCGAAGTACTTCACCGCGGTCGCCCAGCTGCCCTCGCTCATCGCGTTCTTCGCCTCGGAGTAGAGGCGCTGCGCGGACCAGCCGGCGGTCTCGTCGGTCTCGGTCTGCAGGCTCTGCAGCCAGGCGCAGCCGCCGAGAAGGACCGCGAGCATAAACGCTAAACTACGTGCGGTGCGCATCATGTCGGATCACGATCAGTCGCAAGGCGAAAATTATAGCGCGCCGCTCGAGCGCGCCATACCGCCCGAGCTCGCCGGCCTGCGGCTCGACCAGGCGCTGGCGCGCCTCTTTCCGGAGCATTCCCGCAGCCGGCTCCAGGCGTGGGTGCGCGCGGGGAGGGTCACCGTCGACGCCGGGCGGGCAGACGTCAAGCGCAAGGTCTGGGGCGGCGAGCGGATCGCCCTCAGCCCCACCGCGTCTGCCGGCGGAGACGCGTACGCGCCGCAGCCGATTGCGCTCCGGATCGCGCACGAGGACGACGCGATCATCGTCGTCGACAAGCCGGCCGGGATCGTCGTCCACCCGGGCGCCGGCAACCGGGACGGCACTCTCGCCAACGCCCTGCTGCATCACGCGCCGGCGCTCGCCGGCGTCCCGCGCGCCGGCATCGTGCATCGCCTCGACAAGGATACGACCGGGCTGCTGGTGGTGGCGAAGACGCCCGCCGCGCAAACCCATCTCGTGCGGCAGCTCGCCGCGCGCACGGTGAAGCGCGAGTATCTCGCGCTCGTCCACGGCGGGGTCGCGCGCGGCGCGGGCGAGGTCAACGCGCCGATCGGACGCCACCCGACCGCGCGCACGCGGATGGCGGTGACCGCGCGTGGCAAGCCGGCACGCACCCGCTACCGGGTCGTCGAGCGCTTTGCCGAGGCGACGCTGCTCGCCGTCGGCCTCGACACCGGGCGGACGCACCAGATCCGGGTCCACATGCGCGCCATCGGCCACCCGATCGTCGGCGATCCGACGTACGGAGGGCGCGCGGCCCCGCGCGATGGAAAGCGCGCGGCCCCGCGCGGGCTGCTCGCCGCATTCCCGCGCCAGGCGCTGCACGCGGCGCAGCTCGCCTTCGTCCATCCCGCGAGTGGTAGCGCCTGCGAGTGGCGCAGCGAGTTGCCTGGAGACATGCGCGAGCTCATCGACCGGCTGCGACGGTGACGGCGCCGCATCCGGACTGGATCGTGCCCGACTGGCCCGTCCCTCGGAGCGTGCGTGCGCTCGTCACCACGCGCGCCGGCGGCAGCAGCCGCGGGGCCTGCTCGGCGCTCAATCTCGGCGCGCACGTCGGCGACGATCCGGCGGCGGTCGAGCGCAACCGGGCGCGGCTGCGGGACGTGCTGCCCGCCGATCCGGTGTGGCTGCAACAGGTCCACGGCACCGGGGTGGTCGATGCCGCGTCGGCGCCGCCGCTCGCCCGCGCCGACGCCGCGTTCGCACGGACCCGGCACGTCGTGTGCGCCGTGCTCACCGCCGACTGCGTGCCGGTGCTGCTCGCCGCTCGCGGCGGCGAAGCGGTCGCGATCGCTCACGCGGGCTGGCGCGGACTGACGGCCGGCGTGATCGAGGCGGTCGTGACGCGCATGGGTGTGCCCGCGGCGAGCGTGATCGCCTGGCTGGGGCCGGCGATCGGACCGCGCGCGTACGAGGTCGGTCCGGAGGTGCGCGAGGCCTTCGTCCGGCACGATGCCACGGCGGCGGGGGCGTTCACGCAGCATCGCGACGACCGGTTCCTCGCCGACCTCTTCATGCTCGCGCGGCAGCGGCTGGCCGCGGCGGGGGTGGCGGCCGTATACGGCGGCGGTCATTGCACCTACGCCGAAGCGGAGCGGTTCTACTCGTATCGCCGCGAGCCGGCGACCGGCCGCTTCGCGAGCCTGGTGTGGATCGACTGAGGTGAAACCGGTGGAAAACTGATGGGAACGCTCGGCTACATCCTGGGAGCGAGCGTCGCCGGCGGGCTGCTGTCGGTCGCGGCCGCCGCCGCGGTCTCGTTCGCGACGCGCCCGCAGTGGGTGAGCGTGCTCATCAGCTTCGCGATCGGCGCACTGCTCGGGGCGTCGTTCCTCGAGGTCCTGCCGCACGCGCTCGGCAACGCCGAGAACCTGCAGGCCGTGTCGGCGACGGTGCTCGGCGGAATCCTCGCCTTCTTCGTGCTCGAGAAGCTGGTGCTGTGGCGGCACTTCCACGGCGACGAGTACGAGGGCCACGACCATCACGCCGACGGCTCCGACCACGGGCGGAGCGGGCTGATGATCCTGATCGGCGACGCGTTCCACAACTTCGTCGACGGCGTGCTGATCGCCGCCGCGTTCATGGAGAGCCCGGCGCTCGGGGTCGTCACCGCGACGGCGGTGATCGCGCACGAGATCCCGCAGGAGGTCGGCGATTTCCTGATCCTGCTGCACTCCGGCTACACGAAGGCGCGCGCGTTCGCGCTCAACCTCCTGTCGAGCGTGGCGATGGTGGTCGGGGCGCTCGGCGCCTATTTCGCGCTGCAGGCAGTCGCGGGCTGGATCAACACGCTGCTCGCACTTGCCGCGGCGAGCATGATCTACGTGGCGGTGGCCGATCTCATTCCGAGCCTTCACCGGCGTCCGGCGCTCGGCGCGACGGCGCAGCAGGTGCTACTGATCGGGCTCGGCGTCGCGACGATCTGGCTGGTCGGTCGGCTCGCGCACGGGGCGTGACGGCGGCCGCCGGCGGCCGAAGAGGTAGAGGAAGAGCGCGAGCGGTCCGACGCCGTACGCGAGGAAGGTGAGCACGCCGCCGACGAAGCTCGGCTCCGTGGCGGCCATCAGCAGGGTGACGTAGAGCCAGGCGACGGCGACGATGTACACGATGCTCACTCGGCCCGCGGCGGGCGTTGCGCGAGCGACATTCTAGGCGGACCGGCCGTGCCTTGACGGGGCCGTTGTGCAGTGCAATACTCCACGACCGCCAGGAGTCGTTGCCCGGCAACGCCCGTGTCCGCCCCAGCTTCCACCCCCCACGTTCAGGCCGCCCAAGCCGGGCAGGCCATGATGGAAGGGTTCCTCAAGCTCCTCGCCGCCCGGCCGGAGGGCGACGCGGCGAGCCAGTTCGCCGCCTGGACCGCGACCTCGACGCGCGTGACCCAGATCCAGACCGACTACCAGCGCCAGGTCGCGGCGCTGTGGCTGGCGACCGTCGGGCGCCAGCGCGGCGAGGAATACAAGCCGGTGATCTCCCCCGAGCGCGCCGACCGGCGCTTCGCGGCGGCCGAGTGGCGCGACAACCCGTACTACGACTACCTCAAGCAGGCCTACCTGCTGAACGCGCGGCTCGTCACCGACCTCGTCGAGGCGGCGGAGGTGGATGGCCGCACCAAGCATCGCCTCCGCTTCTTCGCGCGCCAGTTCGTCGACATGATCAGTCCGGCGAATTTCGCCGCCACCAATCCCGAGGCGCTGAAGGAAGCGCTGGCGACGAACGGCGAGACGCTGGCGCGCGGGATCCGCAACCTGCTCGGCGACGTCGAGAAGGGCCGGCTCTCGCAAACCGACGAAGCGTCGTTCGAGGTCGGACGCAACCTCGCGGTGACGCCGGGCAAGGTCGTCTTCGAGAACGAGATCTTCCAGCTCGTCCAGTACGCGCCGTCGACGCCGCGCGTGCGCTCGACGCCGCTGGTCATGGTGCCGCCGTGCATCAACAAGTTCTACATCCTCGACCTCTCGCCCGAGAACTCGTTCGTGCGCTACGCGGTCGAGCGCGGTAATACCGTCTTCATGGTCTCGTGGCGGAACATCACGCCCGAGGTCGGGCACCTCACCTGGGACGACTATCTGCGCGACGGCGTGATCAAGGCGCTGCAGGTGGGCCGCGAGATCGCTCAGGATGGCCGCGTGAACGCGCTCGGGTTCTGCGTCGGCGGCACGATGCTCGGCGCGGCGCTCGCCGTGCTGGCGGCGCGCGGCGAGGACCTCGTCGCGAGCGCCACGTTCCTCACCACGATGCTCGACTTCTCCGAAGTCGGCGACATCGGCGTGTTCGTCGACGAGCCCGGCCTGCAGGCCGCCGAGGCGACGATCGGGCGAGGCGGGGTGAAACCCGGCCGCGACCTGGCGACCGTGTTCAACGCGCTGCGGTCGAACGACCTCGTCTGGCCGTACGTGGTGAACGGCTACCTCAAGGGAAAGCCCCCGGACGCGTTCGACATCCTCTACTGGAACTCCGACAGCACCAACCTGCCGGGGCCGTGGTACTGCTGGTACGTGCGCAACACCTACCTCGAGAATGCCCTGCGCGTCCCGGGCAAGCTCGAGATGTGCGGCGTGCGCGTCGATCTGGGCAAGGTGCGCGTGCCGACCTACATCCTCGCGACGCGCGAGGATCACATCGTCCCGTGGAAGACGTCCTACCTGTCGACGCAGCTCCTGCGCGGCGAGAACCGGTTCGTGCTCGGCGCGAGCGGACACATCGCCGGCGTCGTGAACCCGGCGGCGAAGGGCAAGCGCAGCTTCTGGACGAACGAGCACCTCCCCAGCCTGCCTGACGACTGGCTCGCGCATGCGGCCGAGCAGCGGGGCAGCTGGTGGCCGGATTGGGACGGCTGGCTCGCGCGCTTCGCCGAGGGCGAAGCGCCGGCGCCGGCCGCGCCCGGCAACGCAACGTACCAGCCCATCGAGGACGCGCCCGGGCGATACGTCAAGTTCAGGGTCGTGTAAGGCGCGGCGACCCCATTACAGGAGGCTTGGAAATGACCGACGTCGTAATCGTGGCCGCAGGGCGCACCGGGGTGGGCAGCTTCAACGGCACGCTGGCGAAGATCCCGGCTGCGGAGCTCGGTGCCCACGTGATCCGGCACCTGCTCGCGAAGAGCGGCATCAAGCCGGAGCAGGTATCCGAAGTGCTGCTGGGGCAGGTGCTGACCGGCGGCGCCGGGCAGAACCCGGCGCGCCAGGCGCTCATCAAGGCCGGCCTTCCCGACATGTGCCCGGCCATGACGATCAACAAGGTTTGCGGCTCCGGCCTCAAGGCGACGCACCTCGCCGCCCAGGCGATCAAGGCGGGCGACGCGGAGATCGTGATCGCGGGCGGCCAGGAGAACATGAGCATCGCGCCCCACCTGCTGCAGGGCTCGCGCGACGGCTTCCGCATGGGCGACGCGAAGATCGTCGACTCGATGATCCTCGACGGCCTGTGGGACGTCTACAACCAGTACCACATGGGCGTGACCGCCGAGAACGTGGCGAAGAAGTACGGCGTGACGCGCGAGGAACAGGACTCCTTCGCGGCCGCCTCGCAGCAGAAGGCCGAAGCCGCCCAGAAGGCGGGGCGGTTCAAGGACGAGATCATCCCGCTCGAGATTCCGCAGCGGAAGGGTCCCGCGGTGGTGTTCGACGCCGACGAGTATCCGAAGCACGGCACCACGGCCGAGAAACTCGGGGGGCTGAAGCCCGCGTTCGACAAGGCGGGGACGGTGACGGCGGGCAACGCTTCGGGCATCAACGACGGCGCGGCGGCGGTGATCATGATGTCGGCGAAGAAGGCGCAGGAGCTCGGCCTGAAGCCGCTCGTGCGCATCGCCGCCTACTCCTCGGCCGGCGTCGACCCGAAGATCATGGGCATGGGCCCGGTCCCGGCGTCGAAGCTCGTCCTCTCGAAGGCAGGCTGGACCAAGGACTCGCCCGATCTGATGGAGATCAACGAAGCGTTCGCCGCGCAGGCGATCGCGGTCAACAAGGAGATGGGCTGGGACACGAAGAAGATCAACGTCAACGGCGGCGCGATCGCGATCGGGCATCCGATCGGCGCGTCGGGCTGCCGGATTCTGGTGACGCTGATCCACGAGATGATCAAGCGCGACGCCAAGAAGGGTCTCGCGAGTCTGTGCATCGGCGGCGGCATGGGTGTAGCGCTGGCCGTCGAGCGCTAAAGGGGCACCGGCCGGGCGCCGCGCGCGGGATGGGCCCGCGCGCGGCGGCGAACATAAACCCGGCGGGCCCGCTGTTGGGGAAGGAAGCAAGTGGATGACTGAACGTGTAGCGTTCGTGACCGGAGGCATGGGCGGCATCGGCACCGCGATCTGCCGGCGGCTCGCGGTGAATGGAACGAAAGTGGTGGCGAACTGCCTGCCGGGGTACGAGAAGAAGGACGAGTGGATCGGCAAGATGCGCGCCGACGGCGCCAATGTGTACGCCGCCGAGGGCAACGTCGAGGACTACGAATCCTGTGCCGACATGATGTACCGGATCCGCTCGACGATCGGCCCGATCGACGTGCTGGTGAACAACGCCGGGATCACGCGCGATGGCGTGTTCAAGCGGATGTCGCCGAACGACTGGTACGCGGTGATCAACACCAACCTCAACTCGGTGTTCAACGTCACGCGCCAGGTGATCGAGGGGATGATGGAACGCGGCTGGGGCCGCATCGTCAACATCTCCTCGGTGAATGCGCTCAAGGGGCAGTTCGGGCAGACGAACTACTCCGCGGCGAAGGCGGGCATGCACGGGTTCACGAAGGCGCTCGCGCAGGAGGTGGTGAAGAAGGGCGTGACGGTGAACACGATCTCGCCCGGCTACGTCGACACCGACATGGTGCGCGCGATCAAGACCGAGGTGCTGGACAGCATCGTGTCGTCGATCCCGATGGGCCGGCTCGCCCGGCCGGAGGAGATCGCCGGGCTGGTGAGCTACCTGTCCTCGGACGATGCCGGGTACATCACCGGCGCGAACATCTCGATCAACGGCGGGCTGCACATGGAGTAGCCCGGCGGGTAACCTGGCGGCGCCGCACGACGTACCATAATGCCGCGGCGCTTTACGACAACTACCGAAGGAGGATGTCATGGCTCAGAGGATCGCGCTGATCACCGGCGGCATGGGCGGCCTGGGCGAGTCGATCAGCACCAAGATGCACGATGCCGGCTACCGGGTGGTCGTGACCCATTCCCCCGGCAACAAGAACGCCGCCGGCTGGCTCGCCGAGTACAAGGCGAAGGGCTACAACTTCGCCGCCTACCCGGTCGACGTGGCCGACTACGAGTCCTGCCACGCCTGCATCGCCAAGGTCCAGGCGGAGATCGGGGCGGTCGACATCCTGGTGAACAACGCCGGGATCACCCGCGACACGACGTTCAAGAAGATGACCAAGGCCGACTGGGACGCGGTCATCAAGACCAACCTCGACAGCGCCTTCAACATGACCAAGCCGGTGTGCGACGGGATGGTCGAGCGGGGCTGGGGGCGGGTCATCAACGTCAGCTCGGTGAACGGCTCGAAGGGCGCGTTCGGGCAGACGAACTACTCGGCGGCGAAGGCCGGGATGCACGGCTTCACCAAGGCGCTCGCGCTGGAGGTTGCGCGCAAGGGCGTCACGGTGAACACCATCTCCCCCGGCTACATCGGCACCAAGATGGTGACCGCCATTCCGAAGGAGGTGCTCGACTCCAAGATCCTGCCGCAGATCCCGCTCGGCCGCCTCGGCAAGCCGGAGGAGGTCGCCGGCCTGATCATCTACCTCTGCTCGGAAGAGGCGGCGTTCGTCACCGGCGCGAACATCGCCATCAACGGCGGGCAGCACATGCAGTAAACGAAATGGCCCCGCTCTGGCGGGGCCATTTCCGCAGGAACGGGCGGCCGGCTCAGTTCTTGCCGAAGCCCTTCACCATTTGCGCGGCGGCTTCCTTCATGGTCGCCTCCGAGAGCTCGGCGAACTGGCGGGTGGCCTGGTTGAGGCTTTCCATCATCGCCGAGCTCGCCGCAAGGGTCGACTTGAGCGCGGCCGACTGGAGGTCGGCGCCCGGCGCGCTTTTGCCGAGTGTGTCTGCGCCGGCCGCCATGTCTTTCGTGACGCGGCCCATCTGCTCCTCGAAGAGCTTCGACATCTCGCGCTGGGCCTGGCTGACGATGGCGTAGACGCTCTGGGCATAGGCGGCGGCCTGCTGCATGTTGTCCTGGGCGAGCTTCGTGCGGGCCTGCAGGAACTGCTGCGGATCGCTGACCGACATGAGGTCTCGAGTCGCGCGGCTCGCCTGGTCGAGCGTCGCGCGCGCGGTGTCGAGGTTCAGCCGCAGGAGCTGCTCGGCGCTGGTGAGGCTGGCGCGGGCGTAGTTCATTGCGGCGTCGTACGCGGCCTGGTTCCATGCCGCGAGCTGCTCGGTCGGATTGGTCATGACGGGCCTCTTTGGCGGGGGGACGTACGGGGAGCGGCTTTGCAGTGCAAAATACTCCTGGCGGGGCCCATAATCAACCCGGGGGGCGGGGCGAGCCTCGACTCAAGCCGGCGCGGAACCGGCGAGTTCGCACGGAGGTCGATAACACCATGGCAGATTCGGTACGCCTGATCAAGAAGTACCCGAACCGGCGACTGTACGACACGCAGACGTCGTCGTACATCACGCTGGCCGACGTCAAGGAGCTGGTGCTGAAGCATGAGGAGTTCCAGGTCATCGACGCGAAGTCGAACGAGGACCTGACGCGGCCGATCCTGCTGCAGATCATCCTCGAGGAGGAGTCGACCGGCGCACCGATGTTCTCGCACGACGTGCTGACCCAGTTCATCCGCTTCTACGGCAACGCGATGCAGGGGATCATGGGCAACTACCTCGAGCGCAACGTCGAGGCATTCCTGGAAATTCAGAAGTCGATCCAGGACCAGTCGCGGCAGCTCTACGGCGACCCGGCCAAGGCCACCGAGCTGTGGTCGCAGTTCCTCTCGTTCCAGGGTCCGGCGATGCAGAACCTGATGTCGGCGTACATGGAGCAGAGCAAGGCGATGTTCAAGCAGATGCAGGACCAGCTCCAGAACCAGTCGCGCATGTTCACCGCGTTCCCGTTCCCGGGCATGCCCGGCGCGGGCAAGGACGACCCCAAGGCCGACGACGACAAGTCGTCCTCCAAGGGCTGAGCCTTGCCGGCGATGCGCGCGCCGCGGCCAAGGGCGCGCACGCCGCGCGTCGGTTTCGTTTCCCTCGGCTGTCCCAAGGCGCTCGTCGACTCCGAGCGCATCCTGACGCAGCTACGCGCGGAAGGTTACGGCGTCTCGCCCGACTACGCGGGCGCCGACCTCGTGGTCGTCAACACCTGCGGTTTCATCGACGCGGCGGTCGAGGAGTCGCTCGGCGCGATCGGCGAAGCGCTGGCGGAGAACGGCCGGGTGATCGTGACCGGCTGCCTCGGCGCGAAAGGCACCGTCGTCAGGGACACGCACCCCGCGGTGCTCGCGGTCACCGGGCCGCACGCGACCGACGAGGTGATGGCCGCGGTGCACGCGCACCTGCCGCAGCCGCATGATCCGTTCGTCGACCTCGTTCCGCCGCAGGGGATCAGGCTCACTCCCAGGCACTACGCCTACCTGAAGATCGCCGAGGGCTGCAACCATCGCTGCACGTTCTGCATCATCCCGTCGATGCGCGGCGATCTCGTCAGCCGGCCGGTCGGCGAGGTCATGCGCGAGGCCGAGGCGCTCGTCGCGGCCGGCGTCAAGGAGCTGCTCGTGATCTCGCAGGACACGAGCGCGTACGGCGTCGACGTCCGGTACCGGACCGGGTTCTGGGCCGGCCGGCCGGTGAAGACGCGGTTCGCCGACCTCGTGGGCGCGCTCGGCAGCCTCGGCGTGTGGGTGCGCCTCCACTACGTGTACCCGTACCCGCACGTGGACGAGGTCATTCCGCTGATGGCCGAGGGCCGAGTCCTGCCGTATCTCGACGTGCCCTTTCAGCACTCGAGCGCGCGCATCCTGAAGCTGATGAAGCGGCCCGCGTCCGCTGAAGCGAACCTCGAGCGGATACGGGCGTGGCGCGCGGTGTGCCCGGACATCACCCTGCGCAGCACCTTCATCGTCGGTTTCCCCGGCGAAACGGAAGCCGAGTTCGGCGAGCTGCTCGAGTTCCTCGAAGCGGCCGAGCTCGACCGGGTCGGCTGCTTCGCCTATTCCCCGGTCGAGGGCGCGGCGGCGAACGCGCTTCCCGGGCACGTGCCCGAGGAGGTGAAGGCCGAGCGGCGCGCGCGCTTCATGGCGGTCCAGGAGCGCGTCAGCGCCCGGCGGCTCGCGCGGCGCGTCGGGACTACCATGCGGGTACTGCTGGACGAAGTCGATGGCGCGAAAGCGGTGGCGCGATCGAGCGCCGATGCGCCCGAGATCGACGGCGTGGTCCGGCTCTCGCGAGCGAAAGGCTTGAACCCCGGCGACTTCGCCGATGTCAAAATCACCAGGAGCGACGCCCACGACTTGTGGGGCGTCGCCCTGCTAGAAGGAGACCATCATGGCTCGTGAAGTGGTAGTGCTCTCAGGCGTCAGGACTGCGATCGGCGATTACGGCGGCGCGCTGAAGGACGTCGCGCCGACCGCGCTCGGCGCGGCGGTCATCAAGGAGTCCGTCGCGCGCGCGAAAGTGGATCCGGCCGAGGTCGGCCACGTCGTCGTCGGCAGCGTGATCCATGGCGAAGCGCGCGACATGTACGTATCGCGGGTGGCGGCGATCGAAGCCGGACTGCCCGTCGGCACGCCCTGCCTCACGGTGAATCGCCTCTGCGGCAGCGGCCTGCAGGCGATCGTGTCGGCGGCGCAGCACGTCCTGCTCGGCGACACCGACTGCGTGATCGGCGCCGGCGCCGAGTCGATGAGCCGCGCGGCGTACTTCCTGCCGAGCGGGCGCTGGGGACAACGGATGGGCGATGCGAAGGTGCTCGATGCGATGACCGGCGCGCTGCACGACCCGTTCGGTCACGGCCACATGGGGATCACGGCCGAGAACATCGCGGCGAAGTACGGCATCACGCGCGAGGAGCAGGATGCGTTCGCGCTCGAAAGCCACCGGCGCGCGGCGAACGCGCTCGACAAGGGGTATTTCTCGGATCAGATCGTGCCGATCGAGGTGAAGTCGAGGAAGGGGCCGGTCTCGTTCACGCTCGACGAGCACGTCCGGAAGGACGCGAAGCCCGAGGACATGCAGAAGCTGAAGCCCGCGTTCAAGAAGGACGGCACGGTCACCGCGGGCAACGCTTCGGGCATCAACGACGCGGCGGCGGCGATCGTGATGATGGAAGCTGCGGCGGCCCAGAAGCGCGGGCTGAAGCCGCTAGCGCGTCTCGTCGCTTACGCCCACGCCGGCGTGGATCCGCAGGTGATGGGGCTCGGGCCGATTCCCGCCGGCAAGCGCGTCTTCGAGAAGGCGGGTCTCAAGCCCTCCGACATGGACGTGGTCGAGTCGAACGAGGCGTTCGCGGCGCAGGCTATGGCGGTCACCCGCGATCTCGGGCTCGATCCGGCGAAGGTCAACCCGAACGGCGGCGCGGTCGCCCTCGGGCATCCGATCGGGGCGACCGGGTGTCTGCTCACCGTCAAGGCGCTCTACGAGCTGCAGCGCACGCAGAAGCGCTATGCCCTGGTGACGATGTGCATCGGCGGCGGGCAGGGGATCGCCGCGATCTTCGAGCGGCTGTAGCGGAGCCGTCGGCTCGCGCTCACGCGCCCGAGCCGACGGGCTCTAGCGCGCCTGTCGTGCCGCGATCCAGGCGCCGGAGAGCACGATGATCGCCATCCCGACGAGCGACCAGCCGTCGGGAAACTCGCCGAACACCGCGTAGCCGAGGGCCAGCACGGCGACGAGCTGGACGTAGACGAACGGCGCGAGCGCCGACGGCGGCGCGTAGGTGAACGCCCGGATCAGCACGAAGTGCCCGGCCCCGCCGAGGACGCCGAGCACGGCGAACAGCGGCCAGTGCAACGCCTGCGTGGGCGTCTGCCAGAAAAACGGCAGCGCCAGCGTCATCACCACCGTTCCCACGATCGCCCCGTAGAAGAGCGTCGCCATCGTCGAATCGATTCCGGCGAGCTTCCGGGTGAGGAGCTGGTAGGACGCGAAACAGACCGCGGTCAGGACCGGCAGGATCGCCGCGGGCGTGAAGACGTCGCCGCCGGGCCGGATGATGATCAGCACGCCGATCAGGCCGACGATGATCGCCGCCCACGCACTGCGGCGCACCCGCTCCCGCAGGATCCACACCGACATGCCGGCGAGCACGAGCGGCGAGAGGAAGGTGATCGCCGAAGCCTCCGCGAGCGGCATGAGCGCGAGCGCCGAGAAGAACAGGATCGTCGACACGACCAGCACGATGCCGCGGATGATCTGCAGCCCGGGCCGCAGGCTCCGCACCAGGTCGTACTTCATCCGCGGACCGAGCACGAGCAGCATGAACAGCGTCTGCGTGGCGTAGCGCGCCCAGACGACGAGCGGCACCGGGTAGCTGCGCGCGAGGTACTTCGCGATGGTGTCGACCACGGCGAACGTGCTCATCGCGGCGATGAGCAGCAGGATTCCGCGCAGGACGTGTTGGGGCGCGGCGCCCGGCGGCGCAGTCATTCGAGGGGATGCCAGCCAGATGGGTTCGCCCGTGCCCGGGCGACTTGAAGCGTCGATTATAGCGAAGCGGGGCGTGTGCCCCGCCGTCAGTGCACCAGGCGCGCGGCGCGCTCGATGTGCATCACCGCCGGACCGGGCCGCAGCTGCGCCTCGATGCGGATCAGCTCGTTCCAGCGCGCGAGGCTGCCGCGCCCGACGCCGCCGAGCTTGATGTAGCCCGACTGCCACGCGGTCGCGAGGTGCACGAGCGTGGTGTCCTCGATGCCGGCGTCGCCGGTCAGGAACACCGGCCACGCCGCCAGGCGCGCGGCGTCGAAGGCGACGCGGAGCTCGCTCAGGGTGCCGGCGGCTTCCGGCCGCAGCACCACGCCGGAGGCGAGGCCCTCGGCCGCAGCCGCGCCGATCCGCTCGGCGTCGCTCGCGAAGAGCTGATTGCCGACCACGCGCGCGCGCTCGTCGACCCGCGGCGTGAAGGTCGCGAGGCTCGTCAGCTCGGCGAACGGGTCCTCGAGCGAGGCGATGGGATAGTCGTCGACGAGGCGCGCGAGGCGCTCGCCCCAGCCGTCGGCGTCGTAGCTCTTCCCGCGGCAGTGATAGCGCCCGTCGCGATAGAGGCGGTGCGCGCCGACGTCGACGGCGATCCCGACCTCTTCGGCCGGCACGAAGCCGGCGCGTTCGATCGCGAAGAACAGGGTTTCGAGCGCGCGTTCGTCGACGACCGGAGCCGGGCCGAGCGCCTCCGCAACGTCGCGATGGATCGCGAGCGAGAGGGCGAGCGCGTCGTCCACGCCGTCGGCCGAGAACGGCAGCAGGATGAGTGCCCGGAACGGGCTCGTGCCGGACTGATCGGCCACGATGTCCACGGCGGGCAGCGGCATGCGCGCCGGAGTTCCGGCGCGGAGGTAACGATATAGCGGCGCTTCCGCCGCGCGCGCCGCGGCATGAGCGGCCGCGAGCGAGCAGGCGGTTCTCGCCGCGCGCGCGATCCAGGGATCGCCGCCGGCGTCCAGCTTGAAGAGCGTCGCGTCGACGTCTTCCTGACTGCCGGCGTCCATGCCGTGGAGCGCGGCGGCCAGCAGCCCGTTGACGGCCGCGACCGCGCTCGCGGGGGCGACCGACGGCTCGGCGTGCTTGCCGCGGAGCGGGGTGACGTTCCCGGCGGGCGCATCGTCAAGCGCGATCCCGTGCACCGCGGCGGCGTGAACCGGTTGCCAGACGCCCGACGCCGGCGACGCGATGGCGCGCCCGACCGCGCCGCAGGCGAGCCGGAGCTCGGCTTCGAGCGCCGGCGCGCCGGCGGCGGTCCACACGCGGCGTCCGACGACGCCGACGATCGTGGTGTCGCGCGCGTTCAGGCGGGCGAGAGTGCGTCGAGCCATGTGCGTAGGAGCTCCTCGAGTCGTGCCGGCGTGGCGGAGAGCAGCGCGAGTGCCGTGTCCCGCGCCCGGCGCCAGTCCTGCGCCGCGCCCGCGCCGGACGTGGCGTCCAGCCCGGCGACGAGGAAGAGCGGCAGGAGTGCCGTGGTGCGGGCCTCGGCCTGCTCCGGCATCTCCCAGGTGACGTGCGCGAAGTAGCTGCGGTGGAACGCGTCGAACGCGTTCACCAGCGCGCCGCGTAACTGGCAGTGCGTGACCATGCGGAGCGCGAGCGCGGCGAGGCCGCTCGCGACGTCGAAGACCGGGTCGCCACTGTGCGCGCAGTCGGCGTCGATCAGCACCGGCCCGCGCGGGCCGACGAGGACGTTGTCGGGGGCGACCGCGCCGTGAACGAGCACGAGGCGGGTCGCGCCGAGGCGCTCGCCGAGCGAGGCGATCTTGGGCGCGCAATCGGGTGCCGCGGCCGTGGCCCGGGCGAGGAGGGGGCCGAGCGCAAGCGCGCGGAACGGCTCGCGCGAGCGCGAAGCGCTCGGTGACCGAAAGGCTGTTCGCCGACGCCGAGTGCAGGCGCCCGACGAGATGGCCGAGCTCGGCCGCCACCCACGGCTCGATCTTTCCGGCCGCGAGCCGGCTCTGCCAGGAGGGAAACTCCTCCGGATCGAGATATTCGAGCGCGAGCACGCCGGCCGCCGGGAGCGACCCGAGCACTGCCGGCGCTACGCCGGGCACCACGCCGCAGGCGACCTTGAACCATGCCGCCTCCGCACAGACGCGTTCGGCGATGAAGGCTTCCGCGGCGGCTTCGGAGGCGAGCGCGCGCTTGAGGAAGATCGTGCCCCAGCCGAGCTCGATGCGGCAGGCGCGGGTCGTGAGGCTCGACGGCAGCATCGTGACCCGCGGTGAGTCGCCGGAGGCGAGCAGCTGCATCTGACGCAATGCGGACGCGACGTCTGTCGGAACGTCGGCAGCGGCGACAGTGCGCGCGCTGCGGCGCTTCTCGGCCGCGGGCCGGCTGCGCTGCATCTTGCTGAACGTGGTGATGAGGTCGGGCATCGCCAACCCGAGCAGCGAGAAGCGTTCCACCCGGGGGGTGCCCGGGGGCGGCGCGTGATGTTCGTCACGAGGCGGCCTGCGGGGGGGCAGTCCGTGTGACGTATTGGCGCTTCGCCGGCGGCGGCGCAGCTTTCCGCGCCGTCGGTTATCCGCGGAAGCGTCGAACGATCATCTTCGCCATCACCTTCGCGTGGCATTACTACCGCGCGGCGACGTTCGAAACGGCACCGGCCGGCGAGACGGTCTACCGCCTGCGCCGGCCGGTTCGGAGCGCGCGCTCGGTCAGCTCGCGCTGCGGATCTCGTTGCCGTTCACGCGCACGTGATCGCCGGGACGCCAGGCGGGCTCGGTGTCCTGCACGATCGTGCGGGTCGTGCCGTCCTCCAGCCTGACGGTGATCTCGTACTGCGTCTGCTTCCGGACGACGTGCCGCTCGACCTGGTGGCCGGCGATCGCGCCGCCGACTGCGCCGATGACGGTGCCGACGATCTGCCCTTTGCCCTTGCCGAACTGGCTGCCGACGGCGCCGCCAGCGACGCCGCCCGCGACCGCGCCGATGCCGGATCCATCGCCGGGCTTCTCGATCGTGCGGACCGCAGCCACGACACCGCAATCGTGGCAGACGGGCGGGGCCGCGACGACCGGCGCCGGCTCGGCCGGACGCGGCGGTGCCGGCGGGTCGTACGCGACGCGGACCGGCTCCTCGATCGTCTTCGGCGGCTCGACGGGCCTGGGCGCGAGCGTCTTGCGCGCCGCGGGCTTGGGTTGCGGCGCCGGCTTCACCTCAGGGGCCGCCTTCACGTCGGGCTCCGGCTTCGCTTCGGGTGCCTGAGCGACGACCGGCGGCGCGACCGGCGCAGCGGCGATGGCTGCAACCGGCTCCGCCGCACCGCGCGTCGCGGGCATCCAGCCCATAAGCGTCGCCGTGCCGGCCGCCGATACGACGAGCACCGACGCGGCGGCAGCGAGGACGAGCGGGTGCGTCCTTGTATTGCTGACGTTCTCCATGGCGTTTCCCCTTCCGATGAACACGAGGGGATTAACGCATGGGCGATTGTCGGCGTACCGCCAGGTTGTAACCGGTGGTTACGGCAGGGCGCCGCGGCGACGAACCGTAACAGCCTCGCCGCCGCTCACTGCTCCGGGCGCAGGTGCGGGAACAGGATGACGTCGCGGATCGACGGGCTGTTCGTGAACAGCATCACGAGCCGGTCGATCCCGATGCCGCAGCCGGCGGCGGGCGGCAGCCCGTGCTCGAGCGCACGGATGTAGTCGGCGTCGTAGTACATCGCCTCTTCGTCGCCGGCGGCTTTCGCACGCGCCTGCTCGTCGAAGCGGGCGGCCTGGTCCTCGGGGTCGTTCAGCTCGGAGAAGCCGTTCGCCATCTCGCGTCCGGTGATGTACAGCTCGAAGCGGTCGGTGATCTCCGGGTTCGCGTCGTTGCGGCGGGCGAGCGGGGAAACGATCGCAGGGTAGTCGACGATGTAGGTCGGCTGGATGAGGAGCTGCTCCGTCGTCTCCTCGAAGAGCGTCAGCTGCAGCTCGCCGAGCTCCGCACCCGTCCGCGGCTCGATCCCGATGCCTGCCAGCTCGCGCGCCAGCACTTCGCGGTTCGCCAGATCGGCGGCGGTGAAGCGCGGATGGTGCTTCCGCACGGCCTCCGTGATCGTCAGCCGCGGGAACGGCTGCGCGAGGTCGACGACGTGCTCGCCGTAGGGAATCGAGGTCGTGCCGAGCACCTCCAGCGCGACGGCGCGGAGCAGCCGCTCGTTGAAATCCATGAGGTAGCGGAAGTCGCGGTAGGCCTCGTAGTACTCGAGCATCGTGAACTCGGGGTTGTGGCGCGTGGAGATCCCCTCGTTCCGGAAGTTGCGGTTGATCTCGAACACCTTCTCGAATCCGCCGACGACCAGCCGCTTCAGGTAGAGCTCGGGCGCGATGCGCAGGTACAGCGTCATGTCCAGCGCGTTGTGGTGGGTCACGAACGGCCGCGCCGCGGCGCCGCCCGGGATCGGCTGCATCATCGGCGTCTCGACCTCGAGGAACCCCTGGCCGATCATGTACGCGCGGATCGCCTGGATCAGGCGGCTGCGGACCGCGAACGTGCGGCGCGCCTCCTCGCTCGTAATCAGATCGAGGTACCGCTGGCGGTACTTCTGCTCCTGGTCGGCGAGGCCGTGGAACTTCTCTGGCAGCGGACGGAGCGACTTGGCGAGAAGCCGCACGCTCGAGGCGTTGACTGTCAGCTCGCCGGTGCGCGTCTTGAAGAGCGTCCCCTCGACGCCGAGGATGTCGCCTAGGTCCCAGTGCTTGAACGCCTCGTGCGCCTCCGCGCCGGTGACGTCGTTGGAGACGTAGACCTGGATCTGCCCGGTCATGTCCTGGAGAGTCGCGAAGCTCGCCTTGCCCATGACGCGCTTCAGCATCATGCGGCCGGCGACGGCGACGCGGACCCCCTTCGGCTCCAGCTCCTCCTTCGTGAGGCCGTCGTAGACGCGATGGAGGTCGCCGGCGAAATGCTCGCGGCGGAAGTCGTTGGGGAAGGGTGTCCCGGCCGCGCGCAGCTCGGCGAGCTTCGCACGGCGCTCGGCGACGATCTGGTTCTCGTCCTTCGGCGGCTGGGCGTCGTCGTTCTTGCTTCATCGCGTCCCCGTCACGCCGCCGTGCGCGCGCCGATGCCCTGCTTCAGGCTGGCGTCGATGAAATCGTCGAGGTCGCCGTCGAGCACCGCCTGGGTGTTGCCGATCTCGACGCCGGTGCGCAGATCCTTGATCCGCGACTGGTCGAGGACGTACGAGCGGATCTGGTGGCCCCAGCCGATGTCGGTTTTCTGGTCCTCCAGCGTCTGCTTGGCTTCGTTCCGCTTCCGCAGCTCCTGCTCGTAGAGCTTCGCCTTGAGCATCGCCATCGCCTCGGCCCGGTTGCGGTGCTGCGAGCGGTCGTTCTGGCACTGGACGACGACGCCCGACGGAATGTGCGTGATGCGCACCGCGGAGTCGGTCCGGTTCACGTGCTGGCCGCCGGCGCCGGAGGCGCGGTAGGTATCGATCCGGAGGTCGGCCGGATTGATATCGATCGCGATCGTCTCGTCGACCTCGGGGTAGACGAACACGCTCGCGAACGACGTGTGGCGCCGGGCGTTCGAGTCGAACGGCGACTTGCGGACCAGCCGGTGGATGCCGGTCTCGGTGCGCAGGTGGCCGTAGGCGTAATCGCCGTTGACCTTGAGCGTCGCGGTCTTGATCCCGGCCACCTCGCCCTCGGACTGCTCGAGGATCTCGACCTTGAAGCCTTTGCGGTCGCAGTACTTCACGTACATCCGCTCGAGCATCTGCGCCCAGTCCTGCGCTTCGGTGCCGCCGGCGCCGGCCTGGATGTCGAGGAAGCAGCTCGCCGGGTCGAGCGGGTCGGAGAACATCCGCCTGAACTCCATCCCTCCGACCGACTCCGCGAGGGCCGCCACGTCGCGCTCGATGGCGGCGAGGGTCGCGGCGTCGTTCTCGTCGCGCGCGAGCGCGAACAGATCCTGCGCGTCGCGCAGGCCAGCGTCGACGGCGGTCAGACTGCCGACGACGGCCTCGAGCTGCTTCTTTTCCTTGCCGAGCTCCTGGGCGCGCTTCGGGTCGTCCCAGACCTTGGGGTCTTCCAGCGCGCTCGCTACTGCGCCGAGACGGGCCTGTTTCGCATCGAAGTCAAAGATACCTCCGGAGCTCGGCGGCGCGCGCGGCGAGGTCGGCGAGCGAAGCGGCGATGGCGTTGATGCGTTCGGCTTCCATGGGCTGGTCCCGGTCCGGAAAAGGCGCGGGAAGTATACACGCCGACCGCAGCACGCCCGCCGTCGGCGGCCGCCCGGTATCATCGGCACCGATGCCTTCCCGCTCCACTGCGAGCCGCCGCCGCGTCTTTGCGCTGATCTTCCTGATCTGCGTCGGACTGCTTGGCTACGCGCTCTACCTGCAGCACTGGCAGGGCCTCGACCCGTGCCCGTGGTGCGTCGTGCAGCGGCTCGGCTTCATGCTGGTCGGACTCGTCGCGCTCCTGGGCGCGATTCACGGGCCGGCACGGCGCGGGACGGCGATCTACGCGACGCTCGGCTTCATCGCCGCGGCGGCGGGTGCCGCGGCGGGCGCCTACCACGTCTGGCTGCAATCCGATCCGGTACGCGCGGCGAAGTGCGTCGGTTCGCCGGTCGAACTGGTTCTCGATCGGCTTCAGATCGGCAAGCTCGCACCCGCGCTGCTTCAGTACGATGGGCCGTGCACGCTCAAGCCCTGGTCGTTCCTCGGTCTCTCGATCCCGGAATGGTCGCTCGCGTGGTTCGTAATCCTCGCGATCGCTCTCCTGGCAATCGCCGTAAGCGCGCGCCGCTGATATCTTCCGGCGGGATTGCAAAACCTCGTCAATTCTTGCGCCGGGTCGTTGCGCCGTCGGTGGCGACGGCTATGCTGGCCGCGCGTGACCAGAATTCAGAGGAGGAGGAGCTTCCGGGGCCGAGAGGCCCCGTTTCTTTTGTCGCAGGCGCGACAAAAGAAACGGGGCGGGCCCCGCCCTCGGACGAACAAGGGGGGATTCCCCTTGTATATCCCCCAACGAACAAGGGGGGCGGAGCCCCCCTTGTAGATCCCCCGCGCTGGGCAGCTGGTACGCGCTAGTGCCGCAGCACGCACTTCTCGTAGAGGTCCTTCAGGCGGTGATTCGGGTCGTAGCGCGCCTTGAGCGCGTCGTACGCCCGCTTGTCGTAGATTGACCAGAACTCGTCGCGCGGGAAGTAGCTGTCCGAGTAGAGCGATTTGATGCCGCCGAGCTCGGTTACCTTCCGCTCGATGAGACGGTTGAAGTGCCCCGGGGGGTGCGGTTCGCGGGCGCGCACCACGTCCCAGAAGCCGAAGTTGACGTAGAGGGTGCCGGGCCGGGTCGGGTAGAGCGGCCACACGGCGCTCGGGCCGGGCGCGCGGAACGGGCAGATCCACGCCGGCAGGATGCCGATCTCGCGGAGAAAGAAATCGAGGAACTCCGGCGCGCGCTCGATCGGGACATCGACGTCCTGGATCACCGACTCGGGGTGACGACCGGACACGCGGTCGAGCCAGCGGGTGAGGCCTACCCGCGAGTTCCACCGCATCACTTTGGTGTAGAAGACCGAGTTCAGGCGCTTGCGACCAAGCACGCGCCGCACTAGGGGGTGCTGCACGTAAAGGTTCTTCGAGCACCAGAACCAGTCCGTGTCCCAGCGCCAGATGAAGTCCCGGGCCGAAAGAAAATCCTCCTCGCGGTCCCGCAGGCTCCGGTAGTAGATGCGCTGGTAGGTGTAGTCGCTCGCGTAGGGCGCCGAGTCGACGAACCGGCCGACCGTGGTCACGAGCTCGTTCGGCCCGAACACGACGCCGTCGACGAAATCGACCGCCGAGGCGCAGGCCGCGGCGAGGTTGCCGAAGAAGCTCTCGGCGTCGGCGTGGTGCACGTGCTCGAGCCGCACGTACGGCTTGACCGGTGCGATCTTCGCCTTCACCCGCAGCGCATAGCCGAGCGTGCCGTACGAGTTGGGGAAGCCGTAGAAGAGATCCCGGTGCTCGTTGTCGGGCCGGGCCACCACCACTTGGCCGCCGCCGGTGAGCACCTCGAGCTCGAGCATCGTGTCGTGGACGAGCCCGTGCTTGAACGAGGACGCCTCGATGCCGACGCCGGCGACCGCGCCGCCGATGGTGATCGACTTCAGCTGCGGGACGACGCACGGCATCGCGCCGTGCGCGAGCGTCGCGTCCGCGAGCGTCTCGTAAGGCGTCATGCCCTCGACGTCGACCCAGCCGGCGGCCGGGTCCACCTCGAGGACATGGCTGAAGGCGCGGACGTCCAGGCGTTGCCGCGGCGCGGCCTCGCGGTCGCGGAAGAGGTTGGACGTGGTCTTCTGGAGCCGCGGCGCCGTGCCGCCGGGCGCGGCGCCGAGCTCGGCGACGAGCCGTTCGCGGCGCGCGGCAAAGCCGGTCACGGCGCGCAGCTCCGCGCAGCCGTGTAGATGAGCTTGCGGACTGGGCTATTCATGTCGGTTGTCGGCGCGTCGAGCGAGTCCGGGAGCGGAAAACTCTAACGGAGCCGCCGGCCGGGATACGCCTCGTCGATCTTGTCCTCGAAGAAGCTGACCGGGGATGGCGCGTTCATGAAGCGCCGGTGAACCTCCGGCGAGACGCCGCTGTAAGCCATGACGCGGCCATCGTTGAATTCGATCTCGAGCGCCTCGGCCTTCGGGTCGTAGCCGATGGCGCGGATCTTCGACGAGCTTATGCGCTTGCGTTCCATGAGTCAGCCTCCGGTCGCGAAAACGGCCACGGCGCCGGCCAGCACCGAGGCGAGGGCCGGAAGGATAACTCGCCGCGCCAGTGGCTTGCCACCCACGGTTAAGACAAGGCCGAGCTTGAAGACCGTGTTGGCGAGGAGGGCGAGCGTGATCGCGACCACCGCCGCATCGGCGCCGAGCTTGCCGGACGTGAAGAGCTGGAGCGAGGAGAGCGTGATGGCGTCCACGTCAGTCAGGCCCGACACCAGGGCCACCGCGTACAGGCCGCGCTTGCCCGCGACGTCCGACAGCCACGCCGCCGCGAGCAGGACGACGGCGAAGAGGAGCCCGAAGCCAAACGAAGCGCGCAGCTCCGTGGGATTCGAAACGGCCGGCAGCGGGAACTCGGTGTCTCCGCCGAGCCGGCGCCGCCAGTACACGAACGCCGCGACCGCCCCCGCCGCGAGCGCCGCGCCGAACACCGGCAGAAGACGCGGGAGGATGGCCGGGGCCACCGTGGCCGCAACGATGGCAAGACGCACGAGGACCGTCAGGTTGGCGAGCACGATCACGCCCGCGGCAACGTCGGTCAGGCTGTCGGCCCGGGCGTGCTTCGAGTACGCGAGCGTCGTCGCGGTGCTCGAGACCAGCCCGCCGAAGAGTCCCACGAGCAGCAGGCCGTGTCGCACGCCGACGATCCGCAGCGCGATGTAGCCGGCGAGGGACAGCCCCGAGATCAGCACCACCATCAGCCAGATCCGGTACGGGTTGAGCGCGCCGTAGGGGCCGTAGCCTTGGTCCGGAAGGACCGGCAGGATCACGACCGAGAGCGTGGCGAACTGGATCACCGCGAGCAGATCGCGCCGCTCGAACCGCTCGAGGATGCCGCGCAGCTCCGCCTTGAAGTAGAGGAGGGCGGTTACGACGACCGCGATCGCCGCGGCGAGCGTACGCTCGCCGTACCAGCAGAGCGCGCCGAGGCAGTAGGTGAGGACGAGCGCGACGACAGTCGTCGTCCCCGGATCGTCCGCGGGAGGCGAATGCTGGTAGGCCGCGACGATTGCCAGTCCGGTGAGCGCAAGCCCCACCGCCGGCACCCACGCGCCGCCGGCGTACTCCCCAAGCATTGCTGCGAGCGTGCCGAAGACCGCGGTCAGCGCGAACGTCCGCAGGCCCGCCTTCGCGGCCGGGTTGCGCTCGCGCTCGACGCCGACGAGCAGCCCGATCGCGAGGCTCGCGAGGAAGGCTGCGAGCGGGGCGGCGTCGGCGTCCAGCCACGCGGTCACGGTCAAGCCTCCTCGGCGTGCTCGATCCGCAGCTCGAGCCCCTGCGCGCCGTTCCAGTCGTCGATCGCCAGCGCGTAGGCCGCGCGCACGCGCTCCGGGAGCGGCTGATCGCGCCGGAAGACGATCGCGTCGTAGCGCCGGCCGGCGCGCGCCAGCCTGAGGCGCAGGTGCCGGTCGCCGACGAGCCGCTGGCTCTCGACCGTGAACTCGTCGGCGAAGCGCGGCGGCGGAAACCCCTGGCCCCAGACTTCGGCCTCGAACGCGCGCGCGAGCTCGAGCGTCGCGTACTCCGGCTCGAGCGAGCCGTCGGTTTCCACCGTCGGCGCGAGCGCCGCCGGGTCGCACAGCGCGCGCACGGCGTCGTCGAAGGCGGCGGCGAAGCGCTCGACGTCGCGCGCCCGCAGGCTGAGTCCGGCGGCGGCCGCGTGCCCGCCGAAGCTGAGCAGGAGGTCCGGCGCGCGCTTCGACACGAGATCGAGCGTGTCGCGCAGGTGCAGCCCGGGAACCGAGCGGCCCGAGCCGCGCGCGAGCCCGCCGCCCGCCGGCGCGAGGGCGACGACCGGACGGTGGTGGCGGTCCTTGAGCCGGCCGGCGAGCAGGCCGACGACGCCCTGGTGCCAGCCCGCGTCGTAGAGCACGAGGCTCGCGGCCTCGCCGACGGCGATCCCGGCGACGAGCGCATCGGCGTCGCGCCGCATCGATTCCTCCACCTCGCGGCGCTCGCGGTTGAGGCGATCCAGCTCGCCGGCGATGTTGAGCGCGCGCGCGTAGTCGTCGGTCGCGAGCGCCTCGATTCCGGTGCGCATGTCGGCCAGTCGCCCGGCGGCGTTCACCCGCGGCCCGAGGGCGAACCCGAGGTCGAAGCTCCCCGCGCGCCGCGGATCGCGGCCGGCGACCCCGAACAGGGCCGCGATGCCCGGCTGCATCTGCCCGGCCCGCATCCGGCGCACGCCCTGGCTCACGAGAATTCGGTTGTTGCGGTCGAGCCGGACGACGTCGGCGACCGTGCCGAGCGCGACGAGATCGAGCAGGTGCGCGAGGTTCGGCTCCGGCCGGCCGGCGAAGCGGCCGCGGCGCCGCAGCTCGGCGCGCAGCGCCAGAACGACGTAGAACATCACGCCCACGCCGGCGATCGACTTGCTCGGGAACCCGCAGCCGGGCTGGCTCGGATTCACGATGCATTCGGCCGCCGGCAGGGCGTCGCCCGGCAGGTGGTGATCGGTGATCAGCGTGCCGATGCCGAGCTCGCGCGCGCGCGCGACCCCCTCGACGCTCGCGATGCCGTTGTCGACGGTGATCAGGAGATCGGGGCGCCGCGGAGCCACCAGGTCGACCACCTCGCGGGACAGGCCGTAGCCGGTCTCGAAGCGGTTGGGAACGAAGTAGTCGACCTGCGCGCCGAACGCGGCGAGCGCGCGCAGACCCACCGCGCAGGCGGTCGCGCCGTCGCAGTCGTAGTCGGCGACGATGAGGAGCTTCCGTCCGGCGGCGATGTGGTCGGCGAGCAGCTCGGCCGCGGCCGCGGCGTTCTTGAGCTCGCTCGGAGGGATGAGCGTGCGCAGGTCGCAGTCGAGCTCCGGCTGCGCCATCACGCCGCGGCTCGCGAACAGGCGCGCGAGCAGCGGATGCACCCCCGCGCCGGCGAGCGCTCGCTCGGCGGCGAGCGGGACCTTTCTCGTCACGATGCGGCTGGCGCTCACGCGTAGCTCGCGAGCGGGCGCGACCGCCGCCAGAAGTAGCGCAGGTCCTGCCTGGTCGTCTCGACGTCGAGCACGCGCGCGGCACCGATCGCATGCAAGGTGACCATGCCGATCCGTCCCTGCCGGAGCGCGCCGGCGAGCGGCGCGAACCAGTCGCGTTCGAGCGCCGCGAGCCGTTCGCCCCAGCTGGCGGCGTCGCCATAGGCGGCGGGGGTACGGAGCGCGTCGAGGACGATAAGCTCCACGCCGCCGTCGCCCGACGCGCGCAGCCAGCGCCCCCCATCCTCCGGCAGCGGCAGCACCGCGGCGCCGGAGCCGAGCGCGAGGCCCGCCGCGAGCGGATCCTGTCCGCGCACGCGCTGGAACGGCCGCACCGTCGTGCGCGTCAGCCGGCCGCCGCCCCACAGCCAGACGGCGTTGATCGGCGGCTCGCCGCGGCGCTCGCGCGCCTCGTTCACCGGATGGTCGTGCAGCAGCATCTGGATCTCGTTCGCGAGCGCGTGCAGGCGCGCCTCGTCGCCGCCGGCGCCGGGATGAACGTCGACCGCCTTGCCGCGCGCCGCCGCGAGCGGGGGCGCATCCGCGCCGAGCGGCGCCTCCGCGCGCAGATACCACCGCTCCGGCTGCAGCGGATGGATGACCAGTCCGCGGTCGGCGAGATGCCGGTTCAAATGCTCGACGAGCGTGTCGGCCTCGGTGCGCGACAGCTCGAACATCGCGCAATCGAGCGGCACCACGGTCTCGCGATTCAGCCGCAACGAACAGGGGTCGGCGCGGAGCCACCAGCCGTCGTCGGGAGCGCCACCGTCGGCGACCAGTGCGTGGGGCGCGGGACCCGCGGTCTGCCACGCCGCGAGCAGCCACTGCTCCAGCCCGCCGGCCGCGCGCGACGAACGCCGGCCGCGTGCGAGCAGCGTCTCGAGCGCGGCGAACCGTCCGGGGTCGGCTGCCGCCCGGCTGTCGCGATCGGGCCAGAGGAGATCGGGAACCGCGAGGTGAACGTTCATGAGCGGCCCGTCCAGTCTAGCAACTATGGGAGAATCGCGCGCGATGCGATACGAGTACTTCATCGGCCTCCGCTACACGCGCGCCAAGCGCCGCAACCACTTCATCTCGTTCATCTCCCTCATCTCGATGGCCGGCATCGCGCTCGGCGTCGCCGCGCTGATCGTCGTGCTGTCGGTCATGAACGGCTTCCAGAAGGAACTGCGGGCGCGGATCCTCGGCGTCGCGTCGCACGTGCAGATCACCGGGCCCGACAACTCGCTCGCCGACTGGGAGCGCGTGGCCACCAAGGCGCGCGAGAATCCGCAGGTGGTGGCGGCGGCGCCCTACGTGAACGCGCAGGGGATGCTCGCGTTCGACGCCCAGGTGCGCGGCGCCATCGTGCGCGGCATCGACCCGCAGCGCGAGTCCGCGGTGGCCGACATCGGGCGGCACATGGTCGCCGGGCGGCTGGAAGCCCTCCAGCCCGGCGAGTTCGCGATCGTCCTCGGGGCCGAGCTCGCGCGCGCGCTGCGCGTGCAGCCCGGCGAGCGCGTCACCCTGATCGCGCCGCAGGGACTGGTCACGCCGGCCGGAGTCGTGCCGCGGCTGAAGCAGTTCCGCGTCGTCGGGATCTTCCAGGTCGATCACTACGAGTACGACAGCGCGCTCGCGCTGGTGAACCTCGCCGACGCCCAGCGGCTGTACCAGCTCGGGGACCGCGTGTCGGGCGTGCGGCTCAAGCTCGCCGACCTCTTCGAGTCGCGCGCCGTGGCGCGCGAGCTGTACCGCACGATCGGCGGCGACATCTTCATCAGCGACTGGACGCGCAGCCATGCGACCTTCTTCAAGGCGGTCGAGGTCGAGAAGCGGGTGATGTTCATCATCCTGACGCTGATCGTCGCGGTCGCGGCGTTCAACGTCGTCTCGACGCTGGTGATGGTCGTCACCGACAAGCAGTCGGACATCGCGATCCTGCGCACGCTCGGCGCGACGCCGGGGAGCATCATGCGGATCTTCATCGTGCAGGGCGCGGTCATCGGGCTGGTCGGCACGCTGCTCGGCGTCGTCGGCGGAATCGTCCTCGCGCTGAACGTCGACACCGTGCTGCCCTGGGTCGAGCGCACGCTGAACGTCCAGTTCCTGTCGAAGGAGATCTATTTCATCAGCGAGCTGCCGTCGGAGCTGCGCCGGGCCGACGTGATCGTCATCGCCGCGGTGTCGCTGGCGATGTCGTTCGTCGCGACGATCTACCCGAGCTGGCGCGCTTCGCGCGTGCGCCCGGCGGAAGCCCTGCGGTATGAGTGAGGCGCCCGGCGCTCGAGCGGCGGTGGTCGCCTGCCGCGGGCTCGCCAAGACCTACAACGAGTCGCGGGTGCCGGTGCGGGTGCTGCTCGACGTCGACCTTGCGGTCGCGCCGGGCGAGGTGGTGGCGATCGTCGGCGCGTCGGGCTCGGGGAAGAGCACGCTCCTTCATCTGCTCGGCGGTCTCGACGAGCCGACGGCAGGCGAGGTGGCGGTGCGCGGACGGCCGATGAGCGCGCTCGGCGACGCCGAGCGCGGACGCCTGCGGAACGAGGCGCTGGGCTTCGTCTACCAGTTCCACCACCTGCTGATGGAATTCAGCGCGCTCGACAACGTCGCCATGCCGCTCTTCATCCGCCGCATGAGCCCGGCGGCGGCGCGCGACGCGGCGGCGGCGATCCTGCGCGAGGTGGGGCTGGGCGAGCGGCTCGACCATACGCCCGGCCAGCTCTCGGGCGGCGAACGGCAGCGCGCCGCGCTCGCGCGGGCGCTGGTGACGCGACCCGCGTGCGTCCTTGCCGACGAGCCGACCGGCAACCTCGACCGGCATACGGCGGGCGGCGTGTTCGACCTGATGCTCGACCTGAACCGGACCCACGGCACGAGCTACGTGATCGTGACGCACGATCCGGCGCTCGCCGCGCAGGCGCACCGGATCCTGCGGCTGCAGGACGGCGTGCTGGTGCAGGAGCGCTGAGCCGCTAGCCGTCGCGCCGGCGCAGCTTCCGCCGCCGCCACTGCACCACGACCCAGGCGCGCCACGCGACCTGCACCGCGATCCAGCCGAGCGCGGCGAGCGAGGCCGCGAGCGTGACCAGGCCGACGATGAGCGGCTTGCCGAGCGCGGCCGACCAGTCGACCAGCGCCCGGGTCCACTCGCCGATGTGCGACCACGAGAACTCGGGCGGCTCGGTCATCGTGCCGCCGCCGCCGACGATCAGCGACCCGATCCAGTAGGCGACGAGATAGAGCGGGACGATCGTGAACGGGTTCGTGTAGAGGGTGGTGATCAGCGCGACCGGCAGGTTCACCCGGAGCGGGATCGCGACGAGCGCCGCGCCGAGCATCTGCAGCGGCCCCGGGATCAGGCCGCAGAACATGCCCACCGCCACGCCGCCGGACACCGAGTTGCGGTTGAGGTGCCACAGGTTCGGGTGGTGCAGGAGCCGGCCGAACTTCGCGAGGTACTTGTTCGCCCGGACCGAGTCGTGGCTCGGCAGGTACTTGCGGAAGTATTTTCGCGGCACTGCGAAATTCTAAGGCTTATCAACCGCCGCCCGGCGCCGCGCGTTGAGGTTCGGAACCCTCCCTGCCACTCGCGCATGAGACTCGCCATCGTCGCGTTCGCGCTCGGCGTCTGGCTCGCCCAGCAGCAGGCGGCGCTGCCGGGTTGGCCGGCGGTGCTCGCGCTCGTCGCGGCGTTTGGCGCCGCCGCAGCGGCGAGGTGGCGCGCGGCCGGGCGGCTGGCCGGACCGGCGACCGCCGTGCTCGTGCTGGCGACCGCCGGCCTCGGCTTTGCCTGGGCGGCGGCAGCGGCGAAGCTTGCGCTCGCCGACCGTCTCGCGCCCGAGCTCGAAGGGCGCG
The DNA here is from genome assembly GCA_963827555.1 of uncultured beta proteobacterium. Lineage (GTDB taxonomy): Bacteria > Pseudomonadota > Gammaproteobacteria > Burkholderiales > SG8-39 > DATEDA01. The sequence continues at coordinate 93,009 of CAWHBL010000027.1, forward strand.
ACGTAACGCTCACCGGCGTCGTCGCGAGCCTGCCGCAGCCGTTCGAGCGCGGCGTGCGGTTCGAGCTCGCGGTGGCGGACGCGATCACCGCGGGACCGGCGCCGGCCGCGGTCCGCGTGCCCGGGAGGGTCCTGCTGTCCTGGTACAACGGGCTCACCCCCGAGGAGTTTCAGGAGGTGCTGCCGGTCCGCCCGGGCGAGCGCTGGCGGCTCACGGTCCGGCTCCGGCTGCCGCACGGGAACGCGAACCCGCACGGGTTCGACTACGAGGCGTGGCTGCTCGAGCGCGGGCTGGGCGCGACCGGCTACGTTCGCCCGCGGGGCGAGCGCGTGCGGCTGGCGGAGATGGTGTATCGCCCCGGTTACATTGTCGAGCGGCTCCGCGAGGGCATCCGCACGAAGCTCTGGGATGCGCTTCCCGAGCATCGATACGCGGGCGTGATCGTCGCGCTCGCGATCGGCGACCAGCGCGCGATCGAGCCGGTCGACTGGGAGACGTTCACGCGCACCGGCGTCGGCCACCTGATGTCGATCTCCGGCCTGCACGTCACGATGGTCTCGGGCCTCGCTGCCGCGATCGCGGTCTGGGTCTGGCGGCGACGCCCGCGCCTGGCACTCGCGCTGCCGGCGCCGAAGGCCGCCGCGGCGGCGGCGTTCCTCACCGCGCTCGCCTACACGCTGCTCGCCGGATTCGCGGTACCGGCGCAGCGGACGCTGTACATGATCGCCGTCGTCGCCGCGGCGCTATGGCTCGATCGCCTGCAGTCGTCGTCGCGCGTGCTTGCCATCGCACTGGCGGTCGTACTGGTCACCGACCCGTGGGCGGTGGTATCGCCGGGCTTCTGGCTCTCGTTCGCGGCGGTCGCGCTCATGCTCTACGTAGGGGCGGCGACGCTGCGTGACGAGCACTGGGCGGTGCGCTGGGGGCGCGTCCAATGGGCGATCACGCTCGGGCTCGCGCCGCTGCTCCTCGTGCTGTTCCAGCAGGTCTCGGCGGTCTCGCCGGTGGCGAACGCAATCGCGATCCCGGTCGTGAGTTTCCTGGTGACGCCGCTCGCCTTGCTCGCCGCGGTGATCCCCGGTGAGTGGCTGGCGGAGCTCGCGCACGCGGTCCTGCTGGCACTGATGCCGGTTCTCGACTGGCTTGGCCGACTTCCGAGCGCCACCTGGCAAAGTCACTCGCCCGCGCCCTGGGCCGCGGCACTCGCGCTGGTCGGGATCGCGTGGTGGCTCGCGCCGCGGGGTGTACCTGCCCGCTATGCCGCGCCGCTGCTGTTCCTCCCGATGTTCGCGCTGCGTCCGCCGGCGCCCGACGCGGGCAGCGCCTGGATCACGTTCCTCGACGTCGGCCAGGGGCTCGCCGCGCTGGTACGGACGAAGAGCCACGCCGTGCTCTACGATGCCGGCCCGGCCTACGGCACCGACGCCGATGCCGGCAGCCGCGTCGTCGTTCCGTTCCTGCGCGGCGAAGGCCTCGCACGCCTCGACGCGCTCGTGATCACGCACGACGATGTCGATCACTCCGGCGGCGCAGTGTCGGTCATGCGCACGATCCCGGTCGACGTGCTCTGGTCGTCCCTTGCCCAGGCGCATCCTGCCCGTCCGCTCGCACCGGTGCGACTGCCGTGCCGGGCCGGCGCCCGCTGGGAGTGGGACGGAGTGAGGTTTGCGCTGCTGCACCCGGCCGCGGGAAGCTACGATGACCCGTGGCTCAAGTCGAACTCGCGGAGTTGCGTGCTGCGCGTTGAGACGCGCCACGGCGCGGTGCTGCTCACCGGCGACATCGAGGAGCGCGACGAGCGGTCGGCTCCTGGCCGCGGGCGGGTTGCTCGAGGCGCGGACGCTGCTTGCTCCCCATCACGGCAGCGGGACCTCGTCCTCGACCGCGTTCCTCGGCGCCGTGCGGCCGGCGCACGCGGTGTTCACCGTCGGCTACCGGAACCGCTTCGGCCACCCCAAAGAGGCGGTTCTCGCGCGCTATGTGGCGGCGGGCGCCAGCGTCTGGCGCACTGACCGCGACGGCGCGATCACCGTGAAGCTGGAAGAGGGCGGAACGGCCGTCGCGCGCTACCGCGAGGAGCGCCCGCGCTACTGGCGCTGGCCGTGACGGGATCCCGTCAGCGCCGAGCCGCCTGTTGCGCGAGCGGCGAGTTAGGACTGAACGTCCCGGACAGCCCGTCGAGCGCGTCCTGCCGCGCCTTCACCGCGCGGCGGAACGCCTCCTCGGCGCCGTACTTGGCGACCGAGAACTTGACGAGCTTCGTCCGCCACGGCTCGAGGGGGAGGCGCGCGATCCAGAAGCGCCGCTCGACCGGGCCGTGGCCGGTCTCGATCACTTCGGAGTGATACGAAACGCCGGCGAGGCCGGAGCGGTTGTTCTTCCGCAGGATCGAGCAGTACTGGCGCCGCGACAGCGGCGGATTCTTGGCCACCAGCTTGTCGCGATACTTCTTGGCCGCGAGGAGCGCTTTCTGCCGCCCGCCGTACACGCCGTCCGAGAAGTGTCCGACGTGGATCTTGCCGCGGCGCTGGATGGTGACGCGCCATGCGTGGGTGCGGGAACGTTCGTGATCGACACGGGTGATGCCGTACATCGGCCGAAGTACGGCGGATTTGCGGGCCATGCTATGCCACTCCAGGTGCGTTGTTGTTGCTCGCCGCCCCGGCGCGCGCCTGGACGGCGTGCGCAGTATGACGGGGGCATAGAGCGGCTGTCAATACCGTACGCGCACTGTCGAGGAGGAGTCGTCGTAGGGCGGTCGTTCCCAATGACCGCCGCTGGCGCGGGTCTACCGATTGCTCGGGCGATAGCGGAGGTCGAGCGTGAAGGGGAAGCTGCGGTTCGGCGGCTCGCGCGGCACCGTCATCGGTCCGGGGGTGTGGCCGTGACCCCAGAAGCGCGCGAAGCGCCGCGCCTCGGCCTCGTTCGCGTTGACCGGGAAAGTGTCGTAATTGCGACCGCCCGGATGCGCGACGTGGTAGGTGCAGCCGCCGAGCGCCCGGCCGCTCCAGCCGTCGACGATGTCGAACACGAGCGGGGTCTGGACCCCGATCGTCGGGTGCAGGGCCGACGGGCGGCGACCAGGCCTTGTAGCGCACCCCGGCAACGAACTCGCCGTGCACGCCGGTGGGCGCGAGCGGCACCGGCCGGCCGTTGCAGGTGACGACGTGCCGCTCGGCGGTCATGCCGCTCACCTTCACCTGCAGCCGTTCGGCCGACGAATCCACGTAGCGCGCCGTGGCTGCGCCGGCCATCTCCTCGCCGAGGACGTGCCAGGGCTCGATCGCCTGGCGCAGCTCGAGCGTCACGCCCGCGTAGGTCACCGACCCGTAGCGCGGAAAGCGGAACTCGACGAACGGCGCGAACCACTCCTCGCGCAGCCCGTAGCCGGCCGCAGCGAGGTCGATCACCACGTCGCGGAGGTCCTGCTGGACGAAGTGCGGCAGCATCCAGCGGTCGTGGAGCTGCGTCCCCCAGTAGACGAGGCTCCCGCGGTAGGGCTCGTTCCAGAACCGGGCCACGAGCGCGCGCACGAGCAGCGCCTGCACCAGCGCCATCCGGGGGTGCGGCGGCATCTCGAACGCGCGGAGCTCGACCAGGCCGAGCCGCCCGGACGGCGAGTCGGGCGAGTAGAGCTTGTCGATCGAGAACTCGGCGCGGTGGGTGTTGCCGGTCAGGTCGACGAGGAGGCTGCGCAGCAGCCGGTCGACGAGCCACGGGAAATCCGCTTTCCGCGCCCGGCCGGACGCGCTCGTCCATCTGCTGGAACGCGATCTCGAGCTCGTAGAGCTGGTCGTCGCGCGCCTCGTCGACCCGCGGCGCCTGGCTCGTCGGTCCGACGAACAGTCCCGAGAAGAGGTACGAGAGCGACGGATGGTTCTGCCAGTAGGTCACCAGGCTCTTCAGGACGTCCGGGCGCCGCAGGAACGGGCTCTCGGCGGGCGTCGCCCCGCCGAGCGTCATGTGGTTGCCGCCGCCGGTGCCGGTGTGGCGGCCGTCGACCATGAACTTCTCGGTCCCGAGCCGCATGGCGCGCGCTTCCTCGTAAAGCGCGGCGGTGTTCGCGACCAGCTCGTCCCAGCTCGAGGACGGATGGACGTTCACCTCGATCACGCCGGGGTCCGGCGTCACCCCGAGCGAGCGCAGGCGCGGATCGTGCGGCGGCGGGTAGCCCTCCATCCGCACGCTCCGCCCGAGCGCCGCGGCCACGTGCTCGATCGCGGCGACGAGGTTGATCCAGTCCTCCACGTGGGTCACGGGCGGCAGGAACACGTGCAGCCGCCCGCCGCGCGGCTCGATGCAGAGCGCGGTCCTCACCACTTCGCGCGGCGCGGGCGCCCCCTTCGGCCGGGCGTGCTTCTTCTTCTCGGAGCGGACGTGCGCGTCGTGGAGATCGCCCAGCGGATCGAAGGGGTCGCGTACGAACTCCGGCTCGATCTCTTCCGGCAGCCGCTCCGGCAGGGCGGCGAGCGGCAGACGGTAGCCGGCCGGCGAATCGCCGGGTAGCAGGAAGAGGCGTTCGCGCCGCAGCGGCCAGGGCGAGCTCTCCCATTCGGAAGGCCAGGTGGCCGGGGTCACCGGTCCGCCCGCCGGCCGGAGCTCGGGCGGGCGGGCGCGGAGCGGCAGCACGTAGGCGGCCGGCGACTCCATGCCGCGTTCGAGGGTGCGTCGCAGCCGCGCGCGGTCGTCGTAGTCCTTGAGCGGGGCTTTCGTCACGTCGACGTTGTCCGGCAGGCCGGCTTCGATCGTGAGCAGCGGGAGCGGATCCTCATAGGCGGGGATCGCGTAGCCGCTGTCGAGTCCGAACTCGTGCGCGAGCGCCCGGGCAAAAGCTGCCACGTGCTCGATATTCGCCCCGGCCGCGGCCGACTCGCCGGTGCTCCCGCGGTCGATGAGCTCGCCCGCCCGCCACAGCGGCCGCCCGTCGCGCCGCCAGTGCAGGCTGAGCGCCCAGCGCGGCACCGGCTCTCCCGGATACCACTTGCCCTGGCCGTAAAAGAGGAGCCCGCCGGGCGCGAACCGGTCGCGGAGCCGCCAGGCGAGCGCCTCCGCGAGCTGCCATTTCTTCGGCGAGAGCGCGGTGAAGTTCCACTCCGGCCCGTCCATGTCGTCGATCGAGACGAACGTTGGCTCGCCGCCCTGGGTCAGCCGCACTCCGCGCGCGTCGAGGTCGCGGTCGATCGCGCGCCCGAGCGCGTCGATCTCCGCCCATTGCGCGTCGGAGTAGGGCCTGGTGACGCGCGGATCCTCGTGGATGCGGGTCACCTCCATCTCGAAGGCGAGCTCGGAGTTGCAGACGTCGGTGAAGCCGGTCACCGGAGCGGCGCTCGACGGGAACGCGGTCGCGGCGAGCGGGATGTGGCCCTCGCCGGCGAGCAGGCCGGACGTTGGGTCGAGCCCGACCCAGCCCGCGCCCGGCAGGTAGACCTCGGCCCACGCGTGGAGATCGGTGAAGTCCGCGGTCGGCCCGGGCGGGCCGTCGAGCGGCTTCACGTCGGCGACGAGCTGCACGAGATAGCCCGAGACGAACCGCGCCGCCAGCCCGAGGTGCCGGAGCACCTGCACGAGCAGCCACCCGGAGTCGCGGCAGGAGCCCGCCCCGAGCTCGAGCGTCTGGTCCGGGGACTGGATGCCGGGCTCCATCCGCACCAGGTACTTCACTCGCCCGGCGATGCGTTGGTTGAGGTCGACGAGGAAATCGACCATGTTGCCGCCGGGCTTCGGCCCATGGGCGCGGAACTCCGCGAGCCACCGTTCGAGCAGCGGCCCGGGCGTCTCCCGCTCGAAGTACGGCGCGAGCTCGGCCGCGAGCTGCGGCGGATAGTCGAACGGGAACTGCTCGGCCCAATGCTCGACGAAGAAGTCGAACGGGTTGATCACCGTCATGTCGGCGACCAGGTCGACCGTGATGTCGAGTGCGCGCGCCGGCTCGGGGAAGACGAAGCGCGCGATGTAGTTGCCGTACGCGTCCTGCTGCCAGTTGACGAAGTGCTTCTCCGGCGCGACGCGCAGGCTGTAGCTCGCGACCGGCGTCCGGCAGTGCGGCGCCGGCCGGAGCCGGATCTCGTGCGGCGAGAGGCCGACCGCCCGGTCGAACTTGTAGAGGGTGCGGTGGTGAATGGCGACGCGGATGGTCATTGCGGCGGAACCGGGACGGGGAAACGAGAGCGGGGTGCGGCGCGTGCGCACCGCGGGCTCCTCCCCGGTGCTCACGAGGCCGGGTCTTCCCAGTACGGATCCGGCAGCTGCGCGAACACCCGCCGCAGTCCCTCGCCCCACTGGTGATGGATCATCGTGAAGTAGGGATCGGTCTCGGTGATGCGCCGCTGCATCTGCAGGCGGAGCGAGTCCCGCGTGTAGGTGACGAGGTCGATCGGGAGACCCACCGAGACGTTCGACCGCATCGTCGAGTCGAACGAGATGAGCACGCATTTGGCGGCGTCGATCAGCGTGGTGGAGGGCTTGACCACCCGGTCGATGATCGGCTTGCCGTACTTGGTCTCGCCGATCTGGAAGAACGGCGTCTCGGCCATCGCCTCGATGAAATTGCCCTCCTGGTAGAGCATGAAGAGCCGCTGCGGCTCGCCCTTCACCTGCCCGCCGAGGATGAAGTTGGCGCTGGCGTCGATGTTGTTCTGCGCCAGGTACGCCGCGTCGCGGCGCTTGACGTCGCGCAGGGCATCGCCGAGCAGGGTCGCGACGTCGAACAGCGACGGGGCGGTCCACAGGTTCGCCGGTGTGTCCGCGCGCCGGGCCTGGCTCTCGAGCAGGTTGATCGCGTTCTGCGTGACCGAAAGGTTGCCCGAGCTGAGGATGATGATGACGCGGTCGCCGGGCCGCTCGTACACCGTCATCTTGCGGAAGCTCGAGACGTGGTCGACGCCCGCGTTGGTGCGGGAGTCGGAAGCGAACACCATGCCGCCATCGAGCAGCACGCCGACGCAATAGCTCATCGCTTCAGGTCCCGAGCTCTTGATTCGAAGGCGCGATTCTACGCGAGCGGGCGAGCCATCCCGCTGCTCGCAACAGGACCATTGCGGAACTTGCACGGGAATCGTTGAGCAGTCCTGGTGAGGGTGCGCAGCGTCGGGGCGATCAGGCATACGTGGGCACGAGGAAGTGCTTGTTCAGCTCGACGTTGAGCGCGCCGATCTGCTCCAGGAATTCGAGCAGGTACTCGTGCAATCCGACCTTGAAAATGCGCTCGGTCTTGCCGTAGTGAAGCTGGGCGTGGATCTCTCCGGCGAGCCGCTCCGGCTCGAGCCGGTCCTCGTCGCACACCGCCTGCAGGATCTCGTAGATCGCGTTCATGCAGTGATGCAGGCTCCGCGGCACGTCGTCGCGCAGGATCAGGAGCTCGGCGACGCGCAACGGGGTGATCACGTCGCGGTAGATCTTGCGGTAGGAGCTGAACGCCGACACCGAGCGCAGGAGCGCCGACCATTGGTAGTAGTCGACGGCGCCGCCGACGTCCGCTATGCTCGGCAGCAGCGTGTGGTATTTCGCGTCGAGGATGCGCGCGGTGTTGTCGCCGCGCTCGAGGAAGGTGCCGAGGCGGATGAAGCTGTAGCCCTCGTCGCGGATCATGGTGCCGAAGGTGACGCCGCGGAAGAGGTGCGAGCGGTCCTTTACCCAGTCGAAGAACTCCGATACGCCGCGGGCGGTGATGTCGGCGAAGCTCTTGCCGCGCATCTCCAGGTAGGTCTGGTTCAGGCACTCCCACATCTCGATCGTGATCGCGCCGCGCTGCGCGCGCGCGTTCTCCCGCGCGATCTGGAGCGAGGCGTAGATGGAGTTCGCGTTGGAGGCGTCGAGCACCATGAAGTGCAGGACGTTCTCGGGGGAGAGCTCCGAGTAGCGCTGGTAGTAGCTCGTCGCCAGCCCGCTGATGATGAGCGGCAGCGCCCACGGCTCGGCCCATTTCTCGCCCGGCTCCATCACGCGGTAGGGCAGGAGCGACATGCGGTAGGTGACGTCGAGCATGCGCGCGGTGTTCTCGGCGCGCTCGCTGTGGCGCGACATCCAGTACAAGTCGTTGGCGGTGCGGCTGAGCATGCGCGTCTACCGCTCGAGCACCCAGGTGTCCTTCGTCCCGCCGCCCTGCGAGGAGTTGACGACGAGCGAGCCCTCCTTGAGCGCGACGCGCGTGAGCCCGCCCGGCACCATGCGGACTTCCTTGCCCGAGAGCACGAACGGACGGAGGTCCACGTGCCGCGGCGCGACGCCGCTCTCGACGAACGTCGGGCAGGTCGACAGCGCGAGCGTCGGCTGGGCGATGTACTTCTCCGGGTTGGCGAGGATCCGCTCGCGGAACTCGGCGCGCTGCGCCATGGTCGAGGTCGGCCCGACCAGCATGCCGTAGCCGCCCGAGCCGTGCACTTCCTTCACCACCAGCTCGTGGAGCCGGTCGAGCACGTGGTGCAGGTCCTCCTTCTTCCGCAGCTGCCAGGTCGGCACGTTGTTGAGGATCGGCTTCTCGCCGAGGTAATACTCGATCATCTCCGGCACGTGCGGGTACATCGACTTGTCGTCGGCGACGCCGGTGCCGATCGCGTTCGCGAGCGTCACCCGGCCGGCCCGGTAGGCGGAGAAGAGCCCGGGCACGCCGAGCAGCGAATCCGGCCGGAACACCTGCGGGTCGAGGAAGTCGTCGTCGACGCGGCGGTAGATGACGTCGACCCGCTTCGGGCCGCGCGTCGTGCGCATGTAGACCGTCTCGTCGCGCACGATCAGGTCCTGGCCCTCGACCAGCTCGATCCCCATCTGCTGCGCGAGGAAGGTGTGCTCGAAGTAGGCCGAGTTGTACGATCCCGGGGTGAGCAGCGCGACGGTCGGATCGCTCACCCCGCCCGGCGCCACCTGCCGCAGCGTGTCGAGCAGCAGGTCGGGGTAGTGGTCGATCGGCGCCACCTCGTTCCGGCCGAACACCTCGGGGAAGAGCCGCATCATCATCTTGCGGTTCTCGAGCATGTACGACACGCCGGAGGGCACGCGCAGGTTGTCCTCGAGGACGTAGAACTCGCCCTCGCCGGCGCGCACCACGTCGACGCCGGCGATGTGCGCGTAGGTGTCGCCGGGCACGCGCATGCCCTGCATCACCGAGCGGTACTGCGCGTTCTCGAGGACTTTCCGCGCCGGGATGATCCCGTCCTTGAGGATTCCCTGCTCGTTGTAGATGTCGCGCAGGAACATGTTGAGCGCGCGCACGCGCTGCCCGAGGCCGCGCTCCAGGCGCTGCCAGTCGGCCGCCGGGATGATCCTGGGAACGATGTCGAAGGGGATCAGGCGCTCGGTGCCGGCGTCCTCGCCGTAGACGGCGAAGGTGATGCCCACCCGCTGGAACAGCACGTCCGCTTCCTGGCGCTTCTGCGCGAGATACTCGGCCGGAAGCTTTTCGACCCACTCGACGTACGGTTTGTAGTGCGGCAGCACGTCCCCGGCAAGGCCCCGCATCTCGTCGAAAAAGTGCTTGGGGTTGGCCGTCATCGGGTCGGGCGTGCTCGCGGAGTCTCGCATCTAGTCTAGCGCACCGCCCGAAGCGGCGAGCAACGCCCGTGCCAGTGCGCGCGCGCCCGAAACCTCGAGCATGGACGTCGATCCGCACCGCACGAGTGCGGACCGGGTGCTTCGTGGTGCAGCGTCGCCGGCGAGCCGCTTGTTATACTGAAATGCGTATGACACGACGCATTGCCGCAACCATCACCGTCGAAGGCGACGCGGCGCTGCTTGCCGCTTTCCGGCGCCGCGCGAACGAGCTGCTCGACGCGGAGCCGGGCGACTACCGCGAGCTCCATACCGAGGGGCGGCTCGACTGGCGGGTGAAGGCGGCCGGCGTGCCTTATCCGCCGTTCGTGACCGCCTCGGAGGAGCTCCCGGACCTGGTGGTCGAGGTGCAGTGGAAGGACGAGGCGGGCGGGACGAGCGGCCGCTCGACGATCCAGGGCGGACGCCTGGCGCAGCACTCCGCGGACCAGACGCCGGAAGGGGCTGGCGAGTGCGCGCTGCGAGTCGGTGCGGACGGGACGCTCGCGATCGGCCTGGTCTGCCGGCGGCGGCGGGCCGGCGAGTGGATCGGCTACGTGGTAACTGCCGGCCAGCACGCCTTCTTCCGCGCCGGCCCCGCGGCGCTCGAGGCGACCGACGGCGTGGCGGGCGAGTGGGCCGAGCGCTGGACGATCGCCGGCGATCGCGCCGACTACGTCGAGCTCGATCCGCGCGAGCCGATCGATCCCGATCTGCTGACCGAGCTCGACCGGCTCGCGACCGGATTCGCGGCGGAATGGATCTGGTTCGACGAGAGCCCGCCGGAGGAGATTGCGGTCGAGCGGGCGAGGTATGCCGCTTACGGATTCAAGGTGAACGCTGCAAACGTCCGCTCGGTGAAGCTGAGGACGGTGCTCGCCGCGGTGCCGGGCGGCGGTTTCGCGCTCGAGCTCGCCGACCCCGAAGCGCGCGCGATCGCTGCGCTCGTGACGCGGCACTGGCTGCAGGATCAGCGCCATTGACCGATCGCCCGAGGCTCGCCGGTGACCGAACCGTTCCGCCGCGCGAGCGTGCTCTGCGCGTCCGCCTCCGGCCTGCACCGGCTTTCGTACGTGGAGTGGGGGAACCCGGCGAACGAGCGGGTGCTCATCTGCGTCCATGGCCTGACGCGCTGCGCCCGCGATTTCGACGCGCTCGCCGGCGCGCTCGCCGACCGCTATCGCGTGGTCTGCCCGGACATGCCGGGACGGGGCGAGAGCGACTGGCTGCGAAACCCGATGGACTACGTCACCTCGACGTATATCAATAGTGTGGTGACCCTGATCGCCCGGCTGGGGGTCGAGTCGGTCGACTGGGTCGGCACCTCGATGGGCGGGCTGATCGGCATGGCGCTCGCCTCCCTGGAGCGCTCGCCGATCCGCCGCATGGTGCTCAACGAGGCCGGGCCGGTCGTCACCGGGGTGTCGCTCAACCGGATCGGGACGTACGTGGGGAAGGCGCCGCCGTTCCCGAGCTTCGACGCGGCGGTCCAGTACGTGCGCGGGGTGAGCGTGTTCTTCGGGCCGCACACCGACGCCGAATGGCGCTTCCTCACCGAGCACTACGTCCGCCGGCAGCCCGACGGGACCTACCGCGCGCACTACGATCCGAAGATCGCCGAGCCGTTCAACGCCGAAGCGCCGCACAAGGACCTCGAGCTGTGGCCGGTGTGGGAGGCCGTCAAGTGCCCGACGCTCGTGATCCGCGGCGGCCTGTCGGATCTCCTCATGCGCGACACCGTCGAGCGGATGAAGACCACCGGCCCGCACGCCGAAAGCGTGGAGCTGCGCGGGATCGGCCACGCACCGACGCTGATGCACGCCGACCAGATCGCGATCGTGCGGGACTTCCTGCTGCGCGGTTAGGCGGGCTCAGGCCGCCGGCAGCCGTGCCGCCGGGTCCTGGCGGTAGAAGAGCGCGAGCTGGTCGTAGAGCGCCGGGAATTCCCGGCGGAGCGCGTGCGGATCGGTGAAGAACGCCTCGCTCGCCACCGCGAAGAACTCCGCCGGATGCTCGGCGGCGTACGGATCGAGGAGCGTCTCCTGCTCCCGGTCGACCATCCCGACGAACCGCGCGTAGGCCGACTCCAGCGCGCGCGTCCAGGCCGCGGCGTCCATGTCCGCGTGCGGCGTCGGGTAGCCGTCTGCCTCGCCGCTCAGCATGTCGATCTTGTGCGCGAACTCGTGGATGACGACGTTGTACCCCGGCTCGCCGCCCTCCTCGGGGGCGGTCGTGCCGAGCGTCACGTCCTCCCACGACAGGAGCACCGGCCCTCCCGGCCACGCCTCGCCGGACAGCTCGTCGTCCCATTCGTGCATGACGCCGTCCTCGTCGAGCTCCTGCCGCCGCACCCGGAACTCGCCCGGGTAGACGACGACCCCGACCCAGCCCTCGTACGGATCGAGCCCGAGGTTGAGCACCGGGAGGACCGCCTGCACCGCGATGGCGAGCCGGATCTCGTCGGTCAGCTCGAGTCCGCCGGCGCCGTGCATCTCCTTTTCGTGCAGGAACAGCAGTGTGAGCTCCCGCAGGCGGGCGAGCTCGGCGGCGGTCATTCCGGCGAGGAACGGCAGCCCGGCGATGACGCGGCGCCACAGCGCATCGTCGATGCCGGTCCGGCGGAGGATGCGCTTGCGGCGCCAGCTGCGGAACAGCGTCATCGGCGCGTGGTCGAAGCGTTCACGCGCCGATTATGACCGACGCCATGTTGGCCGTCCGGTAACATACGCGGCCTCCCGCATCGCCTGTCTCCCGTGGTCACCGTCGTTCAGCGCAGCGCAGAGACGCCGTCCGCCTTCGAGCCCGCTCTCGCGGGGCTCGAGGCCGCCGAGCGGGCGCTCGTCGAGCGCGCGCTCGAGTTCGCCGCGCCGCTGTACGACGGCAAGCTGCTCGGCACCGGCGAGCCGGCCCTCGAGCACGCGTACGGGCTGGCCGCCAACCTCGCGCAGCTGAGGATCGACGCCACGACGCGCGCCGCGGGGCTGCTCTTCGCGGTGCCGGAGTACCTGCCGGAGGCGTCCGAACGGCTCGCCGAACGGTTCGACCCGGCCGTCGCGGCGCTCGTCGGCGGCGTCGCGCGCCTCAACCGCCTCCGGGTGGTCACGCGCGGGCTCGCCGCAGCCGGCGCGAAGGGGCAGCATCCGCAGGCGGAGATCCTGCGCAAGATGCTGCTCGCGATGGTCGAGGACATCCGCGTGGTCCTGATCCGGCTCGCGAGCCGCACCCAGACGCTGCGCTTCCTCGGCACGGCGCCGGACGATCTCCGCCGGCCGGTCGCGCGCGAGACGCTCGACATCTACGCGCCGCTCGCCAACCGGCTCGGCGTCTGGCAGCTGAAGTGGGAGCTGGAGGATCTGTCGTTCCGCTTCCTCGAGCCCGAGCTCTACGAGCGGATCGCGCGCGAGCTCGACGAGCGGCGCGCCGAGCGCGAGTCGTTCATCGCCGAGGCGCTCGCGGTGCTCCAACGCGAGCTCGCCGCGGCCGGCGTCGCGGCCGAGGTGACCGGGCGTCCGAAGCACATCTACAGCATCTACAGCAAGATGCAGCAGAAGGGCCTCGAGTTCGACGAGGTGTACGACGTCAGGGGGCTGCGCGTACTGGTCGACACGGTGAAGGACTGCTATACCGCGCTCGGGGTCGTGCACGACGTCTGGGCGCCGATCCCGAAGGAGTTCGACGACTACATCTCGCGCCCCAAGGGCAATCAGTACCGGTCGCTCCACACGGCGGTCACCGGCGCGGACGGGCGCGCGCTGGAGGTCCAGATCCGCACCCACGAGATGCATCGCCACGCCGAGCTCGGCGTCGCGGCGCACTGGCGCTACAAGGAGGGCAAGGGCGCCCGCGACGAAGCCTACGATGACAAGATCGCCTGGCTGCGCCAGGTGCTCGCGTGGCGCGACGAGGTCGTGGGGTCGGCGGAGTGGGTCGAGCAGTCGAAGCGCGCCGCGCTCGACGACACGGTCTACGTCCTCACGCCGCAGGGCCGGGTGATCGATCTCCCGCGCGGTGCGACGCCGATCGACTTCGCGTACGCGCTCCACACCGACCTCGGTCACCGCTGCCGCGGCGCCAAGGTCGACGGCGTCATGGTGCCGCTCGACTTCCGGCTCGACAACGGCCAGCGGGTCGAGATCGTCGCCGCGAAGGCGGGCGGACCTTCGCGCGACTGGCTGACCCAGCCGGGCTACCTGGCCAGCTCGCGCGCGCGGAACAAGGTCCGGCAGTGGTTCAACGCCGAGGAGCTCGCGCGCACGACCGCGGCCGGCCGCGCGGCGGTCGAGCGCGAGATCGCGCGCGAGGGCGCGACGAGCGTCAAGCTCGAGACGCTCGCGGCGCAGTTCGGCTTCGCCAAGCCCGACGACTTCTTCGCCGCCGTCGGCCGCGAGGAGATCGGGCCGCGCGCGCTCCAGGTCGCGGTGCGCGGGCCGGAGCCGGCGGCAGCGGTGCCGGAGGAAGCGCTCGTCACCAAGAAGAGCAAGGCGACGCCGGGCGCGAGCGGCATCCTTTTCGTCGGCGTCGACCGGCTGATGACGCAGCTCGCGCGCTGCTGCAAGCCGGTGCCGCCGGACGCGATCGTCGGCTTCGTCACGCGCGGACGCGGCATCTCGGTCCACCGGCGCGACTGCCGCAGCCTCGCCCAGCTGCTGGTGCGCCACCCCGAGCGCGCGATCGAGTCGCAGTGGGGCGCGCGCGAGGCGGCGGTGTTCCCGGTCGATATCGCCGTCCAGGCGCACGACCGGCAGGGGTTGCTGCGCGACATCTCGGAGGTGCTGTCGCGCGAGCGGATCAACGTCACGGCGGTGAACACGCAGAGCCGCCAGCACGTGGCGACGATGCTGTTCACGGTCGAGGTCGAGAGCCGCGACCACCTGCAGCGGGCGCTCGCGCAGATCGGCGAGGTGAAGGGCGTTTTCGCGGCGTCGCGACGCTAGCGAGAAAACCGGTGCCCAAGGCAGCGGTTTTCCTGACTTTGGGGAGCTCGAGGGAATCGCGGGAAGGGAAGGGTCCCGCCTTCCCCGGCCCCTCGTTTCGTGAGCGCTGAATGGAAGTCGAGCTGAAGCTCGTGGTCGCGCCGGAGGATCTCGCGCGCGTCGAGCGGCATCCGGCGCTCAAGGGCATGCGCCACTGGGCGGTGCGGCGCGAGCACCTGGCCACCGTCTACTACGACACGCCCGACTTCGCGCTCGCGCGCGAGGGCGTCGCGCTGCGCGTGCGCCGGAACGGCGAGCGCAGCGTACAGACGCTCAAGGCGGCGGGGATCGCGGCCGCCGGCCTGCACGCGCGCGAGGAGCTCGAGTGGCCGCTCGCCGCGGACGGCGCCCCGGACCTCGCGGTGCTCGACGAGACGCCGTACCGCCGGCTCTTCGCGCGGAAGCGCGTGCGGGAGCGGCTGCAGCCGGTGTTCACTACCGAGTTCGACCGCGCGGCGCGCATGGTCGCGTTCGCCGACGGCACTGCCGCCGAGCTGGCGATCGACCGCGGCGAGATCCGTGCCGGCGAGCGCGCGGCGCCGATCAGCGAAGCCGAGATCGAGCTTAAGACCGGCGACGCGCACCGCCTGTTCGCGCTGGCGCGCGAGATCGCCCGGGACGTGCCGATCCGGCTGGGGCATGCGAGCAAGGCCGAGCGCGGCTACGCGCTCGCGCGCGGTGCGTCGGCGGCGCCGCAGAAGGCGCGCGCGGTGCCGCTCGACGGGCCGCTCTCGGCCGGCGCGGCGCTGCGACGGATTGCGCTGGGGTGCCTCGCACAGATGCAGGCGAACGAAGAGGGCACGCTCGCCGGCAAGGATCCCGAGTTTCTCCACCAGTTCCGGGTGGGTCTGCGGCGGCTGCGCTCGTGCCTCGGCCTCGCCGGCCTCGCGCTCGGGAAGCCGGCGGTCGCCGGCGTCGCCGCGGAGCTGCGCTGGCTCCAGAACGCGCTGGGGCCGGCGCGCGACTGGGACGTGCTCACGACCGAAACGCTGGCGACGCTCGCGCGCCGCGTCGACGCCGGCGCGGAGATGAGGTCGTTCCGCGCCCGCTGCGCGCGGATCCGGCGCGCGCACCGCGAGGCGGCCCGCGCGGCGATCCGGTCGCCGCGCTATACCGAGCTCGTCCTCGCGCTCGGCGAGCAGTTCGCGCACGACGACCTCGCGGGCTTCGTGCGCCAGGCACCGCCGACCGAAGGTGCGGCGCCGGGGCATCGCGGCCCCGATCTCGCGGCGCCGGTCACGGAGTTCGCCGCGTTCGCGCTCGACCGCCTCCATCGGCGGCTGCGCAAGCACGCAGCGGACGTGCCGAAAGCGACGCCCGAAGCGCGCCACCGGGTCCGCATTGCGGCGAAGAAGCTGCGCTACGCGGCGGAGTTCTTCGGTGCGCTCTACCCGAAGAAGCGGGTCGCGCCCTACCTTGCGGGGCTGGAGGAGCTGCAGGATATACTCGGCGCCCTCAACGACGCGGTCGTTGCCGACCAGCTGCTCGCCGAGTCGGTGGCCGCCACCGGACGGCCGGTTCCGGCCAGGGTCGACGGCCTGGTGCGTGGCTGGATGGCCGCGGTCGCCGCAAACGAGCTCGCCGGCTTCAAGCGCGGGTGGCGCGAGTTCGACGAGGCGAAGCCGTTCTGGCGCTGACCGTCAGGCATCGGCGGGCATGACTAAGGTGAAACCGACGCCGAAGGCAGCACTTTCGTGGCGTCGGGGAGCACGCGGGGGCGCCGCGAAGGGCTTTGCCCCCTCGTGTCGTGAGAACTAGGGAGAGCCGGCGCGGAAATGTTCGAAGCGGCGGAAGTCGGCCACAAGCTCGACAAGGCCGAGTACGAGAAGGAGACGCCGAAGCTCCGTGAGGCGCTGCTCGGCGCGCAGTACGACCTCTTCGAGCGCGGGCGCTTCCAGACCGTTGCGCTGCTGTCCGGCATCGGCGGCGGCGGGCGGAGCGAGACCGCCAACCGGCTGAACGAGTGGATGGACCCGCGGCACGTGTTCACCTACGCGTTCGACCGGCGCAACGACCTCGAGCGCGAGCGTCCGCCGGCCTGGCGGTACTGGCTCGCGCTGCCGCCGCGCGGCAAGCTCGCGATCTTCCTCAACGCCTGGTACCACGAGCTGCTCGTGCTGCGGACCGCGGGACGGATCGACGACGGCGACCTGCACCGGCTCCTGCAGGAGATCCGGCACTTCGAGACCATGCTCGCCGACGAGGGCGTGCTGCTGGTCAAGATCTGGCTCCACCTCACGCGCGAGGAGCAGCGGCGGCGCCTGAAGGACCTGCAGGACGATCCGCGCACGCGCTGGCGGGTGACCGACGACGACCTCGCACAGCAGAAGACCTACAACCGCTACCGCGACGTCGCGGAGCACGTCCTGCGCGAGACGAGCACGAGCGAGGCGCCGTGGATGATCGTGGAGGCCGCCGATCCGCGCTACCGCGACATAGCCGCCGGCCGGATCCTCCTCGAGGCGATGCGCGAGCGCCTCGACAAGCCGCATGCGCGGGTGCGGCCGGTCACCGCCGCGCCGGTGACCACGCTCGCCGACAACGTGAAGCTCCTGCGCGCGGTGGACCTCTCGCGCCGGCTCGATCCGCGGGACTATCCCAAGCAGCTCGCCAAGCAGCAGGAGCGCTTCGCCCGCCTCACGCAGCGCAAGAAGTTCGGCAAGCGGTCGATGGTGATCGTGTTCGAGGGGCACGACGCGGCGGGCAAGGGCTCGGCGATCCGGCGCGTAACCTCGGCCCTCGACGCGCGCCAGTACACGGTCGTGCCGGTCGCGGCGCCGAGCGACGAGGAGGGCGGCCGGCCCTATCTCTGGCGGTTCTGGCGCCGGCTGCCGGGCCACGGCCAGATCACGATCTTCGACCGCTCCTGGTACGGGCGGGTGCTGGTCGAGCGGGTCGAGGGGCTCGCGCCCGCCGCCGACTGGATGCGCGCCTACCGCGAGATCAACGATTTCGAGGAGCAGCTGCTGCGCAGCGGCACGATCGTCGCGAAGTTCTGGCTGCAGATCAGCAAGGAGGAGCAGCTCAAGCGCTTCCGCGCGCGCGAGACGACGCCGTTCAAGCGTTTCAAGATCACGCCCGAGGACTGGCGCAACCGCAAGAAGTGGGCGGCTTACGAGGAAGCGGTCGCCGACATGATCGAGCGCACGTCGACCGAGATCGCGCCGTGGACGATCGTCGAGGCGGAGGACAAGGCGTTCGCGCGCGTCAAGGTCCTGCGGACCCTCGCCCGGACGCTCGAGGCGGCGCTGTAGGGCGGCGGCGCTACCAGAGGATCCGTACGCCGAGCGAGATCCAGCGCAGGTCGACCGGGTTGTCGTGCTGCCAGCCGTAGGTGCTGTCGATCTGGAGACGGCCGGGAATCGCCCAGAAGCGCACGCCGACCTGGTAGGCGGGCTTCTCGCGGCTCAGGCCGTAGGTTTCCGCGATCCCGAACCACCGGTCGGTGACGCGGATCTCGGCGCCGACGCCCCAGTTCCCGATCGTCGTGTTGTCGACGTTGTCACGCAACACTCCGGCGTTGAAGTGGAACACGAACGCGTCGTCGAGGACGGACACGCTCGAGATCCCGTTCAGGTAGGGGTTGTAGGCCACCTTGGTCGAGGTATCGCCGGACGCGGAGGGGTCGGTGAGGCCATCAATCGGCGTGACGAAGGCCGCGCCCGGCGTGCCGGGCTTGAAGCGGGCGACCCCGACCGTCAGCGCGAACCCGACCCCGTTCGTTTCCAGCGGCTTGAGAAGCGTCTTCACCTGGCCGATGATCGAGTTCGAGTTGCCGTTCTCGTCCGAGCGGAAGAGGTTGCCGCCCAAAGTGAACTCGAACCGGTCGAGGGCGCCGCCGAAGTTGTGCGCCGGGAGGAACCAGTATTCGGTCTGCTTGACGCCCCGCTGACCCTTTACGAGCGTCTCGATCTGGTACCCGTCCGGATCGACGATGCGCGCGTCGTCGGTGTTGAACGGCCGCGCCGCGAATCCGGCCGGGCTCGCCAGCACGAGGAGAGCGATCAGCACGGCGCCGGATAGGGTCCGCATCGGAGTAGGGGTTGGCGTGCGACGCACCGTGCGCGCGCGATGATAGCGCGCTCCGTCCGGGCGTAGTCAGATCAGCGCGAGCGAGCCGAGCGCGAGCGCGGCGCCGATCGCCGCCCCCGCGAGGACGTCGGTCGGATAGTGCAGGCCGAGGACGAGCCGCGAGGCCGCGACGAGCGCGGCGAACGGGAGGCACAGCCACGCCGCGGAGGGGAAATAAGCGATCGCGACGATCGAGAACGAGGCGGCGTGCAATGTGTGTCCGGACGGGAAGCTGAAGTTGTCAAGCGGGTCGGCGCCGCGGCGGATCGCCGACTTCACCTGGTACGGGCGCGGGCGCGACGTCCGCGACTTGAGCCACTTGTAGAGCAGCACGCCGATCGCCCCGACGGCGGCCATGTGGGCAACCGCGGGGAAGGCCGCCTTGCCGCCGACCGCGAGCAGCCCCGCCATGAGTGCGTACCAGAACCACCCGTCCCCGAGCCGGCTCGCCGCGCGAAAGAGCGCGCAGACCCACGGAATGCCCGCTGCATGGTTGAAGCGCACGCACCACGCTTCGTCCCAGAGCGCGACGGCACGCAGCGACGTGTCAAAGCGGCGCATGATCGCGCTCCGCGATGCGCGGCGCGCCCGCGGCGCCGGCGGTACCGGCGACGCGAGCTGCGCGTGACCGCGTCACGAGCTCGACGAGGATCGCCTCGAGTTCGTCGATCACGTGCGCCCAGGTGAGCCCGCGGGCAACCTCCGCCGCCGCCTCCCGGACCTGCTCCCGCAGCCGCGGGTCCGCGGCGAGTTCCTGCGCCGCCTCGACGAACCGCGCGCCAGCGCCGAACGGTGCGAGCAGAGCGCTCGCCCGGTGGCGCAGGTACTGGCGCGCGGCACCGTAGTCGAACGCGACGATGGCGAGCCGGCTCGCCATCGCCTCCATCGTGACGTTGCCGAAGGTCTCGGTGAGGCTCGGGAAGAGAAACACGTCGGCCGAGGCGTAGTGCTCGGCGAGCGCTGCCCCGGTCCGCATCCCGGCGAAGACGAAATCGCGGTTTGCGCTGCGCAGCGCCGCGCCGTCGGGCCCGTCGCCGACGACGACCACCCTGAGCCGCGGGAGCACCGCCTGCATCGCGCGGCACGACTCGACGAAGAGGCGAAGGTTCTTCTCCGGCGCGAGCCGGCCGACCGAGAGCGCGACGATGTCGTGATCGCCGGCGCCCCAACTGCGCCGCAGCGCCGCGCTCCGGCGCCGCGGATCGAACAGCTCGAGGTCGATCCCGCGCCCGACGACCGCGAGCCGCCGGTAGCCCGCCGCGGCGAGCTGGGACTTCATCTCGGCGGTCGGGACGAAGGTGCAGTCAGCGCGGTTGTGCAGGCGGCGCAGGTACCGCGCGACGAGCTCGCTGAAGAGCCCGAGCCCGTAGTGCCGGCTGTAGTCGTGGAAGTTGGTGTGGAACTCGGAGACCACCGGAATCGCGAGCCTCCGGGCAGCGGTGACGGCCGAATTGCCGAGTGGCCCCTCGGTGACCACCTGCACGATGTCGGGCCGGCGCGCACGCCACGCCTTCAGCAGCGCACGCTTCGCCGGCAGCCCCATCCGGAGCTCCCGGTAGCGCGGGAGCGGAAGACCGGCCCGCAGGACGGTCTCGAGGCCCGGCTCCTGCGCCGGGGCGTCGTCCTCGCCGGGTTGCCGCGGGCGCACGAGCTGGATGCGGTGGTCCCGCTCGCGCAAGCGCGGAGACCATCACGCCGATCGTGCGCGCGACGCCGTTGACCTCGGGCGGGTAGGTCTCGGTGACGACGGCGACGTGAAGCTTTCGCCGGGAAGGCTCGGTCTTCACCCCGCCCACTGTGGCGGCCGGGCGTGAAGGGCTGATGAAGCGTTGTTTAAGTTTCGGTTACAAGCCCCGGATTTCTAGAGCTTATCGATGATCACGAGCAGCCAGACGACGGCCACGTTGACGAGGCTCAGCGCAACCGCCGCGCTGCCGATGTCCTTCGCGCGCTTCGAGAGGTTGTGCTGATCGAAAGAAATGCGATCGACGGCGGCCTCGATCGCGGAGTTCAGCAGCTCGACGATGAGGACCAGGAGCACCGACGCGATCATCAGCGCCTTGCCGGCGCCGCCGACGTCGAGGAGGAGGGCGATCGGGATCAGGATCGCCGCGAGGAGCACCTCCTGGCGGAAAGCGTCCTCGTGCCGGAACGCGGATGCGAAGCCGTGGAGCGAGTAGCGGGTCGCGTTCAGGAGCCGTTGCAGGCCGGTCTTGCCCTTGAACGGGCTTTCCGCGGCGCGCCCGGCCGGGCGGTTCTCCATTGTCGGCACTCCACGCGAAGAAACGCGCGCAATCTAGCACGCGGCCTGACGCACCCGCGCGGCGATCTAGCCGCCGTCCTCGCGGGCCAGCAGCTCGAGCAGCTCCTCCTGCGCGGAATGCCGCGTCTTGACCAGGGCCTTACGGACGTAGACGCCTTCGGCGTCCATCTCCCAGGCCTGGGCGTTGTCGGCGAGATAGGCCTGCAACCCTTCGCGGATCACCCGTGCCTTCAGCTTCTTGTCGAGCACCGGGAAGCAGAGCTCGATGCGGCGGAAGAAGTTGCGGTCCATCCAGTCGGCGCTCGAAAGGTAGACGTCCTCGGCGCCGTCGGCGCGGAAATAGAACACCCGGTGGTGCTCGAGGAAGCGGCCGATGATCGAGCGCACCTTGATGTTCTCCGACAGTCCCTCCTTCCCGGGCCGCAGGGCGCACACGCCGCGCACGACGAGGTCGATCTTCACGCCCGCCTGCGACGCGTCGTACAGCGCCTCGATCGTGTCGGGCTCGAGCAGCGCGTTCATCTTGGCGATGATCCTGGCCTGCTTGCCTTCGCGCGCGAGCGCGGCCTCGCGCCGGATCGCCTCGATGATGCGCTGGTGCAGGGTGAACGGCGACTGCCACAGATAGTGCAGCCGCCCGGCGCTGCCGAGGCTGGTGAGCTGGTTGAACACCTGGTTGACGTCGGCCGAGATCTGCTCGTCGCAGGTGAACAGGCTGAAGTCGGTGTAGGCGCGCGCCGTGCGGGCGTGGTAGTTGCCGGTGCCGAGATGGACGTAGCGCCGGAGCTTGCCATCCTCGCGTCGCACCACCATCAGCATCTTCGCGTGGGTCTTGTGCCCGACGACGCCGTAGACGACGTGCGCGCCGACCTCCTCGAGCTTCGCCGCCCAGTTGATGTTCGCCTCCTCGTCGAACCGCGCCTTCAGCTCGACGACGGCGGTGACCTCCTTGCCGTTGCGGGCGGCGGCGATCAGCGCTTCCATCAGGGCCGAGTCGGTCCCGGTCCGGTACACCGTCTGCTTGATCGCGACGACGCTGGGGTTTTCCGCCGCTTCCTGGAGGAAGCGCACCACGGGCGCGAACGACTGGTACGGATGGTGCAGGAGGATGTCGCCGGCGCGCACCGCCTCCATCATGTCGACGCGCTTCGCGAGCGCGGCCGGGAACCCGGACCGGAACGGCGGATAGAGCAGGTCCTCGCGGTCGACCTCGCTCGGCACCGTCATCAGCCGGACGAGGTTGACCGGCCCGTTCACCTGGTAGAGATCCTCCGCGCCGAGGCCGAACTGCTGCAGCAGGAACTCGGTCATCTGCGGCGGGCAGTCGTCGGCGATCTCCAGGCGCACCGCGTCGCCGAAGTGCCGCTGCGGCAGCTCGCCCTGGAGCGCGCGGCGGAGATCCTTCACGTCTTCCTCGTCGACGAAGAGGTCGCTGTTCCGCGTGACGCGGAACTGGTAGCAGCCGAGCGCGTGCATGCCGGCGAACAGCTCCTGCACGTGCTCGTGGAGGATCGAGGTGAGGAAGACGAACGTCGTCCGGTGCCCGTTCGAGAGCTCGGCCGGAAGCTTGATGATCCGCGGCAGGATGCGCGGCGCCTGCACGATCGCGACGCGGGCGTCGCGCCCGAACGCGTCGCGCCCCTCCAGCTCGACGGCGAAGTTGAGGCTCTTGTTGAAGACGCGCGGGAAGGGGTGCGCCGGGTCGAGCCCGATCGGCGTCAGCACCGGCATCATCTCGCGCAGGAAGTAGTCGCGGACCCACTCGGTCTGCGCGGCGGTGAACTCGCTGCGGCGCAAAAACTTGATCCCCTCCCGTTCGAGGTCGGGCAGGATCGCGTCGTTCAGCAGCTGGTACTGGCGGGCGACCAGGTCGTGGGTAACGCGGCTGATCGCCTGGAACACCTCGCGCGGGGTCTTCCCGTCCGGGCCGGCGCCCGGAATGTTCATCTTGATCTGCTCCTTGACGCCGGAGACCCGGATCTCGAAGAACTCGTCGAGGTTGGACGAGACGATGCACAGGAACTTGAGCCGCTCGAGCAGCGGCACGGCGGCGTCCTCGGCCTGGGCGAGCACCCGCCGCTGGAACTCGAGCAGCCCGAGCTCGCGGTTCAGGAAGTGGCTCTGGACGTGCCGCGGCGGCGGCGCGGTCTTGACGGCCATGCGCGAGCGCAGGTTACGGACCGGACTTTGCACGATTGTTACAGCCGGAGGGGGATTACACGGCATTGTCATCTTCGCGACCTACACTCGTCAAATTTCGCTGGGACCGGGGGGACAAGCCATGCAATCGGCCGCGCACACCTCGAAGCACTTCGACGCCGAGCTCGAGACCATCCGCACCCGGGTGCTCGAGATGGGCGGCATCGTCGAGTACCAGATCCGCTACGCCGTCGAGGCGCTGCGGACCGGCGACGCGGCGCTGGTCGAGCCGCGTGATCCACGACGAGGTGCGCGTCAACCAGCTCGAGTGCGAGATCGATGAAGCATGCACGCAGGTGATCGCGCGCCGCGCCCCGGCCGCGAACGACCTGCGGTTCCTGATGATGGTGTACAAGACACTCACCGACCTCGAGCGCATCGGCGACGAGGCGAAGAAGATCGCGCTCGTGGCGCGCGGATTGCAGCTGGGAGAGCGGTCGAGCCCCGCCCTGCCGCAGATCCAGCGTATCGCCGTGCTCGTCATCGACATGCTGCGCCAGGCGCTCGACGGCCTGGCGCGCTTCGAGGCACAGGTGGGCCCCGACGTCGTGCGGCAGGACGAGGAGGTCGACGAGCACTTCAAGGGCATCCTGCGGCAGCTCCTGACCTACATGATCGAGGACCCGCGGACGATCTCGCGCTCGATCGACGCGATCTTCGTCGCCAAGTCGCTGGAGCGGATCGGCGACCACGCCAAGAACATCTCCGAGTACGTGATCTACATGACCAAGGGCAAGGACGTGCGGCACGTCTCGCTGGCGGAGATCGAGGCGGCCGCGAGGTCCTAGGGGCGCCCGCGCCGTTGCCGCCGCACTCGCCGGGTGCTAAGGTGCGCGGGCCAACCCGCGCCGCCACGCTTGCACTCGTGCAATTCGACTCGCTCGCCGCCGTCGACCTCGGGTCGAACAGCTTCCACCTCCAGGTCGGGCGGGTCGTGGACGACCAGATCTACCTCCTCGACGCGCTGCGCGAACCGGTCCGGCTCGGCGGCGGCCTCACCCGCGACCGGCGCCTCGACCGCGCCACCCAGCTGCGGGCGCTCGAGGCGCTCGCACGCTTCGGCGAGCGGCTGCGCGGGTTTCCGACGGGGGCGGTGCGCGCGGTCGGGACCAACACGCTCCGCGTCGCCAAGAACGCCGCGCAGTTCATCGCCGACGCCGAGGGCGCGCTCGGCTTCCCGATCGAAGTCATCTTCGGCCGGGAGGAGGCGCGGCTGATCTACCTCGGCGTCTCGCACAGCCTCCCGCCCGCGTCCCACCGGCGCCTGATCGTCGACATCGGCGGCGGCTCGACCGAGTTCGTGATCGGCACCGGCTACGAGCCGGAGCTGATGGAGTCGCTGCCCGTCGGCTGCGTGAGCCACTCCCTGCGCTTCTTCGGCGACGGGCGGATCGACAAGCAGCCGATGAAGAAGGCCGAGCTCGCCGCCTCCAACGAGCTCGAGCGGATCGTCAAGGACTACCGGCGCACCGGGTGGAAGCAGGTGGTCGGCTCCTCGGGGACGGCGAAATCGATCGCGGCGATCCTCGCCGCGAACGGCTGGTCGAAGGGCACGATCACCGCCGACGGACTGGATCGCCTGCGCTCGCAGATGATCAAGGCGGGCGACGTCGCGAAGCTCGATGTCCCCGGCCTGCGCGCCGACCGGGCGGCGATCCTGCCCGGCGGCCTCGCGATCATGCTGGCGGTCTTCGACGGCCTGGGCCTGGAGGAGATGGAGGTGTCGGAGGGCGCGCTGCGGCAGGGCGTGCTCTACGACCTGCTCGGGCGCGTCCAGCATCACGACATGCGCGAGCTGACGGTGAAGCAGTTCATGCGCCGCTACCACGTCGACGGCGCCCAGGGCGAGCGGGTCGAGGCGCTCGCCCTCGCGCTGTACCGCGCGCTCGCCGAGCGGGAACGCGAGGCCGACGAGCGGATGCTCGCGTGGGCCGCCCGGCTGCACGAGATCGGGCTGTCGATCGCGCACGCCGCCTACCACAAGCACTCCGCGTACATCCTCTCGAACGCGGACATGCCGGGTTTCTCGAAGGACGAGCAGGCGCGGCTCGCCCGGATCGTGCTCGCGCACCGCGGCAAGCTCGCCAAGATCGAGGGACTGCCGGCGCGCAGCGCCGACTGGGCGCTCGTCTTCTGCCTGCGGGTCGCGGCGCTGCTCTGCCGCAGCCGCGTCGACTTGCCGGTGCCGCGGCTCGGCGCGAAATCGACCGACACCGGGTTCCAGCTCGCGCTGCGCGCGGGCTGGCTCGACGAGCACCCGCTCACCGCCGCGGCGCTCGAAGCCGAAGCCGAAGACTGGCGTGCGGTGGGACTGCGGTTCGACGTGCGCTCGCTGCCTGCCGACCGGGCGCAGGCCGCGGGCTAGACGAGATCGGGCCCGATCACCGCGCGGAGCACGACCTGGCCGTCGCCGTCGCGAACGCGGCGCGCGAACCACCAGACGGCGCCTTTCTTGATCGACCAGTCGGCCTCCGCACCGCCGAGGAGCACCGCGGCGACACGGCCGAGTGTCGGCTGGTGGCCGACGACCACCACGGTCCCGCCGGCATCCGGCCAGCCGGCGGCCTGGAGCACCTCGCCGGCCGTGGCGCCGACGCCGATCTCCCGGGTCGTGACGAACGGCAGCTCGAGCGCCGCGGCGGTCTGCTGCGCCCGGGTCGCCGGGCTCGCCAGGATCCGCGCCTGCTTGGGCAGGTGCGGCTTCAGCCACGCCGCGAGCGCCGCCGCCTGCTTGCGGCCCTTCTTCGTCAGCGCGCGCTCGCCGTCGGGGACGCCGTCCTCCGCTTCCGCGTGCCGCCACAGGATCAGTTCCATCGCTCTACCCGTCGTGCCTCGGTGTCCGTCGCCATCGGGCGCGAGGCCCGGGCGCGGCGGACTAGAGGGGACGCTTCGTACGGTAGGGGCAGTCGGTCTTGGTGCAGTCCGCGTAGAGATACAGGGAGTGCTCGCGGATCGCAAACCCACGGTCCTTGGCGACCCGGCCCTGGCGCTTCTCGATCTCGGCGTCGTAGAACTCCTCGACGCGGCCGCATTGCAGGCAGACGAGGTGATCGTGGTGGCTCGAGTCCTTCAGCTCGAACACCGCCTTGCCCGACTCGAAATGGTGGCGCTGCAGCAGCCCGGCCTGCTCGAACTGCGTGAGCACGCGGTAGACGGTCGCGAGCCCGACGTCGAGCCCGTCCTTGATCAGCAGCTTGTAGACGTCCTCGGCCGCGAGGTGGCGCACGCTGCTTCGCTCGAAGAGCTCGAGGATCCGCAGCCTGGGCGCGGTCGCTTTCAGGCCGATGGTCTTGAGGTCGTTGGCGCTGGTCATCCGTGTACCCGTATCGGCGTCGGGGCCGGGGCACGATGATTCGATCCGTTATCATACTGGGTTTGATCGTTCCCGATAATCGACGCGACCCGCATGCGCCGCCGCTTCTCGATACTCGTCGCCGTGCCGCTGGTCGCGGCGTGCAGCGCGTTCTCCGTCTACCGGATGGAGATCCAGCAGGGCAACTACATCTCGCAGGAGGCGGTGTCCCAGCTGAAGCTCGGGATGACCAAGGACCAGGTGCGCTTCGTGCTCGGCACGCCGCTCGTCGCCGACATCTTCCACGAGGACCGCTGGGACTACGTGTACCGGCGCCAGCGGCAGAACTCCACGCAGGTGGAGGAGCGCCGGGTGTCGGTCTTCTTCGACGGCGACAAGCTGGTGCGGCTCGAAGGCGACGTGATGCCCGCGCGCGGCTCGAGCGCGTCCGGGGACGGCAAATGAAGCTCGTGATCGCCGGCGCGGCCGGCCGGATGGGGCGGACGCTCGTCGAAGGCGTGCTGAAGTCGGGCGACCTCACGCTCGGCGCGGCGCTCGAGGCGCCGGGGCATCCGCAGCTCGGCAAGGACGCCGGCGAGCCGCTGGGGACGCCCTGCGGCGTGACCTTGACCGCGGACGTCGCGGCCGCGGTGCGAGCGGCCGACTGCCTGGTGGATTTCACCGCCCCGCAGGGCACGCTCGCGCACGTGGACGCGTGCGTTGCCGCGCGCAAGTGCGCGGTGATCGGCACCACCGGCTTCACTGCCGACGAGAAGGCGCGCATCGCGGCTGCCGCGCGCACGATTCCAATCGCGATGGCGCCCAATTTCGCGATCGGGGTCAACGTGACGTTCAAGCTCGCCGAGGTCGCGGCGCGCATCCTCGGCGACGGCTACGACGTCGAGATCGTCGAGGCGCATCACCGCCACAAGGTCGACGCGCCCTCCGGCACCGCGCTCCGGCTCGGCGAGGCGGTCGCCGCCGCGCTCGGCCGCGACCTCAAGGCGGTCGCCGTGCATGGCCGCGAGGGGATCACCGGCGAGCGCGGGCCGCGGGAGATCGCCTTCCACGCGATCCGGGGCGGCGACATCGTCGGCGAGCACACGGTGATCTTCGCCGGCGAGGGCGAGCGGGTCGAAGTCACGGTGCGATCCGGGAGCAGGACGACCTATGCGCAGGGCGCGCTGCGCGCCGCGCGCTGGCTCGACAGGCCGGCGCGCCGGCCTGTACGACATGTTCGACGTGCTCGGGCTCAAGTAGCGCAGTGCGACGGGCGGCATCCGTGTTCGTGGCCGTCGCGCTCGCGGCGGCGGTTCCTCCGGTCCCGGCCCAGAAGGGCGCCGGCGACGTCGTCTACGTGCCGACGCCGCAGATGGTCGTCGACACGATGCTGCGGCTGGCCCAGGTCGGACCCGGCGACTACCTCATCGACCTCGGCTCCGGCGACGGCCGCGTCGTCATCTCGGCCGCGCGGAGCGGCGCGCGCGCGCTCGGCGTCGACCTCGACCGGCACTTGCTGGAGGTCGCGAACGACGCGGCGAAGCGCGAGGGGGTCGCCGAGCGGGCGACGTTCCGCGAGCAGAACCTGTTCGAGACCGATCTCGCGGGCGCGACGGTGATCACGACCTACCTCCTGCCCGACATGAATCTCAAGCTGCGGCCGAAGATCCTGGCGCTGAAGCCAGGCACCCGGGTGGTCGCGCACGACTACCACATGGGCGACTGGCTTCCGGACCAGCGCGAGACCCTCGAAGTGCCGGGAAAGAAGGTCGGCCTCGAGGGCATCAGCTACGTCTACCTCTGGCACGTCCCGGCCCAGGTTGCCGGCAAGTGGCGGACCGAGATTCCGGTCGCGGGCCGGCCGACGCCGTTCGAGTTCGAGCTCGAGCAGCGGTTTCAGGTCGTGACCGGGCGCGCGGCCGCGATCGCCAGCCGGCCGACGCGCCTGCAGACGCCGCGGCTGCGCAGCGACGCGCTGTCCTTCATGGTGGAGCTCGGGCCCGGGCGGCCGCCGGTCCGGTACGAATTCCAGGGTCGCGTCGCGGGTGACGAGCTGCGCGGCACTGCCTACGTCTGGGAAAACAACGTGCGGCGCGAGGTGGCATTCGCCGCCCAGCGCGTCGCGGCCGCGAACTGAAATCGGCGCCCGCTGCACCGCGGTATAATTCGCGCGGTTGGAGCGGGACGGGCCGGGGGCCAGTCCCGTTTTCACATCCAAACCGGATTTCGCCCAGCTTTCAGTACGAGTGTCCGCCACGCCGTCGCCCGCCATCCTCGCGCTTGCCGACGGCACTCTATTTCGTGGACGGTCGATCGGCGCCGACGGGGCAAGCGTCGGCGAGGTGGTGTTCAACACCGCCATCACCGGCTACCAGGAGATCCTCACCGACCCGTCGTACTGCGAGCAGATCGTCACGCTCACCTACCCGCACATCGGCAACACCGGCGTGAACCGCGCGGACGAGGAGTCGCCGCGGGTGTTCGCGGCGGGGCTGGTGATCCGCGATTCCCCGGTACGCGCGTCGAGCTGGCGCGCCGAGCAGACGCTCCCCGCGTATCTCGCCGCGCGCGGCGTGGTGGCGATCGCCGACATCGACACGCGCCGTCTCACCCGCCTCCTCCGCGAGAAGGGCGCGCAGAGCGGCTGCCTCATGGCCGGCCGCGTCGACGAGGCCGAAGCGCTGGCGAAGGCGCGGGCGTTCCCCGGCCTGGCCGGGATGGATCTCGCGAAGGTCGTCACCACCGCGCGGCCGTACGAGTGGGCCGAGGGCGGCTGGCAGCCGGGCTCGGGCTACCGCAAGGCCGGGCGACCGCGATATCGGGTCGCCGCGTACGACTACGGCGTCAAGCGGAACATCCTGCGCCTGCTCGTCGACCGCGGCTGCGCGGTGACGGTTTTCCCGGCGCAAACGCCGGCGCGCGAGGTGCTCGGGACGAAGCCCGACGGCGTGTTCCTCTCGAACGGTCCGGGCGACCCGGAGCCGTGCGACTACGCGATCGACGCCATCCGCGCGATCCTCGACGACACCCGGATCCCGGTGTTCGGCATCTGCCTCGGCCACCAGCTGATGGGGCTCGCGTCCGGGGCGCGGACGATCAAGATGAAGTTCGGCCACCACGGCGCGAACCATCCGGTGAAGGACCTCGATACCGGGACAGGTCGTGATCACCAGCCAGAACCACGGCTTCGCGGTGGACCCGGCGAGCCTGCCGCCGACGCTTCGTCCGACTCACGTGTCGCTCTTCGACGGCAGCCTGCAGGGCCTCGCGCGCACCGACCGCCCGGCGTTCTGCTTCCAGGGCCATCCGGAGGCGAGCCCGGGACCGCACGACATCGGTTACCTGTTCGAGCGCTTCGCCGCGCTGATGGAGAAGAAGTAGCGGAATGCCGAAGCGCACCGACATCAAGAGCGTCCTGATCATCGGCGCCGGCCCGATCGTCATCGGCCAGGCGTGCGAGTTCGACTACTCCGGCGCGCAGGCGTGCAAGGCGCTGCGCGCCGAGGGCTACCGGGTCATCCTGGTCAACTCCAACCCGGCGACGATCATGACCGACCCGGAGATGGCGGACGTGACCTACGTCGAGCCGGTCACCTGGCAGGTCGTCGAGGCGATCATCGCAAAGGAACGCCCGGACGCGCTGCTCCCGACGATGGGCGGACAGACCGGGCTCAACTGCGCGCTCGACCTCGCCCGGCACGGCGTGCTCGCGAAGCACGGCGTCGAGATGATCGGCGCGAGCCGCGAGGCGATCGACAAGGCCGAGGACCGCGAGAAGTTCAAGGTCGCGATGAAGCGCATCGGGCTCGACTGTCCGCGCTCCTCGCTCGCGCACTCGATGGAAGAGGCGCTGCAGGTGCAGGGCGCGATCGGCTTCCCGGCGGTGATCCGGCCGTCGTTCACGCTCGGCGGGTCGGGCGGCGGCATCGCCTACAACCGCGAGGAGTTCGTCGCGATCTGCGAGCGCGGGCTCGACGCCTCGCCGACGCACGAGCTCCTGATCGAGGAATCGGTGGTCGGCTGGAAAGAGTTCGAGATGGAGGTGGTGCGCGACCGGCGCGACAACTGCATCATCGTCTGCTCGATCGAGAACCTCGATCCGATGGGCGTGCACACCGGCGACTCGATCACCGTCGCCCCGGCGCAGTCGCTCACCGACAAGGAGTACCAGCGGCTGCGCGACGCCTCGATCGCGGTGCTGCGCGAGATCGGCGTCGACACCGGCGGGTCGAACGTGCAGTTCGCGGTGTCGCCCGACGACGGCCGCGTGCTGGTGATCGAGATGAATCCGCGCGTGAGCCGCTCCTCCGCGCTCGCTTCGAAGGCGACCGGGTTCCCGATCGCGAAGGTCGCGGCGAAGCTCGCGGTCGGCTACACGCTCGACGAGCTGGCGAACGAGATCACCGATGGCGCGACACCGGCGTCCTTCGAGCCGACGATCGACTACGTCGTCACGAAAATCCCGCGCTTCGCGTTCGAGAAGTTCCCGCACGCCGACAGCCGCCTCACCACCCAGATGAAGTCGGTGGGCGAGGTGATGGCGATCGGCCGCACCTTCCAGGAGTCGTTCCAGAAGGCGCTGCGCGGCCTCGAGGTCGGCGCCGACGGCCTGGACGAGAAGACCACCGACCGCGAGACGATCGACGCCGAGCTCCGCGATGTCGGACCCGACCGGATCTGGTACGTCGCCGATGCTTTCCGCTGCGGTCTGACGCTCGACGAGGTTCACGCCGCGACCCGCATCGATCCGTGGTTCCTCGCCGAGATCGAGGATCTGGTCGGCCGTGAGCGCTCGCTCGGGGGCAGGGCGCTCGAGTCGCTCGCCCGCGACGAGCTGCTGGATCTGAAACGCCGCGGATTCTCCGACCGGCGGCTCGCGCGGCTGCTCGGCACGACCGGCGACGCGGTCCGCAACCGTCGCGTCGCGCTCGGGCTGCGGCCGGTCTTCAAGCGCGTCGACACCTGCGCCGCCGAGTTCGCGACCCGCACCGCGTACCTCTATTCGACTTACGAGGAGGAGTGCGAGGCGGAGCCGTCCGACCGGAAGAAGATCATGGTCCTCGGCGGCGGGCCGAACCGGATCGGGCAGGGGATCGAGTTCGACTACTGCTGCGTGCACGCGGCGCTCGCTCTGCGCGAGGACGGGTTCGAGACCATCATGGTCAACTGCAACCCGGAGACCGTCTCGACCGACTACGACACCTCCGACCGCCTCTACTTCGAGCCGCTCACGCTCGAGGACGTGCTCGAGATCGTCGCGAAGGAGGATCCGGCGGGCGTGATCGTGCAGTACGGCGGCCAGACGCCGCTCAAGCTCGCGCGCGACCTGGAGGCGAACGGCGTGCCGATCATCGGCACCACGCCCGACATGATCGACGTCGCGGAGGATCGCGAGCGCTTCCAGCGCCTCCTGCACGAGCTCGGCTTGAGGCAGCCGCCCAACCGGACCGCGCGGACCGAAGGCGAGGCGCTCGCCCTGGCGCTGGAGATCGGCTATCCGCTCGTGGTGCGGCCGAGCTACGTGCTCGGCGGCCGCGCGATGGAGATCGTCCACGAGCAGCGCGACCTCGAGCGCTACATGCGCGAGGCGGTGAAGGTCTCGAACGACTCGCCGGTGCTGCTCGACCGCTTCCTGAACGACGCGACCGAGGTCGACGTGGACGCGGTGAGCGACGGCGAGCGCGTGCTGATCGGCGGGATCATGGAGCACATCGAGCAGGCGGGCGTCCACTCGGGCGACTCGGCGTGCTCGCTGCCGCCCTTTTCGCTGTCGGGCGCGCTCCAGGACGAGCTGCGCCGCGAGACGGTGATGCTGGCGAAGGCGCTGAACGTCGTCGGGCTGATGAACGTGCAGTACGCGATCCAGGACGGGATGGTCTACGTGCTGGAGGTGAACCCCCGTGCATCGCGCACGGTGCCGTACGTTTCCAAGGCGACCGGCGTGCCGCTCGCGAAGGTCGCGGCGCGCTGCATGGCCGGGCGCTCGCTCGACGACCAGGGCATCCGCGCCGAGGTGGTGCCGCCGTACGTCGCGGTCAAGGAGGCGGTGTTCCCGTTCATCAAGTTCCCCGGGGTCGACACGATCCTCGGGCCGGAGATGAAGTCGACCGGCGAAGTGATGGGCGTCGGCGAGTCGTTCGGCGAGGCGTTCGTCAAGTCGCAACTCGCCGCGGGCGTCCGGCTCCCGCGGGGCGGCAAGGCGTTCATCAGCGTGCGCGACGCCGACAAGCCCGGCGTGCTGGAGATCGCCCGGGGTCTGCACGGGCTCGGGTTCGCCCTGGTCGCCACCCGGGGCACCGCGGCGGCGATCGCCGCGGCGGGGCTCCCGGTCGCGACCGTCAACAAGGTGGCCGAGGGCCGGCCGCACGTCGTGGACATGATCAAGAACGGCGAGATCGACCTGATCGTCAACACCGTGGACGAGAAGCGGACCGCGATCTCCGACTCGCGGTCGATCCGGACGACCGCGGTGCAGAGCCGCATCACCTACTACACGACGCTTGCCGGAGCCCGAGCGGCCTGCGCCGGCCTCGGGGCGATGCAATCGTTGTCACCGCTTTCCCTGCAGGGCTTGCACGAGCGGCTCCGGGCCGCTTAAGATCGCGGCGTTCCCCCTCCGCCCCCGGGCCCTTCCGCCCGGGGGTTCGCTTTTGGCACCCGCTTCTTGCACCCGGAAACCGAGATGGCCAAGACGCCTTTGACCGTTAGCGGCGCGCAGCAGCTCAAGACCGAGCTCCACCGGCTGAAGACCGTGGACCGGCCGGCGGTGATCCAGGCGATCGCCGATGCGCGGTCGCACGGCGACCTGTCGGAGAACGCCGAGTACACCGCAGCGAAGGAGCGGCAGAGCTTCCTCGAGGGGCGGATCGCCGAGGTCGAGGCGAAGCTCGCGAACGCGCAGATCATCGACCCGAAGCTCGTCGACGCGGAAGGCCGGTGCGTGTTCGGCTCGACCGTGGAGCTCGAGGACGTCACCTCGAGCGACGTCGTCAGCTACCAGATCGTCGGCGAGGACGAGGCCGACATCAAGCAGGGCAAGATCTCGATCACCTCGCCGATCGCGCGCGCCCTGATCGGCAAGTACGCCGGCGACCAGGTGGACGTGCAGACGCCGGGCGGCGTGCGGAAGTTCGAGATCATGGACGTCCGCTACGAGTAGTTATCCGTCTAGACGGGAGCGGAGTTTGGCCTGCCGAGGTCCGCCGCGAGAAGGCCGGGAAGCGCGCCGCGGCGCAGGTCGCGAACGTTCCTTCGTGGCGGGAGCCGGCGGTTCTTCCCCGGGCGGCCGCTCCCGGTAGACCACCAGGATCTTCCCGATGTGCTGCACCGGCGCGGCATCCGTCGCGGTACAGATCTCGCCGAGAAATCGTTCGCGCGCGTCGCCGTCGCCGCCCGTCACCCGGATCTTGATCAGCTCGTGGGCCGTGAGCGCCCGGTCGACCTCGGCCAGCACGGCGGCGGTGAGTCCGTCCGCGCCGATCATCACGACCGGATCGAGGCGGTGGGCGCGGCCTTTGAGCGCGTGACGCTCCGCCGGCGTAAGCTCCTTCGGCATCGGCCGATTCTATAGATCCCTGATGTCAAAGGCCAAAGCCGGCCGGACGTGGATGCAGCGGCACGTCGCCGACCCGTACGTGCGGAAGGCGAAAGCGCTGGGCTACCGGTCGCGGGCAGCCTTCAAGCTGGCGGAGATCGATCGCGCAGACCGGCTGTTCGCGCTGGGGCAGCGGGTCGTCGACCTGGGCGCGTCGCCCGGAGGCTGGTCGCAGGTCGCCGCGGACAAGGTCGGCCCGGGCGGACGAGTGATCGCCGTCGACCTCCTTGAGATGGCGCCGCTTCCCGGGGTCACGGTGATCGGGGGCGACTTCACGGATGAAGCGGTGCTGCGCGAGGTCGAGCGCGCCCTCGGCGGCGAGCGCGTCGACCTTGTCCTTTCGGACATGGCCCCCAATCTCTCCGGCGTGGCGGCAGCGGATCAGGCGCGGAGCATCCATCTGTGCGAGCTCGCGCTCGAGTTCGGCCTCGCGCACCTGAAACCGGGGGGGACCCTCCTGGTCAAAGCGTTCCAGGGCGCCGGATTTCCGGCGTTCCTGCAGCGCCTGCGGGCGAGCTTCGAGCGGGTCGCCTCGCGCAAGCCGGGCGCGTCGCGGAGCCGCTCGAGCGAGATGTATCTGCTCGCGCGCGGGCCGCGTGCAAAGCCTTGACCGGCGTCGGGATTTTGCGACAGGTTTCCTTGTCGTAGCTCCCCAGGTTTGGGCGTAGAATCAGGGGCATCCGCGCGCTAGCCGGTTAAAGTTACGGCGAGCGCGCTCCCAAGGAGCGGATTTGAACAATCTCGTCAAGAACCTGGTGATCTGGCTCGTCATCGGCCTGGTGCTGATGACGGTCTTCAACCAGTTCAACACGCGCTCGGCGTCCCAGACGCCGATGCCCTACTCGCAGTTCGTCGAGGACGTCAAGGCCGGCAAGATCAAGAGCGTCACCGTCGAAGGCCGCATGCTCAAGGCGGTCACGACCGAGGACAAGCGCGTCACGAGCTACTCGCCCGGCGACATCTGGCTGATCAACGACCTCCTG
The DNA here is from genome assembly GCA_963827555.1 of uncultured beta proteobacterium. GTDB lineage: Bacteria > Pseudomonadota > Gammaproteobacteria > Burkholderiales > SG8-39 > DATEDA01. Next base: position 127,906 of record CAWHBL010000027.1, read on the forward strand.
AAGTACGGCGTCAAGGTCGAGGCGAAGCCGGAGGAGGAGCCCTCGCTCCTGATGAACATCTTCGTCTCGTGGTTCCCGATGCTGCTCCTCATCGGCGTGTGGGTGTTCTTCATGCGCCAGATGCAGGGCGGCGGGCGCGGCGGGGCGTTCAGCTTCGGCAAGTCGCGCGCGCGCATGCTCGACGAGTCGAACAACAACGTGACGTTCGCCGACGTCGCCGGCTGCGACGAGGCGAAGGAGGAGGTCGGCGAGCTGGTCGACTTCCTGCGCGACCCGTCCAAGTTCCAGAAGCTCGGCGGCCGCATCCCGAAGGGGGTGCTGATGGTGGGCAACCCCGGCACCGGCAAGACGCTGCTCGCGCGCGCGATCGCGGGCGAGGCGAAGGTGCCGTTCTTCTCGATCTCCGGCTCCGACTTCGTCGAGATGTTCGTCGGCGTCGGCGCGGCGCGCGTGCGCGACATGTTCGACCAGGCGAAGAAGCACGCGCCGTGCATCGTGTTCATCGACGAGATCGACGCGGTCGGCCGCCAGCGCGGCGCCGGCCTCGGCGGCGGCAACGACGAGCGCGAGCAGACCCTGAACCAGCTGCTCGTCGAGATGGACGGCTTCGAGGGCACGACCGGCGTGATCGTCATCGCGGCGACCAACCGGCCCGACGTGCTCGACCCGGCGCTGCTCCGCCCGGGCCGCTTCGACCGGCAGGTGGTGGTGCCGCTGCCCGACATCCGCGGCCGCGAGCAGATCCTGCTCGTCCACATGCGCAAGGTGCCGCTCGCGCCGGACGTGAAGGCGGACATCATCGCGCGCGGCACGCCGGGCTTTTCCGGCGCCGACCTCGCCAACATCGTCAACGAGGCGGCGCTGTTCGCGGCGCGCGGGAACAAGCGGCTCGTCGACATGGACGACTTCGAGCGCGCCAAGGACAAGATCATGATGGGCGCCGAGCGCCGGTCGATGGTGATGTCCGAGGAGGAGCGCCGCACCACCGCGTATCACGAGTCCGGCCATGCGGTCGTCGGGAGGCTCGTGGCCAAGGCCGATCCGGTGCACAAGGTGACGATCATCCCGCGCGGTCGCGCGCTCGGCGTCACGTTCTTCCTGCCCGAGAAAGACCGGTACGGGCTCGACAAGCAGCAGATGCTCGCGCAGGTCGCGGTCGCGTTCGGCGGCCGCATCGCGGAAGAGGTGTTCCTCGACCAGCAGACGACCGGCGCGCGCCAGGACTTCGAGACCGCGACCGGCATCGCGCGCGAGATGGTCACGCGCTACGGCATGTCCGACTCGCTCGGGCCGATGGTCTACGGCGACAACGAAGGCGAGGTCTTCCTCGGCCGTTCGATCACGACGCACAAGAACGTGTCCGAGGCGACGTTGCAGAAGGTGGACGCCGAGATCCGCCGCATCATCGACGAGCAGTACACGGTCGCGCGCCGGATCGTCGAGGCGAACCGCGAGAAGGTCGAGGCGATGGCGCTGGCGCTGCTCGAGTTCGAGACGCTCGACGCCGACCAGATCGGCGACATCATGGCGGGGCTCCCGCCGCGGCCGCCGAAGCCGCTTGCGCAGCAGCCGCAGCAGCCGCCGAAGCCCGACGCGCCGGGCGCCACGACGACGACTGCGCCCGCCTGAGGGCGCACGCCGGCAACCCGAGGCCCGCGCGCTCCCGCGGGCTTTTTTGTCCGCCCAGCCGATGACCGGGACCCTGCGCTGCGGCCGCTTCGCGCTGGCGCTCGAGCGCCCGCTGGTCATGGGCGTGGTGAACGTGACGCCGGACTCGTTCTACGACGGCGGTCGCCACGCCGATCCGCAGGTTGCGATCGCCCACGCGCGCCGGCTCGCGTCGGAAGGTGCCGATCTCCTCGACGTGGGCGGGGAGTCCAGTCGCCCGGGTGCCGCGCCGGTCACGGCGGAGGAGGAGCTGGCGCGGATCCTGCCGGTGCTCGAGGGGGTCGCCGATCTCCAGGTGCCGGTCTCGGTCGACACGACGAAAACCGAGGTCATGCGCGCGGCGCTCGCGCACGGCGCCGCGATGATCAACGACATCACCGCGCTCGCCGCGCCCGGCGCGCTCGAGCTGGCCGCGGCGTCGGACGCGGGTGTCTGCCTGATGCACATGCAGGGCAGTCCGCGGACGATGCAGGCGGACCCGGTGTACGCGGACGTGACCGCCGAAGTGCGCGATTTCCTGGCGGCTCGCGCGGCTGCGTGCGTGCAGGCGGGGGTTGCCCGCGACCGCATCGTCGTCGATCCCGGGTTCGGCTTCGGCAAGACGGTCGGGCACAATCTGACCCTGCTCACGCGCCTCGGCGAGATCGCGGCGCTCGGGTTTCCGGTCCTCGCCGGATGGTCGCGGAAGTCGAGCCTCGGACGCATCACCGGGCGGCCGGCCGAGGAAAGGTTGGCAGCGAGCCTCGCCGCGGCGCTGATCGCCGTGCAGCGCGGCGCTAGAATCGTGCGCGTTCACGACGTGGCGGCGACGCGCGACGCGCTCGCGGTGCTCGCGGCGGTGGAGAGGAGCGGATGAGCCGCAAGTACTTCGGCACGGACGGGGTGCGGGGCCGGGTCGGCGAGGCGCCGATCACCCCCGAGTTCGTGCTTCGTCTCGGATTCGCGGCCGGCGAGGTCCTCGCCCGGCGGCGCAGCGGCAACGAGCGCCCCGCGGTGCTCATCGGCAAGGACACGCGTATCTCGGGTTACATGCTCGAGGCGGCGCTCGAAGCGGGCTTCGCCGCCGCCGGCGTGGACGTGATGCTCTGCGGGCCGATGCCCACCCCGGCGGTCGCGTACCTCACGCGGGCACTGCGGCTCTCGGCGGGAATCGTCATCAGTGCCTCGCACAATCCGTACCCGGACAACGGCATCAAGTTCTTTTCCGCCGACGGCGGCAAGCTGCCCGACGCGATCGAGCAGGAGATCGAGGTCGCGCTCGAGCGCCCCCTCGTGTGCCGGCCGGCGGCGGAGCTCGGCCGGGCGCGCCGCGTGGACGACGCGCCCGGCAGGTACATCGAGTTCTGCAAGAGCACCTTTCCCAACGCGCTCGACCTCCGCGGCCTGCGGATCGTGGTCGACTGCGCGCACGGCGCCGGCTACCACGTCGCCCCGCACGTCTTCCACGAGCTCGGCGCCGACGTGACCGCGATCGGCGACGAGCCGAACGGGTTCAACATCAACGACGCGGTCGGGGCGACGCATCCGGTGTCGCTGGCGGCGGCGGTGACCAAGCATCGCGCCGACGTCGGCATCGCCCTCGACGGCGACGGCGACCGCCTGCTGATGGCCGACGCCTCGGGCGCGACGTACGACGGCGATCAGCTCCTCTACGTGATCGCCTCCCGCCGCGCGCAGGACGGGCGGGTCGCCGGCGTGGTCGGCACGCTGATGACCAATCTCGCGTTCGAGCGCGCGCTCGGGCGTCTCGGCGTCGGGTTCGCGCGCGCGAAGGTCGGCGACCGCTACGTGCTCGAGCTGATGCAGGAGCGCGGGTGGGACCTCGGCGGCGAGAACTCGGGGCACATCATCTGCCTCGACAAGCACACCACCGGCGACGCGATCGTCTCGGCGCTCCAGGTGCTCGAGGCGGTGCGCCGGGACGGCCGGGGTCTCGCCGCGCTCGCCGGCGGGCTGCGCCTCTATCCGCAGAAGCTGATCAACGTGCGCGTCACGCGGGAATTCGACTGGCAGCGCGACGGGGCGATCGGCGAGGCCCGCGCCGAGGCCGAGCGTCGGCTCGGGAGCCGCGGCCGGCTGCTCCTCCGCGCGTCCGGCACCGAGCCGGTGCTGCGCGTGATGGTGGAGGGGGAGGACGAGGCCGAGGTCGCCGCGATCGCCGCCGAGCTGGCCGCCCAGGTGGAGCGGGCTGCCACAGCGTAAGGTCGCGGCCACGCTCCAGCGAGCTGTCACGGAACGGTAACACAGGGCCAATAGACTCTCTCGGATCACGCCAAGGCGTGCTTTCCACGAGGAGAGTCGGCATGAAACAGCTCAGGATCTACGCTGCGGTCGCGGCCGTGCTCGGGGGGCGTCGCCGCCACCCCGGTGGCAACCGCGCAGGTCGTCAAGGTCGACGGCTCGAGCACGGTCTTCCCGGTGACCGAGGCGGTGGCCGAGGACTTCCAGAAGGCGAAGAAGGGCGCCGATCAAGGTCACGGTCGGCATCTCCGGCACCGGCGGCGGCTTCAAGAAGTTCTGCCGCGGCGAAACCGACATCTCGAACGCCTCGCGGCCGATCCTCAAGCAGGAGATGGCGGACTGCAAGAAGGCCGGCATCGAGTACTTCGAGCTGCCGGTCGCGTTCGACGCGCTCACCGTCGTCATCAACCCGAAGAACAACTTCATCAAGACCCTCACCGTGGCCGAGCTCAAGAAGATGTGGGAGCCGGGCGCGCAGGGCAAGGTCACCCGCTGGAACCAGGTGAACCCGGCCTGGCCGGACGCGCCGATCAAGCTGTTCGGCCCCGGCGCCGACTCCGGCACGTTCGACTACTTCACCGAGGCGGTGGTCGGCAAGTCGAAGTCGAGCCGCGGCGACTTCACCGCGTCCGAGGACGACAACGTCCTGGTGCAGGGCGTGTCGCGCGACGTCAACGGGCTCGGCTACTTCGGCTACGCGTACTACGTCGAGAACAAGGACAAGCTCAAGGCGGTCCCGATCGTGAACGAGAAGGGCCAGCCGGTCGAGCCGTCGATGGAGGCGGTGCTGAAGGGCACCTACTCGCCGCTCGCCCGGCCGATCTTCATCTACGTGAACGCGAAGTCGCTCGGCAAGCCCGAGGTCAAGGAGTTCGTCGAGTACTACATGAAGCACGGCGGCAAGCTCGCGCGGGAGGTGAAGTACGTGCCGCTGCCCGACGTCGGCCTACGCGACCGGCCTCGAGCACGTCCAGAAGGGCAAGAAGGGCACGGTCTTCGGCGGCACCGCCGAGGTCGGCGTCACGATCGAGGAGCTGCTCAAGCGCGAAGCGAAGCTCTGAACATTCCGCGCGTCGGCCGGCGGGGAGGGGAGCCCTCTTCCGCCGGCGTTTTTGAGGCGGGTCGGCTAAACTTCCGGGGAGACGATAACGATGTCAGCCGTCGCACCGAGCGGCGCCACCTCCGCCACCGTGCCCGCCGAAGGGCTCACCAGCGCGCGTCTCGCGCAGCGCCGCAGCCGCATCGCCACCGAGAAGACGATCGAGTTCGTCCTGTTCGCCGCCGCCTCGGTCTCGGTGTTCGTCACGATCGGCATCGTCTACGTCCTCGTCAGCGAGTCGGTCCAGTTCTTCCGGCACGTGTCGCTGTGGGACTTCCTCACCGACACCCAGTGGACGCCGCTCTTCGACGACGCCCACTTCGGCATCATGGTGCTGCTGTCGGGGACGATCACGAGCTCGGTCGTGGCGCTCGCGCTCGCGATCCCGCTCGGCACGATCATCGCCATCTACCTGTCCGAGTTCGCGCCGTTCAAGGTGCGCGAGATCGCCAAGCCGTTCCTCGAGCTGCTCGGCGGGGTCCCGACCATCGTCTACGGCTACTTCGCGCTGCTCTTCGTCACGCCGATCCTGCAGCGGATCTACCCGGAGCTGCCCGGCTTCAACATCCTCGCCGCCGGCCTCGTCATGGGCATCATGATCATCCCGTACGTCAGCTCGATCAGCGAGGACGCGATGCGGGCGGTGCCGATGAGCCTGCGCGAGGGGTCGTACGCGATGGGGGCGACGCGGTACCAGACGGCGGTTAACGTGGTGGTGCCGGCGGCGTTCTCCGGCATCGCCTCGGCCTACATTCTCGGCATCTCGCGGGCGGTCGGCGAGACGATGATCCTCGCGGTGGCCGCCGGCATGCAGCCGAACCTGACGTTCAATCCGCTCGAGCCGGCCGCGACGATCACCGCCTACATCGTCCAGGTCGCCCTCGGCGATCTGCCGCACGGCTCGATCGGCTACCAGACGATCTTCGCGGCGGGGCTGACGCTGATGCTGCTGACGCTCTTCTTCAACATCCTCGGCCACGTGCTGCGGAAGAAGTTCCGGGAGGCGTACTGAAGATGTCCGCCGTCGCCCCCCCGGTCTCGCACGACGTCCGGACGATCCGGGAGATCATCGCCCGGCACAAGCGCTGGGACTACATCTTCGGCGTGATCGGGATCATCGCGCTGATGATCGGCGTGCTGACCTTCACCGCGCTCTTCGTCGACATGGCGATCGACGGCATTCCGCGCCTGCGGCCGGAGTTCTTCACCAACTTCCCGTCGCGCCGCCCGGCGGAGGCGGGGATCCTGTCGGCCTGGGTGGGATCGACGCTGGTGATGGTCGTGACCGCGTTCTTCGCCGTGCCGCTCGGCGTGGCGGCGGGGGTATACCTGGAGGAGTACGCGCCGAAGAACTGGGTCACCGACATCATCGAGATCAACATCACCAATCTCGCCGGCGTGCCGTCGATCGTCTACGGCCTGCTCGCGCTCGGCCTGTTCGTCTACCAGTTCGGCTTCGGCCAGAGCATCCTTTCCGCCGGGCTCACGCTGGCGCTGCTCATCCTGCCGGTGGTCATCGTCGCGACGCGCGAGGCGATACGCTCGATCCCGCAGTCGATCCGCGAAGGGTCGTACGCGCTCGGCGCGACCCAGTGGCAGACGACCAGGCACCACATCATCCCGTACTCTGCCGCCGGGATCCTCACCGGCGTGATCATCGGCATGGCGCGTGCGATCGGCGAGACGGCGCCGATCATCACGATCGGCGCGCTGACGTTCATCGCCTTCCTGCCGCCGTCGCCGGTGACCGCGTCGCCGCCATTCCTCAGCTTCGACTGGCTGTTTTCGCCGTTCAGCGTGATGCCGATCCAGATGTTCAACTGGACCTCGCGGCCGGAGGCGGCGTTCCACCAGAACGCGGCGGCGGCCGGCTTCGTGCTGGTGCTGATGACGCTGGCGATGAACGGGCTCGCGATCTGGCTGCGCTACCGCCTGCGCAAGAACATCAAGTGGTGATCGGACAACGAACCCCGGGGAGCCGACGACAATGACCGCGCCCGAGACCGCAGTCGCGCTGAAGGCCGAGGCGAAAGAGCTCAGCTTCTACTACAGCGATTTCCACGCGCTGAAGAGCCTCAACATGCCGGTGCACGACAAGAAGGTCACCGCGCTGATCGGGCCCTCCGGCTGCGGCAAGTCGACGTTCCTGCGCTGCTTCAACCGGATGCACGACCTCTATCCGGGCAACCGCTACCAGGGCGACATCCGCCTCTACCCGGACAACACCAACCTGCTCAGCAGGGAGGTGGACCCGATCGAGGTCCGCATGCGGATCAGCATGGTGTTCCAGAAGCCGAACCCGTTCCCGAAGTCGATCTTCGAGAACGTCGCGTACGGCCTGCGCGTGCGCGGCGAGCGCAACCGCCGGCTGCTCGAGGAGAAGGTGGAGCAGGCGCTGCGCAACGCCGCGCTGTGGGAGGAGGTCGAAGGACCGCCTCGACGACCTCGCGTTCAACCTCTCCGGCGGGCAGCAGCAGCGGCTGTGCATCGCGCGCGCGCTCGCGACCGACCCGGAGATCCTGCTCTTCGACGAGCCGACCTCGGCGCTCGACCCGATCGCCACCGCCAGCATCGAGGAGCTGATCGCCGACCTCAAGCACAAGGTGACGATCCTGATCGTCACCCACAACATGCAGCAGGCGGCGCGCGTCTCGGACTACACCGCCTACATGTACCTCGGCGAGCTGATCGAGTTCGACGTCACCGACACGATCTTCATCAAGCCGAAGAAGAAGGCGACCGAGGACTACATCACCGGCCGCTTCGGCTAGGCGCCGCCGCGGGCGGCCGGGACGAACGCTCGCCCGCCCTCGGCGGCGGTGATCGACCGCGCCTCCTCCGCGGAGACCCGCGACGGATCGGACGTGCTATCTTCCCCGGCAGTACGCGGTTCGACCCCGCCGGGGGCTGCGATTGTCAGGTCAATGAACCCTCATCACCCGCTCGATCTCGCAATACCGCTGGACCCGAGCGACCACGTGCTCGGTCCCGCCCACGCGGCAGTCACCGTGGTCGAGTACGGCGACTTCGAGTGTCCGATCTGTAAGCAGGCGGCGCCGGCAGTGAAGCTCGCGCTCGAACGCTTTGCCGGCCGGATCCGGTTCGCCTTCCGTCATTTCCCGCTGACGGAGGTTCACCCGCATGCGCTGCTCGCCGCCGAGGCGGCGGAGGCGGCGGGCGCCCAGGGCAAGTTCTGGGAAATGCACGATCTCCTGTTCGAGAACCAGCTCCACCTCAAGCCGAGGCAGCTGCGCGGTTACGCCGAGCGGCTCGAGCTCGACCTGGAGCGCTACGACTCGGAGATCGGCGAGCATTTGTATCTCCAGCGCGTCCGCGAGCACATGGAAGGCGGGCGCCGCAGCCACGTCCGCGGCACGCCGGGCTTCTTCGTGAACGGCCGCATCCAGGACGCGTCGTTCGGGCCCAAGGTGCTGTTCGACGCGATCGAGGCCGCGCTCAAGGGCCGCTGATGGCGGATCTCCGCGAGACCCGCCGGGAGCAGATGTTCCCGAAGCTCGCGCCGGCGCAGATCGACCGGCTCGAGGCATATGGAAATCGGGAACGCATCCGCGCCGGCGAGGTGCTGGCGGAGCCCGGCGACCGGTATGGACGTCTGCTCGTCGTCCTCTCCGGCGCGATCGAGATCGTCCTGCCCGGGCTCGCCGGCGAGACGCTGATAACGGTACACACCGCCGGGAATTTTGCCGGCGAGATGAGCGCGCTGCGCGGGGCGGGCACCACCGTGCGCGTCCGTGTGCGCGAGGACGGCGAGGTGATCGCGATCGAGCACGACGGCCTGCGGCGGCTGGTGCAGGGCGACGCCGAGCTGAGCGAGCTCTTCATGCGCGCGTTCATCCTTCGCCGCATGGCGCTGATCGGCGCCCAGCAGGGCGACGTGATCCTGATCGGGTCGAGCCACTCGGCGGACACGCTCCGCCTGCGGCAGTTCCTCGGCCGCAACGGCTTCCCTCACGTCAACCTCGACGTCGAACGCGACCCGGACGTGGCCGCGCTGCTCGAGCGCTTCCAGGTCGGGATCGACGAGGTGCCGGTCGTCGTCTGCGGCGGCGAGGACGTGCTGCGGAACCCGACCAACGCGCAGCTCGCCGAGTGCCTGCGGATGAACCCGGAGTTCGACGACGCGACGGTGCGCGACCTGATCGTCATCGGCGCGGGCCCGGCCGGGCTCGCTGCCGCGGTCTACGGCGCCTCCGAGGGCCTCGACGTGCTCGTGCTCGAGTCGACGGCGCCGGGCGGGCAGGCGGGGACGAGCTCGAAGATCGAGAACTACCTCGGCTTCCCGACCGGGATCTCGGGGCAGGCGCTCGCCGGACGCGCGCTCGTCCAGGCGCAGAAGTTCGGCGCGGACGTCGCGGTCGCCGGCACCGTCGAGCGCCTGCTGTGCTACCGCCGGCCATACCGTATCGAGCTCGCCGGCGGCCGCGTCGTGCATGGGCGGACCATCGTCGTCGCGACCGGCGCCGAGTACCGACCGATCGCGATCGAGAACCTCGCGCAGTTCGTCGGCGCCGGCGTCTACTACGCGGCGACGCACCTCGAGGCGCAGATCTGCCGGGGCGAGGAGGTGATCGTCGTCGGCGGCGGCAACTCGGCCGGCCAGGCGGCGGTGTTCCTCGCGGCGAGCTGCCGGCACGTGCATCTCCTCGTCCGCTCGTCCGGGCTCGCGGCCAGCATGTCGCGCTACCTGATCCGCCGGATCGAGGAGAACCCGAACATCACCTTGCGGCCGTTCACCGAGATCACGTCGCTGGCGGGCAACGGGCAGCTCGAGCGGGTGACGTGGCGGACGCGCGGGCAGGACGAGCCGGGAACGTGCAACGTCGGGCACGTGTTCCTGATGACCGGCGCCGCGCCGAACGCGAAGTGGCTCGAAGGCTGGGTCGCGCTCGACGAGCGCGGGTTCGTGCGCACCGGCGCCGATCTGCGCGCCGAGGACCTCGCGGCGACGCGCTGGCCGCTGGCGCGCTCGCCGTACCTGCTGGAGACGAGCCGGCCCGGCATCTTCGCGGTCGGCGACGTTCGCGCCGGGAGCGTCAAGCGCGTCGCGGCGGCGGTGGGCGAGGGGTCGGCCGCAGTGCAGTTCGTCCACCGCGCGCTGCAGGAGTAGCCGTGCTAGCGCTCGCGTGCCGACGGTGCCGCGTCGGCACGCCGAGGGTGTGCTGACAGCGGGCGAGTGACGCGAGCTCACGCGTGCGCTGGACGCTCTCATCGTGCACGCTGGGCGTTGGCGGGCCGACGATGGCCGGGCAACGCGACTCACCAAAGGAGAACCAGATGTCCGTCTTCGTGCAGATGTTGGTCGCATCTTCTCGTGACAATCGCCGCCGGACCGGCGGTCATCCCAGCGGAGCCGCACAGAGCGCGTCGCGATCGACAGCCGGTTCGCTGAGGTCAATGGCACCCGGCTGCACTATCTGATCGCCGGCAGCGGCGAGCCAGTGCTGCTCCTGCACGGGTACGCGCAGACGAGCCACATGTGGCGGCCGCTCATCGCCGAACTCGCTAAGACGCACACCGTCATTGCGCCCGATCTGCGCGGGTTCGGCGCGTCGGCCAAGCCGGAAGGTGGCTACGACAAGAAGTCGATGGCGCGAGACGTCCATGCGCTCGCGGCGTCGCTCGGACACAAGCGGCTCGGCGTCGCCGGGCACGACATCGGGCGATGGTCGCGTATGCCTACGCGGCCCAGTACCCGGCCGAGGTCGACCGGATCGTGCTGATGGACGCGTTTCTGCCCGGGGTGGGAGACTGGACGAGCGTCTGGCTCCTGCAGGGATCTGTGGCACTTCCACTTCTACGGCAAGACGCCTCTCGCGCTCGTCGACGGGCGCGAGCGGATCTACTTCGAGCACTTCTGGAACGACTTCGCCGCCGATCCCGACCAAGTCCGTCTCCGAGGCGGATCGCCGGCTCTACGCGGCCGCCTACGCGCAGCCGGGCGGAATGCGCGCGGGGTTCGAGGTGTTCCGTGCCTTCGAGCAGGATGCGAAGGACTTCGCCGATCTCAGCCGGACAAGCTGAAGATGCCGATGCTGGTGCTGACCGGCGAGAAGGCTCGGGCGAGTTCCTGATCGCGCAGGGGCGTGGTGGCCGACAACGTCGAGGGTGTCGTCAAGGGTGGGGCACTGGCTGATGGACGAGGGCGGGGAGGTGTGCGGGATCGTGACGTTTTCAAGCGCTGACTGGGGGAGGGTAGGGGGCGCGACGGGCCGGATCCGCACCATCGTCTCGAGCAACCGCTCGAGCGCAGCGGCCGGATCCTCGAGCTGGCCGGTGTGCACCGGCGAGGTCTGGATGATCGTGCTGCGCGCAGCGGTGAGCCAGTGGAAGCGCTCCCGCATCGGCAGCCGCCCGATCGGCCCGGCCGCGTCGCCGCCGGCGCAGACGAGCGGGATCGTGGCGAGGTGCTCGCGGATCGCCGCCAGGTCGAGCGCGGGGTCGAGCGCGAGCACGCGCGACTCGTCGAGCTCGATCCGCGCGGCGAGGAAGGCGAGCGCCGGACAGGAGACGATCACGCCGACGTTCACGAACTCCTCGCGCTCGACGCGCGGCACGACGCGGATCACCGCGTAGTCGTAGCTACAGCGATCGGGCACGGATCGCCTCCTCGACGAAAGCGCGCGGGGCCTCCAGCCGCCGCTGCAGGTAGCCGGCATAGGCCGCGCGCCGCGGAGCGGGACCGCCGTCCTCCGCGAGCCAGTCGTCCGGCAGGAGACCGACGATCCGCTCGATCTCGTCGGCGGTGAGGTGCGGGGCCAGCCGCGCGTCGGCATCCCGCAATGTGTCGGCGGGCGGCAGCAGGACGTGATCCTTGATCATCGGGAACGGTTCCGCGGCGCGCGCCAGATAGTCGCCGCCAGCGTGGTGGAAATAGAGCGCGGCGCCGTGATCGATGAGATGGAGGCGCCGGTGCCAGACGAGCATGTTCGCGTTGCGCGCGGTACGGTCGATGTTGGTCAGGTACGCGTCGAACCACACGATCGCCGACGCGAGCTCCGCGTCCGGCCGTTCCGCGAGCGGGTCGAACATGACGGCGCCGGGCAGATAGTCGAGCGCGAGATTGAGGCCGGCGCTCGCCCGGATCAGGTCCTGGATCTCCGGGTCGGGCTCGGTCCGAGCTAGGTCGGGATCGAGCTCGACGAGCACGATCTCCGGCACCGGCAGGCCGAGCGCGCGGCCGATTTCGCCCGCCGCGAGCTCGGCGACGAGCGCCTTGGCACCCTGGCCGGCGCCGCGGAACTTGAGCACGTAGAGCCCGTCGTCGTCGGCCTCGACGATGGCCGGGAGCGAGCCGCCCTCGCGCAACGGCGTGACGTATCGCGTGGCGACGACGGTCCGCAGGCTCATCGGGCAGCAAGTGTAGTCCGACTTCCGCGGCCGGCTGCGTGACAACTGAAACGAATCCGCGCTCCGCCGACATATTTTCGAGGGCGGCCGGCCCAACTATCCACACGTTCCGCGACGGCAGACGCCCGAGCGGATCATACAAGGACTGGGGGTCGGGCCAACCCGTCGTGTTCAGCCACGGCTGGCCGCTGAGCGCGGATGCCTGGGAGGCGCAGATGTTCTTCCTGGCGTCCCAGGGCTATCGGTGCATTGCGCACGATCGTCGCGTCCTTGCTCGTGTCGCCCAGGCTGTCGACCGCGAATGACGGTTACCCGAAGGCCGCCCGCGAGGTTGTACCGGCGCGGTGTCGGGTTCGATCGACAGCCTGCGCTCAACGAGAGGAGTCCGACCATGATTCTGGGCATGTCGCTACCCACCTTCACGCTCGTGCACGTGGTCCTCAGCCTGATCGGAATCGTCGCGGGCCTCGTCGTCCTCGCCGGCATGCTGCGTTCGCGGCGGATGCCGGGCTGGACCGCGGTGTTCCTCGTCACGACGGTGCTGACCAGCGTCACCGGTTTCTTTTTCCCGTTCGAGCGCCTGCTGCCGTCCCACATCGTCGGCATCATCTCGCTCGTGGTCCTGGCGGCGACCCTGTTTGCGCTGTACGTCCGCCGCCTGGCCGCCGCCTGGCGCTGGGTCTACGTCTTCACCGCGGTGCTCGCGCTGTATCTGAACGTCTTCGTCCTCGTCGTCCAGGCGTTCCTCAAGATCCCGTTCCTGAAGGCGCTGGCGCCGACTCAGGCCGAGCCGCCCTTCGCCATCGCGCAGGGTGTCGTGCTGCTGGCGTTCGTGGCGCTGGGCATCCTGGCGGTCAAATCGTTTCATCCCGAGCGGGAAGGGCTGAGGCTGAGCCCGGCGTGAGAGAAGGGCAGGCGACGCATCCCCGCTGCAGTCGCCCGCGTTCTCTGTCCTGTTGACCCGCGCGGCACGGTGCCGCTGCGCGCACATCTCCCATGAGCCAGCCCGGCGGTGACGCCGGCGGCGGGCGCCCAGCTCACCTCAGCGCTGCGTCGGAGCAGTGCTCGAGCGGCCGGTTCGGGATGCAGTCAATACAGTAGCGCTTCCAGATCAGGAGGTCCGGATCGCACCCGAGGTCCGGATAGACCAGCGGCGCGCTCGGCCCGCCGGGCGGCGGCGTCCACGCGTGGATGTCGCGCGCGAACTCGGCCGGGACGGCCTGGAACGCGGCGCCCGCCATCGCGAGACCGAGAATCGCCGGCAGCCGGCGCAGCGCCCGAAGCATCCGTGTCGCGGATATGCGGTGAGCCATGACGCCATTCTGGGCGGCCGTTCCAGCGGCACGATGTCCGTGTGCCGCGGTCGCGTTTCACCTGTCACCCGCCGTAGCGTTCGGTCCTGATTTCCTCCGCGGGCAGTCCCAGATCGAGCAGCAGCTGGGTCGCAGACTCGACGAACGCGTTCGCGCCGCACACGAACGTGCGGACCGGCCGAGCCGCGGCGAGCGGACGCGCGAGAAGCACCCGGTCAATCCGGCCGGAGCGGAGGTCAGGGTCGCTCGCCGGCTCGCGCGTGACCGTGGCAAGCAGGGTGAAGCCGCGCCCCGCAGCGGCGTACGAACGCAGCTCGTCCAGATAGAGCAGGTCGCCGGCGGTGCGCGCCGAGTAGACGAGCGTGAGCGGGATCGTGCTCGCCTGCGCGGCGTGATGCCGGATCATCGCGGCGAGCGGCACGACGCCCGAGCCGCCGCCGATCAGCAGCAGCGGCCCGCCGTCCCGCACCGACCACATGAAGTGGCCGCCGATCGGTCCGCGGAGCTCGATCTCGTCGCCGACCCGGACCTCGTCGTGGAAGAATGGCGAGACCTCGCCGTCCTGCAACCGCTCGATCGCGAGCTCGACGGTCTCGGGCCGCTCCGGCGCGGAAGCGATCGAGTAGCTGCGCTGCGCTTCGTAGCCGTCGGGCGCCACGAGCCGCACGTCCATGTGCTGGCCGGGGACGAACGGACGCGGCTCGGGCAGGGCGAAGAAGAAACTCTTGATCCGCGGCGTGCGCGGAACGATCGACGCCACGGTGGCCGCCCGCCATCGGAGCTTCGGCGTTGCTGCGGGGCCGCCCGACACCGGTGACGCCTCAGTCTCCCGAGTACCGCTGTTCCTGCCAGGGATCGCCGTACATGTGATAGCCGCGCAACTCCCAGAACCCGGCTTCGTCGCGCGCCGTGAATTGCAGCCCGTTCAACCACTTCGCCGACTTCCAGAAGTACAGATGCGGGACCAGCAGGCGGGCCGGGCCGCCGTGCTCGGCCGGGATCGGTTTTCCGTCATAGGCGAGGGCGACCAAAGCGCGGCCGCCGACAAGATCTTTCGTCGGCACGTTGGTGGTGTAACCGTCGACGGAATGCGCGAGGACGTACGGCGTCGGCGGCTCGATCCCCGCGTCGGCGAGGACGTCGTCGACCGAGACGCCCTCCCAGGCCGTGTCGAACTTGCTCCACTTCGTCACGCAATGGATGTCGCGCGTGACGGCGGTCGTCGGGAGAGAGATGAACTCGCGCCACGACCATTGCTTGACCGGCCGCGGGCCGGTCTTGAGCGTGAAGCGCCAGTTTTCGAGCGCGATCCGGGGCGTGGGGCCGGCCGAGAGAACCGGGAAATCCTCGGTGATGAACTGTCCCGGAGGCAGCCGCAGGCCGGCGCTCGCCGAACGACCCTTCCCGGAAAAACCGCGCGTCGCCATGACCTCTCCCTCGCACCAGTCGGTGCATCCGTTCGATGTCCTAACGATACCGTGCGCCGGACGCGCCGTCAGAGGGCTCGGACCGGCGACTGTTCGCCAGCCCGGTTGGCGTCGGCATCTCGCGGCCGCCCGGCGCCGCTAGCGGCCGTCGGCGATTTGACGCTCCGCGCGCCGCGACAGTAGACTCCGCGCTCCTTCACGCGGCCGCAGGCCGTCGGGTATGGCAGCGACCGCTCCGTCGACCGACTCCCAGCGCCTCCTCTCTCTCTATCGCACGATGGCGCGCATCCGCGCGTTCGAGAACGCGGCGGAGGAGGCGAGCAAGGGCGGCGTTGCCGCCTTCGGCGCGGCGCTCGGGACGCAGGCGTTCGTCCGCGGACCGCTGCATCTCTCGACCGGCCAGGAAGCGGTGCCGGCGGGCGTATGCGCGAACCTCGCGCGTACCGATCTCATCACCTCCACGCATCGCGGCCATGGCCACACGATCGCCAAGGGCGCCGACGTCACCGCGATGATGTGCGAGCTCTTCGGCCGCTCGAACGGGTGCAACGGCGGCAAGGGCGGCTCGATGCACATCGCCGACTTCTCGGTCGGCATGCTCGGTGCGAACGGCGTGGTCGCCGCCGGCATCCCGATCGCCGCCGGCGCGGCGCACGCGATCAAGCTGCGCGGCGGCAGGGAGATCGTCGCCTGCTTCTTCGGCGACGGCGCGGTCAACCGCGGGCCCTTCCTCGAGGGGCTCAACTGGGCGCAGATCTACCGCCTGCCGGTGCTGTTCGTCTGCGAGGACAATCGCTATTCGGCGACGACCGCGACCGAGGCGATGACCGGCGGCGAGGGCGCGGCGGCGCGCGCGCACGCGATCGGTCTGCACGGCAGGGTGGTCGACGGCAACGACGTCGAGGCGGTGGACGCCGCCGCGGGCACGCTCGTCGAGGAAGTGCGTGCCGGACGGGGTCCGCGGTTTCTCCATGCGGTCACGTATCGCGTGAAGGGTCACGTGTCCGTCGACCCGGCCGCGTACCGCCATCCCGACGAGGTGAACCGGGCGCTCGAGGAAGACCCGTTGCGGGCCGTCGCCGAGAAGCTCGCCGCGCTCGGCGCGGCCGTCTCCGAGGTCGAGCGGATTCGCGGCGAGGCGGAACGCGAGGTCGCCGCCGCCGTCGCTGCGGCGCACGCGGCGCCGTGGCCGGACGCGGCCGGCGCGTACGCCGACGTCCAGGACACCGGCGCCGGACGGTGGTACTGAGCATGCCGCGCCTCACCTACGCCCAGGCCGCGTGCGCCGCGCTCGCGGAGGCGATGCGCGCCGATCCGCGGGTCGTGGCAATCGGCGAGGACGTCGGCCGGGGCGGGATCTTCGCCCAGTACCGGGGGCTCGCGCAGGAGTTCGGGCCGCAGCGCGTGATCGACACGCCGATCTCCGAGGCGACGATCATGGGCGCCGCGGTCGGCATGGCGCTGAACGGTCTGAAGCCGGTAGTCGAAATGCGCGTGGTCGACTTCGCGCTCTGCTCCATGGACGAGGTCGTGAACCAGGCGGCGAAGGCGCGCTACATGTTCGGCGGGCAGGGCCGGGTGCCGCTCGTCGCGCGCATGCCGAACGGGCTCTGGAGCGCTTCCGCCGCGCAGCACTCGCAGTCGCTCGAGGCATGGTTTGCGCACCTGCCCGGTCTCGTCGTGGTCACGCCTGCCACGCCTGCCGACAACTACGGCCTGCTGCACGCCGCGATCGCGAGCGGCGATCCGGTGATCTACATGGAGCACAAGGAGCTCTGGGGACTCGAGGGCGAGGTGGCGGAAGGCAAGCGCGTCACCCTCGGCGCCGCCGAAGTGCGGCGCGCGGGCAGCGACGCGACGCTGGTGACCTGGTCGCGTATGGTGCACACGGCGCTCGAAGCGGCCGAAGCGGCGGCGCGGCGCGGCCTCGCGATCGAAGTCATCGATCTCCGCACGATCTGGCCGTGGGACCGCGAGGCGGTGCTCGCCTCGGCCGCGAGGACCGGTCGCCTTCTCGTCGCGCACGAAGCGGTGCAAGCGGGGGGCTTCGGCGCGGAAGTGGCTGCCACCGTCGCCGAGGAGCTCGGCATCCCGGTGCAGCGCCTCGGCGCGCCGCGCATCCCGGCCGGCTACTCGAAGCCGCTCGAGGACGAGGCGCGGATCACCGCCGACAGGATCCTGGCCGCGCTGGTCGCGCTGTGCGACCGGCAGGGCCCCGGAAGAAGCGCGGCGCGGCGCTGACGCGCCGGCGCGAGCGATCAGCCAACGACAGAAGGAGTTGTTCATGAAGCAGACGCTTGCAGTACTCGCGATCGCAGCCGCGGCCGCGATCACCGTCGGGCCGGCCGCGGCGCAAACGAAGTACGCACCCGAGTATCGGCTCTCGACCGTCGTCGGCACCGCCTTCCCGTGGGGCAAGGGCGGCGAGCTCTGGGGCAACCTCGTGCGCGAGCGGACGAACGGCCGCATCAACATCAAGATGTACCCGGGCGTGTCGCTCGTCGCCGGCGACCAGACGCGCGAGTTCACCGCCATCCGCCAGGGCGTGATCGACCTCGCGATCGGCTCGACGATCAACTGGTCGCCGCAGGTGAAGGAGCTGAACCTGTTCTCGCTGCCGTTCCTGATGCCGGACTACGCCGCGATCGACGCGCTCACCCAGGGCGACGTCGGGAAGGACATCTTCCGGATTCTCGAGCGTCAGGGCGTCGTGCCGCTCGCGTGGGGCGAGAACGGCTTCCGCGAGGTGACGAACTCGAAGCGGCCGATCCGCACCCCGGCCGACATGAAAGGGATGAAGTTCCGCGTCGTCGGCTCGCCGATCTTCAACGACACCTTCACCGCGCTCGGCGCCAACCCGACGCAGATGAGCTGGGCCGACGCCCAGCCCGCGCTCGCCTCCGGCGCGGTCGACGGCCAGGAGAACCCGCTCACGATCTTCACCGCCGCCAAGCTCCACACGGTGGGCCAGAAGAACGTCACCCTCTGGGGCTACGTCGCCGACCCGCTGATCTTCGTCGTCAACAAGGACGTCTGGGAGTCGTGGACGCCCGAGGACCGGAAGATCGTCCGCGACGCCGCGGTGGACGCGGGCCGCGAGATCATCAAACTCGCCCGCGCCGGCCTGGTCGCGCCCGACGAGAGCACCATCAAGACCGTCGAAGGCTTCGGCGTGAACGTCGTCAAGCTCTCGCCGCAGGAGCGCGGCGAGTTCGTCAAGGCGACGCGCAAGGTTTACGACAAGTGGGCGAAGAGCATCGGGCCCGACCTGGTGAAGAAGGCCGAGACGTCGGTCGCCGCGCGGAAGTAGGGCGCGCCGGCGCACTTTTCGTCTTGCCGCCGGCGGGCCCCGCCGGCGGTTTCGCTTCCGGAGGGGTTCGTGGACGTTGAGCACGGCGCACCGGCCCCGTTCGACCGCGCGGCGGTCGAGCGCCGCTTCCGCGTCGAGCGTGCGCTCGGTGCGGCGGCGATGGCCGCGCTCTGCGTCATCACCCTCGCGAACGTGCTGGTGCGCTACTTCACCGACTTCTCGTTCGCGTTCACCGAGGAAATCTCGGTGTCCCTCATGGTGTTCCTCACGTTCGTCGGCTCGGCCAAGGCGTTCCTCGACGGCAACCAGATCGCGGTGACGTGGTTCGCCGAGCGGGCGCCCGGGGCATGGCGGCACCGCCTGCTGCTCGCGTCCTTCGCCTGTTCGGCGCTCATGGCCGGTCTCCTCGTCTGGCTCGGTGCGCGCATGGCGTGGGACGACTTCCGCTACGAGGTGACCTCGCCCGGCATCGGTGCGCCGCAGTGGCTGTACACGGTGTGGCTGCCGCTGCTGTCCCTCGCGCTCTTCCTGCGTCTCGCGCAGGCCTTCGTGGAGCTCTGGCGCCGGGGCGCCACGCGAGGGTAATCCTTTGAACGCCGCGATCCTGTTCGGGGTCTTCCTGCTGCTGATGGTCGCGGGCGTGCCGCTTGCGATCGCCCTGGGGCTGTCCGGTTTCGCGACGATCGTCTACGCGCACATGGGCGTGATGTCGGTCCCGACCACGGTGTACGGCGGCATCGCGAAGTACCCGTTGCTCGCGCTGCCGCTCTTCATCCTCGCCGGGCTCGTCTTCGACCGGACCGGCATGGCCGCGAGCCTCGTCCGTTTCGCGTCCTCGATGGTGGGGCGCCGCCGCGGCGGGCTCGCCGCAGCCGCGATCATCGTATGCATGATCCTGGGCGGGGTGTCGGGCTCGGGCGCCGCCGACGCGGCAGCTGTCGGCGCCATCATGATCCCGGCGATGGCGCGGGCCGGGTATCCGAAGCCCTTCTCGGCCAGCCTGATCGCCGCCGGCGGGACGACGGACGTGCTGATACCGCCCTCAGTCGCGCTCATCGTCTACAGCATCCTCGTCCCGCAGGCGAGCGTGCCGGCGCTGTTCGCCGCGGGCATCGTGCCGGGCATCCTCGCCGGCATCGCGCTGATCGCGGCCGGCGTGTGGCTGAGCGTCCGCCACGACTTCGGCGCGAACGATCCGGAGCCCGCCCCGCCGTTCTGGCGGAGCCTGCGCGAGGCGAGCTGGGCGCTCGCCGCGCCGGTCGTGATCCTCGGCGGCATGCGGAGCGGCCTCTTCACGCCGACCGAGGCGGCGGTGGTCGCGGTCGCCTACGGCGTCGCGATCGGCATGTTCGTCTACGAAGGGCTGACCCTGCGCGAGCTGTGGGACGTGCTCGCCGAATCGGCCGAGATCTCGGCGGTCATCCTGCTCATCGTCGGGCTCGCGAGCGTGTTCGGCTGGGCGATCGACACGATCGGGGTCTTCAACGCCTACGCCAAGAGCCTCACCGCATCCGGCGCGAACGAAACGCTGGTCCTGCTCAGCATCACGGCGATGCTCATGATCGCGGGCACCGCGCTCGACGCGATCGCGACGTACTTCATCTTTCTCCCGTTCCTGATCCCGGTCGCCTTGGCCTACGGCTGGGACCTCGTCTGGTTCGGGGTGATCATCACGCTCAACGTCGCGATCGGCGCCTGCACGCCGCCCACGGCGGTGAACCTCATGGTCACCTGCCGCCTCGCGGGCATCCCGATCGAGGCGACGTTCAAGTGGATCGCATGGATGATCGTGGCGCTCACCGTTGTGTTGCTCCTCGTCACCTTCGTGCCCGAGATCGTGCTGTTTCTCCCGCGCTACCTCGGCTACCTGTGATCGCGCTCCTGCAGCGCGTCACCGAGGCGCGCGTCAGCGTGGAGGGCCGCACCGTGGGCGAGATCGGTCCGGGCGTCCTCGCCCTCGTCTGCGCCGAGCGCGGTGACACGGTCTCGAGCGCCGAGCGCCTCGTCGAGCGGATCCTGGCATTCCGCCTGTTCGCGGACGGCGCCGGGAAGATGAATCTGAGCGTCCGCGATACCGATGGCGGGCTCTTGCTCGTCCCGCAGTTCACCCTTGCGGCCGACACCCGGGGCGGTAACCGCCCGAGCTTCAGCGCGGCAGCCGATCCAGCGCTCGGGCGGAGCCTCTTCGCTCACGCACTCGCGCAGGCACGGGCCGCGCATGCACCAGTCGCCACCGGCGAGTTCGGCGCGCACATGCAGGTGAGCCTCGTCAACGACGGCCCGGTGACCTTCTGGCTGCGCGTGGACCCGCCGGCATGACCGCGATCGTGGCCGCGGAGAGCGCCACGCAGCTCGCGGCGGAGGTGCGCGGCGCAGTCCTGGTCGTCGGTTCGCATGGCGGGATCGTTGCTGCCCATCTCGCGGCGACCGCTGGAGCGAGGGCGGTGATCTTCAACGATGCCGGGGTCGGCAAGGACGCCGCCGGAATTGCCGGGCTCGCGTACCTCGATCGGATCGGCACCGCCGCGGCAACCGTGGCGCATACCTCGGCGCGCATCGGCGACGGTGCCGATGCGCTCGAGCGCGGTGTCGTCTCGCATGCGAACGCCGCCGCCGCAGCGCTCGGCGTGATTGCCGGCATGCGCTGCGGCGAGGCGGCGGAACGCCTGCGGGACGCGCGGCCGGCGCACTCCGCGCCGCCGCCCTACAGCGAGGGGCGGTATCTGCTGCGCCCGGGCGCGGTCGAGGTCTGGGGGCTCGACTCCGTCGGCAAGCTCGTCGCCGGCGACGCGGGTCGGGTGCTAATCATCGCGTCCCACTCGGCCCTGCACGGGGGCCGGCCCGAGTCCGCGCTCCAAGTCGACGCGCACGCGGTCGTATTCCATGACGCAGGCGTGGGCGCGGCCGGCGTGACCCGCCTGCCGGTCCTCTCCGCGCGGGGTATTCCCGCCGCCGCGGTCGATGGAATGACCGCGCGCATCGGCGACGCCCGCTCGCTGTGGGAAACCGGCGTGATCGCACACCTGAACGCGCCCGCAACGAGGTCCGGCGGCCGCGCCGGGATGGCCGCGGCCGAGTTCGCAGCACGGCTTGCCGACCGCGGCTAACCCGCGGTTTTCATTGACCGGAATCGCCTCGAGCGGCTAGAATCGCGCGTTTTCGTCGCTGGACGCCCGATGCGCAAGCGGCTCGTCGCGGGCAACTGGAAGATGCATGGCAGCCTCGCGGCGAACCAGCGCCTCCTCGAGTCCGTCAAGGCCGGCGCGGAGAGCGTGCCGGGCGTGGAGATCGCGGTCTGTGTTCCCTTCCCGTATCTGCACCAGGCGGCGGCCGTGCTCGGCGGCACGCGCATCGCCTGGGGGGCGCAGAACCTGAGCGAGCACGACGCGGGCGCGTACACCGGCGAGGTGTCGGGCGCGATGCTGCGCGAGCTGGGCTGCCGCTACGTGATCGTCGGGCATTCGGAGCGGCGGCAGCTCTACGGCGAGCGCGACGCGCAGGTCGCGGCGAAGTTCGGCGCCGCGCAGCGGGTAGGCCTGGTGCCGATCCTCTGCGTTGGCGAGACGCTCGAAGAGCGCGAGCAGGGCGCGACCGAGGAGGTCGTCGGGCGCCAGCTCCAGGCGGTGATCGCCGCCGCGGGCGTCGCGGCATTGGCCGACGCGGTGATCGCCTACGAGCCGGTATGGGCGATCGGCACGGGGCGGACCGCGAGCCCCGAGCAGGCGCAGGGCGTGCACGCGTTCATCCGGGCGCGCGTGGGCGCAGCGGACGCCGGCGTCGCCGGGGAGCTGCCGGTGCTTTACGGCGGCAGCGTGAAGGCCGGGAATGCGGCGGCGCTGTTCGCGATGCCGGACATCGACGGTGGATTGATCGGCGGCGCCGCGCTGGTCGCGGAGGATTTCCTCGCGATCGGCAAGGCGGCCGCAAGACAGGGATGACGAAGTGGACATCTGGCTGACACTGGTTCTGGTGGTGCACGTGGTCGCGGCGCTCGGTGTCATAGGGCTCGTGCTGCTCCAGCACGGCAAGGGCGCCGACGTCGGCGCGGCCTTCGGCTCGGGCGCGTCGGGGAGCCTCTTCGGCGCGACCGGGTCGGCGAACTTCCTGTCGCGGACGACGGCGGTCCTCGCCGCGGTGTTCTTCCTCTCGAGCCTCGGCCTCGCGTACCTCGCGAACGTCAAGCCGAGGGCGGCCGGCAGCGTGATGGACGCTGGTGCGCCCCCGGCTGCCGGCGCGGCGAAGTCGCCCGGCACCGAGCCGCCGAAGCCGGAAACCCCGGCCGCGAAAGGGAGCGACGTTCCGAAGTAGTAAAATGACAAGTTGCGTCGGGCCGGTCGGCCGGCTCGGACGCGCGTTCCCGCGGGCCGACGTGGTGAAATTGGTAGACACGCCAGCTTGAGGGGCTGGTGGCCGCAAGGCTGTGGGAGTTCGAGTCTCCCCGTCGGCACCATAACAGCGAGCGCAGCGGGCCGCGGGGGTCCGCCGTCTCAATGCTCTGAGAAGGGTCTTTGCCGTGCGAGCAGACCTCGAGCGAGCCGCAAACCGCGGCCGCGGCGTTGCGAAGGATTGAGCGCGTGCTCGCCGAGTACTTCCCGGTCCTCCTCTTCATCGTCGTCGGCATCGTGTTCGGCGCCCTGCTGCTCGGCGTCGGCTGGTTCCTCGGCCCGCGCCGGCCCGACAGCGAGAAGCTCTCGCCCTACGAGTGCGGCTTCGAGGCGTTCGAGGACGCGCGCATGAAGTTCGACGTGCGCTACTACCTGGTGGCGATCCTCTTCATCCTGTTCGACCTCGAGATCGCGTTCCTCTTCCCGTGGGCGGTGTCGCTCAACGACATCGGCGCGTTCGGCTTCTGGTCGATGATGGTGTTCCTCGCGATCCTGGTGATCGGGTTCATCTACGAGTGGAAGAAGGGCGCGCTCGAATGGGAGTAGGCGATGGGCATTGAAGGCCTGATGCAGGAAGGCTTCGTCACCACCCAGCTCGACAAGCTGTTCAACTGGGCGCGGACCGGCTCGATGTGGCCGATGACCTTCGGCCTGGCGTGCTGTGCGGTCGAGATGATGCACGCCGGCGCCGCGCGCTACGACCTCGACCGCTTCGGGATCGTGTTCCGGCCGAGCCCGCGGCAGTCCGACGTGATGATCGTCGCCGGCACGCTGTGCAACAAGATGGCGCCGGCGCTGCGCAAGGTCTACGACCAGATGCCCGAGCCGCGCTGGGTGGTGTCGATGGGCTCGTGCGCGAACGGCGGCGGCTACTACCACTACTCGTACTCGGTGGTGCGCGGCTGCGACCGGATCGTGCCGGTCGACATCTACGTGCCGGGCTGTCCGCCGACCGCCGAAGCGCTGCTCTACGGGCTGGTGCAGCTGCAGAACAAGATCCGCCGCACCAGTACCATTGCACGCTAAGTCGGGCAATTCCATCCAATCGCGCTGATGTCGTCGACGCGGATCGAACGCCTCAAGCTCGCGCTCGAGTCGGTGCTCGCGGGCCGGCTCTCCAGTCTCAGCGTCGCCCTCGGCGAGATCACCATCGTCGTCAAGGCCGCCGACTGGCTCGGCATCGCACAGACCCTGCGCGACCATCCGGAGCTCCGGTTCGAGGAGGCGATGGACCTCTGCGGCCTGGACTACTCGGCCTACGGCGACGGCGCCTGGGACGGGCCGCGGTTCGCCGTCGTCGCGCACCTGCTCTCGGTCACGCACAACTGGCGCCTCCGCCTCCGCACGTTCGCGCCGGAGGACGCCTTCCCGGTGGTCGATTCGCTCACCGGCATCTGGCCGGGCCTGAGCTGGTTCGAGCGCGAGGCGTTCGACCTCTTCGGGATCATGTTCTCCGGGCACGCTGACCTCCGCCGCATCCTCACCGACTACGGCTTCATCGGGCACCCGTTCCGCAAAGACTTCCCGCTGTCGGGCAACGTCGAAATGCGCTATGACCCCGACCAGAAGCGCGTGATCTACCAGCCGGTGACGATCGAGCCGCGCGAAGTGACGCCGCGGATCGTCCGCGAGGAAGAGTACGGCGACCTTGGCAGGAAGCACTGAGCCGCGATGGCCGAGATCCGGAACTACACGCTCAATTTCGGGCCGCAGCATCCGGCGGCGCACGGCGTGCTGCGCCTGGTGCTCGAGCTCGACGGCGAGGTGATCATGCGGGCCGACCCGCACATCGGCCTCCTGCACCGCGCCACCGAGAAGCTCGCCGAGCACAAGACGTTCCTCCAGGCGCTGCCCTACATGGACCGCCTGGACTACGTCTCGATGATGTCGAACGAGCACGCGTACTGCATGGCGATCGAGAAGCTCCTCGGCGTCGAGGTGCCGCTGCGCGCGCAGTACATCCGCGTGATGTTCGACGAGATCACGCGCATCCTGAACCACCTGCTGTGGCTCGGCGCGCACGCGCTCGACGTCGGCGCGATGACCATGTTCCTCTACTGCTTCCGCGAGCGCGAGGACCTGATGGACTGCTACGAGGCGGTCTCCGGCGCGCGGCTGCACGCGGCGTACTACCGCCCGGGCGGCGTGTACCGCGACCTCCCCGACACGATGCCGCGCTACCGCACCTCCTCGTTCAAGAGCGAGAAGGACGTGGCGGAGCTCAACGCCAACCGCCAGGGGTCGCTGCTCGATTTCCTGGACGATTTCACGCGCCGCTTCCCGGGCTACGTCGACGACTACGAGACGCTGCTCACCGACAACCGGATCTGGAAGCAGCGCACGGTCGGCATCGGGGTAGTGACGCCGGAGCGCGCGCTCGCCCTCGGCTTCAGCGGCCCGATGGTGCGCGGTTCCGGCATCGAGTGGGACCTGCGCAAGAAGCAGCCGTACGAAGTCTACGACCGGATGGACTTCGACATCCCGATCGGCCGCAACGGCGACTGCTACGATCGCTACCTCGTGCGCGTCGAGGAGATGCGGCAGTCGAACCGGATCATCCGCCAGTGCAGCGACTGGCTGCGCGCGAACCCCGGGCCGGTGATCACCGACAACCACAAGATCGCGCCGCCCTCGCGCGTCGAGATGAAGAGCAGCATGGAGGAGCTGATCCACCACTTCAAGCTCTACACCGAGGGGATGCACGTGCCCGCGGGCGAGGCCTACGCCACGGTCGAGCATCCGAAGGGCGAGTTCGGGATCTACCTGGTCTCTGACGGCGCGAACAAGCCTTACCGCATGAAGATCCGGGCGCCGGGATTCGCCCATCTCGCGGCGATGGACGAGATCTCGCGCGGGCACATGATCGCCGACGCGGTGGCGATCATCGGCACGCTCGACATCGTGTTCGGCGAAGTGGACCGCTGACCATGCTCTCCGCCGAGGCGATGAAGAAGATCGATCGCGAGATCGCCAAGTACCCGCCCGACCAGCGGCAGTCGGCGGTGATGTCGTGCCTCGCGATCGCGCAGCACGAGCAGGGCTATGTCACGCGCGAGGCGATGGCGTTCGTCGCCCAGCATCTCGGCATGCCGCCGATCGCGGTAGAGGAGGTGGCCTCCTTCTACACCATGTTCGATCTCGCGCCGGTGGGGAGGTACAAGCTCGTGATCTGCACCAACCTCCCGTGTGCGCTGCGCGGCGCGAACGAGGCGGCGGACCACCTGAAGAAGCGCCTCGGCGTGGGCTGGAACGAGACCTCGGCCGGGGGCAGGTTCACGCTGAAGGAAGGCGAATGCTTCGGCGCCTGCGGCGACGCGCCGGTGATGCTCGTCAACAACAAGCGGATGGCGAGCTTCATGACGCCCGAGGCGATCGACAGGTTCCTGGAGGAGCTCGAGTGAAATCGGCGTTTCCGCCCTTCGACCCGGCCGTGTACGGCCCCGACGCGATCATCATGAAGGGCGTCGACGGCACCAACTGGCGGCTGGCGGACTATGAGGCGCGCGGCGGCTACCAGGCGCTCCGTAGGATCCTGGCCGAGAGAATCACGCCCGACCAGGTCATCGCCGAGGTGAAGAAGTCGGCGCTCCGCGGCCGCGGCGGCGCCGGCTTCCCGACCGGCCTCAAGTGGAGCTTCATGCCCAAGAACTATCCGGGCCAGAAGTACATGGTGTGCAACTCCGACGAGGGCGAGCCGGGGACCTTCAAGGACCGCGACATCCTCCGCTACAACCCGCACATCGTCATCGAGGGCATGGCGATCGCGGGCTACGCCACCGGCTCGACGGTCGGCTACAACTACATCCACGGCGAGATCTGGGATACCTACGAGCGGTGCGAGGAGGCGCTGAAGGAAGCCTACGACGCGGGTCTCCTCGGCAAGAACATCCTGGGCTCGGGCGTCGACTTCGACCTCTACGCGCATCACGGCTGGGGCGCGTACATCTGCGGCGAGGAGACGGCGCTGCTCGAGTCGCTCGAGGGCAAGAAGGGGATGCCGCGCTTCAAGCCGCCGTTCCCGGCCAGCTACGGCGTGTACGGCAAGCCGACGACGATCAACAACACCGAGACGTTCGCGGCGGTGCCGTGGATCATCCTCAACGGCGGCGAGAAGTATCTCGAGCTCGGGCGGCCGAACAACGGCGGCACCAAGCTCTTCTCGGTCTCGGGCGACGTCGAACAGCCGGGCAACTTCGAGGTGCGGCTGGGACTGCCGTTCGCCAGGCTGCTCGAGATGGCCGGCGGCATGCGCGCCGGCCGCAAGATAAAGGCGGTGATCCCGGGCGGCTCGTCGATGCCGGTGCTCCCGGGCGAAGTGATGATGCAGACCGACATGGACTACGACTCGATCGCCAAGGCCGGATCGATGCTCGGGTCGGGGGCGGTGATCGTGATGGACGACACGCGCTGCATGGTCCGCTGCCTCGAGCGGCTGTCCTACTTCTACTTCGAGGAGTCGTGCGGCCAGTGCACGCCGTGCCGCGAGGGCACCGGCTGGCTGTATCGCATGGTGCACAGGATCGAGACCGGGCGCGGCCGCATGGAGGACCTGGACGTCCTCGTCAACGCCGCGGACAACATCGCCGGCCGCACGATCTGCGCGCTCGGCGACGCGGCGGCGCTGCCGGTGAAGAGCTTCATCCAGCATTTCCGCGCTGAGTTCGAGCATCACATCCGCCACAAGCGCTGCCTCGTCGGCCCGGGCGCGGTCGTGGAGCGCGCGGCGGCATGACGGCAATGGTCAAGGTCGAGGTCGACGGCCGCCCGGTCGAGGTGCCGGCCGGCTCGATGCTGATGGAGGCCGCGAACCGGCTCGGCATCTACGTGCCCCACTTCTGCTGGCACCCGAAGCTCTCGATCGCCGCGAACTGCCGCATGTGCCTGGTGCAGGTCGAGAAGGCGCCGAAGCCGATGCCGGCTTGCGCGACGCCGGTCGCCGAGGGCATGAAGATCTCGACGCGCTCGGAGTACGCCAAGGAGGCGCAGCGCGGGGTGATGGAGTTCCTCCTGATCAACCACCCGCTCGACTGCCCGATCTGCGACCAGGGCGGCGAATGCCAGCTGCAGGATCTCGCCGTCGGCTACGGCGGGTCGAGCTCGCGCTACGTCGAGCCGAAGCGCGTGGTCCTCGCGAAGCCGATGGGACCGCTCATCTCCGCCGAGGAGATGACCCGGTGCATCCATTGCACCCGCTGCGTGCGCTTCGGACAGGAGATCGCCGGGATCATGGAGCTCGGGATGATCGGCCGCGGCGAGCACGCGGAGATCGTCTCGTTCGTGGGCCGCGCGGTCGACTCGGAGCTCTCGGGCAACATGATCGACATCTGCCCGGTCGGCGCGCTCACGTCGAAGCCGTTCCGGTACACCGCGCGCACGTGGGAGCTCGGGCGGCGCCGCTCGGTGAGCCCGCACGACGGCCTCGGGTCGAACCTCATCGTGCAGGTGAAGAACGACCAGGTGATGCGCGTCGTCCCGTTCGAGAAGCCGGAGCTTAACGAGTGCTGGCTCTCCGACAAGGACCGGTTCTCGTACGAGGGGCTCAACGCCGCGGACCGCCTGACGAAGCCGATGGTGAAGCGGGGCGGCGAATGGCGCGAAGTCGACTGGGAGAAGGCGCTCGAGCTCGCGGCCGCCGGCCTGCGCCGGGCGACGGCGTCGCACGGCGCGGCGGCGCTCGGCGCGCTCGTGTCGCCGCACGCGACGCTCGAGGAGATGCATCTCGCGCAGAAGCTCGTGCGCGGCCTCGGCAGCGAGAACGTCGACTTCCGCCTGCGCCAGACCGACTTCGCGACCGACGGCAAGCTGCAGGGCGCGCCGTGGCTCGGCATGCCCGTGGCCGAGCTCGGGGCGCTCGACCGCGTGCTCGTCGTGGGCTCGTTCCTGCGCAAGGACCATCCGCTCATCGCCCACCGCCTCCGGCAGGCGGCGAAGCGCGGCCAGCAGGTGAGCGTGATCCACGTCGCCGGCGACGATCTCGCGATCAAGCTCGCGCGCGAGCTCGTCGTGCGGCCGGGCGAGCTGGTGCCGGCGCTCGCGCAGGTGGCGAAGGCGGTCGCCGAGGAGAAGGGCGCCGCGGTTCCGTCCGCGCTCGCCCCGGCCGCGGTCGGCGAGGCGGCGCGCGCGATCGCCAGGAGCCTCGCTTCCGGGCAGAACGTCGGGATCTTCCTCGGCAACAGCGCCCAGCAGCACCCGCGCGCGAGCCAGCTGCACGCGCTCGCCCAGCAGGTCGCAGGGGTGCTCGGCGCGCGGTTCGGTTTCCTCGGCGAGGCCGCGAACAGCGTCGGCGGGCACCTCGCGCGCTGCGTGCCCGGCGCGGGCGGGCTGAACGCCGCGGCGATGCTCGCCGCCCCGCGGAAGGCCTACCTGCTGCTCGGCGTCGAGCCCGAGCTCGACGTCGCCAATCCGCGCCAGGCGGCGGCGCCCTGGACGAGGCGGAGTTCGTGGTCGCGCTCACCGCGTACAAGGGGCGCGCGCCGGATTACGCCGACGTGCTGCTGCCGGTGACGCCGTTCACCGAGACCTCCGGCAGCTTCGTGAACACCGCGGGCGATCTGCAGACCTTCAACCCGGTCGTCAAGCCGCGCGGCGAGTCGCGGCCGGCATGGAAGGTGCTGCGCGTCCTCGGCAACGTACTCGGGCTGACCGGTTTCGACTACGAACGGAGCGAGCAGGTCCGCGACGAGGCGTGCCGGGCCGAGGCGATCCCCGGCCGGCTCTCGAACGCGCTCGACGGGCTGCCGATCCTGCCGGCGGGCGGCACTGCCGCGCTCGAGCGCGTCGCGGACGTGCCGATCTACTTCGCCGATCCGATCGTGCGGCGGGCGCCGTCGCTGCAGGAGACCGCGGACGCGGCGCCGCCGCGCGCGCGCGCCAACGGTGCGGTGCTCGCGCGGCTCGGGCTGCAGGCCGGCGACCGCGTCCGCGTGCGGCAGGACGGCGGCGAGGCGCTGCTCGAAGTCGCGCGCGACGACGCGCTCGCCGACGGCGTGCTGCGCGTCGCGGCGGCGCATCCGGCGACCGCCGGGCTCGGGGCGATGTTCGGCGAGATCTCGGTCGAGCGTGCCTGATGGAGCTGCTGCAGACCCTTGCCGGCTACTCGACCGCCGTTTTCGGGTCGACCTGGGGGCCGCCGCTCTGGGTGCTGGTGAAGACGCTCGTCTTCATCATCCTGATCGCGATCCCGCTGATCCTCGGCGTCGCCTACCTGACGCTCGCCGAGCGCAAGGTGATCGGCTACATGCAGGTGCGGATCGGGCCAAACCGCGTCGGCCCCCTCGGCCTGCTGCAGCCGTTCGCCGACGTGTTCAAGCTGGTGTTCAAGGAAGTGATCATCCCGACCGGGGCGAACAAGTTCCTGTTCCTCCTCGGGCCGATGATGGTGCTGATGCCCGCCATGGCGGCCTGGGCGGTGATCCCGTTCAGCCCCGGCGTGGTCCTCGCGGACGTGAACGCCGGCCTGCTGTACGTGATGGCGATCACGTCGATGGGCGTGTACGGCGTGATCATCGCCGGCTGGGCGTCGAACTCGAAGTACGCCTTCCTCGGCGCGATGCGCTCGGCGGCGCAGATCGTCGCCTACGAGATCGCGATGGGGTTCGCGCTGGTGTGCGTGCTGCTCGTGTCGCAGAGCCTCAACCTCGGCGACATCGTGAACGCACAGGCGCGCGGCTATTTCGCCGGGGTGGGAGTCAACTTCCTGTCCTGGAACTGGCTGCCGCTGTTCCCGATGTTCCTCGTGTACTTCATCTCGGCGGTGGCGGAGACCAACCGCGCGCCGTTCGACGTCGCCGAGGGCGAGTCGGAGATCGTCGCCGGCTTCCACGTCGAGTACTCGGGCACCGCGTTCGCCCTGTTCTTCCTCGGCGAGTACATGAACATGATCCTGGTGTCGACGCTCGCCACGCTCATGTTCCTCGGCGGCTGGCTGCCGCCGCTCGACTCGGCGGTGTTCAACGCCGTCCCCGGCATCGTCTGGCTGGTGGCGAAGGTGTGTTTCCTGCTGTTCTGCTTCCTCTGGTTCCGCGCCACGTTCCCGCGCTACCGCTACGACCAGATCATGCGGCTCGGGTGGAAGGTGTTCATCCCGCTGACGATCGTGTGGCTGGTGGTCGTCGCGGCGTGGATGCAGACGCCGTGGAACCCTTGGGCGTAGGAGGCGGCCATGCTCGAGCGCGTCCGCGACTTCTTCAAGACCTTCCTGCTGGTGGAGCTCGCCAAGGGCCTGGCGCTCACCGGGCGGCACTTCTTCGCCCGCAAGGTCACGATCCAGTTCCCGGAGGAAAAGACGCCGGTCAGCCCGCGCTTCCGCGGCCTGCACGCGCTGCGGCGCTACCCGAACGGCGAGGAGCGCTGCATCGGCTGCAAGCTGTGCGAGGCGGTGTGCCCGGCGCTCGCGATCACGATCGAGACCGCGGAGCGGGGCGACGGGACGCGCCGCACGACCCGCTACGACATCGACCTCACCAAGTGCATCTTCTGCGGCCTCTGCGAGGAGTCGTGCCCGGTCGACTCGATCGTCGAGACCCACATCCTCGAGTACCACGGCGAGCAGCGCGGCGACCTGTACTACACCAAGGAGATGCTGCTCGCGGTGGGCGACAGGTACGAGGCCGAGATCGCGCGCGCGCGGGCCACCGACGCTGCTTACAGGTAACGGCACGATGAACTTCGAAGCCGCCGTCTTCTACATCTCCGCCGCGATCCTGCTGTACGCCGGGATCCGGACGGTGACGTGCCGCAACCCGGTGCACGCCGCGCTGCACCTCGTGCTCGCGTTCTTCACCGCGGCGGAGATCTGGCTCCTGCTGCGCGCGGAGTTCCTCGCCATCACGCTCGTGCTCGTCTATGTCGGCGCGGTGATGGTGCTGTTCCTGTTCGTGGTGATGATGCTCGACATCAACCTCGACGCGCTGCGCGAGGGCTTCTGGCGGGCGCTGCCGCTCGCCGCGACCGTCGGGCGTGCTGATGGTGGTCGAGATGGTGCTGGTCCTGGCCGGTCCGCGGGCGGGGTTCAGCGACCGCCCGATGCCCGGCGATCCCCGTCCGGGGTACAGCAACACCAAGGCGCTGGGCGAGGTGCTCTACACCGACTACGTCTATCCGTTCCAGCTGGCGGCGGTGGTGCTGCTGGTGGCGATCATCGCGGCCATCGCGCTGACGATGCGCAAGCGGAAGGACACCAGGTACCAGGACCCGGCGCGGCAGGTGACCGTCCGGCGCGAGGACCGCGTCCGGATCGTCTCGATGCCGGTGGAAAAACGGGACTGAACGGGCCGCACGCGAGAAGAACAAAGGGGAGTCGTTCGTTGCTTACGTTGCCGCATTTCCTGGTGCTCGGTGCGCTGCTGTTCGCGATCAGCGTCGTCGGCATCTTCCTCAACCGCAAGAACGTCATCATCCTGCTGATGGCGATCGAGCTGATGCTGCTCGCCGTCAACATGAACTTCGTCGCCTTCTCGCACTACCTCGACGACATCTCGGGCCAGGTGTTCGTGTTCTTCATCCTGACGGTCGCCGCGGCGGAGTCGGCGATCGGGCTGGCGATCCTGGTGGTGCTGTTCCGGAACCTGCGCACGATCAACGTGCAGGACCTCGACCGGCTGAAGGGGTAGGGCGCGATGCCGCGGATGCAGCTCCTCTATCTCGTCATCCCGCTCGTGCCGCTCGCCGCAGCGATCGTCGCCGGCCTCTTCGGCAAGGCGATCGGGCGCGCGGGGGCGCACTGGGTCACGATCATCGGCGTCGGGATCTCGTTCTTCGCCTCGTGCGTGGTGTTCGCCGACGTGCTCAACGGCAACACCTTCAACGGCCCGGTCTACACCTGGCTCACGTCCGGCGGGACGCGATTCGACATCGGCTTCCTCATCGACCGCCTCACCGCGCTGATGATGGTGGTGGTCACGTTCGTCTCGTGGATGGTGCACATCTACACCGTCGGCTACATGGCGGACGACGACACCTCTCCCGGGGGTTACCAGCGGTTCTTCAGCTACATCTCGCTCTTCACCTTCTCGATGCTGATGCTGGTGATGTCGAA
Source organism: uncultured beta proteobacterium (assembly GCA_963827555.1). Lineage (GTDB taxonomy): Bacteria > Pseudomonadota > Gammaproteobacteria > Burkholderiales > SG8-39 > DATEDA01. Next base: position 160,753 of record CAWHBL010000027.1, read on the forward strand.
CAACTTCCTCCAGCTCTTCTTTGGCTGGGAGGCGGTGGGTCTCGTCTCGTACCTCCTCATCGGCTACTACTACCGGCGTCCGACGGCGATCTACGCCAACTTCAAGGCGTTCCTGGTGAACCGGGTCGGCGACTTCGGCTTCCTGCTCGGGATCGCGCTGATCCTCGCCTACTTCGGCACGCTCGACTACGCCGAGGTCTTCGCCGCGGCGCCGAAGATGGCCGGCCAGACGATCGAGCTCTTCCCCGGCGCGGAGTGGATGATCCTCTCGGTCGTCTGCATCTGCCTCTTCATCGGCGCGATGGGGAAGAGCGCGCAGTTCCCCCTGCACGTGTGGCTGCCCGACTCGATGGAGGGCCCGACGCCGATCTCGGCGCTGATCCACGCCGCGACGATGGTGACCGCCGGGATCTTCATGGTGGCGCGGATGTCGCCGCTGTTCGAGCTCTCGGAGGCGGCACTGTCGTTCGTGATCGTGATCGGCGCGATCACCGCGTTCTTCATGGCGCTGATCGCGCTGGTGGTCTACGACATCAAACGGGTCGTCGCCTACTCGACACTCTCGCAGCTCGGCTACATGACGGTCGCGCTCGGCGCCTCGGCTTACTCGGCGGCGATCTTCCACCTCTTCACCCACGCGTTCTTCAAGGCGGCGCTGTTCCTCGCCGCCGGCTCGGTGATCATCGCGCTCCACCACGAGCAGGACATGCGCCGGATGGGCGGCCTGCGGAAGTACATGCCGATCACCTACGCGGTGATGCTGATCGGCGCGTTCGCAAACGCGGCGTTCCCGCCGTTCGCCGGCTTCTTCTCCAAGGACCTCATCATCGAGGCGGCGCACCTCGCGCAGGTGCCCGGCGGGACGTTCGCCTACCTGTGCGTCCTCGCCTGCGCGTTCGTGACCGCGCTCTACAGCTTCCGGCTCGTGTTCTACGCCTTCCACGGCGAGGAGCGCTTCCGTCAGCCGGCGCCGCACGGGCACGGCGACCACGGGCACGACGACCATGGGCACGGCCACGAGCCGCACGAATCGCCGTGGGTCGTCACGGTGCCGCTGATCCTGCTCGCGATCCCGTCGATCTGCGCCGGCTGGCTGGTCGGCCGGATCGTGTTCGGCGGCTACTTCGCCGACTCGATCGTGATCCTGCCGCAGCACGCCGGGATGGCGGAGATCGGGCGCGACTTCCACGGCGTCGTCGGCATGGTCGCCCACGCGCCGTTCACGGCTCCGTTCTGGCTCGTCACCGCCGGGATCGTGACCGCGTACTACCTGTACATCGTGCGGCCGGACCTCCCGGGCGTGCTGCGCGAGAAGTTCGGCATCGTCGCGCGCGTGCTGGAGAACAAGTACGGCTTCGACGAGCTGTACCAGAAGCTCTTCGGCGACGGCGCGGTCAAGGTCGGGACCGGGCTCTGGAAGGGCGGGGACGTCGCCGTCATCGACGGCGTGCTGGTCAACGGCTCGGCGAAGACGGTCGGCGCGTTCGCGAAGATCGTGCGCGCTCTTCCAGACCGGGTTCATCTACCAGTACGCGTTCACGATGATCATCGGGCTGTTCGTGCTGCTCAGCCTGTGGCTCTACCGCATCGCGTTCCCGGGCTGATGCCGATGTCGACCGCCACTCCCTGGCTGAGCCTCTCGATCTGGGTCCCGATCCTGGCGGGCCTCGTCGTCATGGCGACCGGCCGCGACGACAACGCGCGGATCGCGCGGGCGATCGCGCTCGTCGGCGCCGTCGTCGGGTTCCTGGTCACGATCCCGCTCTACACCGGCTTCGACGTGACGACGAGCGCGATGCAGTTCGTCGAGAAGACGCCGTGGATCGAGCGCTTCAACGTCAGCTACCACCTCGGCGTCGACGGCATCTCGGTCCTGTTCGTGCTGCTGAACAGCTTCATCACGGTGCTGGTGGTCATCGCCGGCTGGGAGGTGATCCAGTCGCGCGTGTCGCAGTACATGGCGGCGTTCCTCATCATGTCGGGGCTGCTGAACGGGGTGTTCGCGGCGCTCGACGGGGCGCTGTTCTACGTGTTCTTCGAGTCGACGCTGATCCCGATGTACCTGATCATCGGCGTCTGGGGCGGGCCGAACCGGGTCTACGCGGCGCTCAAGTTCTTCCTGTTCACGCTGCTCGGGTCGCTCCTGCTGCTGGTCGCGTTCATCTACCTCTACAACGCCTCGGGCGGCAGCTTCGCGATCCTCGACTGGCACGCGGTCCCGATCCCGCGCGGCGACCGCTGGTGGAACGATCCGCAGATCCTGCTCTTCCTCGGCTTCCTCGCCGCGTTCTCGGTCAAGGTGCCGATGTGGCCGGTCCACACCTGGCTCCCGGACGCCCACGTCGAGGCGCCGACCGGCGGCTCGGCGGTGCTGGCGGCGATCCTGCTGAAGCTCGGGGCGTACGGCTTCGTCCGCTTCTCGCTGCCGATCCTGCCCGATGCGAGCCACGCGCTGTCCGGCCTCATGATCGCGCTGTCGCTGATCGCGGTGCTGTACATCGCGCTGGTGGCGCTGGTGCAGCCCGACATGAAGAAGCTGATCGCCTACTCCTCGATCTCGCACATGGGGTTCGTGACGCTCGGCTTCTTCGTCTTCAACGCCTACGGCGCCGAGGGCGCGCTCATCCAGATGATCTCTCACGGGTTCGTCTCGGCCGCGCTGTTCCTGTGCGTCGGCGTCATGTACGACCGCATGCACTCGCGGCTGATCTCGGACTACGGCGGAGTGGTGAACACGATGCCGAAGTTCGCCGCGTTCATGATGCTGTTCGCCATGGCGAACTGCGGCTTGCCGGCCACGAGCGGGTTCGTCGGCGAGTTCCTGGTCATCATGGGCGCGATGAAGTTCAATTTCTGGATTGCGTTCATCGCCGCGACGACGCTCGTGTTCGGCGCCGCGTACACCCTGTGGATGTACAAGCGCGTGATCTACGGCGCGATCGCGAACCAGCACGTCGCCGAGCTCGAGGACATCAACCGCCGCGAGTTCTTCGTGCTCGGCTCGCTCGCGGTCGCGGTGCTCGCGCTCGGGCTCTACCCGGCGCCGTTCACCGAGGTGATGCACGCCTCGGTCAACGACCTCCTCAAGCACGTGGCGGCGGGGAAGCTGTGAACGAGTTCGCCCTGCCGATCCTGCTCCCGGCCTACCCGGAGATGTGGCTGCTCGCCATGGCGTCCGTCGTCCTGGTCGCCGACCTGTACCTCCCCGAAGACAGCCGGCGAGGCAGCGGTCTACTGGCTCTCGCTCGTCACGCTGGCGGGGTGCGCGGCTGCTGACCATCGTCGCGGCGCAGGCGACCGGCGGCCGCGTCGCCCACACGTTCGGGGACATGTTCGTCGCCGACCTGATGGCGCACACGCTGAAGCTCGTCAGCTACGTGGCGGTCGCGGCGTGCTTCGTCTACTCGCGGCGCTATCTCGCCGACCGCGACATGCTGCGCGGCGAGTACTTCGTGCTGGCGCTGTTCGCGCTGCTCGGCATGATGGTGATGATCTCGGCCAGCCACCTCCTCGCGCTCTACCTCGGACTCGAGCTGATGTCGCTCTGCCTCTACACGATGGTCGCGCTCAACCGCGACTCGGCGGTGTCGACCGAGGCGGCGATGAAGTACTTCATCCTCGGCGCGCTCGCCTCGGGCGTCCTCCTGTACGGCATGTCGATGCTCTACGGCGCGACCGGGACCCTGAACATCGAGCAGATCGCGCAGACGATCGCCGCCGGCAAGGCGAACAAGGTCGTGCTCGTGTTCGGCCTCGTCTTCGTCGTCGCCGGCCTTGCCTTCAAGCTCGGGGTGGTGCCGTTCCACATGTGGATCCCCGACGTGTACGACGGCGCGCCGAACGCGATGACCCTCTTCATCGGCGCCGCGCCGAAGGTCGCCGCGTTCGCGATGGCGATGCGGCTGCTGGTGAACGGGCTGATCGACCTCGCCGTCGACTGGCAGCAGATGCTGGTGATCATGTCGGTGCTGTCGATGGCGCTGGGCAACTTCGCCGCCATCGCGCAGTCGAACATCAAGCGCATGCTCGCCTATTCGACCATCTCGCACATGGGCTTCATGCTGCTCGGCCTGCTCGCGGGCAAGGTCGGCGGCAACCTGCTGTCGGCCCCCGACGCCTACAGCGCGGCGATGTTCTACTCGATCGTCTACGTGCTGATGAGCCTCGGCGCCTTCGGCATGGTGCTCGCTGTTATCGCGCGCCGGCTTCGAGGCCGACGAGATCACCGACTACCGGGGGCTCAACCAGCGCGCGCCCGTGGTACGCGTTCCTCATGCTGCTCCTGATGTTCTCGCTCGCCGGCATCCCGCCGACGGTCGGCTTCTACGCCAAGCTCGCGGTGCTCGACGCGGTGATCAAGGCGGGCCAGGTGTGGCTCGCGGTGTTCGCGGTGGTGATGTCGCTGATCGGGGCGTTCTACTACCTGCGCGTCGTCAAGGTGATGTACTTCGACGAGCCGGAGACCGACGCGCCGATCGAGGCCGGGCTCGACATGCGCATGCTGCTGTCGGCGAACGGCCTCGCGGTGCTCGTCCTCGGCGTGATGCCCGGCCCGCTGATGTCGCTGTGCCTCGCGGCGATCCAGGGCGTCTACCCGCTCGGGCGCTGAGGCGCACGCCCCGCGCGCCGCCGATGACCGACAAGTTCCACGCGGCCGGGCATGCGGCGCTGACCGAGACGCGGGTGGCGGGCGAGGCGGTGTACGACGGCGTTTTGCTGCACGTCCGGCGCGACACGGTGCGCCTCCCCGACGGCCGCACCGCCGTCCGCGAGTACATCGAGCACCCGGGCGCGGTGACGATCCTGCCGATCCTCGACTCGGGCGAGCTGGTGATGGAGCGGCAGTACCGTTATCCGGTCGGCCGCGAGCTGTACGAGCTGCCGGCCGGCAAGATCGATCCGGGCGAGGCAACGGTCGCGACCGCGAAGCGCGAGCTCCTGGAGGAGACCGGCTACGTCGCGCGCGAGTGGCGGCATCTCACGACCTTCCACCCGGTGGTCGGCTACTCGACCGAGCGCATCGAGCTGTGGCTCGCGCGCGGTCTCGCGCACCGCGGCCGGACGCTCGACGACGGCGAGTTCCTCGAGACGTTCCCGGTGACGCTCGCGACCGCGCTCGACTGGGTCCGGACGGGGCGGATCAGCGACGCGAAGACGATCGTCGGCGTGCTCTGGGCCGAGAAGATCGCCGCCGGTGCATGGGTCGCCGGATTCGTCCGTTTAATCAGTGAGCTTAGGCAGGTCGGCGGATTCCGGCGCCGGGCGTTAATTCCGGATCACGAGGCGCCCCGGGAGGGCGCCCGCCAAACCGGGGGTGAGGAGAGTCGATGCCGCTTTACGCTGCCACCATTTTCGTCAGCGCGTTCCTGCTGTTTCTGGTCCAGCCGATCGTCGCCAAGCAGATCCTGCCGTGGTTCGGCGGCTCCGCGGCGGTCTGGACGACGTGCGTGTTCTTCTTCCAGTTCCTGCTGCTCGCGGGCTACGCCTATGCGCACGCGATCGTACGGTGGCTGCCGCCGCGGCCGCAGCTCGTCCTCCACCTCGTGCTGCTCGTCGTCAGCCTGGCGAGCCTGCCGATCGTCGCCGCCGCCGGCTGGAAGCCGTCCGGAGCGGAGGATCCCGGCCTGCGGATCCTCGGGCTGCTCGTCGCCACGGTCGGCCTGCCGTACTTCCTGCTCTCCACGACGAGCCCGCTGGTGCAGGCCTGGTACGCGCGGCGCTTCGACTCGCCGTACCGCCTGTTCGCGCTCTCGAATCTCGCCTCGCTCGCGGCGCTGCTCTGCTATCCGATCGTCGTCGAGCCGGTCGTCTCGACCCGGCTGCAGGCGGTCTCGTGGTCGTGGGCCTACGCGCTGTTCGTCGCGCTGTGCGGCGGTACCGCGATCTACAGCCTGCGCCGGGCGGCCGCCGCGGGTCACGCCCCGGTGCGCCTCGAGCCCGGCCCGGCGCCGAGCCCGGGCCTGCGGCTGCAGTGGGTCGCGCTGCCCGCGCTCGCATCGCTGCTGCTCCTCGCGATCACGAACCATCTCACCCAGAACGTCGCGTCGATCCCGTTCCTCTGGGTGCTGCCGCTGTCGCTCTACCTCCTCACGTTCATCCTCTGCTTCGACGGCCGCGGCTGGTACCGCCGCGTGGTGTTCTTCCCGCTCGCGGGGCTCGCCGTGGCGGCGATGGCGTGGGTGCTGACCGACGCCAACCTCATCCTCGACCTGAAGCTCTCGATCCCCCTCTTCTCCGCCGGCCTGTTCGTGCTGTGCATGCTCTGCCACGGCGAGCTGGTGCTGACGAAGCCGGTCCCGGCGCGCCTGACCGAGTTCTACATGCTGATCGCGCTCGGCGGCGCGCTCGGCTCGATGGTCGTGTCGGTGATCGCGCCGCACGTGCTGCCGGGCGACTTCGAGGTCGCGGCCGGGCTCGCGCTGGCGGCGATCGTGCTCGCGTGGAAGGTGGCGCCGGTCGGGCGGATCGCGCTCGCCGGCGCGCTGGCGGCGGTCGCGTTCACCGGCTACGGCGTGGTCACCTACGTCGGCAACAACATCGCCGACACCCGCGTCATGAAGCGCAACTTCTACTCGAGCCTGCGCACCCGCGACGAGGTGCGGGACGAAGGGACGGTCCGCAAGCTGATCCACGGCACGATCAACCACGGCGAGCAGTTCGTCGACACCGACAAGCGCCGGCAGGCGATCGCGTACTTCGGCCCGAAGGCCGGGATCGTGCGCGCGCTCGAGGCGCTGCGCCACCCGGACATGCGCGTCGGCATCGTCGGCCTGGGTGCCGGCACGATGGCGGCGTACGGGCAGAAGGGCGACGTCTACCGCTTCTACGAGATCAACCCGCAGGTGATCGAGCTCGCGCAGACCGAGTTCTCGTACCTCAAGGACAGCGACGCGAAGATCGAGCTGGTGCTCGGGGACGGGCGCCTCGCGCTCGAAAGCGAGCCGCCGCAGCGGTTCGACCTGCTCGCGGCCGACGCGTTCTCGAGCGACTCGGTGCCGATGCACCTCATGACGAAGGAGGCGCTGGCGCTGTACATGCGCCACGTGCGGCCGGGCGGCGTGGTCGTCTTCAACGTGACCAACCGCTATCTCGACCTCGCGCCGGTGGTGAAGCGGCTCGCCGACTCGCTCGGGCTGCACGCGCGGCTGGTGAGCCACAGCCCGGACGACGTCGAGTACAACCTCTACTCGATCACCGACTTCGTCCTCGTCACCGCCGACCCGAAGCTCTTCGACCGGCCGGAGCTCGCCGGCCTCGCCGCGCCGATCGAGGTGCCGGCGAAGGTGTCGGTGTGGACGGACGACTTCAACAACCTGCTGCAGGCGCTGCGATGATCGATCTGCGCAGCGACACCGTCACCCGGCCCGGTCCGGCGATGCGCGCCGCGATGGCGGCGGCCGAGGTCGGCGACGACGTCTTCGGCGACGATCCGACGGTGCTCCGCCTGCAGGAGCGCGCCGCCGCCCTGTTCGGGCTCGAGGCGGCGCTCTTCTTCCCCAGCGGCACGCAGTCCAACCTCGCGGCGCTGATGAGCCACTGCCAGCGCGGCGAGGAGTACATCGTCGGGCAGGAGGCGCACACCTACCGCTACGAGGCGGGCGGCGGGGCGGTGCTCGGCAGCATCCAGCCGCAGCCGCTCGCCAATCGCCCGGACGGCTCGCTCGACCTCGCCGAGGTCGAGGCGGCGATCAAGCCGGACGATCCGCACTTCGCGCGCACGCGCCTGCTCGCGCTCGAGAACACGATCGGCGGGCGGGTGCTCGGGCGCCCCTATCTCGAGTCGGCGGTCGCGCTCGCACGGCGGCGCGGGCTCGCGACGCATCTCGACGGCGCACGCATCTTCAACGCCGCGGTGAAGCTCGGGCTGCCGGTGGCGGAGCTCTGCCGCGGCTTCGACTCGGTGTCGGTGTGCCTGTCGAAGGGGCTCGGTGCCCCGGCGGGCACGGTCCTCGCGGGCACGCGGCCGGTGATCGACCGCGCCCGGCGGGCGCGCAAGATCCTCGGCGGCGCGATGCGGCAGGCGGGGATCGTCGCCGCGGCCGGGCTCTACGCCCTCGAGCACCACGTCGAGCGGCTAGCGGAGGATCACGCCAACGCGGAGCGTCTGGCCGCCGGGCTCGCCGGCGTTCGCGGGCTCGAGGTCGAGCCGCCGCAGACGAACATGGTGTTCGTCCGCATCCCGGCCGACCGCGCCCCGGCGCTCAAGGCGCATCTCGAGCGGGCAGGGGTCCTCGCCCTCATCGGCCCGCGGACGCGGCTCGCCACGCATCTCGACGTCTCGGCGCCGGACATCGACCGCGCGGTCGCCGCGTTCCGGGCCTTCTTCGCCTGAGCCTTCGTCCCCCCTTCGCGAAGGGGGTAGAGTTGTCACAATTCCGTAAACGCGGCATCGCAGCATGCTAGTTCGGCACGATACGAGGGGGCAGAGCCGCTGCGCGGCGCCCCCTCGTGCTCCCCGACGCCACGAAAGCGCCGCCTTCGGCGTCGGTTTCGTCCGAGCCGACGACAACGACCGCGCCCGGGGAGGTTAATGGCGGCAATCGCCCTTGAGCGGGTAGCCAAGCACTGGGGCGCGACCCGGGCGGTCGACGATGTCAGCTTCGACGTCGAGGCGGGGACGTTTGCCGTGCTGCTCGGGCCTTCCGGCTGCGGGAAGTCGACCACGCTACGGCTGATCGCGGGTCTCGAAACGGTGACCGCCGGCCGCGTCCGCATCGGCGGGCGCGGACCTCACCGAGGCCCCGCCGTCGAAGCGCAACATCGCGATGGTGTTCCAGTCGTACGCGCTCTTCCCGCACCTCTCGGTGGCCGAGAACATCCTGTTCGGCCTCAAGGTCCGCAAGGTGCGGGCGGCCGACCGCGAGCGCCGGCTGAAGCGGGTCGCGGAGCTGCTCGGACTCGACCGGCTGCTCGCCCGGAAGCCGTCGCAGCTCTCCGGCGGCCAGCAGCAGCGGGTCGCGCTCGGGCGCGCGATCATCGCCGAGCACCCCGTCTGCCTGATGGACGAGCCGCTGTCGAACCTCGACGCGCAGCTCAGGCACGACATGCGCCGCGAGATCCGCGCGCTGCAGCAGAAGCTCGGGATCACGATGGTCTACGTGACCCACGACCAGACCGAGGCGATGAGCATGGCCGACCAGGTCGTGCTGCTCCGCGACGGCCGGGTCGAGCAGGACGCGGCGCCCGCGGCGCTCTACGCGCATCCGGCCACAGCGTTCGCCGCGCGCTTCATCGGCACGCCGCCGATGAACCTCGTGCGGCTCGCGAGCGGCGCGCGCGGCGCGGTGATCCGCGGCACCGACGGGCTGGCGGTCGCGCCGGGGAAGGGCGATGGCCTGCTCCTCGGCGTGCGGCCGGAGGCGGTGGCGATCGATCCCGCCGGCGTGCCGGCGACGGTCGTTTCGATGGAGTACCTCGGTGCCGACTCGATCGTCGCCTGCGCGGTCGGCGAGGAGCCGTTCACCGTCCGCGTGCCCGGCAAGCTCGATCTCGCCGCCGGCGCGCGCATCGGCCTCGCCTGGCGGCGCGAGGCGCAGCACTTCTTCCGCGCGGACGACGGCCGCCGCGCGGAACCGGTTCAAGGTGCCGCGATCGCGGCGTAACGACGCGAACGGAACCGGACGCGAGACCGGTCGTCAAGTTGGATCGCAAAGGGGGTGTGGCCCCTTCGTCGACTGACAAGGAGGGAGCAATGCTGATGAAACGGATCGCGACCGGCCTCGCCGCGGTCGCCGTCGCCGGCCTGGCGACGGCGGCGCAGGCGCAGACGGAGATCTCGTTCTACTACCCGGTGGCGGTGGGCGGGCCGATCACCAAGATCATCGACGGGCTCGCCGCCGATTTCGAGAAGGAGAACCCCGGGATCAAGGTGAAGCCGATCTACGCCGGCACCTACCAGGAGACGATCGTCAAGGCGCTCACCGCGCACAAGGCCGGCGACCCGCCGGTCACCTCGGTGCTGCTCTCGACCGACATGTTCACGCTGATCGACGAGGACGCGATCGTTCCGATCGACGTGGTCGCGAGCCTCGGCCGAGGACCGGGCGTGGCTGAAGAGCTTCTTCCCGGCGTTCATGATGAACAGCCAGACCGGCGGCAAGATGTGGGGCGTGCCGTTCCAGCGCTCGACCGTCGTGCTCTACTGGAACAAGGAGCTGTTCAAGGAGGCCGGCCTCGATCCCGAACAAGCCGCCGGCGACGTGGGCCGAGATGCTGGCGTACGCGCAGAAGCTCACCAAGCGCGACGGCGCCGGCAACACCACGCAGTGGGGCATCCAGGTGCCGTCGTCGGGCTTCCCGTACTGGCTGTTCCAGGGCTTCACGACGCAGAACGGCGTCGAGCTGATGAACGCGGCCGGCGACACCACCTACTACGACAAGCCGGAGGTGATCGAGGCGCTGCAGTTCTGGGTCGACCTCGGCCGCAAGCACCGCGTCATGCCGCAGGGCGTGGTCGAGTGGGGCACCACGCCGACGCGATTTCTTCGAGCGCAAGATCGCGATGATGTGGACCACGACCGGCAACCTGACCAACGTCAAGAACAACGCCAAGTTCGACTTCGGCGTCGCGATGCTGCCGGCGGGCAAGCGCCGCGGCTCGCCGACCGGCGGCGGCAACTTCTACATCTTCAAGAAGAGCACGCCGCAGCAGCAGCAGGCGGCGCATCCGGTTCATCCGGTGGATCACCACGCCCGGAGCGCGCCGCGCAGTGGGGCATCGACACCGGCTACGTCGCGGTCCGTCCCGACGCGTGGGAGACGCCGGTGATGAAGAAGTACGTCGCCGGGCTTCCCGTCCGCGGCGGTCGCGCGCGACCAGCTGCCGCACGCGGTGGCGGAGCTCTCGACGCACGAGAACCAGCGCGTCACGAAGGCGCTCAACGACGGCCTGCAGGCCGCGCTCACCGGGGCGAAGACCCCCGCGCAGGCGATGCAGGACGCGCAGCGCGAAGCCGAGCGCATCCTCAAGCCGCACCGCAGGTAACCGCGGCGAGCCGGCCGTGCGCACCGGCCCGCGGTGCGCGGCCGGCGCCTTTGCGCGTGAACCGCCTCAGCGTCCACATCCACGGCTGGCTGCTGCTGCTGCCGGCCGCGGTGCTGCTCGTCGCGTTCACGCACTACCCCGCGGCCGCGACGCTCTACCACAGCTTCTTCTCGACGCCGAAGCCGGGCCGGGCGGCGGTGTACGTCGGGCTCGACAACTACCGGGCGATGTTCGACGACCCGGTGTTCTGGCAGTCGCTCGCGAACAACGCTCTGGTTCGCGCTCGGGACGATCCCGGCCTCGATCGGGCTCGCGATCCTGATGGCGGTGCTGCGTCAACCAGAAGCTCGCCGGCCGCGCGCTTCCTGCGGCTCGCCTACTTCACGCCGACGATCCTGCCGATGATCGCGGTCGCGAACATCTGGCTCTTCTTCTACACCCCGCAGTACGGCCTGCTCGAGCAGCTGACCGGCCTCGTCGGCCTGCCGAGCCACAACTGGCTCGGCAGCCGCGACACGGCGCTCGCCTGCGTGATCGTCGTGACGATCTGGAAGGAGGCGGGCTTCTTCATGATCTTCTACCTGGCGGCGCTGCAGCAGATCCCGCCGAGCCTCGCCGAGGCGGCCGCGATCGAGGGCGCGAGCCGCTGGTACTTCTTCCGCCGCGTGACCGTGGCCGCTGCTCGCTGCCGACCACGCTGTTCGTGCTGGTGAACGCGGTGATCAACTCGTTCCGGCTCGTCGACCACATCATCGTGATGACCCGCGGCGGCCCGGACAACGTCGACCTCGCTGCTGCTCTTCTACATCTACGAGGTCGGCTTCAAGTTCTGGGACCTCGCCTACGCCGCCGCGCTCACGCTGGTGCTGCTCGTGATCCTCGCGGCGCTCGCGATCGGGCAGTTCGTGTTCCTCGAGCGGCGGGTCCACTACCAGTGAACGGGCCGCGCGAACGCCGCGACCTCGCGCGCGCCCTCGAGACCGCCGGGCGCATGGCTGCTGGCGATCCTGTGGATCTCGCCGCTCGCCTATGCGCTGTGGACGGCGTTCCACCCGGCCGAGTTCTCGGTGCGGTTCACGCTCGACGCGCCGCTCACGCTGCAGAACTTCGCGCAACGCGTGGCAGGCGGCGCCGTTCGCCCGCTACTTCGTCAACACCGTGGCGCTGGTGACGATGATCCTCGCCGCGCAGCTCGTGATCGGAACGCTCGCCGCGTATGCGTTCGCCCGCTACGCGTTCTTCGGGCGCGAGGTGGTCTTCATGCTGGTGCTGGTGCAGCTGATGATCATGCCCGACGTGCTGATCGTCGAGAACTACCGCACGATGAGCGCGCTCGGGATCCTCGACTCGATCCCGGCGATCGGCCTGCCGTACATGGCCTCGGCGTTCGGAATATTCCTGCTGCGGCAGACGTTCAAGACCATCCCCCGCGAGCTCGACGAGGCGGCGCGGGTGGAGGGAGCGGGCGCGCTCCAGGTGCTGTGGAAGGTGTACGTTCCGCTCGCGCGGCCGGTGTACGTCGCCTACGGGCTCGTGTCGGTCAGCTACCACTGGAACAACTTTCTGTGGCCGATCATCGTCACCAACACCGTCGGCTCGCGGCCGCTGACCGTCGGGCTGCAGGTGTTCTCGTCGACCGACCAGGGCATCGACTGGTCGATCATCACCGCCGCCACGCTGATGACCTCGGCGCCGCTCCTCGTCGCGTTCCTGCTCTTCCAGCGGCAGTTCGTCCAGTCGTTCATGCGGGCGGGCATCCGCTGAGGCGGGAGCGCCGTACCGGAGGATAGCGATGCAGCTGATCACCTGGAACATCCAATGGGGCCGCGGCGCCGACGGCGTCGTCGATCCGCGCGCGGATCGTCCGCGTCTGCCGCGAGATGGGCGACGCCGACGTGCTGTGCTTCCAGGAGGTCGGGCGCAACTTTCCCGGGCTCGCCGGGAGCGAGGGTCGGGACTCGTTCGCCGCGCTCGCGGCCGAGCTGCCCGGGTGGACGGCGGTGGAGGGCCTGGGCGTCGACGTCCTCGCGACCGGCGGCGTGCGCCGGCAGTTCGGCGAGCTCATCCTCACCCGGCGTCCGGTGCTCTCGGCGTTTCGGCACCTGCTGCCGTGGCCGGCCGATCCCAAGGTGCCGACGATGCAGCGCGTCGCGCTCGAGGTGGTGATCGCCGGCGCGCGCGGACCGCTGCGCGTGACGACGACCCATCTCGAGTACTACTCGGCGCGGCAGCGCGCGGCGCAGGTCGAGCGGCTGCGGGAGCTGCAGGCCGAAGCCGCGTCGCACGCGGAGGACCCGCCGTTCCCGGCCAAGGCGGACGGCCCGTTCGAGACGCGGCCGCGGCCGCGGTCGGGCATCCTCACCGCCGACTTCAATCTCCGGCCGGAGGATCCGTTGTACGCGCGCCTGCAGGCGCCGATCGAGGGCAGCCCGGCGTACCGGGACGCCTGGCGCATCCGGCACGGCCGGGCCCCGCACGCGCCGACGCTCGGCCTCTACGACAAGGTGCAGTGGCCGGGCGAGCCGTTCGCCTGCGACTTCATCTTCGTGACCGAGGATCTCGCGGCGCAGGTCGAGGACGTCGTCGTCGACGGCGCGACGAAAGCCTCGGATCACCAGCCGGTGCTGCTGAAGCTCGCGGAGTGAGCCCGCGCGGCGGCGGGTCAGTCGTGGCGCCGGACTGGTAGGTGGGGCACGCCGATCCGCAGCTCGTTGCGGACGCTGGTGACGCCGTCGACGGCGGCGGCGATCCTCTCCGCCTCGGCGATGTCCTCGCGCGAGGGCACGATGCCGGTGAGCGTGACGACGCCGCTGCGGGCGGCCACCTGGATCCCGCCGCTCGCGTCCCAGAGGCGGCGGTTGAACTGCAGCTTCGCCTGGACCTTGGTCGTGAGCACCTGGTCGCGCCAGAAGCCGCCGCGCGCCTCGGGCTGCGGCTTCGGGCGGCGGCACTGCCGCGACCTCTTTGCGCTCGACGGCGCAGGCGCGCCGGCTTCGGCGGCTCGGGCTTCGCCGCCGGGCGGCGCGGCGCGACCTTGCGCTCGGGCGGGGGCACCGGCTTGCGCCGCGGGCGGGCGGACGGGCTTGCGCCGCGGCTCGCGCACGGCGGCGGGTCGGCTCCGGCCTCGGGCTCGCGCGCTGTCGGCGGTTCGCGGTGGCGGTGCCACGCGCGTAGGAGTCGGAGCGGGCGTAGGCGCGCGACTGCCGAGAGTGACGGTGCCTGCTTCACCGGTTCGGGTGCGGCCGCAGGACGCAGCATCATCCCGAGGCCGACGCCGAGCAGGGCGACCGCCGCGGCGCCGGCGCCGACCAACCAGAGCGTGCGGTGCGACGGCGGCGCGGCGACCTCGGCTACTGGGTGTACGACCGCGTGCCGGCGCGCGTGCCGGACGATACGCTGGCTGGTGCGCGTGCCGGTCCGGCCCCAGGCGGCGTAAAAGAGCGTCCGCGCGCGAGTCGTGCAGAACGATCGAGACGTCGGGATGCGTGCGCGCGGACGGGTTGCTCGGCTCGAACAGCATCCCGACCCCGGTCGTCGGCTCGGCGATGATCGTCTCCTCGGAGACGGTCGGCGCTGACCGGTTTAGCATAGGCCTCGAGGATCGCCGCCCGGAACTCGTCGGCGGTCTGGAAGCGGTCCTCCGGCTTGCTTCGCGAGCGCGCGGAGTGATGACCGCGTTGTAGCGCTCCCAGCCGCGATCGGGCTCGGCCTCCGACGGCAGCGGCGGGTCGACGTGGCAGATCTTGTACGGGATGCTCTCGACCGAGCCGGCGAAGGGGCGCGCGCCGGTCAGGAGCTGGTACATGACGACGCCGGCGGCGAAGAGGTCGGCGCGCCGGTCCACTTCCCGCCGGAGTACTGCTCGGGCGCCATGTAGCCCGGGCGAGCCCATCACGACGCCGGTCTGGGTGAGCGTCGAGGTGTCGATCCGTGCGATGCCGAAGTCGGCGATCTTCACCTTGCCGTTGGTCATGATGATCATGTTCGCGGGCTTGATGTCGCGGTGCCAGACGCCCTGGTAGTGGGCGTGCTGGAGCGCGTCGAGCAGCTGGACCATGATGCTGATCGCGTCGCGCTCGGCGAAGCGCGTGCCGCGGTTGAAGTACTCGCGCAGGCTGTTGCCCTGCACGAACTCCATCGCGATGTAGGCGATCGAGCCGGACTCGCCGTAGTCGTACACGGCGACGATGCCCGGGTGCGAGAGCCGCCCGGCGGCGCGCGCCTCGTTCTTGAAGCGCGCGAGCGCCATGCCGGCGCGGTCCTCCTCCTCGATCAGCTCCTTGCGGACGGTCTTGATCGCGACCGTGCGGTCGATGTCGGGGTCGAAGCCCTTGAAAACGACGCCCATGGCGCCCTTGCCGAGCACCTCGACGATGTCGTACTTGCCGAGTCGTTCCGGCTGGGCCATTGGGTCGGGCGCGCCTCGGTGAAGACGCCGGGCGACTCTAGGCACGCGCCCGAAGGGCTGTCAATGCACCCTTGCTCGATCCCCTGTCGAAGAGGCGTCGGCAGCGGGAAGGAGCCGTCTCGCCGGCACACCACCAGGATCTCGTCCACCTTGTCGGTGGCGATCACGCCCGGCGCGAGCGCGAGCTTCTTCTGGAACCGCACGGCGAGCGGCATGAGCACGTGGCCGTACCACCACATCGCCTGCTCGCGCCGGTGGATCAGCCACCACATGCCGAGGTCGATCAGGCGCGACGACTCCGGCTTCATGCCGTAGGCCGCGCTCGCGCTCGATCGCGAACCCGTGCTCGCCGAGCTTGGCGACGAGCCGCTCCGGCTCGTAGCGGCGGCGGTGGCCGACGAAGTCGTCGAACGCCGTCCACTGCGACGGGTGGAGCGGGACCGACAGCAGCAGCGCGGCGCCCGGCGCCGCGACGCGCGCAAGCTCGGCGAGCGCGCCGTCCTCGTCGTCGACGTGCTCGACGATGTCGAGCGCGCAGACGAGCCGGAACGCGCGGTCCGGGAACGGCAGCGCGGACACGAGGCCGAGCACCGCGTGGGCGCCGCGCGCGCGGAGCTTGCCGACCGCGGGCGGGCTCATGTCCACGAAGTAGGTGCCGTCGATCGGCAGCCGCGGCCGCAGTCCCGGCCCGACCTCGAGCCGCGATCCGCCGCCGGCGACGAGCGAGCACACGAGCGGCCAGGTGTTGAAGCGCTCGGGCCCGACGAGCCGCGCGTCGGTCCACATCGGGTCGTAGAAGCGGCGGTTCGCCTCGCCCCGTCGGCTTCTGCGGGTGTCATGCGACCGGGGGTACCAGGAGGGTCTCTCCGGGGGTGCGTGGGGGCACGCCGAGGCGGCGCGCAAGGGTGCGAGTGGCTGAGAGGTCGCGCAAAGTACGAGTAGCTGAATATGTAGAAAAAGAAATAGGTGTTGCGATTAAATAAAAAAAAATAAAAAAGATTACAAGTAGAAAAGCTCGAAGAATGACTACGCGTCGCGCTCATGACTCTCCCGGCCGATTATGCGGGCCACGGTACGTCGGGCTATTCGCCGGCGTCGACGAAGCACCCGTAGCCGTCGAAGATCCGCGCCAGGCACCCGCGCAGCTGGTCGTGCTGCCGGCCGCGCAGCGCGAGCCTTACGACGAGCGTCTTGGCGCCGCCGAGTCCCGGCAGCGCATCGTCTTCGAACGTGACGACGGCATGATCGCGGCCGAGCTCGAAGAGCTCGACGCCGCCGTGGCACGCGTTGGCCGGGTCGTTCACCTCGACCGTATAACCGTCGAGACCGAGCTCGACGTCCTGGGCGTCGGGGGTCTTGCCGCGCTGGAGGAGGAGGTAGCGCCGGGCGTTGAACTCCGCGTCGGCGAACGCGACGCGCCAGACGTCCTCGTCCTCCTCGACCGCGACGGAGGCGGCGGCGAACTCGATGCCTTTCGCCATGGCGAACGCGAAGTGGAGCCGGCCCGGCGCTACACACGGGCGCCGGACCGGGCGGCGCGGTCAGTGCGCTTTCCGCGGCGCGCTCTGCAGCACCTCCGCCAGTGCCTGCTTCCAGAACCTCGCCTGGCCGGTGGTGCCGTGGCCCGCGGTCTGGTCGCTGACCGGAATCAGCAGCACGCGGCCGTTCTTCACGCGCTTGATCTCGCGGTCCAGGATGCCGACCTCCGGCGGGTTGCGCTCGTCGTCGGCCGAGTTGATCGCCAGCAGCACCGCCTGGATGCGCTCGAGTCCCGGCGCGGCGTTGTAGTCGCGCGACGAGTCCCACTGGTACAGGTGGTCGTTGGCGTCGCCGCGGAACGGCGCGCTCAGGCGCTCGTTCAGCACCTGGTCGGCCTTCTCCCGGGTCGGCGCCGCCTTGTAGTGCCCCCAGTTCCCGCCGTTGGTGCCGATCGCGTAGAAGACCGACGCGAACTGCAGGCTGCGCGGCTGCTTGGTGTAGTTGCCGTTCATCCACTCCGGGTCGTTGCGGATGGAATCGATGATCAGGCGGCGCATCATCCAGTTGCGGCTGGACATCTCGGTCGGCAGCGACGCCATCGGCACCGCGACGTCCATGAAGTCCGGGATACTTCTGGGCCCACATCCAGGTCTGCATGCCGCCCATCGAGTTCCCGAGCACGAGCCGCAGGTGGCGCACGCCCAGGTGCTCGGTGACCAGCCGGTACTGGGCGACGACCATGTCGTCGTAGTTGTAGCGCGGGAACTTCGTGCGCAGGCCGTCGGAGGGCTTGGACGACTTGCCGGTGCCGATCGCGTCGGGGAGGATGATGTAGTAGCGGTTCGCGTCCAGCGGCTGTCCGGGGCCGAAGAGCTCGCCGGCGAACCGCGGGTTGAGCATGCCGGTGCCCGATCCGGTCGTGCCGTGCAGGATCACGACCGGCTCGCCGGTGGGCGCGCCCACGGTCGTGTAGTGGAGGCGCAGCTCGGGCAGGACCTCGCCGGTGTGAAAGCGGAAGTCGCGCACCACCCAGCTGCCTTCCTTCGGCGCGGGGTAGTCGGCGCGAGGGCTGGAAGGGCGGCGAGCGCGAGTGCCAGGCTCCACATTGCGCGGGTGATGGGCATAGTCAGCTTCATGTCGGTCTCCTCCGTTGTGATCGGCGCGCCGATCAATTGAACTTCCACCAGACGAACGCCGCGATCGCGGCCGGGATGGCGAAGATCACCAGGAAAATCGGCAGCTCCTCGGTCACCGAGTACCCGGCCTGGGCGACGCCGATCACATGTTGATCGCCGCGGCCGCAGCCAGATCGGAATGAACACCTTGGCGGCGGTGACCAGCGGGCCGTTGCCGGCGCCGCCGACGAACCGCGCCGCAAGAAGGGCGAGGCCGAGCAGGACGACTCCTCCCAGGATGATGATCACCGTACGCACGTTCTGCCCCCGCTTTTCCTGCCCCCGCCTGAGTCTTACAGGGCCTTCCAGGGTCTCGCGCGGGCCTACCGATCGGGCCTGCGTACTCGCGCTCGACTTTGCAGATGCGGATCATGTAGTGGGAATACCAGACCTCGCGCCCTTGGCTTTCGCCACCTGATGCATCGGATCCTTCGCCCAGGCGCGGATCGATTCCAGGTCTTTCCAGTAGACCGCGGACACGCCCGTGCCGTCGCCGTTGCGCGCGCCCTCGATGCCGAGATAGCCCTCGAACGTCTGTGCGTGCCGGACCAGGCGACCGTACATCTCGACGTGCTCGGTGTGATCGACCGGCGCGTTGATCGAGGTGAAAATGACTGCGTAGTACGGAGGCTGCGGGGTGCTGGAGATGTACGGCATCCGTTCCTGCTTTCCTCGGTTCAGGCGGTCACTGCAGCGGGGACCACGAGGCCGGCATCAGAATTTTGGTCTCCTGGGTTAGCAGGCGATCGGCGCTGCCGGGCGCCGGCTAGATGCCCTTGCAGCGCGCTTCCTCGCGGATCTGCATGCGTTGCTCGAGGCTCTTGTACGCCCAGATGTGAACGAAGCCGTTCGCCTGGCCGAATTCGACGCCGCCGGCGAGGACGACCGGCGACAGCTTCATGCGCGCCGGGATGGCGGCCTCCCAGGCCTTCTGCTGGTCGGCAAGCATGCCCTGCTTGAGGGTGTAGTACCGCAGCTCGAAGAACGGGCCGATGCGTCCGGGCGCGACCTCCGGCACGAACGGAAACGGCACGACGATCTCGGATTTCATCGTGCGGATGAATTCGCGGAGCTGCGCCGGCCAGTGCGGATCCTTCGACGCTTCGGCGCGGATGTGCGCACGTTCGGCCAGGTCGCGGTACTTCCAGATGTGGACGATCTCGTTGAGCGGACCGATCTCCGTGTGCAGGAGCGCGGTGATCGCCGAGTACTTCTGGCGATGCTCGTACGCCTCCCCGAAGCGTTTCTCCACTTCGGGCAGGCTGCCGACGGCGATCTGGTAGGTGCGGATCTCGTAGATCATCTGGGGCTCCTGTGTGTTGGGGCTCGGGGTTGGTGTCGTGCAACTCCTTGCACGAGCCGCTTAGCCTGGGCGAGACACTACGCGACGAACCCGATCAGCGCGTCCAGCACCGCGTCCGGCCGCTCGGCGGTCAGCGCGTGCCCGGCACCCTCCAGCATCACCGTGCGGCTCCCGGCGATCGCGCTGCGCAGGTCCTTGGCGTTGCGCGGCGGCGTCATGATGTCGCGGCTGCCGAGGATGAAGAGCGTGGGGCATTTCACCTTCGCCGCCGAAGCCGCGCCGTCGGCGTACTCGGCGCAGGCCTTGAGGTCGACGTACAGCACCTGCGGCTTCGCGCGCTCGAGGAGGCGCAGGTACGCGCCGGTCATCCACATCCCGGGCGCGGGTTGCCGCCGATCTGCGCGGTCGCGGAGTGCCCCCAGATGTTGATCATGTCGAGCGCGTCGTGGTTGTCGTCGCGCGCGGCGCTTCAGCAGCGCCTCGCCGACGTACATCGGCGAGGCCGTGCCGATCGAGCGCGAGCGCGCGAACGCGCTCCGGGTGGCGCGCGGCGCACTCGAGCGCCGCGAGCGAGCCCATGCTGTGGCCGACGAGCGCCGCCTGCTCGATCCCGGCCGCGTCGAGCGCGGCGACGATCCAGTCCGCCATCGCGCCGATCGAGGCGAGCGGCGGGCCCTCGGAGCGCCCGTGCCCCGGCAGATCGAACGCGAGCACGTTGCAGCCGTGGTAGGCGAAGTAGCGGCTCTGCAGCGAGCGAGCGCTGTGATCGTGCGCCGCGCCGTGCACGAACACGACGCTCGGCTGCTTCGCATCGAGCTGTGCGCCCGGCCGTGTAGGCGAAGGCGCGCTTGCCGTCGACGACGAGGTCCATGGCGTCAGCCCTTCTGCGACGCGGCGAGCGCGCGGCTCGAGGTCCTCGATCAGGTCGTCGCGGATCCTCCAGGCCGATCGACAGCCGCACGGTGCCCGCGGCTGATGCCGGCCTTCTGCGAGGTCCGCGTCGTCCATGCGGTAGTGCGTGGTGCGTCGCCGGATGGATCACCAGCGACTTCGCGTCGCCGACGTTCGCGAGGTGCGAGAACACGCGCAGCGTCTCGATGAACTTGCGCCCCGCCGGCCGCGCCGCCCTTGATCGCGAACGTGAACACCGCGCCGCAGCCGTTCGGCAGCAGCTCGCTTCGCCAGCGCGTGGTCGGGATGCGACTCGGAGCTCCGGGATAGCCGATCGCCTCGACCGCCGGCTGCTGCGACGAGGAACGCGACGACCTTGCGCGTGTTCTCGACGTGCCGCGGCATGCGCAGCTGCAGCGTCTCGATGCCCTGCAGGATCTGGAACGCGGTCATCGGCGCCATGCACGCGCCGAAGTCGCGCAGCCCTTCGCGGCGCGCGCGCAGCAGGAACGCGCGCGTGTCGACTCCTCCTCGAAGTCCATGCCGTGGAAGCCGGCGTAGGGCTCGGTGAGCGTCGGGAACTTGCCCGAGCGCGTCCCAGTCGAAGCGGCCCGAGTCGACGAGCAGCCCGCCGATCGACGATGCCGTGGCCGCCGAGGAACTTGGTCGCCGAGTGGAAGAGCAGGTCCGCGCCGAGCTCGAACGGCTGCATCAGGTACGGCGTCGTGAACGTCGCGTCGACGAGCAGCGGCAGCTTCGCCGCGTGCGCGATCGTCGGCGACCGCGGGAATGTCGAGCACGTCGAGGCCCGGGTTGCCGAGCGTCTCGCCGAACAGCAGCCGCGTGTTCGGCCGGATCGCCGCGCGCCACGCGTCGAGGTCGCGCGGGTCGACGAACGTCGTCTCGATGCCGAAGCGCTTCAGCGTATAGGCGAGCAGGTTGTGCGAGCCGCCGTAGAGCGAGCGGCGACGCGACGATGTGCGCGCCCGCGCCCATCAGCGTGGCGAGGCGAGGTGCATCGCCGCCTGGCCGCTCGCGGTCGCGATCGCGCCGACGCCGCCCTCGAGCGCGGCGATGCGCTCCTCCAGCACCGCGTACGGTCGGGTTCGAGATGCGCGAGTACACGTGCCCGCCGCGCTCCATGTTGAAGAGCGACGCGGCGTGGTCGGTGTCGCGGAAGACGTACGAGGTGGTCTGGTAGATCGGCGTCGCGCGCGCGCCGAATCGCGGGTCGGGCGACTGGCCCGGCGTGCAGGCTGAGCGTGTCGAAGCGCAGGTACTTTGGCGTTGACATGGCGCGGTCGGAGCGGGCGAGGTCGCCCGATTCTACCCGCGCCCCTGCGGGGCCGGGAAACTAGCCGGCGGTCTGGCCGGCCTCCGCGTCGGCGCCCGGCAGCCGCAGCCCCAGCCGCCGCGCCGCGAACCCGGCCTGCGCGCGGTTCGAGACGCCGAGCTCGCGGTAGATCGTCGCCACGTGCGTCTTCAGCGTTCCCTCGGCCATCGCGAGCGACGCGGCAGATCAGCTTGTTCGGGATGCCCTGGACGAGGAGCGCGAGCACCTCGAGCTGCCGCGGCGTGAGCGCCGGGCCGTCGCGGCGCGGCGGGCGCGGCGACCGTCGCCGCCGCGTCGCCGGCGCGCAGCACTTCGGGCGGCAGGTAGACCTGCCCGACGAGCACGAGGCGGACGGCGTTCAGCAGCACGCCGGGCGGCGAGCGGTCCGGGATGAAGCCTATTGCGCCGCGCGCTAGCACCGCGAGCACCGCGCCGCGTCCGGACGGCGCGCAGAGGGCGGCGACCCGCGCCTCGGGATGCGCTGCGCGGATGCGCTCGAACCCGCTCGCGCCGTCGGCGTCGGCGAGCGCGGGATCGAGGAGCACGAGCGTCGCCTCGGGATGCGCGGCGAGCTCGGCGAGCGCGGCCGGCACACCGTCGGCCTGGATCACGTGCATGCCGCCGGCGAGGCCCGCCGAGGATCTCCGCCACCGCCTGGCGGATCAGCGGGTGGTCGTTGACGACGAGGACCTTGGCACCCGTCGCCCTGGACGGCGACGCGGCTCCGCGGTTCGGACCGGGCAGCACGCTCAGCGGTGTCATCTTCGCCTCCGGTGTTCGGAACTCGCCCGATCTCTGCGATCGGCACGGTTCCAGCGTAGGCGCGAAGCGAACCGTGAGATTCGTCACAACTCCCGGCGGCAGCGTGAACTATTCACGGTAGAGAAAAAAAAGCGCCCCGCCACGAGGGGCAGGGCGCGAGGTAGACCCGGCCGGAAGGGGAGGGGAAGGCCGAGCCTAGAGGAGCTGTCCTAGCCGATGCGCACCGGCACGTAGATCGTCGCGTCGTCGCGCTTCACCAGCACCGGCACGTTGCCGTTCGCCTTGTCGACCAGCTTCTTCAGCTGCTCGGCGTTCTCGACCTTCTCGGCGCCGAAGGCGAGGATCACGTCGCCCTCGCGGATGCCGGCCTTCGCCGCCGGGCCCTCGACCCGCTCGACGACCACGCCGGCGTCGATCCCGCGCGCCTTGCGCTCTTCCGCGGTCAGCGGCCGCACCGCGACGCCGAGCTTGGCGGGCTTCGCCTCCTCGCCGGTCGCCGCGGCTGCCACCTTCTCGGCCGGCATCTCGCCGACGGTCACGCGGAGGTCCTGGGTCGCGCGCTTGCGCCACACCTGGAGCGTGAGCGCGGTGCCGGGCTTCGTCTCGCCGACGATGCGCGAGCAGGTCGACCGACTGCTCGACCGCCTTGCCGTCGACCGACGAGGATGACGTCGCCCGACTTGAGGCCCGCCTTCTCGGCCGGGCTGCCCGCCTCGACGTTGCTGACGAGCGCGCCTTGCGGCTTGTCGAGGCCGAACGACTCGGCGAGGTCCTTGTTGACGCCCTGGATCGCGACGCCGATCCGGCCGCGGTTTACCTTGCCGAACTTGACGAGGTCGTCCTTGATCTTCACCGCGGCGTCGATCGGGATCGAGAACGAGAGGCCCATGTAGCCGCCCGTCCGGCTGTAGATCTGCGAGTTGATGCCGACCACCTCGCCGGCCATGTTGAACAGCGGCCCGCCGGAGTTGCCGGGATTGATCGCCACGTCGGTCTGGATGAACGGCACGTAGGTCTCGCTCGGGCAGGGAGCGCGCCGTGGCGCTCACGATGCCCGCGGTCACGGTGTTCTCGAGGCCGAACGGCGAGCCGATCGCCGCCACCCACTCGCCCACCTTCAGCTTCGACGGGTCGCCGAGCTTGACGGTCGGGAGTCCGGTCGCGTCGATCTTCACCACCGCCACGTCGGTGCGCGTATCCGCGCCGATCACCTTCGCCTTGAACTCGCGCTTGTCGGTCATCTTGACCGTCAGCTCGGAAGCGTCGGCGACGACGTGCGCGTTCGTCAGGATGTATCCGTCCGGCGTGATGATGAATCCCGAGCCCTGCCCCTGGCGCGGCATCGGCTGCGCGTCGGGCATCGGCATCTGGAACCGGCGGAAGAACTCGTACATCGGATCGCCCGGCTTGAACGGCATCTCGCGCGTCGCGCCCGCGCCGGCGGCGCGCTGCGTCACGCTGATATTGACCACCGCGGGACCCTGGCTCTCGACGAGGCCGGTGAAGTCCGGGAGGGAGCGGCCGGCTTGTGCGGCGACCGGTGCGGCAGTGGCGGCGGCGGCCGGAGCAGCCTGGAGCTTGCCGATCGGGTAGTACTCGTGGCCAACGTAGCCGAGCGTGGCGGCGCCGAGCGCGCCTGCGACGGCGAGCGCCATCGTCCTCTTCCTAAGCATGCGATCTCCTGTGGGTAGTTATCGTTACGCGGGCTTGGGCAGGGGCGGGGGGCGGAGGTTCCGCGGGCTAACGGCCGGTTACACCGGATACAAATTGTTACGACCCGGGAAAGGGGGAACGCAGGGTCCGGTACCATGCGGGCCGCCCCGATGAAGAACAACGATCCGGACCTCCCGCTCCGGCTGCTGGCGCGCGTCTTCGTGCCGTTCGCCTGCGGCTATTTCTTCTCGTACTTCTTCCGGGTCGTGAACGCGGTGATCGCGCCCGACCTGGTGCGCGACGTGGGCGTGGACGCGAACCGGCTGGGCCTCCTCACCAGCGCCTACTTCCTCGCCTTCGCGGCGGCGCAGCTGCCGCTCGGGATCGCGCTCGACCGGTTCGGCCCGCGGCGGGTCAATGCCTCGCTGCTCGTGGTGGCGGCCGCCGGGGCGCTCGTCTTCGGCGCGAGCTCGAGCCTCGCCGGGCTCGCCGCCGGGCGGGCGCTGATCGGCCTCGGCGTTTCGGGCTGCCTGATGGCGAGTCTCAAGGTGTTCTCGCTGTGGTTCCCGATGAGCCGGTTCGCGACGCTCAACGGCGCCCTGCTCGCGATCGGAGGCCTCGGCGCGCTGCTCGCCTCGGCACCGGTGGAAGCGCTGCTGCGGATCACCGACTGGCGGCACGTGTTCGACGGCCTCGCGGTCGCGACGTTCGCCGCCGCGATGCTCGTCTTCTTCGTCGTCCCCGAACGCGCGGACGGCCAGCCGCGCGCCAGCATCGGCGAGCTCGTCCGCGGGTTCCGGACCGTCTACGGCGACCCGGTGTTCTGGCGCATCGGCGTCATCAGCATGACCGTGCAGGCGGTGTTCCTCGCCACCCAGGGGCTGTGGGCCGCGCCGTGGCTGCGCGACGTCGCCGGTTACGGTCGGGCGGAGGTGGCCGGCATCCTGTTCGCGATGGCGCTCGCGACCACCGCCGGGTTCGCGTCCTCGGGGGTGGCGACCGACCGGCTCGCCCGCAGCGGCGTCGCGCCGCTCGCGCTGTACAAGTGCGGCGCGGTCGCGAGCACGCTCCTCACGGTGCTCTTCGCGCTCGGCGTGACCGCCGTCGCCGTGCCGGCGTGGTGCCTGTTTGCGTTCGTCGGCCCGGTCAGCACGCTCTCGTACACCATCCTCACCCGGCGGTACGAGCGACTGCTGACCGGACGCGCCAACACAGCGCTCAACCTGCTCGCGTTCCTCGGCGCGTTCGCGGTGCAGTGGGGGATCGGCGCGATCGTCGGCCTGTGGGCGCCGGAAGAGGGCGGGCGCTATCCGGCCGTGGCGTATTCGGTGGCGTTCGCGGTCTGCGTGGCGATCCAGGCGATCGGGCTCGTGCCGCTCCTCACGCTGCGCGAGGTCGGGCCGCGTGCGCCGGCCGGCTGACGGCCGGGGCGCGCGGCGTATGATCGAGGGATGAGCAAGGCGTTCACCAAAGAGTCCGACGCGGGCGAGGACGAGGACCTCGACCTCGAGGCGGCCGAGAGCTGCCCGCAGGTCGGGAAGAACTACATCACCCCGGCGGGGTACCGGCGGCTGCGCGAGGAGCTGGCCGCGCTCTGGGACGGCGAGCGGCCGAAGCTCGTCGAGACGGTCGCGTGGGCCGCGTCGAACGGGGACCGGTCGGAGAACGCCGACTATCAGTACGGCAAGCGCCGGCTCCGCGAGGTGGACCGCCGCATCCGTTTCCTCTCGAAGCGGATCGACAGCGCCGAGGTCGTGGACAACGCCGGCCGCGACGACGATCGGGCTTTCTTCGGCGCGACGGTCGACCTACCGCGACCGCGGCGCGGCGTCGAGCGCACGGTGACCATCGTCGGCATCGACGAGGTCGACCCGGCGCACGGGCGGGTGTCGTGGATCTCGCCGATCGCGAAGGCGCTGCTCAAGGCGCGCGAGGGCGAGGTCGTG
Source organism: uncultured beta proteobacterium (assembly GCA_963827555.1). GTDB lineage: Bacteria > Pseudomonadota > Gammaproteobacteria > Burkholderiales > SG8-39 > DATEDA01. The sequence continues at coordinate 186,687 of CAWHBL010000027.1, forward strand.
ACGCTGCGGACGCCGGTCGGCGCCGAGGAGATCGAGGTGCTCGAGGTGCGGTACGACCCCGTTTACGTCTAGTCGGCTTTGCCCGCGACGCGGGTGAAGTCGCCGGCTTTCACCAGCGTGAGCTTCGACGGGTCGAGGTGCCGCCGCAGCGCGTCGCGGACCTGCGCCGGCGTGAGCGCCGCGAGCTGCTGCTCGAACGCCTCGTCCCACTTGAAGGTGCGGCCGATCACGCTGTAGCTCGCGAGCCGTCCGGCGAGCGCGCGTCGGAGTTCCGCGCGACCTGGCGCGCCTGGAGCAGCGCGCGGCGGCCGTCCTCGAACTCCGCCGGCGCGAACCCCTCGCTCGAGCGCGCGCGCGATCTCCTGCCGGATCGCCGCCTCGAGCCGCGCGCGGTTCTGCGGCGCGTAGATCGCGTAGACGCCGAAGTCGCCCGCCTCGTCCTGCGCGCCGATGTTGAGCCACGAGCCGACGCTGTACGAGAGGCCTTCCTTCTCGCGGATGCGGCGCGCGAGCCGCGCGTCCGACGATCCGCCGAGCAGGTAGTTGCCGAGCACCAGCGCCGCGAAGTCGGGGTGGTCGTCGCGGAGCTTGAGGTTGAGCCCGCCGCGGAACACCGCGTTCGCCTTGTCGGGCGTCTCGATCGATGCGGTCGCTGGCCTGGACGTCGAAGTGCTGCCAGGGGATGCGCGTGTAGGGCGCCGGGTTCTTCCAGTCGCCGAACAGCCGCTCGGCGAGCTTCGTCACCTCGTCGGGATCGAAGTCGCCGACCACGACGAGATCGCCGTGCGACGCGCCGACGAGCTCGCGATGGCAGCGCCGCGCGTCCTCGAGCGTGACCGACTTCAGCCGCTCGGCGCGCTCCTCGAGGGTCGGCGTGTAGTGCCAGTGCGCCGGGCGGATAGGGATTCAGGTGCCGCGCGATGGTCAGGCTCGCGAGCGACTGCGGGTCGGTGCGCTGGGTGTCGATGCTCGTCAGCGCCTGCCGCTTCACCTGCTCGAACTCGGACTCGGGGAACGACGGCTCGCGCAGCATCTCGGCGACGATCGCGAGCGATTCGGCGCAGGTTCGCGCGCACCGTCTCGATCGACGCGCCGTCGACGCTGACCGACGAGTCGCGGCGCGCAGGCGGTCGAGCGCGTCCTTCAGCTCGGCGCGGCTGCGCTTCTGCGTGCCGCGCGAGAGCATCGCGCTCGCGACCGAGCAGGCGCTGCCGCGGTTCGTCTTCGCCGCCTCGTCGCCCCAGCGCAGGGCGAGCTGCGCGACGACCGTTCCGCCGCGCGTCTTCTTCGGCAGCAGCGTCAGCTTCATGCCGGAGGGCAGCGTGCGGCGGATGATGCGCGCCTCGATGTTCTGCGGCGTCGGGTCGAACGCCTCGCCCGCGGCGACCTCGGACGCGCCGGCGAAGCCCTTCAGGATCGCCGCGACGTCGGGCGCCGGCGGGCACGTTCGACGCGCTCGGGCTTGTCGGCGGGATAGAACAGGCCGAGCGTGCGGTTCGCCGGCCGCAGGTAGGTGGTCGCTACGCGCTGCACGTCCTCGCGCTTCACCTTGCCGAGCTGGTCGCGGTAGAGGTAGAGCAGCCGCCAGTCGCCGATCGCGGCGAACTCGGAGAGCGTGAGCGCGACCGAGCGGCGAGTTGGTGAGGAGCTGCTCGACGTCGCCTCTCGAGCTTCGTGCGCGCGCGCTCGACCTCCTCGTCGGTGACCGGGTTCGCTGGCGAAGCCCTCGATCACGCCGAGCAGCGCATCGCGCGCCGGCGTCCATCGGCGCGTCCTTGCGGCACCGCCGCGCCGAAGTACGCCGAGCCCGGGTCGCGGGTCTGGCGCTCGGCGCCGAAGATCGACGGCCGCCTTGCCGGTCTCGACCAGCGCCTTGTGCAGCCGGCCGGTCGGCTGGGTCGGTCAGGACCTGGGTGAGGACGTCGACCGCGACGAAGTCCGGGATGCGAGCCCGGCGGCATGTGGTACATCGCGTGCGCGAGCTGCACGTCGCCGACGCGGCGCAGGATCACGCTGCGCTCGCCGTCCTGCGGCGGCTCGACGGTGTAGGTCGCGCGGAGGCGTCCGCGCCGGCTTCGGGATGGCGCCGAAGGTCTTCGCCGCCGCGGCGAGCGCCGCGCTCGGGGTCGAACTTGCCGGCGACGATCAGCACCGCGTTGTCGGGCTGGTAGTAGTGGCGGTAGAACGCCTGCAGCCGCTCGATCGGCACGTTCTCGATGTCGGAGCAGCGTGCCGATCGACCGAGCGGCCGTAGTTGTGCCAGAGGTAGGCCGCGGCGCTCGTGCGCTCGCGCAGGAGGCCGAACGGGCTGTTCTGCGCCGGCCTCGAACTCGTTGCGCACCACCGTCATCTCGCTGTCGAGGTCCTGCTTGCGAGACGCTGGCGTTGACCATGCGGTCGGCCTCGAGGCCGAGCACGAAGGCGAGCGCGTCGTCGCTCGCCGGGAAGGTCTCGAAGTAGTTGGTGCGGTCGAACGAGGTGGTGCCGTTGTAGCGCGCGCCGCGCTTCAGCGAGCTCGTTCTTGGGGTTGGGGATCTTCGGCGTGCCCTTGAAGAGCAGGTGCTCGAGCAGGTGCGCCATGCCGCGCTCGCCGTAGCTCTCGTGCCGCGAGCCGACGAGGTAGGTGACGTTGACGGTGATCGTGTCCTGCGACGGGTCGGGGAGGAGCAGGACCTTCAGGCCGTTCGCGAGGTTGTACTCGGTGATGCCGCCCATCGACGGGCCGCGGGTCACGCCCGCCGGAAGGGTCTGCGCGCCCGGGGCGAACGGGACGAACAGCATCAGGGCGAACGCCGCGAAGAATCGCGGCACGGAAAGCTGGCATCGGCTCTTACCCCCGGGGGACTCGCGGCCGGGCACGCCGGCCGCGGACACTATTGTATAAGGGGTTTCTGAGCGCCGAGGCGAGGAAAGGTTCCCGTTTAGAGCCGGTTTCCCAAACCGGCGGGACCCGGGCACCATCCGGGGCCATGACGACACGGAAGAGGCGGCCGGGCGACCCCACGCCCTGGTGCGCCCACGCAAGCGCAAGCAGGGGCGGCCGGCGCAGGCCGACGCCGAGGCGACGAAGGCGCGCCTCGTCGACGCGACCCGGGCGCTGCTGCGCGAGAAGAAGCCGGCGCGGATCACCCGCGACGAGATCGCGCGCCGGGCCGGCGTCGACCCCGGGCTCGTTCGCTATTATTTCGGCGACAAGACGAGCCTCTTCACCGAGGTGATCCTGCGGGTCGCCGACGATCTTCGTGCGCGCATGAACGCGCTGCCGCAGACGGGGCCGGCGCTCCGGCAACTCCGCGATCAGCTCGGCGTATGGCTCGAGATCTTCCTCGAGAACCCCCACTTCCACGACCTGGTGGTCGACCGCGTGTTCTACGGCGAGGATGCGGCGGCGCGGGAGCTGCAGGGGCGCTTCGTGCGGCGGGCGTTTCCGACCATCGAGCGCGCGGTGACGGCGGGCATCGCGGCGGGCGAGATCCGCACCGTCGAGCCGCGGTTCGTCTACCTCGCGCTGGTCGGGCTGTGCGAGTTCTTCGCCACCGCGAGCCCGTTGGTCGAGGAGCTGTTCGGCCGCCGCCGCAGCGCAATGAGCCTCGGCGCGAGATACGCGCAATTCGCGGCCGACCTGCTCGTGGACGGCTTGCGGCGGCGCTGATTGACTGAATTCCCGATGGCGGGAATAATGAGCGCGCCAGGAGGCGGGACGGTGTCGACAGAACACCCCAACGTCGCGATTCTGCGGCGCATCTACGCGCGAGACCGCGAGGCGTTCTACGCCGCGCTCGCCCCCGACTACGTCTGCCATACCCCGGGCCAGTGCCCCGTTTCGGGCGATCATCACGGCGTCGACGGCATGCGCCATCACATCGAGGAGGGTCAGGTCCTGAGCGGCGGGACGTTCCGCGTGAACGCGCTCGGCGCATTCATCGCGGACGGCGAGTGGGGCATGGTGCCGGTGCAGCCTCACCGCCCGGCGCGGCGACGCAGTGCTGGAAACTCGCGCGTTCGGCGTCTGGCGCTTCGCAAACGGGCGCATCGTCGAGCATTGGGAGTGCCCGTTCGACCTGCACGCGTTCGAGGCGTTCTGGCACGCGTGCGCCGCCATGGGCGAAGGGGGGCGCTAGCGAATGGCCGATCCGCGGTTCCGTCTCGGTACCTTTGCGCCCGGTGCCGGCCGCCCGTTCGTCGGGCTCGTGATCGGGGACGATGTCGCCGACGTCGCCGCACTGCACGAGCGTACGCGGACTCGCGTGGGCGAAGGCCGGACGGCTGGCGGCCGGGATCGATGCTCGATCTGCTCGCCGACTGGACGCGGAGCTTCGCGGTGCTGCAGGCGATGGCCGCGTTCGTCGCGGAAGAGGGCGTGGCGAGGGAGCGCGTGCGGCCCGCGGTCCGCCGGCTGGATGCGCTGCGCACCCTGCCGCCGGTGCTGCGGCCGGGGAAAATGCTGTACGCCGCCGCGAACTACCACGAGCACGTCGCCGAGATGCGCGCGTCGAAGTTCACCGGCGGCGATTTCGACCGGTCGAAGGACGCACAGGGCGACAAGTCGCGGCTGCGCGCGTACCTCTTCCTCAAGGCGCCGAGCTGCCTCGCGGGCGCTTTCGACGACATCGTCCTGCCGCCGGGGGAACACCGCATCGACTGGGAGGCCGAGCTCGCGGTGGTCATCGGCCGCCCGGGCAAGAACATTCCCGCGGCGAAAGCGCTCGAGCACGTCGCCGGCTTCATGACGACGAACGACGTGAGCTGCCGCGACCTCACCTGGCGGGAGGACCGGCCGACGATCCGCTCCGACTGGCTCGCCGGCAAGAGCTTCGACACGTTTGCGCCGACCGGACCGTTCCTCGTCCCGCGCGAGTTCGTCCCGAACCACGCGTCGCTGCGCGTGTGGCTGGCGGTGAACGGCGCGACGAAGCAGGACGGCAACACCGGCGACATGATCTTCAGCACCGCAGAGCAGATCGAATACGCGTCGCGGATGCTCACCCTCGAGCCCGGCGACCTGTTCGCCACGGGCACACCGAGCGGCGTCGGACAGGGCCGCGGCGAGTTCCTCAAGGCGGGCGACGTGGTGGAGTGCGAGGTCGAGGGCCTCGGGCGGCAACGGAACCGCGTCGTCCAGGACGCCGCGGAGTATTCGTCGTAACGAACGCGAGAGGAGAACGGTGATGCTTCGAACGGCCGGTCTCGCGGCCGGGTGCGCACTGTCGGCGACTGTGGCCTGCGCACAGGACTATCCGGCGCGCCCGATCCAGATGCTCGTGCCGTTCCCGCCGGGCGGGATCGTGGACATCATGGCGCGCGGCTTCGCCCAGCCCTTCGACACGCGCCTCGGCCAGCGGGTGCTGATCGTGAATCGCCCGGGCGGCGGCCTGACGATCGGCATGGTCGGCCTCGCGCAGGCGCCGGCCGACGGCTACACGGTGCTCTACTCGCCGGTGACGCCGATCACCATCCAGCCCCACCGGATGAAGAACCTCGCGTACACGCGCGAGACGATCGTCCCGATCTGCCAGACGTTCGAGAACATGTTCTACGTCGCGGTCGGCCCGAAATCGCAGTTCCAGAATTTCGAGTCGCTGGTCGCGTACGCGAAGGCGAACCCGGGAAAGCTGCGCTACGTCACGCCGGGTGTCGCGAGCTCGCCGCACCTCGCGGGCGCGGAGCTGTGGCGCAAGGCGGGCGTCGATCTCACCGATGTGCCTTACGCGGGCGAGGCTGCGGGTTTCCCGCACCTGCTGACCGGCGAGGTCGACCTGGGGATCATCACGACCTCGGGCGTCGCTTCGCAGAAGCTCGGCCGCTCGCGGTGTTCGCGACCGAGCGCGTGAAGCGCTATCCCGACGTGCCGACGGTGGCGGAGCTCGGGTTTCCGATCCTGCCCTCCGGCTACGGCGGGCTATTCGTGCGCGCCGGCACGCCGGCGGCGATCGTCGCGCGCCTGGAAGCGGCATGCCGCGAGGCGACCGCGGATCCGGCATATCAGGATCTCGCCGAGAGGCAGTTCCAGCAATCGAGCTACCTCGACCGCGAGGCGTTCAGCGCGCGGCTGGATACCGACTACAAGAACAAGGCGGCGCTCATTCCGACCCTGAAGCTGCCCGAGTAGGGCCTTGCCGGCCGTCCGCAACGTACTCGTCGTCGGCGCCGGCGTCGCCGGGCAGACGCTCGCCGCCGCGCTCGGCCAGCGCGGGATCCGCTGCGAGGTTGTGGAGCTGAAGCCCGCGTTCGAGATCGTCGGCGCAGGCATGTACGTCCAGGCGAACGCGCTCAAGGCGCTCGCCGACATCGGCGTCGTGCCGGCGATCGTCGCGGCCGGCTACCCGATCACCGACGACCGGACGGCGATCGCCGACGCGCAGGGCAACGAGATCGCCCTGATCCGGTATCCGCGGCTCGCCGGGCCGGAGGTTCCCGCGATCGTCCCGATCCGCCGCCGCGTGCTGCACGACATCCTCGCCGCGGCGGTCGCGGCGTAGCGGCGTACGCGTGCGCATGGGGACGACGATCGAGACGCTCGCCGATCGGGGCGCGACGGTCGCCGCGACGTTCAGCGACGGAACCGCCGGCGAGTTCGACCTGGTCGTCGGTGCGGACGGCGTGCGGTCCCGGGTGCGGCAGCTCGTCTTCCCCGGCGCCGAGCCCGCGTACACCGGGTTCGCCAACTGGCGCGTCGTGCTGCCGCGACCGCCGGCGGTGACGCGCCTCGTCTGGTTCATGGGGCGGGGCACGACGTTCGGCATCGTGCCGATCGCGGAGGATGCGCTCTACATCGCCGGCGTCTCGAAGGAGCCGGGAAATCCGCGCCACGAGCGCGCTGCCTCGTCGGGCTGTGCCGCGCACGGTTCGCCGAGTACGGCGGCCTCGCGCGCGAGCTGCTCCCGCAGGTGCGCGACCCGGATCAGGTCGTGTACACCGCAATCGAAGAGGTGCACCTGCCGCGCCCCTGGTACAAGGGCCGGGTGATCGTCCTCGGCGACGCCGCGCATGCCGGGACCCCGTTCTGGGCGCAGGGCGGATCGATGGCGATCGAGGATGCCGTCCTGCTCGCGCGGCTGCTCGAGCGCGGTACGGCGGTCAGCGAAGTTCTGGCGGAGTGGTTGGAGCGGCGCTATGACCGCTGCCTCTTCACTCAGCGCGGCTCTCTCGAGACGGGTCTGCGCTCGCACAACGAGGCGCCGGGCGCCGAGGCCGCGCGGCTCGAGTACGTGCGCACGCGCATGCAGGCGGACGTGGACGTACGGTACGCCCGGCTGGGCGAAGCTTTCTGACGAGGAGAATGCGATGGCACGAAAGCTGCCGCCGACGCGGCGCGTGGTGACGGGGATAGGCCCGAACGGCCGGTCGGGGATCGTGGCCGACGGCCCGACCGCCGCGGTGAAGACGGTCGCCGAACGGCCGGGGTACCGGGCGCAGAACCTCTGGGCGACACACGGCAATCCCGCGCCGATTGCCGATCCGGAGCGGACGGCGGAGATCCGGGGCGTCATGCCGCCGAAGAATGGCACCGTGCTGCGGATCATCGATTTCCCGCCGGAGTCTAAGGACCCGGCCGAGCGCGAGCGGATGATGCGGGCGACCTTCTCCACGATCTACAAGGACGCCGCGCACCGGCCGGAGTCCGGGCACCCGGGCATGCATACCACGGAGAGCGTGGACTACGCGATCGTCCTCTACGGCGAGATCTACGCGCAGATGGACGAGGGCGAGACGCTGCTGCGTGCGGGCGACGTGCTCATCCAGCGCGGCACCAATCACGCCTGGGCGAACCGGTCGGACGACGTCTGCCGGATCGCGTTCGTGCTGATCGACGGGAAGTTCTGAAGGGGCTGTTGCCATGAGCATTCTCGGCGTGCAGACGATCCTCTACGGCGTCGACGACCTCGAGGCGTCGGCGCGGTTCTACGACGACTTCGGACTACAGCCGCTCGGCCGCGACGCGCGCGGCGCCGACTTCGGCCTGCCGGAGGGCTCGCGCGTACTGCTTCGCCGGAGCGACGACCCGGCCTTGTCGCCCGCGTTCGCGCCAGGCCCGGGTGCGCGCGAGGTGATCTGGGGCGCCGACTCGGCGGTGTCGCTCGAGGCGCTGGCGAAGAGCCTGTCGGCCGATCGCGAGGTGACACGGGACGCGGACGGGACGCTGCACACCCACGACGACATCGGCATCCCGATCGGCTTCCGCGTGTGGCAACGGGTGCCGCCGGGAGACGACGAGACGGCCGAGAACGGACTCGGCGCCATCCGGCGGTGGAACGCGGCACCGCAAGTGGTACGAGCGGGCCGTGCCCAAGCTGATCCACCACGTCGTCTTCGGGACACCGGACGTCGACGCCGGCGTGGCGTTCTACACGCGGCGGCTCGGATTACCGGATCACCGACGTCTCGCGCGGGCTCGGCGTCTTCATGCGCTGCGACGGCCGGAACGACCATCACAACCTTTTCCTGCTGAAGATCGCCGCGGCTTGCCTGGAACCACGTTTCGTTCGGCGTCGAGAACATCGACGAGCTGATGACCGGCGCGAACCACATGCAACGGCGCGGCTGGGCGAGCGACATCGGGATCGGGCGGCACCGGATCTCGTCGACGCTCTTCTACTACATGCCGAACCCGGCGGGCGGCCGGTCCGAGTATTCGGCCGACACCGACTACCTCACCGACGACTGGCAGCCGCGGCTGTGGGAGCCGATCTTCGGCAACTGGCACTGGGTCGGCAAGATTCCCGATTCGTTCCGCAGCGCGCCGGCCCGGGACGTGCGGGTGCTCGAGCAGCCGATCCCGCCGTTCAGCGAACTGAGCCGCTGACCGTCCGGCCGCGCGACCGGCTTCCGCCCGCGCCCGCGTTCACGGTGAGTCCCGGTAAGAGTGCCGGCGATGGACGCGCCCCCGATCGACCCCGCGGCACTGCGCAAGGCCTTCGGCACCTACGCCACCGGCGTGGTGGTGATCGGCGCGCGCGGCGCGGACGGCATGCCGGTCGGCATGACGGTCAACTCGTTCAGCTCGGTCTCGATCGCGCCGCCGCTCGTGTCGTTCTGCCCGGGGCGGTCGAGCTTCGCGTTCCCGGTGTACGCAGCCATGCAGCACTTCTCGGTCAGCGTGCTCGGCGAGGAGCATCGCGGGATCTCGGACCGCTTCGCGCGCGCGAGCGGCGAGCACAAGTGGGGCGGGGTGAAGCACCGCCTGGGCGAGGGCGGCGTGCCAGTGCTCGAGGACGCGGTCGCGGCGTTCGAGTGCGAGGTCGAGGCGCGGTTCGACGCCGGCGACCACGTCATCGTCCTCGGCCGGGTGCTGCGGTTCGAGCACAACGGAGAGCGGTCGCCGCTGCTCTTTCACGGCAGTCGTTACCACGGGCTCGGTGCCGGCCTCGATTCGCCGCAGCACGTCGACCTCGCGTCCTTGATTGGCTGGGGGTGAGCATGATCCGCGTTCTCTTCATCGCGCTTGCCGGCGTGTTCCTGGCCGCGGGCGCATCCGCCCAGTATCCCGAGAAGCCGATCCGGTTCGTGGTCCCGCAGGCCCCGGGGAGCGCGACCGACACCATCTCGCGCCTCGTTGCGCCGGAGATGTCGAAATTCCTCGGGCAGCAGGTGGTCGTCGACAACCGCCCCGGCGGCGCGCTCACCATCGGCATCGACATCGTGGCGAAGGCACCGCCGGACGGCTACACGATCGGCATGGGCCCGATCGGTGCGATGGCGATCACGCGCCACATGGTGGCGAAGCTGCCCTACAACATCGAGCGCGACCTGCAGCCGGTGGCGGTGGTCTCGAAGGGGCACCTCCTTCTGGCGGTCTCGCCTTCGCTCCCGGTCAACTCGGTGCAGGAGCTGATCGTGTACGCGAAGCAGAACCCCGGGAAGCTCCTCAACGCGTCGTCGAGCAACGGGTCGCCCGGCCACGTCGGCGGCGAGCTCTTCAAGTACATGACCGCCACCGAGATCGTGCACGTGCCGTACAAGGGCGGGGCGATGGCGATCAACGACCTGATCGCGGGACACGTGCAGGTGATGTGGGAGAGCCTCAACTCGATCTCGCCGCACGCGCGCTCGGGCAAGGTCAAGGCGCTCGCAGTGAGCGGCGCGCGGCGCTCGCCGGGATTTCCCGAGCTGCCGACGATCGCCGAAGCCGGCGTACCGGGTTACGAGGCGGGGACGTGGACCGGCGTCATCGCGCCGGCCGGGCTGCCGCGCCCGGTGCTCGACAAGCTGAACGCGGCCGTCAACGCGGCGATCCGGTCGCCGCTCTTCGTGGAGCGCTTCGCGTCGATCGGCGACGAGCCGGCCGGCGGCACGCCCGAGGAGTTCGCCGAGCTGATCCGGCGCGACTCCGCCAAATGGGCGGACGTCGTCAAGCGCTCCGGCGCGAAGATCGACTAGTTCACGTCCGGCTCGGCCGCGCCGCACGGCGCGTGACCTATTGACGATCCTCGCCTGCGGCGCGGCATCCGCTCTGACCGACCCGGCGTAAGGGCTCCTACGCCAACCCTAAAGGAGGTCGTCATGAACCGGATCAACGCGCGCGCTCATCGCGCTTGCACTGGTGCTCGGAGTCGTCGCCGCCCCGCAAAGCGAGGCTGCGCCGGATGCGCGCAGCATCTACGTGAACGGCAAGCGCATGGGCCCGGCGGAAATCGCCGTCCTCGACTACGTCAACTGCAGCGAAATCGTGCCGAGTGGTCGCTACTGGGTGAACTGGTCCACGCGGGCGTGGGGCTACGAAGGCGGACCGCGCCAGGGATGGCTGCCGAATTGCCGGCGCGAGGCAAAGGCGCCATCGTCGCCCCGATACATCGAGGATCGCGTGTTCGAGCGCTACGGCGTCGATATGATCCACATGCCGACTTATCGGTGACCGGCCGGCCTTGGTGAATAGGTCACACGCCCGACGGGAATGCTGCCCCCGCCGGCGAGAGGCGTGTCGCTACACTCAGTTCACGTAAGCGTTGAGCATTCGATTGGTGGTAGCAGATGGACAAAGCGCAGCAGCAGTCGACGGTCTATGTAGTCTATCCGGCGGCCTTCTTCGACGGCTGGGAGGTCGTGATGGAGGACGACGACGACCCCGTGTTCTTCGACCGCCGGGAACAGGCGATCCGCTACGCGGAAGCCCAGGCCGGCCTGGACGGCGGCGCGGTCGTCAGGCTGGAGAACTGGTACGGCGAGGTCGAGAGGATCTGGAAGGTGGGTGCACTCGAGCCGTCGCGGCCCAGTGGTGCCCTGACAGCCGGCTGAGGCCCGCCGACCGCCTACTCGGCCTGCAGGCCGGCCGCCTTCACTACCCGGGCAGTGTTCGCGATGTCCTGCTCGAGGAACTTCCGGAACTCTTCCGGCGAGGTCAGGATCACCTCCGCGCCCTGTGCGGCGAATCCTTCCTTCAGCGCCGGGCTCGCCGCCGCTTTGGCGAGCGCGGCGTGCAACCGGTCGTGGATCGGCTTCGGCGTGCCCTTCGGCGCCAGCAATCCAGCCCAGCCGCTGTAGTCGTAGCCGGGCAGCGTCTCGGCGACCGCGGGAATGTCGCCGAAGAGCGGCGCGCGCTGCGGCATGCTGTGCGCGATCGCCCGCAGTCGGCCGGACTTCACGAGCGACATCGTCGCCGGTGCCGGCGCGATCGTCCAGTGCGATTCCCCGGCGACGACCGAGCCGACCGACGGCCCGCCGCCCTTGTAGGGCACGTGCAGCGACTCGAAGTCGCCCATGACCTGAAGCAGCACGCCGCCGAGATGGCTCGCCGCGCCCGGTCCGGCCGAGGCCATGTTGACCTTGCCCTTGTTGGCGCGCGAGTACTCGATCAGCTCCTTCACGCTCGCGATCGGCAGCCCCGGATTGACCACCAGAACGTTCGGCATCACCGCGACGAGCGACACGAACGCGAAATCGTTCAGCGGATCGTAGGGAATCTTCTTCTGCAGCAGCGGCGCGATCGACATGCCGCTCGCCGAGGCGAAGAGGAGGGTGTAGCCGTCCGGAACGGCGGTCTTCGCCGTCTCGATGCCGATCGCGCCGGCGGCGCCGGCGCGGTTCTCGATCACGATCGTCTGTCCGAGGACTTCGCCGAGCCGCACGGAGATCAGGCGCCCGACGGTGTCGATCGAGCTGCCCGGCGCGTTCGGCATGACGAGCCGGATCGGGCGGCTCGGGTAATCCTGTGCTCGCGGCTGCTGCCGCGACCCAGAAGAAGGACGAGGAGGAGCGTGCGGCGCATCACTGCCGGAACCGGAACGTCCGCTCGGCCTCACCGAGCCGCGCGTTGTCGCGCGTCGACACGCCCCAGTGGTCGATGCGGTTCGGCGGCCACTTCCAGTCCTCGGGCGTGCCGACCCGGTACGAGTCGTCGACCTGCTGCACTTCCGCGGTGTACTCCATGCTCGCGCCGAACGGGGTGATGAAGTAGGCGAAGACGTTGTTCCCCGGCCCATGCCGCCCGGGTCCCCAGGCGGGCGTCAGGCCGAGGTCGCGGAGCCGCCCGATGTTCTTCATCACCGCGTCGATATCGGCCATCTCGAACGCGACGTGGTTGAGCGCCGGAACCTCCGAGTGCGCGAACGCGAGCGCGTGGTGCGCGTTGTTGCAGCGGACGAAGGTCATGTGCCGCGTGCGGTCGGCGAGCTTGAAGCCGAGCGCTTCGATCACGAACTTCGCGCAGGCATCGCGGTCGCTCGCGTTGAGGACGACGTGCGTGAGCTGGATCGGCTTGAATCGGTCGGCGAGCGGCTCGGCGCGCGCGCCCTCGGCGACGAACCGGAAAGGCCTGCCCTTCGGCGCCGCGGACGAAGAAGCCTCCGCCGCCGCCGGGATCGTCGAACTCGCCGACACGCGCCGGCGCGCGCACCCCGGCCGCGACGATGCGGGCGTGCAGCGCGTCGAGCTCGCCAGCCGAGCCGGCGAACGTGATCGTTGCGATCGCCGGCGCCGATGCCTCGGTCAGCGCGAGAAGGTACGGATGATCGCCCGTGCCGCGGAGGTAGGCGGTGCGCGATCGGGTGCCGGCGGGGACGAGGCCCCAGACGTCGCGCATGAACGCGACCGCGGCGGGGGAGTCGGGCACTTCGAGCTCGACGCTGCGCAGCCTCATGGCGGCGGGATTATCGCAGACGAGGCAGCGCGCGGGGCGTCAGATCCGCCGCCCCGCTTTCGCCCAGTACGGCTCGCGGAGGCGCCGCTTGAAAATCTTGCCGCTCTCTTCGCGCGGCAGCTCGGCGTGGAACTCGATCGCGCGCGGGACCTTGTAGCCGGCGATCCGCGCCGCCAGAAAGGCTCTGATCGAATCGACCTCGAGCCGGGCACCGGGCTCGGGCTGAACCGCTGCGGCGAGCGCTTCGCCGAACTCGGCATCGGGGATCCCGAACACCGCGCAGTCGCGCACGCCGGGCATGGCCGCGAGCACCGCCTCGATCTCCGCCGGGTAGATGTTGACGCCGCCGGAGATGACCATGTCGGAGGCGCGGTCGCAGACGTAAAGATAGCCGTCCGCGTCGAGATAGCCCATGTCGCCGAGGGTCCACAGCCCGTCGCGCTCGAGCCGACGCCGCGCCTCGGGGTTGTTGTTGTAGGTGAAGTCCGGGTACGCCGGCTGCCGCGCGTAGATGAGGCCGATCTCCCCGGACGGCAGCTCGCGGCCATCCTCGTCGAGGATCTTGAGCGTACCGCCGCCGATCGCGCGGCCGGCCGAGCCGGGCTTGGCGAGCGCTTCCGTCGACGAGATCACGGTGATCAGGCCCGCCTCGCTCGAGGCGTAGGACTCGTGGAACACCGGGCCCCACCAGTCGATCATCGCCCGCTTGACCTCCGGCGGGCACGGCGAGCCGGTCGAGGCCACGAAGCGCATCGAGCCGAGGTCGTAGCGTCGCTTCGTCGCCTCCGGCAGGCGCAGCATGCGCACGTACATCGTGGGCACGAGGTAGGCGTGCGTCAGCCGGTGGCGCTCGATCAGCGCGAGCGTGCGCTCGGCGTCGAACCGCGGCTCGAGCACGAGCAGCGCCTCGTTCAGCATCGCCTGCAGGGCATAGAGGTTCGGCGCGCTGTGGTAGAGCGGCGCGGACACGAGCGCACGCATCCCCGGCTCGATGCCGTAACCCGTGGCGAGAATCGCGCGCGTGAGCGCCGCGATCCGGTCCGCGTCTTCCGGCGGCGGCGGGATGCGGCGCACGCCCTTCGGCCGGCCGGTCGTGCCGGAGGTGTAGGGCATGTTGGTGCGCGGTGCCCGCGCCGGACCGGCGTATGGCGCGTGCGACGCGGTCCACGCGCGCCATTCCGGGAGGTCGTCCGGAACGCGCGCGCGCTCATCGGCGATGTCGAACGCGGCGACGGTCGGCGCCGCCGGCTGCGCCACGATGACCGCGACCCCGGGCGGGATCGCGCGCTCGATCGCCGGCAGGAGGTCGGCGGCGACGACGAGGACCTTCGCGCCGCTGTCGGCGAGGATCCATCCCGCCTCGTCGGCCTTGTAGTGCCAGTTGATCGGGCAGGGGTACGCGCCGAGCCGCCGCGCGGCGAACACGGCCTCGAGGAACGCCGGCTCGTTGCGCAGCATGATGCACACCACGTCGCCGTCGGCGACGCCGAGCCGTTCGAAGCCGCCCGCCGCGCGCTGCGCCGCGTCGTCGAAGGCGGTCCAGCCGATCTCGCGGTCGGCGAATACGAGCGTCGCGGGCATGGCGGTCGGGCGGCGCTACTCTATCTGTACTCGGCGGGGCTTGATCGGGGATACTTCGGCCCCTATCTCGCCCACCTCCGCACCCCGAACCGACAGCCCAATGACCACCCCCGCAAAGGAGACCCTCGACTTCCAGGCCGAGGTGAAGCAGCTCCTGCACCTGATGGTGCATTCGCTGTACGGCAACAAGGAGGTGTTCCTCCGCGAGCTGGTGTCGAACGCCGTCCGACGCCGCCGACAAGCTCCGGTTCGAGGCGATCGCGGACCCGGCGCTCCTCGAGGGCGACGGCGAGCTCAAGATCCGCGTCGCGTTCGACAAGGACGCCCGGACGATCACCGTGTCGGACAACGGCGTCGGCATGTCGCGCGAGGAGGTGATCGCCAACATCGGGACGATCGCGAAGTCGGGCACGCGCGAGTTCCTCGCGGCGCTGACCGGCGACCAGGCGAAGGACGCGCGGCTGATCGGCCAGTTCGGCGTCGGGTTCTATTCCTCGTTCATCGTCGCCGACCGCGTCACGCTCCTCACGCGGCGTGCGGGCCGTCCGGCCGCGGAAGGGGTGCGCTGGGAGTCCGACGGCACCGGCGAGTACACGATCGAGACAGTGGAGAAGGCGCGCCGCGGCACCGACGTGGTGCTGCATCTGCGCGCCGGCGAGGACGACTTCCTCTCCGATGCGAAGCTCAAGTCGATCCTGCGCAAGTACTCCGACCACATCGCGATCCCGATCGTGATGCAGAAGCTCGAGTGGTCGGAGGAGAAGAAGGAGATGGTCGGGACCGGGCTCGAGGAGACGGTCAACCAGGCGAGCGCGCTCTGGGCGCGGCCGAAGAGCGAGATCACCGACGAGCAGTACCAGGAGTTCTACCGCCACGTCGCCCACGACTTCGATCCGCCGCTCGCCTGGACGCACAACCGCGTCGAGGGCCGGCAGGAGTACACCCAGCTCCTCTACATCCCGTCGCGCGCGCCGTTCGACCTGTGGGACCGGCATCACCGCCACGGCCTCAAGCTCTACGTCCGGCGCGTGTTCATCATGGACGACGCCGAGCACCTGCTGCCGGCGTACCTCCGCTTCGTGCGGGGGGTGGTGGACTCGAACGACCTGCCGCTCAACGTTTCGCGCGAGATCCTCCAGGAGAGCCGCGACGTCGAGGCGATCCGCTCCGGCTGCACGCGGCGGGTGCTCCAGCTGCTGGAGGAGCTCGCGGAGAACCAGCCGGAGAAGTACGCGACGTTCTGGAAGGAGTTCGGGCAGGTGCTCAAGGAGGGGGCGGGCGAGGACGCGGCGAACCGCGACCGGATCGCGAAGCTCCTGCGGTTCGCCTCCACGCACGCCGACACCGACGAACAATCGGTGTCGCTCGCCGATTACGTCGGGCGCATGAAGGAGGGGCAGGACCGCATCTACTACGTCACCGCCGACACCTTCCTCGGCGCGAAGTCGAGCCCGCATCTCGAGGTGTTCCGCAAGAAAGGCATCGAGGTGCTCCTGCTCTCCGACCGCGTCGACGAATGGGTGGTCGCGCACCTGCCGCAGTTCGACGGGAAGCCGCTCGCTTCGGTGACGCGCGGCGGGCTGGAGCTCGGCAAGCTGGAGACCGACGCCGAGCGCGACGCCGAGCGGAAGCTCGCCGACGCCTCCCGCGAGCTGGTCGGGCGGATCAAGCAGGCGCTGGGCGAGCGCGTGAAGGAGGTGCGCACGACGGCGCGCCTGACGTCTTCCCCGGCGTGCCTCGTGGCGGACGAGCACGATCCGGGCGCGAATCTCCAGCGGATCCTGCGCGCCGCCGGGCAGGAGGTGCCGAAGTTTCCGCCGATCCTCGAGATCAACCCGGAGCACCCGATGGTCGAGCGGCTGACGCGCGAGGAGAAGCGGTTCAGGGAATGGGCCGAGCTGCTCTTCGACCAGGCGCTGCTCGCCGAGGGCGGCACGCTCGACGACCCGGCGGGATTCGTGAAGCGGCTGAACGAGCTCATGCTCGACCTCGCCGGCGCCGGCGGGCGGATCTGGACGCCGGGCTGAGTACGAATCGGCCGGTGCGGATCTACTACTCGGACCACTACGTCCTGCCGCTCCCGCCCGGGCACCGCTTCCCGATGAGCAAGTACGCGCGCCTCCGCGCGCGCGTGCTCGAAAGCGACCTCGGTGGAGTGGCGCACGTCGCACCGCCCGCGCGCGACGAGGACATCGTCCGCGCACACTGTCCGGCGTACCTCGGCCGGATCGTCGGCGGGACCCTGAGCCAGGCGGAACAGCGCGCCATCGGCTTCCCGTGGACGCCGCAGATGGTCGAGCGCTCGCGCCGCACGAGCGGCGCGACCGTCGCCGCCGCGCGCGCCGCGCTCGTGGACGGTGTCGCGGTGAACCTCGCCGGCGGCACGCATCACGCTTTCCGCGACCGCGGCGAGGGGTTCTGCGTCCTGAACGACAGCGCGATCGCGGCGCGCACGCTGCAGGCGGAGGGCCGCGTGGCGCGGGTCGCGGTCGTCGACTGCGACGTGCACCAGGGCAACGGCACCGCGTCGATCTTCCGCGACGATCCAACGGTCTTCACGTTCTCGATCCACGGCGCGAACAACTTCCCGTTCGCGAAGGAGGCGAGCGACCTCGACGTCGAGCTCGTCGACGGGACCGGCGACCGGGAGTACCTCGAGGCGCTCGAGCGCGGCCTGCGCGCGGCGCTGGAGCGCGCGCGTCCCGACGTCGCGATCTACCTGGCGGGCGCCGACCCCTACTACGACGACCGCCTGGGACGGCTCGCGCTGACCAAGCAGGGACTGCTCGAGCGCGACCGGCTGGTGCTCGGGCTATGCGGACGCGCCGGCGTGCCGGTCGCGGTGACGATGGCGGGCGGCTACGCGCAGGATATCGACGACACCGTCGAGATCCACTGCAACACCGTCGAGACGTCCGCCTGGTTCGCTACTGGTTGAGCCGGACCGCTTCGCGCTCGCGGGCCTGCTCGTCGGCGGGCACGCCGATCTGCATGTCGCGCCGCTCCCGCGCCGCTTCCCCGGCCGGGACGTTGGTCCGGATGTCCCGGGCGTCGCGCGCCGCCTCACCCTGCGGTACGTTCAGGCGCACGGCTTCGGCTTCCCGCGCGCGCTCGCCCTGCATGATGTTGCGCTGAGCCGCGTCCCGGTCGATGCGCTGCTCGTCGGGCGACAGGCCGAACCGCCGGTCGGGGGAGTCCGGACCGACCGTTCCCGGCACGACGCGGCCGGGGGTCGACTCCGAGCCGGGTCCCGGTACCACGTTCGACGGAATGGTGCTCGGCGGGCTCATGCCCGGCGTCATCGCCGTCGGCAAGGGCTGGTTGGGCGCCACCGGTACGGCGCTCTGCGGGATCGTGCCCGGCGCTTGGACGCCGCCCGGCTGGGGGTTGACGTAGTGCCCGGTGCTCGGCGGCGGCACGATGGTGTTGCGCCCGCCGGCCGGCGGCTGGTCCGAGTACGTTACCTTGCCGTCGGCGCCGACGTGCTTGTAGATGCTCTGGGCGAGTACCGGCACGGCAAGCGCCGCCGTGACAGCAAGGACAACGATTCGGGACATGGCCGCTCCCCGAGCAAGGCCCCGCACGCGGGGTCGGTGCGGCCACTGTAGCACTTTCACGCCCAGGCGGACACCGCCGCAATGACGGTGTCCTGCCGGACGCAAGTCTCGCTCAGAGCTTGGCGAGCATCGCCTCGGCGCCAGACACCTCGAACTTGCCGGGCGCCTCGACGTTCAGCTGCTTCACCACGCCGTCGTCGACCAGCATCGAGTAGCGCGTCGAGCGCACGCCCATGTTGCGCGCGGTGAGGTCGAGCTCGAGCCCGAGCTTCTTCGTGTACTCGGCGCTGCCGTCGGCCATCATGCGCACCTTGCCGCCGGCCTTCTGGTCGCGCATCCACGCCGCCATCACGAACGCGTCGTTCACCGAGATGCACCAGATCTCGTCGACGCCCTTCTTCTTCAGCGCGTCGTAGTTGGCGACGTAGCTCGGCACGTGCTTCGCCGAGCAGGTCGGGGTGAACGCGCCGGGCAGGCCGAAGATCGCGATCTTCTTGCCCTTGACGAGGTCCTGGACGTTCAGGTCCTTGGGGTTGACCGGGCAGCCCGAGGGGTCGAACTCCACGGTCTCGGAGAGACGACCTTCGGGGAGGCGATCGCCGACTTTGATGGCCATGTTTGTCTCCTGGTGCGGGTACGGGGGAGCCCGAGAATGGCCGACTTCCCCGGCGAAGTCAAAACGTCACGCGAAGGTGGCGAAAGCGGACTGAAGCCATTGAGGCACAAGGGCTTTGTGGCTATAGTGAGCCGTTCCCGGGGAGCCCTTGCATGCTGGTTGCCGCAGTATCGAACGAAGAACGCCGCCTGGCGCTCGCCGAGGTGGTCAACGCGCTGATCGCCGACGGCCTGGTGCCGCGCGAAGAGGCGGAGCGGCTCGCTTCGGATCGCCGCGCGCACAAGGCGGGCTCGATCCACCCGCTGGTGGTGATCGCCGACCAGAAGTGGCGCTCCGCGGAGCCGCCGCACCGGCTCCTGACGCTCGAAGCGCTGACCGAGTGGTACGCCGGCAAGGCCGGGCTGCCGTACTTCCACGTCGACCCGCTCAAGATCAACTTCGCCGCGGTGACCGAGGTCATGTCGAGCGCGTACGCCGAGCGCTTCAAGATCCTGCCGGTCGAGGTCAACCAGAAGCGCGCGGTGATCGCCACCGCCGAGCCCCACGTCCGCGAGTGGGAAGCCGAGCTCCGCCGCGTCCACCGGCTCGAGATCGAGCGCGTGTTCGCGAACCCGCTCGACATCCAGCGCTACATCGTCGAGTTCTACAACCTCGCGAAATCGGTCAAGGGCGCGAAGGGCACCGCCGAGGCGCGCTCGAGCTTGTCGAACTTCGAGCAGCTGGTCGAGCTCGGCAAGGCGAACCGCCAGCTCGACGCGAACGACCAGCACATCGTCAACATCGTCGACTGGCTGTGGCAGTACGCCTTCGACCAGCGCGCGAGCGACATCCACATCGAGCCGCGCCGCGATATGGGCAAGGTGCGGTTCCGCATCGACGGCGTGCTGCACGACGTCTACCAGCTGCCGGCGCCGGTCATCGCCGCGATGACGAGCCGCATCAAGATCCTCGGCCGCATGGACGTGGTCGAGAAGCGCCGGCCGCAGGACGGCCGGATCAAGACGCGCACCGCGGACGGCCAGGAGGTCGAGCTTCGCCTCTCGACCCTGCCCACCGCCTTCGGCGAGAAGCTCGTGATGCGGATCTTCGACCCGGAGGTGCTGGTCAAGGACTTCACCGATCTCGGGTTCTCCGACGAGGACCAGGCGCGCTGGGCGGAGATGACCGGCAAGCCCCACGGCATCATCCTCGTCACCGGTCCCACCGGCTCGGGCAAGACGACCACGCTGTACTCGACCCTGAAGACGCTCGCGACCAACGAGGTGAACGTCTGCACGATCGAGGACCCGATCGAGATGATCGAGCCGTCGTTCAACCAGATGCAGGTGCAGGCCGCGATCGACCTCAACTTCCCCGAGGGCGTGCGCGCGCTGATGCGGCAGGATCCGGACATCATCATGATCGGCGAGATCCGCGACCTCCAGACCGCCGAGATGGCGATCCAGGCCGCGCTCACCGGCCACCTCGTGCTCTCGACGCTCCACACGAACGACGCCGCGAGCGCGGTGACGCGGATGCTCGATCTCGGCGTGCCGGCGTACCTCCTCAACGCGACCGTGCTCGGGGTGATGGCGCAGCGGCTCGTGCGCACGCTGTGCACGCACTGCAAGCACAAGGTGCCCTACGGCGACGACCGTGCCGACGACGTCGCGTGGGAAGAGCTGGTCAGGCCGTGGAAGGCGCGGCGGCCGGGCCGCATCTACAAGCCGGTCGGTTGCCTCGAGTGCCGGATGACCGGGTTCCGGGGCAGGAGCGGGATCTACGAGGTCATGCTGCTCACGCCGGGGGTCAAGCGCCTGATCAGCACGACGCCCGACCTCGGCAAGATGCGCGAGCAGGCCTACAAGGACGGCATGAAGTCGCTGCGGATCAGCGGCGCGATGAAAGTGGCCGCCGGCACGACCACCTTCGAGGAGGTGCTCAAGGTCGCGCCGCCGCATCAGCACGAAGGGGCCTGAAGCGTCCGCCAATGCCCGGTGTCCCGCGCGACATCGTAGCGAACCTGGTCCTCGCCGCCGCGTACTTCGGCGCCGCGAAGGTCGGGCTCGTGTTCGCGGTCCTGGGGTCCAACGTCTCGCTCGTCTGGCCGGCAGCCGGGATCGCGGTCGCCGCGCTCGTCCTGTTCGGACTGCGGCTCTTCCCCGGGGTCGCGGTGGGGGCGTTCCTCGCCAATCTCTCGCTCGCCTCGCCGCCGTTCACTGCGGCGGTGCTCGCGCTCGGGTCGACGCTCGCCGGGGTCACCGCCGCGTGGCTCCTCACGCGTCCGGGGAGCGACGACGGCGACCGGTTCGATCCGGAGCTTACGCGGGTGCGCGACGTCCTGCGCCTGATCTTTCCGGCTGCGCTCGGTACGCCGGTGATCGCCGCGGCGATCGGCGTCGCGGCGCTCGCGCAAGCCCAGCTGCTCGAGTCCGAGCGCGTCATCCGTACCGGGGTCGCGTGGTGGGCGGGCGATGCGCTCGGCGTGCTCCTGTTCGCCCCGCTCGTGCTGGCATGGGCGCGCAACCTGCGTCCGCGCATCGCCGTCGCCGAGGCGATCGCGCACGCGGCGCTGATCGGCGCGGTGCTGTTCGCCGGCGCGGTCGTGCTCGCGAGCCATCTGCCGCGCGAGCGCACCGAGATCCTCGCCGCGTTCGTGCTGTTCCCGCTCGCCGTCTGGCCGGCGGTTCGGTTCCCGATGCGCGAGGTGGCGACTTTCAACGTCGCGCTCGCGGCGCTGGTGATGGCGGCCGCGTGGTTCAGGCTCGGCCCGTTCCTCAGCGGCGGCGACCCGGCCGACCTCGTGGCGATCGTCGGCCTGCTCGCCTCGGTCACGCTGACCACGCTTCTTCTTTGCGCGCTGAGCACCGAGCGCCGCCGCGCCGCCGAGCGCATGCGGCGGAGCGAAGAGCGTTTCCGCAGCCTGACCCAGCTCTCCGCCGACTGGTACTGGGAGCAGGACGAGCAGTTCCGGTTCACCGAGATCTCGCCCGCGTTCCAGGCCGCGACCGCGTTCGAGCCGTCGGATGCGCTCGGCAAGCGGCGCTGGGAGCTACCGTTCGAGGGCCGCGAAGGGCCGGAGTGGGCCGAGCACCGGCGGCAGCTCGAGGCGCACCAGCCGTTCCGTGACTTCCTGCGGGTGCGGCGCGGCGCCGACGGGCGGCTCCGCTATGCGCTCACCAGCGGCGAGCCGATCTTCGACGCGTCCGGGACGTTCCGCGGCTACCGCGGCGTCGGGCGCGACATCACCGCGCAGATGGAGGCCGATGGCGCGGTGCGCGAGTCGCGCGAGCTCTTCGCGCGCATCTTCAGCTCCAGCCCGAACCCGATGCTGATCAACCGCATGGCCGACAACCGCGTGGTCGAGGTGAACGAGGCGTGGTGCGCGTTCTTCGGGCGCGAGCGCGACACGATCGTCGGCCGGACGCTGGAGGAGGTCGACGTGCTGGTCGAGCCGGCCGACCGCGTGCGCATCAGCGCGCTCCTCCATGCGCGCGGGGCGACGCGCAACTTCGAGCTGAAGGTGCGCGCGCGCGGCGGCGAAGTGCGCGACGCGCTGTTCGCCGCCGAGCTCGTGGATCTCGCCGGCGAGCGCTGCGTGATCTCGACGCTCACCGACGTGACCGACCGCAACCGGGCGCTCGCGGAGCTGCGCGCCTCGCGCGAGCGGCTGGAGCGCATGTTCCGCGGCAGCCCGCTGCCGATCGCGATCTCGGGCATCGAGGACGGCGCGGTGATCGACGTGAACGACGCGTGGTCGCGGACCTACGGCTACGCGCGCGAGGCGATCCTCGGCCGCAACTTCGTCGAGCTCGGGCTGTGGATCGACGCCGATGCCCGCCGGCGGATGCGCGACCAGCTGCTCGCCAACGGCGCGGTGCGCAACCTGGAGGCGCGCTGGCGGAAGAGCTCGGGGGAGGCGGCCGAGGTGCTGCTGTCCGGCGACGTGATCGAGCTCGACGGCGTGCCGGTGATGCTGTCGGCCGCGCTCGACATCACCGAGCGGACGAGCGCCGAGCGGCGGCTGCGCGAGTCGGAGACGCGGTTCACCAAGATCTTCCACTCGAGCCCGGTGCCGGTGGTGATCACCCGGCTCGTCGATGGCGCCTACGTCGAGGTGAACGAGGCCTGGTCGAAGTGGTTCGGGTGGTCGCGCGACGAGGTCGTCGGCAGGACCTCGATCGAGCTCGGGATCTGGGCCAACCCGGCGGACCGCGAGGAGTTCGTGCGGATGCTGCAGGCCGGAGTCGGCGTGCGCAACATGGAATGCCGGTACCGCAAGCGCTCGGGCGAGCTGGCCGACGTGCTCATCTCGGCCGACCTGCTGGAGCTCGGCGGCGAGGTATGCATAGTGGGCTCGGTCATGGACATCACCGACCGCAAGCAGGCCGAGCGGCAGCTGCGCGAGTCGGAGCGGCGGTTCCGCGACTTCGCCGAGGCGGCCGGCGAGTACGTCTGGGAGCTCGACGTCGACGGGCGCTACACGTACGTGTCGCGCCGCGTGGAGCAGGTGCTCGGCTATGTGCCCGACGAGCTGCTCGGCCGCAGGCCGATGGAGCTGATGCCGCCGGGCGAGGCGGAGCGGGTGCGCGACTGGTTCGCGCAGGTCATGCGATCGCGGGAGGCGTTCCGCAACCTCGAGCACCGGTCGATGAGCCGCTCGGGGAGCCAGGTGTGGCAGCTCGTGAGCGGCGTGCCGATCGTGGACGGCGAGGGCCGGTTCGTCGGCTACCGCGGCACCGCGCTCGACATCACCGAGCGCAAGCAGGCGGAATCGCGGATCGCCGAGCTCGCCACGCGCGATCCGCTCACCGGGCTGCCGAATCGCCTCCTGCTCTCGGACCGCCTCGCGCGCGGGATCACCGCCGCGCACCGCGAAGGCGGGCTGCTGGCGGTGATGTTCGTCGACTTGGACCACTTCAAGCGCATCAACGACACGCTCGGCCACGACATCGGCGACCAGCTCCTGCGCGAGGTGGCGAAGCGGATCGGCGGCGTGCTGCGGAAGGGGGACACGCTGTCCCGACTCGGCGGCGACGAGTTCGTGGTCGTGCTCGAGGGCCTGAAGGCGGCCGAGGACGCCGGGCAGGTCGCGCGCAAGCTGATCGACGGGCTGTCGCAGCCGTACGACATCGAGGGGCACACGCTCAACACCGCGGCGAGCGCCGGCATCGCGATCTACCCGACCGACGGCACCGACGCGACCACGCTGATGCGTCACGCCGACACCGCCATGTACGTCGCGAAGTCGAGCGGCCGCAAGAACTACCAGTTCTTCTCCGCCGAGATGAACGTCCGGGCGACCGAGCGGCTGCGCCTGGAGGCGGCGCTGCGCGGCGCGGTCGAGCGCGGGGAGTTGCGCGTCTACTACCAGCCGCGCGCGGACGTCGCCGGCGACACGCTGACCGGCGCCGAGGCGCTGCTGCGGTGGCAGCACCCGGAGCACGGGCTGCTGGTCGCCGGGCGCTTCATGCCGCTCGTCGAGGAAACCGGCCTCATCCACTCGATCGGCGAGTGGGTGCTGCAGAGCGCGGCCGACCAGGCGCAGGGCTGGCACGCGCTGCACGGCCCGGCGTTCGCGATCTCGGTGAACATTTCGCCGAAGCAGTTCAACCGCGCGCTGCTCGGCCGCGTGCGCAGCGCCCTCGACGCGAGCGGGCTCGACCCGAAGATGCTCGAGCTCGAGCTGATCGAGGGGGCGCTCCAGCGCAACCCCGACGAGGCGCGGGCGGTGCTCGGCGGCCTCAGGAACCTCGGCGTGCGGGTGGTCCTCGACGACTTCGGCACCGGCTACTCGTCGATGAGCCAGCTCCGCCGGTTCGCGATCGACGGCATCAAGATCGACCGGTCCTTCGTGCGCGGGATGACGA
>CAWHBL010000028.1:0-90661 GCA_963827555.1 uncultured beta proteobacterium
TCACGCGGGCGAGCATCGGTGTGCCAGGCAGACCTTCGAAATCAGCAGCAGAACACCCGGGCACCGCAGTCCGGGCTCCGGCGCGAAAGGCGGGCAGCCGTCACATCTGCTATGGCCGAGATCCCTAGTAGCTGCCCGGGGCCGCGTAGTTCTCGAACCGCGTGTACTGCCCAAGAAAGGTCAGCGGGAGATCGCCGATCGGGCCGTTACGCTGCTTGGCGATGATGATCTCGGCCTTGCCCGCCTCGGCGTCGCGGTTGTAGACGACTTCACGGTAGATGAACAGGATGACATCGGCGTCCTGCTCCAGGGCGCCCGACTCGCGCAAGTCCGACATGATCGGCCGCTTGTCCGGCCGCGAGTCGACGCTGCGGTTGAGCTGCGACAGCGCGACGACCGGTACTGCGAGCTCCTTTGCCAGCGCTTTGAGGCTGCGCGAGATCTCGGACAGTTCGGTGGCGCGGTTCTCTTCGCGTTTGCCGTCGGTCACCATGAGCTGGAGGTAGTCGACGACGATCAACCCCAACTTGCCGTACTGCCGGGCGAGTCGTCGCGCGCGCGAGCGGAGCTCGAGCGGATTGAGTGAGCCGGTCTCGTCGATGTGGATCGGCGCCTCGTGCAGCTTGCCAAGGGCGTCGGCGAGCTTGCTCCAGTCCTCATCGGTAAGCCGGCCGGTGCGCAGCTTGTGCTGATCGATGCGCGCCATCGCGCCGAGCATCCGCCCCGCGATCTGCGTTCCCGACATCTCCATGCTGAACACCGCCACCGGCCGCTTCTCGGCCACGGCGACGTGCTCCACGATGTTGAGCGCCAACGCGGTCTTGCCCATGCTCGGGCGGCCCGCCACGATGATGAGATCGCCTTCCTGCAGTCCGGAGGTCATCTGATCGACCAGCTGGAAGCCGGTCGCCACGCCGGTGATTTCGCTCGGGTTCTCGCGGCTGTAGAGGAAGTCGACCCGTTCCATCACCTGCGAGAGCAGCTGGTGGATGTCGTGGAAGCCGGCGCGGCCGCGGTTGCCGGCCTCGGCGATCTGGAACACCTTCGACTCGGCCTCGTCGAGCAGCTGCCCGACCTCCTTGCCCGAGGGGTTGAGCGCGCTGTCGGCGATCTCCGCCCCGACGGCGACGAGTTTGCGCATCACCGCGCGCTCGCGGACGATCTCCGCGTAGCGGCGGATGTTGTGCGCCGACGGCGTGTTCTGCGCGAGCGTGCCGAGGTAGGTCAGGCCGCCGGTGCGGTCCTTGTCCTCGCTCGCCTCGATCGACTCGGCGACGGTGACGACGTCGGCCGGCCGGCCCTGCTCGATCAGCCGCGCGATGTGGCGATAGATGCGCCGGTGATCGTCGCGGTAGAAGTCGTCGAGCGCGAGGATGTCGCCGATCTTGTCCCAGGCGCCGTTGTCGAGGAGGAGTCCGCCGAGCACCGACTGCTCGGCTTCGATCGAGTGCGGCGGAACCCGCAGCGCGACGAGCTGGGAATCGGCCGGAGCCTGGGTGAGGGTCTGCGCCATTTCGCGCTTCTTGCGTGCGAACCGCGGGACGATTCTACACGCGCGGTGCGGCCGGAAGCGGTCGGATCCGGGCGATCGCCGGCGCGCGGCCTCGCGCGCCGCCCGCGCCGGCGCTCAGCCCTGCTCGCCCAGCACGGACACCGTGATGTGGACCACGACGTCGCCGTGCAGCGCCACCGCGATCGGATAGTCGCCGATCGCCTTCAACGGGCCCTGCGGCAGGCGGATCGCCGCGCGCTCGACCTCGTGGCCGAGCCCCTGCAGCGCCTCGGCGATGTCGTAGGTCGTCACCGACCCGAACAGCCGGCCGTCGACCCCCGCCTTGCGCGTCACCTGGACGGCCACGCCGTCGATCCTGGCGCCGCGCTCCTGCGCCGCGCCGAACGCTTCGGCCTGCGCCTTCTCCAGGTCCGCCCGCCGGGACTCGAACTCCTTCAGGTTCTCGGGCGTCGCCCGCTTCGCCTTGCCTTGCGGGATCAGGTAGTTGCGCGCGAAGCCGTCCTTGACCTTGACGACGTCGCCCAGCCCGCCGAGGTTGACCATCTTCTCCAACAGGATCACTTGCATCGCGGTCTCGCTAGTGCAGGTCGGTGTACGGCAGAAGCGCGAGATAGCGTGCCCGCTTGATCGCCTCGGACAGTTGCCGCTGGTAGCCGGCCTTGGTGCCGGTGATGCGCGCCGGGATGATCCGGCCGTTCTCGTTGATGAAGTCCTTCAGGACGTCGACGTCCTTGTAGTCGATCCACACCACCTTCTCGGCGGTGAACCGGCAAAACTTGCGGCGCTTGAACAGCTGGCGCGACCCGCCGCGACCGTCCTTGCGGTCCTTGCGGCCGTCCTTGCCCTTGCGGCCGCCGCTACGGCCTCTGCTGGGTGGGGGCATCACTCACTCCTTCCAAGAATTCGATCTCGTTCACGTGCAGCACCACCTGCCGGCTGTGCCTGCTTTTCGGCGCCAGGAATCCGGCGAGCTTCAGTCCGATTCCGAGCGGTGCCGCGGCGATCACCTTCGCCTCGGCCTCGACCGCGACGCAGGCCATCTCGATCCCCACGTCACGCTCGGCGCCGGCCTCGCTCTGCCGGGACTCGTGCGCGACGCTGAAGCTCAGCATCGGCACGCCGGCAGGCGTGTAACGCAGAGCATCTCGGGCGGCAAGCTGACCGGACAACGTCAGGCGGTTGCTGCGATTCAAAGCTCGGGCCGGCGCGCGGGCCTCAGGCCGGAGCCGGCGCTTCCGCCGGCTTCGCGCTCTCCTTGGCGGCCTCCGGATGGAGCACCGACTTCGCCTTCTCTTCCTTCATCATCGGCGAGGGCGTCGTCACCGCCGCCTTCATCTTGACGATCAGGTGGCGCAGCACGGCGTCGTTGAACTTGAACGAGTGCTCGAGCTCGGCGAGGGCCTCGCCGTCGCACTCGATGTTCATCAGAACGTAGTGCGCCTTGTGGACCTTCTCGATCGGGTAGGCGAGTTGCCGGCGGCCCCAGTCCTCGAGGCGATGGATCTTGCCCTGGCGCGCGCCGATCGTGCCGCGGTAGCGCTCGATCATCGCCGGGACCTGCTCGCTCTGGTCCGGATGGACGATGAAGACGATTTCGTAATGCCGCATGCGGGTTGAACTCCTTTCCTTATGGGTTGGCGGGTTCCCCACTGATCTTGGGATCCCGGCGTTAAGCCGCCCGGTATGCGGGACCGGTGCGGCAAGGAAGCGCGCGAGTATAGCCGAGGAGGGCCGCCTCGCGCAACGAAATCAGCGACTTGGCGTGCCGCCAAGCCGCCCGCGCCGTGACTCGTACAGGCAGATCCCCGCGGCGACTGCGACGTTGAGGCTTCCCACCTGCCCGAGCATCGGGATCCGTACCAGGCGGTCGCACCGCTCCCGGGTGAGCCGCCGCATTCCCTCGCCCTCGGCGCCGAGTACCCATGCGATCGATTCGGGGAGGTCCACGGCAAAGAGGTCGTCCGGGCCGTCGTCCGAGGTGCCCACGACCCAGATGCCCCGCTCCTTCAGCGAGTCGAGCGTCCGTGCGAGATTGGTCACCGCGACGAACGGCACCGATTCGGCCGCGCCGCTCGCCACCTTCGTCACCACGGGTGACAGGCCGGCGCTGCGGTCCTTGGGCGTGATCACCGCGTGTGCTCCCGCCGCGTCGGCGACGCGGAGGCAGGCCCCCAGATTGTGCGGGTCGGTGACCCCGTCGAGCACCAGCAGCAGCGGCGGCTCCGTCAGACGGGCGAGGATCTCCTCGAGGTCGGCCTGCTCGTCGCGCGGGCGCACGCGTGCGACGATGCCCTGATGCCGACCGCCGCCGTAGAAGCCGTCGAGCCGCTTCGACGGGACGCGGATCACCCGCACACCGCGCGCCTCGGCCGCCGCGAGCGCGTCCGCAATCCGCGCATCGTGCCGCGTCTCGTCGGCGAGGACCTCGAGCACCGATTCCGGGTCGGCCCGCAGCCGCGCGAGCACGGCGTGAAAGCCGATCAGCACGCGCGCTTCCTTCATGCGAGCACGAAGTCGATGCGCGCCAGCTCGAGATCCACGCGCGCGACACGCACGCGCACCCGGTCGCCGAGCCGGAACTGCCGGCGGGTGCGGTCGCCGCGCAGCAGGTGCCCCACCGGGTCGAACTGGAAGTAGTCGTTGCCGAGCTCGGAGATGTGCACCAGCCCCTCGACGTAGACGTCGTCGAGCGCCACGAAGATGCCGAAGCTCGTCACCGCGCTGACGCTGCCGGCGAACTCCTCGCCGACCCGGTCGCGCATGTAGTAGGACTTGAGCCACGACTGCACGTCGCGCGTGGCCTCGTCGGCCCGACGCTCCGTCATCGAGCAGTGCAGCCCGAGCGCGACCCAGTCGCCGGGGTCGTACGCGCCGCCCGCCAGCGCAGCCTTGATCGCGCGGTGGATCACGAGATCGGGATAGCGCCGGATCGGCGACGTGAAGTGCGTGTACGCCTCGTAGGCGAGGCCGAAATGGCCGACGTTCTCCGGGCTGTACATCGCCTGCTTCAGCGACCGCAGGAGCACCGTCTGGAGCAGCTGCACGTCGGGGCGGGTCTTCACGCTCTCGAGCAGGCGGGCATAGTCCTTCGCATGCGGTGTTTCGCCGCCGCCGAGCGCGAGGCCGAAGCTCTTCAGGAACCCGCGCAGCACCTCCAGCTTCTCGGGCGTCGGGCCTTCGTGCACCCGATAGAGCGCCTTGTGGCCGCGGCGCTGGAGGAAGTCGGATGCGCAGACGTTCGCCGCCAGCATGCACTCTTCGATCAGCCGGTGCGCATCGTTCCGCGGCCGCGGCACGATACGGGCGATCTTGCCGTTGGCGTCGAACTCGATCTCGGTCTCGATCGTCTCGAAGTCGATCGCTCCGCGCCGCCCGCGCGCGTGGAGCAGCGCGCGGAACACGCCGTCGAGCGCCGTCAGCCGATCGACGAGCGGCGCAACCTGTGGGGCGACCCGCGCGGGCGTCTCGTAGAGAGCCTGCGCCACCTGAGTGTAGGTCAGCCGGGCGTGCGAGCGGATCGCCGCCGGGTAGAACTCGTACCGCGCGAGCTCGCCCCTCGCCCCGACCGCCATCTCGCACACCATCGCCAGCCGGTCTTCGTCCGGATTGAGCGAGCAGAGGCCGTTCGACAGCTTCTCCGGCAGCATCGCGATGACTCGACGCGGGAAGTACACCGAATTGCCCCGCTCGCGCGCGTCGCCGTCGAGCGCGTCGCGCGCGACGACGTAGTGGCTCACGTCCGCGATCGCGACCAGGAGGCGGAACCCTTTCCCGGCCGGCTCGCAGTACACGGCGTCGTCGAAGTCCTTGGCCGTCTCGCCGTCGATGGTCACGAACGGCAACGCGCGGAGATCCGTGCGGCCCTTGAGGTCCGCGGCCCGCACCGCGTTCGGCAGGCGCGACGCCAGCTGCTTCGCCCCGTGCGAGAACTCGAACGGCAACTCGTGCTTGCGCAGCGCGATCTCGATCTCCATGCCCGGGTCGCCGAAATCCCCCAGGACCTCGACGACGCGGCCGATCGGCTGCACGTTGAGCCCGGGCTGGACGACGAGCTCGGCGGTGACGATCTGCCCGGGCTTCGCGCCGCGGGTCGCGCCCGGCTCGATCACGACGTCGTGCTGGATGCGGCGATCCGCGGCGGCCACGAACGCGACGCCGCGCTCGGTGTGCAGCCGGCCGACGATCTGCCGGTGCGCACGCTCGACCACCTCGACGATCCGGCCTTCGCGGCGGCCCCGACGGTCGATCCCCGCCGGCCGCACGAGCACGGTGTCGCCGTGCATCACCTGGCGCATTTCCCCCGGCGGGAGATAAAGATCGGCGCCGCCGTCGTCGGGCACCACGAAGCCGTATCCGTCCGGGTGCGCCTCGATCCGGCCACGCAACACGTCGACCTTCTCCGCGACGAGGATCGCGCCTTTGCGATTGCGCAGGAGCTGGCCGTCGCGCTCCATCGCCGCCAGGCGGCGGGCGAAGGCCTCGGCCTCCTTGCGGCGCACCCCGAGCAGCCGGGCGAGCCGCCGCTCGTCGACCGGAACCGCCTCTTCCTCCAGCGTCTGCAGAACGAGCTCGCGGCTCGGCAGCGGCTCGTCGTAGCGCTCGGCCTCGCGCGCGCGCTGCGGATCGGCGGCGCGGCGCGCCGCCGGTGTTCGCGGCGCCGCGCGTGCGCGCCGGCGCTTAATTGATGTGGGACCGCGACTCATTCAAGCGTTGGCCCGCAAGGGGCCACGGCGTCTTGCGAATCCCCGATCTCAGCGATGCAAAAATGCATCGCCCTGATAGAATCCGCGCCTCGTGCCGAGGTGGCGAAATTGGTAGACGCACTAGGTTCAGGTCCTAGCGGTGGCAACACTGTGGGGGTTCGAGTCCCTTCCTCGGCACCAGCCCTCCAGCGCCGGCGCGATCGCGCCGCGTAGCGATCCCGATCGCACCAAGCTAGACGGCGCGCGTGCGCAGATCGTCGGCCGTCATCACGTCGTACGGCTCGAACGGCTGGTGGATCCACGGGCTCTCGGCGAGGTAATCGACGAAGTAGTCCGGCTTCGACCGCGACACGCCCTTGTACCACAGCACCGCGGTGCGGATCTCCTTCACGTTGGGATGCCGCTCGGCGAGGTGGCGCGTGACGACGTCCAGCGTCACGCCGGAGTCGACCAGATCGTCGACGAGCAGCACCCGGTCGCCGAGCCCGGGCGTCATCATCGCCATGTGCTCCGACACCCTGATCTCGCCACGCTGCGTCCCGCCCTCTTCGACGTACGAGCTGGTGAAGATGATCGCGAGCGGAAGCTTGAAGATCCGCGAAACGATGTCGCCGACACGCATGCCGCCGCGCGCGATGCAGACGATCTGGTTGAAGCTCCAGCCGGATTCGTGCACCTTCGCCGCGAGGCGCTCGATCGCTTTGTGATAGTCGGACCAGCTCACGTAGAGATCGCCCATCGCTTTCCGTGCTTCCTCGCGTCACTGAAACGGGTGCCGGCGGACGATCGTCTCCTCGCGGTCCGGTCCGGTCGAGATCAGATCGATCGTCACGCCGCAGATCGCCTCGATGCGGTCGAGGTACGCCCGCGCCGGCGGCGGCAGGTCCTCGCTGCGCTTCACCCCGACCGTGCTCGCGTGCCAGCCCGGCAGGTCCTCGTAGACCGGCTGGCAGCGCGCGGTGTCGTCCGCGCCGGCCGGCAGCAGGTCGCTGAACTCGCCGTCGATGGTGTAGCCGACGCAGACCTTCAACTCGTCCATGCCGTCGAGAACGTCGAGCTTCGTCACGCACAGCCCGGATACGCCGTTGATCTGGATCGAACGCTTGAGCGCCGCCGCGTCGAACCAGCCGCAGCGGCGCGGCCGGCCGGTGGTCGCGCCGAACTCGTTGCCGCGCGCGCGGAGCCGCTCGCCGGTGCCGTCCTCGAGCTCGGTCGGGAACGGGCCGGAGCCGACGCGCGTGGTGTACGCCTTGGTGATGCCGAGGACGTAGTGGAGCATCTGCGGCCCGACGCCCGCCCCCGCCGCGGCCGCGCCGGCGACGCAGTTGCTCGAGGTGACGTACGGGTAGGTGCCATGGTCGATGTCGAGCAGCGCCCCTTGCGCGCCCTCGAACAGCAGGTTGTTGCCCGAGCGGTTGGCTTCGTAGAGCGCGCGCGGGACATCGGTGACCATCGGCGCGAGCCGTGGCGCCATCGCGAGCGCTTCGTCGCGTATGCGCACGAAATCCACCGCCGGCGCATTCAGGTGCTTCGTCAGCACGAAGTTGTGGTAGTCGAGCAGCTCCGCGAGCTTCGCGCCGAAGCGTTCGGGTACGAGCAGATCCTGCAACCGGATCGCGCGCCGCGCGACCTTGTCCTCGTAGGCCGGGCCGATGCCGCGGCCGGTCGTACCGATCTTGGCGGCGCCGCGCGCTGCTTCGCGCGCGACATCGAGCGCGGCGTGATAGGGAAGGATCAGCGGACAGGCTTCCGAGATCCGGACGCGCCCGTCGAGCTCCACCCCGGCGCGCGCGAGCTCGTCCATCTCCTCGAGCAACGCGTGCGGCGAGAGGACCACGCCGTTGCCGATGTAGCAGGTGACGCCCGGATGCAGGATTCCCGACGGGATGAGGTGCAGGACGGTCTTCCGCCCGGCGATCACCAGGGTATGGCCGGCGTTGTGTCCGCCCTGGAAGCGCACCACGCCCTGGGCGTGGGGCGTGAGCCAGTCGACGACCTTCCCCTTCCCCTCGTCACCCCACTGGGTGCCTATGACGACGACGTTCCTCGCCATGGGGTCTCACGATACGCGGGGGCAAGGTCCCCCGCGTGCTCCCCGAAGCGAGGAAAGCGACGCCTTCGGCATCGGTTTCATCATTCTAGAACGCTTCGATGACCCACTTGCCGCCGCGCTGGACGAGCCGGCGTTCGCAGCCGAGCTCGCTCCGGGTCGCCTCGTGGCCCGGCAGCTCCTGGATGACGGTCTCGCCGGCACGGCGCAGCTTCTCGATCGCCGCCCGCAGGGCCGCGTCGCCGCCCGGCGGAGCGAGGATCGCGCCCGGCCGCGGAACGCGCGGGGCGACACGGACCGCCTCCCGCAGATCCATCGAGAATCCGGTCGCCGGCCGGGCGCGGCCGAACGCCTTGCCGACCTCGTCGTAGCGCCCGCCGAGCGCGATCGCGCTCGCGAGCCCGTTGCCGTATGCCGCGAACACCACCCCGCTATGGTAGTGATAGCCGCGCAAGTCGGCGAGATCGATGCTCATCGCGATGCCGTTCTCGCGCACCAGCGCGCCGAGATCGGCGAGCGCCGCTCCGATCTCGGGATAAGGCGGCAAGGCCGCCGCCGCACGGGTAAGCACGTCGGCGCCGCCGTAGAGCTCCGGCAGCAGCCGCAACGCGTCGCGCGTCGGCGACCCGAGCGTCGCGGTAAGCGCGTCGAGCGCCGGCCGGTCCTTCGCCAGCAGCGCCTCGAGCACGTCGGACTCGAGCTCGGGACCGACCCCGCCGCGCCGCGCGATCGCCCGGAACACGCCGACGTGTCCCACGTCGAGCCGCACGTTCGCGAGCCCGCACGCGGCGAGCGCCGCGCGCAGGAGCTGCTGGATCTCGACGTCGCTCTCGATGCCGGCATGGCCGTAGATCTCGGCGCCGATCTGCAGCGGTTCGCGCGTCGCGGTCAGGCCGCGCGGGCGGGTATGCACCACCGTTCCGCAGTAGCACAGGCGCGCCACGCCCTCGCGGTTGAGCAGGTGCGCGTCGATCCGCGCGACCTGCGGGGTCATGTCCGCGCGCAACCCCATGGTCCGGCCGGACATCTGGTCGATGAGCTTGAAGGTGCGCAGGTCCAGGTCGTGGCCGGTGCCGGTGAGCAGCGACTCGATGTACTCGAGCATCGGCGGCGCCACGAGCTCGTAGCCGTACACGCGGAAGAGCTCCAGCAACCGCGCACGATAGGCTTCGATCGCGCGCGCCTCGTCGGGAAGCACGTCCTCGACGAACTCGGGGAGGAGCCAGGTGCGCATGCGGGACGCCGGCGCGGCGCTCAGGCGCGCGCGAGCGCGATCAGCGCGAGCCCGGCGAGCAGCGACGCCAGGCCGAAGAAGCGGATCTGGCCGTCGCTGAACTCCAGGATGCGCCGGAACATCTCGCGCCAGGATTTGGGCGCGACGAGCGGCAGGACGCCCTCGATCACGAACATCAGACCGACCGCCATCAGGAACGTGGTCGTCACTTGCCGGCCGGTCGGGTGCCGGGGCTCTTGAGGTACCGGAAGAAGTCGGAGTTCGGGTCGAGGACCAGCACGTCCGAGCGGCTGCGGAAGCTCGCCCGGTAGGCTTCGAGGCTGCGGTAGAACGCGTAGAACTCGGCGTTCTCGCTGTACGCCTTGGCGTAGATCGCCGCGGCCTTCGCGTCGCCCTCCCCCTTCACGCGCTGCGCGTCGCGATAGGCCTCGGCGATGATGACCTCCCGGTCCTTGTCCGCCTCGGCCCGGATCTTCTCCGCCTCCGACGCGCCGAGCGACCGGAGCTGGCTCGCGACTGCGCGCCGCTCCGCCTCCATGCGGCGGTAGACCGATTCGCTCACGTCCTGCGGCAGCTCGACGCGCTTCAGGCGCACGTCGACGATCTCGATGCCGAACGGCTTCGCGTCCTGCAGCACCTTCTCGCGCACCACCTGCATGATCTTGTCGCGCTCGCCGGACACGACGTCCTGCACGTTGCGCTTGCCGATCTCCTCGCGCAGCACCGAGTTGATGATCTGCGTCAGCCGCGAGCGGGCGCGCGCCTCGTCGCCGTTCATGCTGATGTAGTACTGGCGCACGTCCTCGATCCGCCACTTGACGAACGAGTCGACCAGCAGGTTCTTCTTCTCCGAGGTGACGAACCGCTCGGTGTCCGGCTCGTCGATGGTCAGGATGCGCTTGTCGAAGTAGCGCACGTTCTGGATCAGCGGCCATTTCGCGCGCAGCCCCGGCTCGGTGATCACCTCCCTGATCTCGCCGAGCTGGAACACGATCGCGTTCTCGCGCTGGTCGACGGTGAAGAGGGCGAGGCTCGCGAGCACCGCCGCGACCAGCACCACGCCGATGAAGGCGCCGAGTCCGAGCCTCATGGCCGCCCCTCCCGCTCGCGCGAGCGGAGCGCCTCGCGCGAGCGCCCGGTCGTCTCCGGCGCCGGCGCCACGTCGGTCGACGCGGGCTTCCCGCCCATCACCTCGGGCAGCCCGGCCGCCGACATCTGGATGATCTTGTCGAGCGGCAGGAACAGCAGGTTCCCGCCGGCCTTCGCGTCGATCATGACCTTGCTGGTGCTGGTCATGATCTGCTGCACCGTCTCGAGATACATGCGCTCGCGCGTCACCGCCGGCGCCTTGGTGTACTCGACCAGGATCTGGCGGAAGCGCGAGGCGTCGCCTTCGGCCGCGGCGACGACGCGCTGGCGGTAGCCGCTCGCCTCCTCGGTGAGGCGCGAGGCGGCGCCCCGCGCCTTGGGAACGACGTCGTTGTAGTACGCCTGGCCCTCGTTCTTCGCCCGCTCCTGGTCCTGCTTCGCCTTGACCGCGTCGTCGAACGCGGCCTGGACCTGCTCGGGCGGCTGGGCGTTCTGCATCGTGACCTTGCTGACCAGCACGCCGGTCTGATACCGGTCGAGGATGTCCTGCATCAGCTTCTCGGCGCGGGCGGCGATCTCCTCGCGGCCTTCGTACAGCACGAAGTCCATGCTCGACTTGCCGACGATCTCGCGGAACGCCGTCTCGGCGACCTGCAGCACCGTCTCGTCGGGGCGCCGGACGTTGAAGAGGTAGTCCTCGGGATCCTTGATCGTGTACTGCACGGCGAACTGGATGTCGACGATGTTCTCGTCGTCGGTCAGCATCAGCGCCTCGCGCAGCACCTTCGACTTGACGTTGTTGCGGTAGCCGACCTCGATCGTCCGCACCTGGCTGATGTTGACGACCTCCTGCGACTGGATCGGGTACGGCCAGCGCCAGCGGAGGCCAGGCTCGGTCGTCTGCGAGTACCTGCCGAACGTGAGCACCACGCCGCGCTGGCTGGCGTCGACGATGTAGAACCCGCTCGCCAGCCAGACCACCAGCACGAGGAAGACGAGCAGCCCGGCACCCCCGCCGAGCTGGCGGAAGTTGGGCGGCTCGCCGCCTGGCGCGCCGCCGCCGCGCCGGCCGAAGATCGCCGCGAGCCGCTGGTTGAAGTTGCGCCACAGCTCGTCGAGATCCGGCGGGCCCTGGTTGCCGCCCCCGCCGCCGCCGCCGCCGCGGCGACCCCACTGCGGATCGTTAAGTGACATGGACGTCGGTCGTGTCGGCTGGGATTCTGGCTCGTCGGGAGTCGGTCTTCGCGGCTGCCGCCTCGGCGAGTGCCTGGCGTAGATCGTCGAGTCCGGCGCCCGTCCGGGCGCTCATTCGGACGCGCGCGATGGTACCACACTCGTCGCGGTCGACCCCCGGTCCGACGCCGTTGAGGTCGATCTTGTTCCAGACGATGAGCTGCGGGATCGCGTCCGCGCCGATCTCCGCCAGGACCTTGTTCACTTCCTCGATCTGGCGGTCGCGCGTCGGGCTCGAGGCGTCGACGACGTGCAGCAGCAGATCGGCGTGCACCGTCTCCTCGAGCGTCGCCCGGAACGCCGCGACCAGCGTGTGCGGCAGCCCGCGGATGAACCCGACGGTGTCCGACAGCGTGATCGCTCCGATCGGCGGCAGGAACAGGCGGCGCGTCGTCGTATCGAGGGTCGCGAACAGCTGGTCGGCGGCGTACGCGCCGGCGCGCGTGAGCGCGTTGAAGAGCGTCGACTTGCCCGCGTTCGTGTAGCCGACGATCGACACCGAGAGCACCTCGTCGCGCATGCGCGCCCGGCGCTGCACCGTGCGCTGCCGGCCGAGCTTCTCGAGCCGCTCCTTCAGCACCTTGACCCGCGTCCGATCAGTCGCCGGTCGGTCTCGAGCTGCGTCTCGCCCGGGCCGCGCAGCCCGATGCCGCCCTTCTGGCGCTCGAGGTGAGTCCAGCCGCGCACGAGGCGCGTCGCCAGATGCTGGAGCTGCGCGAGCTCGACCTGGACCTTGCCTTCGTGCGAGCTCGCGCGCTGGGCGAAGATGTCGAGGATGAGCGTCGTGCGGTCGACCACGCGGCGCTCGAGCCGGCGCTCGAGGTTGCGCTGCTGCGCCGGCGAGAGCTCGTGGTTGAAGATCACCAGCGTCGCGCCCGTCGCGTCGCACGCCCGCGCCACTTCGTCGACCTTGCCCGAGCCGGCGAAGAGCGCCGGATCGGGGCGGCTGCGTCGGCCTTCGACGACGGCGAGCACCCGCACCCCGGCGCTCGCGGCGAGGAGGCGCGAGCTCCTCGCGGCTCTCGGCGTGATCGCCACGGCCGAAGTCGAGCGCGACGAGCACTGCGCCGCCGAAGGCGGCGCCGTTCGCGCGACCGGTGCTCGGGCGAGGCGCGCTGCCCGCCACTACCCGCGGAACATCAGGAGTCGCCGCCGTGGTCCAGGCTGAGGTTGACCGGACGCGAGGGCACCACGGTGGAGATGGCGTGCTTGTACACCATCTGGGTCACGGTGTTCTTGAGCAACACGACGTACTGGTCGAACGACTCGATCTGGCCCTGGAGCTTGATCCCGTTGACGAGGTAGATCGACACCGGGATGTGTTCCTTGCGCAGCGTGTTCAGGAAGGGGTCTTGTAAGAGTTGTCCCTTGTTGCTCATGGCCGCTCCGGCGTTTGTTATGAACGGTTACTTTAGCGCGTTTCCGGGGCTGCCGCCATCGCATACCCCCTAGGACGTTGGGACTATTGCCGCACGTACGGGTTCCGCCCGGTGCGGAACTCGATGCGCAACGGCGTCCCGGCGAGGTCGAACGCCTTGCGGAACGCGCCCTCGAGGTACCGGCGATAGCTCGCCGGGACGGCGGCGAGCGCGGTGCCGTGGACCACGATGATCGGCGGATTGCGTCCGCCCTGATGCGCGAAGCGGAGCTTCGGCCGCACCAGGCCGGCCCGCGGCGGGGCCTGGCGCGCCACCGCGTCGATCAGCGTCCGGGTGAGGCGTGGCGTCGGCAGCTTCGCCATCGCCGCCCGGTACGCCTCGTCGACCGAGGCCATGAGGTTCCGCAGGCCTTCGCCGGCGAGCGCCGAGACGAAGTGGACGCGCGCGAAGGCGAGAAAGCCGAGCTTGCGCTCGATCGCCCGCTTCGCGGTGTCGCGCGCGTACTGGTCGAGGCCGTCCCACTTGTTCGCGGCGACGACCAGCGCGCGGCCGCGCTCCAGGACGTAGCCCGCGAGATGCGCGTCCTGGTCGGCGATGCCGTCCGCCGCGTCGACCACCAGGATCGCGACGTTCGCGCGGTCGATCGCCTGCATCGTCTTCACCACCGAGAACTTCTCGACCGACTCGAACACGCGGCCGCGCTTGCGCATGCCGGCGGTGTCGATGAGCACGTAGCGCCGGCCGTAGCGCTCGAACGGCACCTCGATC
The DNA here is from genome assembly GCA_963827555.1 of uncultured beta proteobacterium. Lineage (GTDB taxonomy): Bacteria > Pseudomonadota > Gammaproteobacteria > Burkholderiales > SG8-39 > DATEDA01. Next base: position 13,970 of record CAWHBL010000028.1, read on the forward strand.
GCGTCGCGCGTGGTTCCCGGCGCGTCGAACACGATCATGCGGTCTTCGCCGAGCAGGCGGTTCACCAGCGTCGACTTGCCCACGTTCGGTCGGCCGACGACCGCGACCCGCGGCGCGTCGTCCGCGTCGTCGACCTCGGACTCCGCGTCCGGCGGGAACTCCGCGAGCACCGCATCCATGAGCGCGCCGACGCCGTCGCCGTGCGCGGCTGAGATCGCATGCGGCGCGCCCAGCCCGAGCTCGTGGAACTCCGCGGTCGCGACCGGCGCGTCCAGTCCTTCGGCCTTGTTCGCGACGAGCCAGACGCGGGCGCGCGCCTTCCGCAGCTCGCCGGCGATCCGCCGATCCTGCGGCGTCACGCCCTCGCGCGCGTCGGCGAGGAAGATGATGGCGTCGGCCTCCGCGATCGCGGCCGCGGTCTGCCTCGCCATCTCGCCGAGCAATCCCTCCTTCGCCACCGGCTCGAGCCCGCCGGTGTCGACGACGTAGTACGGCCGCGGCCCGAGCCGGCCGTCGCCGTAGTGCCGGTCGCGCGTGAGGCCCGGGGCGTCCGCGACGAGCGCGTCCCGTGACCGCGTGAGGCGGTTGAAGAGGGTCGACTTGCCGACGTTCGGCCGGCCGACGATGACGACGGTGGGTTTCACTGCAATCCGCGCCCGCTCCGCGGCGGGCCGTCAGCGCGTGGCGAGGGCGTACAGCGTTCCGCCCGAAGTCTGCACCAGGAAGCCGTTCGGCAGCGGCACCGGCGCGGTACGCACCGCCGAGCCGTCGGTAGGGATCCGGCCGACGAACGCGCCGCTGTCCCGCGCGAGGAGGTGGACGAACCCTTGCAGGTCGCCGACCGCGATCTCCGCCCCCAGCGGGAGCGGCGCCGAGAGGTTGCGGTTCGCGAGCCGGTCCTGGCGCCACAGGCTCCGGCCGGTCGAGCGCTCGAGCGCCGAGACCGCGCCGCGGTCCTCGCTCACGTACACGTAGCGGGCGTCGACGCCGAGCCCGCTCGACGACGACATGTCGCGCCCCCAGAGCTGGCTCCCGTTGCCGAGGTCGAAGCACGCGACGCGGCCCTGGAACGCGACCGCGCACGTTTCGCGCTCGCCCACCCACGGCAGGCCGATGACGTCGGTCACCCGCTCGAGCTCGGTGGTGCCCTTCGGCACCGACACCGTGCCTTCCCAGCGCAGGCCGCCGTTGGTGAGCGACAGCGCGACCAGCTTGCCGCCCGAGAACCCGGCGAACACGTGTCCGCCGCGCACGACGAGCCCCGCCGGGTTGCGCACCGAGAGCGCCGGCGCCTGGCGCTGGTAGAGCCAGCGCCGGCGCCCGTCGCGCGCGTCGAGCGCGAAGATCCGGCTGTCCGCGCTGCGCACGATGACCAGGTCGCCGGCGATCTCGGGCGGCGCGAGGACCTCGCTCGAAACGCGCGCGCGCCACAGCGTCCGCCCGTCCGCGTCGAGCGTGATGACTTCGCCTTCGACCGAGCCGACCGCCACCAGCTTGCCGTCGCTGCCCACGCCGCCCGAGAGCATGCTCGGGAGCCGGACCTGCCAGATCTGTTTCCCGGTGGCCGCCTCGAAGCGCGTCACCACGCCGTCGGCTCCGGCCGCGAACACGCTGCCGCCGGCGACCGCCGGCGTGAAGGAGGCGTCGCGCGCCCGCCCGACGGAGGCCTGCCACAGCACCCGGGCCGGAACCGGGTTGCGGATCTCGGCGAGCGGGGCGGGCGGCGGCGGTCCCGACCGCGTGAACCAGTCCACCGGGTTCCAGCTCATGCTGCCGCAGCCGGCGAGCACGAGCGCCGCCAGCGGCGCGAGCAGGCCGCGGCGCAGCGGGTGGCCGAGCCTCGTCATCGGTCGCCGAGCCCGTCGAGCTTCAGCTGGATGAGCTCCCGGGCGGCATCGTCCCCGGGCTTCAGCTTGGCGAGCGCCGCCGAGTAGGCGGCCTTCGCCTCCGCCCGCTTGCCCTGTCCGACCAGCACGTCGCCGCGCGCGTCCTCGAACTGCGCCTCGAACGCCGGCTCCGGTTTCGCGTCGAGCACCTTCAGCGCCTCGTCGTAAGCCTGGTCGTCGAGCATGACGCTGGCGAGCCGCAGCCGCGCGAGCGCCTGCACGCCGGGATCGCGCGCGTTCTCGACCGCCCACGCGAGCTGCGCGCGCGCGGTCTTGAGATCGCCGGCGCCGAAGTGGACCTTCGCCGAGATGAAGGCGCCGAGCGGCGCGTACACCGAGCGCGGGTACTGCTCGATCAGGGTCCCGGCGAGATCCCGCACTTTCTTGGCGTCGCTCGCCGCAGCGGCCTTCTGCAGCTCGGCATAGACGACGCTCGCCTGCGACGCCTGCGAGGCCTGGTACCAGTGCCAGATCCGGTAGCCGGCGAAGACCGCCAGCGCCGCCGCGACCGCGAGCACGATCAGGTTGCCGTACAGTTTCCAGAACGCCTTCAGCTCGGCGAGCTGTTCCTGTTCCTCGAGGTCGTAGGTGCTCATTTGCTTTCGTCCGTGTAGATCATGTCGGTCAGCAGCGCCGGCAGCCGGTCGAGCGGCACGCGCACCTGACCGCGGTCGGCGCGCAGCGGTTTTACGCTCGCCTCGCCGGCGGCGGCCTCGTCGTCGCCCACGATGACCGCGACCTCCGCCCCGCTCGCGTCCGCGCGCTTCATCTGCGACTTGAAGCTGCCGCCCCCGGCGTGCTGGATCACCGCGAAGCCGTTGTCGCGGAGCCGCTCGGCGACGGTGAACGCGAACCGGTCGGCCGCCTCGCCCTGGTGGACGAGGTAGGCGTCGCAGGTCTCGCGCGCCTCGGCTTCGCCGCCCTCGCGCATGAGTGCGATCAGGCGCTCGACCCCCATCGCGAAGCCGGCGGCGGTCGACGCCTTGCCGCCGATCTGCTCGAACAGGCCGTCGTAGCGGCCGCCCCCGCAGACGGTGCCCTGGGCGCCGAGCCGGTCGGTGATCCATTCGAACACGGTGAGGTTGTAGTAGTCGAGGCCCCGCACCAGGCGGTGATCGATCGTGTACGGGATCGCCGCGTCCTTCAGCACCGCCTGCACGCCGTCGAAGTGCTTGAGCGAACCTTCGCCGAGATAGTCGATCAGCCGCGGGCTCCCCGCGACGATCGCCTGCAGCGCCGGATTCTTGGTATCGAGCACGCGCAACGGGTTCGTGACGAGTCGCCGGCGCGAATCGTCGTCGAGCTCGCTCTCGTGCCGCTTCAGGTACGCGACCAGCGCTGCGCGATGCGCGCGCCGCTCGTCGAGACTGCCGAGCGAATTGAGATGCAGCCGGAGCCCGTCGAGGCCGAGGTCGCCCCACAGCCGCGCGCACATCAGGATCAGCTCGGCGTCGACGTCCGGGCCGGGCACGCCGAGCGCCTCGACGTCGACCTGATGAAACTGGCGATAGCGTCCCTTTTGTGGCCGCTCGTGGCGGTACATCGGCCCCATGTACCAGACCCGTTGCGGTCCGCCGTAGAGCAGCGAATGCTCGATCGCCGCGCGCACGATCGACGCCGTCACCTCCGGGCGGAGGGTAAGGTGCTCCCCGTTCAGCTCGTCGACGAAGCTGTACATCTCCTTCTCGACGATGTCGGTCGCCTCGCCGATCGCACGGCGGAAGAGCGCCGTGTGCTCGAGCAGCGGCGTGCGGATGTTGCGGTAGCCGTAGCTTCGCGCCCACGAGCGCACGGTCTCCTCGAAGCGCTCCCAAAGCTCGGCCTCGTCGGGGAGGATGTCGTTCATCCCCCGCACCGCCTGGATGGTCTGGGTCATGGATGTGCGGCCGTTCTACGCGACGGCCTTGGTTGTCTCTTGGTCCGCGGTCTCGCGCCGTCCCTTGCCGCCGGGGCCGTAGGTCGTGCGCACGTATTCCTCGACGATGCGCTGGAATTCTTCGGCGATGCCTTCGCCCTTGAGCGTGACCGTCTTCGCGCCGTCGACGTAGACCGGCGCGACCGGACGCTCGCCCGAGCCCGGCAGGCTGATGCCGACGTTCGCGTGCTTCGATTCGCCCGGCCCGTTGACGACGCACCCCATCACCGCGACGTGCATCTCCTCGACGCCGGGGTAGCGCTCGCGCCACGCCGGCATCTGCGCGCGGAGATAGCTCTGGATCTTCGCCGCGAGCTCCTGGAAGAACGTGCTGGTGGTGCGCCCGCACCCCGGGCAGGCGATCACCAGCGGCGCGAACGAGCGGAGCCCCATCGTCTGGAGGAGCTCCTGCGCCACGACGACTTCGCGCGTGCGGTCGCCGCCGGGGTCCGGCGTGAGGGAGACGCGGATCGTGTCGCCGATGCCTTCCTGCAGCAGCACGGCCATCGCCGCCGTCGAGGCGACGATGCCCTTCGAGCCCATTCCCGCCTCGGTGAGCCCGAGGTGCAGCGGGTAGTCGCAGCGCCGCGCGAGCTCGCGGTACACCGCGATCAGGTCCTGCACCCCGCTCACCTTGCACGACAGGACGATGCGGTCGCCGGGGAGGCCGATTTCCTCGGCGCGGGCCGCGCTCTCGATCGCCGAGGTGATCAGCGCTTCGCGCATCACGGCGTCGGCGTCGAGCGGCTCCGCCCGCGTCGCGTTCTCGTCCATGAGTCGCGCCAGCAGCTCCTGGTCGAGGCTGCCCCAGTTGACGCCGATCCGCACCGGCTTCTCGTGCCGGCACGCCGTCTCGATCATGGTCGCGAACTGCTCGTCGCGCTTCGCGCCGCGCCCGACGTTGCCGGGGTTGATGCGGTATTTGCCGAGCGCGGTCGCGCAGTCGGGAAACTCGGCGAGCAGCTTGTGGCCGTTGAAATGGAAGTCGCCGACGAGCGGCACGTTGCAGCCCCAGGCGTCGAGCTGCGCGCGGATCGCCGGCACTGCGGCCGCCGCCTCGGCGGTGTTGACCGTGATCCGCACCACCTCCGAGCCGGCGCGCGCGAGCTCGAGCACCTGCCGCGCGGTCGCGGCCGCGTCGGCGGTATCGGTGTTGGTCATCGACTGGACCATGATCGGCGCATCGCCGCCGACCGGGACGTGCGCGATCCACACCTTGCGCGAGCCGCGGCGCGTCACCGTTTCACTTGAGGGTCAGGCGCGCGACGTCGGTGCGCGTGTACGGCGCGAGGTCGACATCGGCGTTGTTGTAGCGCAGCTTCACGCCGGTGGCGTTGCCGATGATGATCGAGAACGGCGCCTCGCCGACGACGTTGCGGCGGCTGCCCGGCGGGTTGAGCTGGGAGAAGACGATGCGCCCGTCGGCGTCCTTGATCTCGACCCACGATTCGCGGTCGAACACGAGGTCGATGCGCTGTGCGTGCAGCACGGTCTCGCGCTGCGTCGGGGAGCGCCGCTCGCCGGCCGCGGGAGACGGCGCCGGCGCGGGCGGGGGAACCGCAGCGGTGACGGGACTCGCTTCGACGACCGGCGGCGGCACCGCCTCGCGCGGGGGCACCGGCGCGAGGATCGCGCGGCGCGGGCGGCGCGACCCGCGGCGCGGACGTGCTCCCGACCGTCGTGCCCGGCCGCGAGCACCCATTCCACGACCACGCTCACGACCGCAATCACGACGATCGCCGACAGCATCACGTAGATCAGCGAGCCCTTGGGCGTCGCGCGCGGGAACGGCACTTCCATCGCGCGCGGTTGCATCGTCAGCGGCCCGGCGTTGAGCCGCCGCTGGAGCGCGTCGAGCACCGGTCCGGACTCGACGCCGATCAGCTTGGCGTAGGCGCGGATCATCCCGCGCACCATCGTCGGCCCCCGCAGGACGTCGTAGTGATCCGCCTCGAGCGCCTCGATCTGCCGCGGGGCGAACTTGAGGCGCAACGCGACCTCGGTGACGGTCAGCCCGCGCGCCTGCCGGGCGGCGGCGAGGAGCCGTCCCGGGCTCTGCGGCTCGTCGGCCTGCACCGGCGTCGCGGAATCGCTCATGGTCAGTCGAAGTCGCCGCGGAGGAGCGACTGGTACTCGTTCGAGTTGCTGTACCGCCGGCGCAGCTGGGTGGCGAGGCTCGCCTCGGCCGCGCGATCGCCGAGCTTGCGCTCGATCCGCAGCGCGAGCCACAGCGACTCGGGCGTCGGCTCGGGCAGCATCTTGTTGTAGCGCCCGACGAGCTCCTTCGCCTGGGTGAGCTGGCCGCGGCGATACAGGTACTCCGCGTACGGCATCATCGCCTGGACGGTGTTCGGGTCGAGCCGCAGGGCGCGCTCGAGATACTGTGCCGACTCCGCCGGGTTCCCTTTCTGCAGGCACCGGCCGGCAGCGGCGTACGACTTCGACGGCGTCGGGTAGAGCGGGTTCTTGATCGCGTTCAGGAACCACTGGATCGACTGCTGCTCCCGCCCGGTCTGGCACAGGAACCAGCCGTAGTTGTGGTTGAGGTCGGGATCCTGCGGTGCGAGCTTGAGGCCGCGCTGGAAGCTCGCGTCGGCACCCGCCTGGTCCTTGAGCTCCATGCTGACCAGGCCCTGGACGTTGTACGCGGGCGGATAGCTCGGGTCCGCTGCAAGCGCGATCCGCGCTTCCTCGAGGGCGACGCCGAGATTGCCGAGCTCGTAGTAGGCCGCCGCGAGATCGGTGTGCGCTTTCGCGCGCGTGCGCCCGTCCTTGACGTCGCCGATGACCGGACCGTAGCCCGGATCGGTCGGCTGAGCGCGCTGCACCTGTGGCTCCTGCTGGCTCGCGCAGCCGGCGGCGAGGACCGCCGCCGCTGCCGCAATCAACGTCGCGCGCAGCATCCTGGTCATTGGGCCGCCCTCGCCAACCGTGCGCCCGCCCGGCGCGTCCGGTCCTGCACGCGCCCGGCGAGCTGGCCGCAGGCGGCGTCGATGTCGTCGCCGCGCGTCCGGCGCGTCGTGCAGACGATGCCGGCGGCGAGGAGGCGCTCCGCGAAGCGCCGGATCGTGTCGGGCGGCGAGCGCCGGAAGCCCGACTGCGGGAACGGATTGAACGGGATCAGATTGAACTTGCACGGGACGTCGGCGACCAGGTCGACCAGCGCGCGGGCGTGCGCGTCGCTGTCGTTGACCCCGGCCAGCATGACGTACTCGAAGGTGATGAAGTCGCGCGGGCTGCGCTCGAGGTAGCGGCGGCACGCCGCGAGCAGCTCGCGCAGCGGATACTTCTCGTTCACCGGGATCAGCCGGCTGCGCAGCGCGTCGTCGGGTGCGTGCAGGCTCACCGCGAGCGCGACCGGGCACTCGTCCCGGAGGCGGTCGATCATCGGCACGATGCCGACGGTCGAGAGCGTGACCCGGCGCCGCGACAGCCCGTAGGCGTGGTCGTCCAGCATCAGGCGCAGCGCCGGCAGGACGTTGTCGAAGTTGAGCAGCGGCTCCCCCATGCCCATCAGCACGACGTTGCTGATGACGCGATCGCCGCCGCGCGTGGCGCCCAGCGCACGGTTCGCATGCCACAGCTGGCCGACGATCTCCGCCGTCGCGAGGTTGCGGTTGAACCCCTGCCGGCCGGTCGAGCAGAACCGGCAGGCCATGGTGCAGCCCGCCTGGGTCGAGACGCAGAGCGTCCCGCGCCCCGCTTCCGGGATGAAGACCGTCTCGACGGCGTTGCCCTTGCCGACGTCGAGCAGCCATTTGCGCGTGCCGTCGGCGGCCGTGTCGTCGGCGATCATCGCCGGGGGCACGACCTCCGCCGCCGCCGCCAGCATCTCGCGCGCGCCCCGGGCGAGATCGGTCATGCGGGCGAAGTCGGACTCGCCGAACTGGTGCACCCAGCGCAGCACCTGCCGGGCGCGGAACGGCTTCTCGCCGCGGTCGGCGAAGAAGCCGCCGAGCGCGGCGGCGTCGAGTCCGAGCAGATTGACTTTCATCCCGTGGACCGGGGCGCTTCGCCCCGCTCCGCTCCCTTGCTCCAGTGATCCTCGCCCTAGCGCGAGTAGATTTCGCTCGCCGGAAAGAAGAACGCGATCTCGGTGCGCGCCGTGTCCGGGCCGTCCGAGCCGTGCACCGCGTTCGCGTCGATCGACGCGGCGAAGTCGGCGCGGATGGTGCCCTTCGCCGCCTGCTTCGGATCGGTCGCCCCCATCAGCTCGCGGTTCCTGGCGATCGCGTTCTCGCCCTCGAGCACCTGCACGACGACCGGCCCGGTCGTCATGAACTTGACGAGGTCGCGGAAGAACGGACGCTCACGGTGCACCGCGTAGAAGCCCTCGGCCTGATGCTGCGAGAGCCACGTCATGCGCGCTGCGATCACCTTCAGCCCGGCGGCCTCGAAGCGCGCGTAGATCTGGCCGATCACGTTCTTCGCGACTGCATCCGGCTTGATGATGGAGAGCGTACGTTCCACCGCCATTGGCACTCCCTGTTGGTCTCGCTGTCGTATTGGTGTCGCCCGAGTAACTCGTTATTTTATCATCGCTTTCGCCGGTTTCGGCAGTTTGGGACGATCAAGTGTCCACGATACCGTCCAGCCGCGCTCGTCGGGGGCCGCGGCCGCCCCCGCGGCGACGCCAATCCCCGGAACGGCAACGAGTTTTTCGCCGCAATAGACGAGCGGCAGCCGCTCGCGCTCCCACGGCGGGACGCCGCGTTCCTGGAGCAGGCTCTTCAGCATCCGGCGCGGCCGGCGACCGTCGGGCTGAAACCGCTCGCCTCCGGCCCGCAGCCGCACCTCCACCGGCTGGCCGTCAAGGGCGTCCGCGGCCATCCCGCTGCCGGTCGTCGCTTTGAACCGCAGCGTGCCGCCGAGTTCGGGCAGATGCCAGGCCCGGCGCCCGTCCCAGCGCGCGCGGAACCCGGCCGGCGGCGTCGCGTGCCCAGGCACGATCCAGATCGCATCCCGATGCCGTCTGACCTCCGCACCGTCGAGCGCGATCTGCACGCCGGCGTCGGCACGCGCGTTGACGAGCTGTCGCAGCATCTCGTCGAGCCGCGCCGAGTCGGGAGCGAGCAGCCCCGCCTCGGCGATCGCCCATCTGAGCAGGTTTCTCCCCCGCGCCGCCGGCAAGCGGGCAAGCGCGGCCGCGCTCAGGCGGCCATCGCGCCTGGCCTCGCGGGCGTCGAGCGCCGCGAGCGCGCGCGCGAGCTCATGCGCTTCGGCGAGGTGCGCCGCGCTCCGCGCCAGGTTGGCCGCAGCAGCGGGGTTCACCTCGGCGAGGAGCGGCATCACCCGCCGACGCACGAAGTTGCGGGCATAGCGCTCGTCGGCGTTGGATTCGTCTTCGACCCACGCCAAAGCGTGGTCACGCGCGTAGCGCTCGATCTCCGCCCGCGCGACGCCGAGCAGCGGGCGCAGCAGGACCGGACCACCGCTCGAGCGCGCCGGCGCCATGCCCGCGAGGCCGGCGACGCCCGCGCCCCGCACGAGCTGCAGCAGCACCGTTTCGGCCTGGTCGTCGCGGTGCTGCGCCAGCACGAGGAAGTCGGCGCGCACCCGGGCGAACGCCGCGTACCGCGCCGCCCGCGCCGCACCCTCCACGCCGAGCCGGCGGTACGGCGCGAGGTCGACCGTCCGCACGGTGCACTTCAGGTCGTACCGCCGCGCCGCGGCGCGCGCGAAGCGCGCCCACGCCCCGGCGTTCGGGCTGATCCGGTGGTTGACGTGCAGGCAGTCGAGCGCGAACGGATGCGCGCGCGCGAGCCCGGCCAGGATGTCGAGCGCCGCGATCGAGTCGACGCCGCCCGAGAGCGCGAGCGTCAGCGTCGCGCCGCGCGGAACGTGGCGGGCGAGCTCGGCGGCGACGCTATCGGCGAGGTCACTTCGCCGCCGCTTCCTTGAACTTGCCATAGCCCATCAGCCGCTCGAAGCGCGCCTCGGCGAGCTCCGTCGGGCTCTTGTCGGCGAGCCCGCGCAGCGCGTCCTGCAGCGCCTTCTTCAGGCTCTGCGCCGCCGCGGCGTGGTCGCGGTGGGCGCCGCCGAGCGGCTCGTTCACGATCTTGTCGATCAGGCCCAGCGTCTTCAGCCGGTTGGCGGTGATGCCGAGGTGCTCGGCCGCCTCGGGCGCCATCTCCGCGTTCTTCCACAGGATCGAGGCACAGCCCTCGGGCGAGATCACCGAGTAGGTCGCGTACTGCAGCATCAGCATGACGTCGCCGACGGCGATCGCCAGCGCCCCGCCGGAGCCGCCCTCGCCGATGATGGTGCACACCACCGGCACCTTGAGCTCCGCGGCCACGTAGAGGTTGCGGCCGATCGCCTCGGCCTGGCCGCGCTCCTCGGCGCCGATCCCCGGATACGCGCCGGGCGTGTCGACGAAAGTGAGGACCGGCAGCCCGAACTTCTCGGCGAGCCGCATGAACCGCAGCGCCTTGCGGTAACCCTCGGGGCGCGGCATGCCGAAGTTGCGCGCGAGCTTCTCCTTCGTGTCGCGCCCCTTCTGGTGGCCGATGACCATCACCGGCTGGCCGTTGAAGCGCGCCAGCCCCCCGACCATCGACAGGTCGTCGGCGAACGCACGATCGCCGTGCAGCTCCTCGAAGTCGGTGAACAGCGCGCCGACGTAGTCCAGCGTGTACGGGCGCTGCGGATGCCGCGCGACCTGCGCGACCTGCCACGGCGACAGCTTCGAGTAGATCTCCTTCGTCAGCGCCTGGCTCTTCTTCTGCAGGCGCGTGATCTCCTCGGAGATGTCGACCGCCGAGTCGTCCTGCACGAACCGCAGCTCGTCGATCCGCGCCTCCAGCTCGGCGATCGGCTGCTCGAAGTCGAGAAAGGTGGCTTTCATGGCGCGCGGGCGATTCTAAACCACCGGGAGATCGCGCTAGTAGTCGACCGGCACCGGCTCGAGGCTGCGCCACAGGTACCAGGTCGCCACCGAGCGCCAGGGCTCCCAGCGCGCGCCGAAGCGCGCGCAGCTCGGCCGCGCCGACGTCGGCGCCGTCGAAGTAGTGGCGGCTCGCCGCGCGCCGCAGGCCGAGGTCGTCGACCGGCAGGACGTCGGGGCGCAGCAGGCTGAACATCAGCAGCATCTCCGCCGTCCAGCGGCCGATGCCGCGCACCCGGATGAGCTCGGCGATCACCGCCTCGTCGTCCATCTCCGGCCAGCGCGCCACCTCGATCGTGCCGTCGACGAAATGCCGGGCGAGGTCGCGCAGATACTCGCTCTTGCGCGCCGACAGCCCGCACGCGCGCAGGCGACGGAGGCGGAGCGCGGCCACCGCGTCCGGCGCGACCGCCGGCACCGCGCCGGCGAGGCGGTTCCAGACGCTCTGCGCCGCCTTGACCGAGATCTGCTGGCCGACGATCGAGCGCGCGAGGGTCTGGAACGGGTCGCCGCGGCTCTGCAGCGCTACCCGGGGACGCTCGCGCATGATCGCGGCGAGCACCGGGTCGCGGCGCGCGAGCGCGCGCTTGGCGCGCAGCCAGTACTCGGGGCGGGCGGTCACGACAGCGGGGCGAGCGGCAGATTGAGGAGCAGGTTCTGCGGCTTCATGCGCACGACGTTCTCCTCGTCCATCGCCAGCGCGAGATAGACCGGCTTCCCGGCGACGTCCGGCCGCAGCACCGCCGGGTCGGCGAAGTCCATCCGGAACAGCGCGAGCAGGCGCGCGAGCCGCCCTGCCTCGACCTCCTCGCCGCGCCAGAGATCGTTCAGCACCGCGCTCGCCTGCGCGTCCAGCCCGATGTGCCACGCCCATTGTGCGTCCTGGATCTGGCGCAGCGGCGTCACCGTGAGCCCGACGCCGAAGAAGTGCTGCACCCAGCGCTCGATCACGCGGCCGAACGCGCCGTTCCCGGCGCGCCCGTAGTTCAGGCCGATGACGAGGTCGTGCCGCTGGTCGCGGAGCCAGTAGAGCGCGCCGTTGTCCGCGTCGAGCACGTCGAGGTTCACCGCTTTCACCGGCGTCTGCGCCTCGACGATCAGCCGGCCGAGGCTGCCATAGGTGCCGCCGGAGGCGTGCATCTCCACCGTCTCGAGGTCGGCGAGCAGGATCCGGCCGTCGTCGATGCTCACCTTCTGCTCCCGGTAGAGCAGCTCGGCGGCGCGCGCCTCGAGCGGATCGTCGACGCCGTCGAGCACGTTGCGCAGGATGATCTGCACGAGCTGGTCGATGAACAGCGGCGGCGTGCGCACGTCGGCGTCGAACAGGCCCCGGTAGCACGCTTCGAGCGAGTCCGCGCCGACGAGGCGCGCGCGGAAGTCGAGCCAGATCGTCAGGTTGGCGCGCGCGTCGGCGTCCTCGACGGCGTCGAGCTCGCTCGGCGCGACCGGGCGGCGCGGCTCGTCGAGCAGCCGCTCGTACAGCGCGATCTCCCCCGGCCCCGACTCTTCCACCGGCCGGAGCTCCGGCCGCAGCAGGTACGCGCGCAGGAAGTCGTCCGTGACGCGCAGCCGGCCCGCGCCGTTCCGCTCCAGCAGATGGAAGCCGGAGTTGCGCCAGAAGTCCTGGGCCATCGGAGGAAAGAGAAAGGGCGGGACCGAACCCGCGACGCTACTCTAGCGGACGGTCAGAGCCAGCTGGAACACGCGGCTGTGCGACGACACGTGCTGGAGCAGGAGCTCCATCTGGTCGGACAGGATCTTGCGGTTCGTCAGGATCAGGTACTCGGCCTTGTTCGGCACGTACGGCGCGTAGAGCAGCTGCACCCCGGCTTCCTCGGGGGTGTGGTTGCGCTTCACCCCGTTGCAGTGGCGGCAGGCCGTCACGACGTTCATCCACGAGTCGCGGCCGCCGCGCGACATCGGCAGGATGTGGTCGCGGGTCAGCCGCAGGAACGAGAACTCGCCGCCGCAGTACGCGCAGACGTGGCGGTCGCGCCGGAAGAGCTCGCGGTTGTTGAGCGGCGGGACCTGGTTGAAGCCCTTCATCGCCATCGCCTTGCCCTTGATCGCGATGATCGAGTGGCCGGTGATGCTCGAACGCTCGCCGGTCAGGCGCGAGATGCCGCCGTGGGCGGTGAACGCGACCTCGCCGAGCGTCCAGGCGACGAGGTTCTTCGCGTAGTAGAAGCACGCCTGCTGCCACGGCACCCAGCGGTGCGGGACACCGTGCGAGTCGAGCGTCAGGATCAGCGGGGCTTCCATCGGCGGCAGACGAATGCGTCGTTGCAACCGATTGTGCCTGAAGAATCAGGCGACTGGCTAGCCCCGGGCGCGGTCGGCCCGGACCGTACTGTTCAATACAGCGCGCCGGCGAGCTGACGACGGTATTCGGTCACCAGGTCGGGCTGGTCGGCCGCGAGGCCGAAAACCTCCAGCATCGCCTTCCGCGCCTGATCGCGGCGCTCGCCGCGGTCGCGCCGCACGACCTCGATCAGCTGGTCGAGCCCGGCGCGATAGTCCCCGTCAGCGACGAGCCGCTCGGCGTAAGCGAGGCGCGCGTCAAGGTCCGCGGGCTGCGCGTCGACGCGCGTCTTCAGCGTTGCCGCGTCGGGCAGGCTGGCGCGCTTCCGCTCGAGTCCGATGCGCGTGAGGAGCCCGCTCGCGCGCTCGTCGCGCCGGTGCTCCGGGATCGCCGCGAGCTCGGCTTCGGCGCCGGCGAGATCCTTGCGCGCAGCGAGCAGCGCGGCGAGATCGACGCGCGCCGCGTCGCTTTCGGCGTCGAGCGCGATCGCCTGGCGCAGCTTTGCCTCGGCGACGTCGAAGTCGCCCTGCGCAACGTCGGCCTGCGCGCCACGCCGCAGCGTCTCTGCCGGCGACGGCACGATGGTCGCCAGGAACCGCCGCACCGCCGACTCGGGCTGCGCGCCGGTGAACTCGTTCGCGAGCTTGCCGTCGACGAACGCCTTCACGTTCGGGATGCCGCGCACGCCGTAGCGGGCGGCGATCTCGGGGTTCTCGTCGGTGTTGACCTTCGCCAGGCGGAACTTGCCTTCGAACTCCGCCGCCAGCTTCTCGAGGATCGGCTTGAGCGCGCGGCACGGACCGCACCACGGCGCCCAGAAGTCGACGACGACGGGAACCCGCTTCGAGGCCTCCAGCGACGTCGCGGTCGAAGTCGGCGGTGGTCGAGTCGAAGGAATGCGCGGTCATGCAGGGGTTATGGGGTCGGCGGGCGCCCGGTTCAACGGACTCTGTCGGAACCGGCGCAGATGCGACCCGGACTTCGCCCCTTGACGCGCTCGGCGGCTCCGCGCGTGACAGTTTTTGACATCCGAGGGCGACTGGCTAGGGGCTGGCGCCGGGCAGAATATCGCCAGGGAGGGGAAGGCAAGGTGAGATGGAGCATATGGACCGCGGCGGCGGCGTTGACCGCAACCGTCGTCTATCGGATAGCTGCCGAATCTGGCGTTAGCACCGAAGGGATGGTCTTGTGGATCATGGGCGCGCTCTTCGGCGGCGCGTTCGGGATTTGGGTGTACGACCGCTGGCGCATGCGAGGGCGATGGGGACCGAGGCCATATTAAGGGCTGGGGAGCAATGCAGCCTGAGACCGTAGGTGTGACCCAGCCGAAGAGGCATGGTCGCAGTCTACCGGACAGCCCGATTGGTCCTCGACAGATGTCGGCGACGCTCTGACACCGGCACCGCAGCATTACCCGTGACGGGTGTCACGAAGCGGGCGAGGATCTGTGCAGTTCTTGGTGCAGAAAAAGAAAAAGCCCGGGGATGACCGGGCTCAAAAAACTTTCACCCCAAAGGAGGAGGAAAAAGGCGAAAGCTGACCTAGGTAGAGCAGGAGCCGTGCCAGTGTCAGCGCAGCGCGCACCCGGCGTGAACTGCTCCACGTAGAAAGCTGACCTAGGTAGAGCAGGAGCCGTGCCAGTGTCAGCGCGGCGCGCACCGGGCGTGAACTGCTTCACACTCCGCTCTACAGACCCAAGTACGCCTGCCGCACGCGGTCGTCCGCCAGAAGCTCGGCGCCGGTCCCGTGCATGACGACGCGGCCGTTCTCGAGCACGTAGGCGCGGCTCGCGAGCTTGAGCGACACCGCGACGTTCTGCTCCACCAGCAGGATCGTCAGACCGCGCTCGTGGAGCGTGCGGACGGTGTGGAACACCTCCTGCACGACGGTCGGCGCGAGGCCGAGCGAAGGCTCGTCGAACATCACGAGCTCCGGACGTCCCATCAGGCAGCGCCCGATCGCGAGCATCTGCTGCTCGCCGCCGGAAAGCGTTCCCGCGATCTGGGCCCTGCGCTCGGCGAGCCGCGGGAACAGCGCGTAGACCTCGGCGAGCGTACGGCTCGTGTGCGCCCGCGCGCGCGGCAGCATCGCCCCCATCTCGAGGTTCTCGAGCACGGTCAGCGACGGAAACACCTGGCGCCCCTCGGCGACCTGGCCGATGCCGAGCTCGCAGGTAGCGTACGAGTCGAGCCCGCCGACGTCGCGGCCGCGGAACCGGATGCGGCCGGCGCGCGGGGTCTCGATGCCGGCGATCGCCCGGATGAGCGAGCTCTTGCCGGCGCCGTTCGCGCCCACGATCGCGACGATCGCCCCCGCGGCCACCTGGAGCGTGATCCCCGCGAGCGCCTGCGCATCGCCGTAGTAGAGGTCCAGCCCCTCGACCGCCAGCAGCGGCTCGGCGGCGGTGCTCAAACCTGCGTCTCCTCGCCGAGATAGCACTCGAGCACGGCGGGGTCCCGCACGACCTCGCCCGGTGCGCCGCGTGCGATCACCTCCCCGTGATGCAGCACGACGATCTCCTGCGCCAGCGCCATGACCGCGCGCATCACGTGCTCGATCAGCAGCACCGTCAGCCCGTCGCGGCGGTTGATCTCCCTGAACACCGCGACCATCTGGTCGCACTCGGTCGGCCGCAGGCCCGCCATCACCTCGTCGAGCAGCAGCAACCGCGGCCGCGTGGCGAGCGCCCGGGCGACCTCGAGCCGCTTGCGGTCCGGCAGGGTCAGCGACGAGGCCGGCTGGTCGCGCTTCGCGGCGAGCCCGAGCTGCTCGAGGATTCCGGCCGCGGACGCCCGGGCCTCCGCCACGCCGGCGCTACGCTCGAGCGCCCCGACGATCACGTTGTCGAGCACGCTCAGGCCCGCGAACGGCCGCACGATCTGGAACGTGCGCCCAATCCCCGCGGCGCACACCTGGTCGGGGCGCAGGCCGTCGATCCGCCGGCCGGCGAAGCGGATCTCGCCGCGGTCGGGAGCGAAGACGCCCGCGACCATGTTGAAGGTCGTCGTCTTGCCTGCCCCGTTCGGTCCGATCAGGCCGACGATCGCGCCCTCGCCGACGTCGAACGACACGCCGGCGACCGCGCGCAGTCCGCGAAAGGATTTGGAGACGTCGCGGATCTCGAGCAGCGCCATGTTCTCAGTCCCGCTTCGCCAGGCCGAGCTTCCGCGCGACCGTCGGCCAGATACCGTGCGGGAGGAACATCACCACGACGAGCAGAACGAGGCC
Source organism: uncultured beta proteobacterium (assembly GCA_963827555.1). Classification (GTDB taxonomy): domain Bacteria; phylum Pseudomonadota; class Gammaproteobacteria; order Burkholderiales; family SG8-39; genus DATEDA01. The sequence goes on from CAWHBL010000028.1 coordinate 30,187, forward strand.
GTAGAACACCTGCTTGACGCCGGGGATCTCGACGCCGATCGCCGCGAGGAGCTCGGTGATCGAGTCGGCGAGGATCGCGAGCACGGCCGCGCCGAGAATCGGTCCGAACAGCGTGCCGACGCCGCCGATGATCGGCCCGAGGATGATCTCGATCGAGCGGCCGATGTTGAAGATCTGCTCGGGGAACAGGTTGTTGTAGTAGAAGGCGAAGAACACGCCCGCCACCGCGGTCATCGCCGCGCTGATCACCACCGCGAGCATCTTCCAGCGGAAGGTGTTGATGCCGAGCGCCTGGGCCGCCTGCTCGTCCTCGCGGATCGCCTGCCAGTAGTAGCCGGCGCGGCTACGCAGCAGCCACGCGCAGAGCGCGAACGCCGCCGCGGTGAGCGCGAGCATCAGGTAGTAGAACATCGCCGGCGGGCCGCGCAGGTTCGCGAGATCGAGGTGCTCGCGCTGCGCCACCTTGATGAACAGCCCGCCCGGCCCGCCAAGCCAGTCGATGTGGTCGAAGCCGATGCGCGTGAACTCGGCGAAGGCGATCGTCAGCAGCGCGAAATAGACGCCGGAGATTCCGAACCGGAAGGCGAGGAACCCGATCGCCGCGCCGAGCGCCGACGCAGAGCGCGATGGCGAGCCAGATCCCCGCCCACGGGCCGATCCCGTAGTGGAAGAAGATCCCGGCCGCGGCGTAGGCGCCGACCCCGACGTAGAGCGAGTGGCCGAGCGAGAGCTGCCCGGCGAAGCCCATCATCACGTTCCACGCCTGGCCGGCGTAGGCGAAGAAGAGGATCAGCGTCGCCACCGAGAGCACGTAGCTCGACGCGACCGCCGGGCAGCGCGAGCAGCGCCGCGGCGAGGAGCCCGAGCAGGATCGCCGCGCGGCGGTTCACGCGCGCTTCCCGAGCAGGCCCTGCGGGCGGAAGAGCAGCACCAGGATCAGCAGCGCGAAGCTGAACATGCTCTTCGCCGACGGCGCGATGAACAGGCCGGCCAGCGCCTCGGACACGCCGATCAGGACGCCGCCGAGCAGCGCCCCGCCCATCGACCCGAGGCCGCCGACGATCACGATCACGAACGCGAGCAGCGTGTACGCCGGTCCGAGCACCGGCGTCACGTCGACGAGCAGGCACATCATGCAGCCGGCGACGGCGACGCACGCGGCGCCGATCCCGAACGTGAACGCGTAGTAGCGCTTCACGTTCAGCCCGACCACCTTCGCGCCGAGATAGTTGTCGGCGCACGCGCGGATCGCGGTGCCGGTGCGCGTGAGCTTGAAGAACGCGAACAGCAGGGCCGAGGTCACGCAGGCGACGATCGCGCCGTACAGCTTGCCGCGGTCGAGGAGCAGCGGCCCGAACTCGATCGACTCGAGCAGGTAGTCGAGCTGCACGCTGCGCGCGCTCCGGGCCGAAGATCATCAGCAGCGCGTTGACCATGATGATCGCGACCGCGACCAGCAGCATGAACTGCGAATGCTCCGGCCGGGTGATGAACGGGTTGATCAGCGCCGCCTGCAGCGCGTAGCCGAAGACGAAGAACGCGATCGCCACCGGCACGATCGCGAGGAACGGGTCGAGCCCGAGCGCCGCGAACAGGACGACGGTCGCGTACATGGCGATCGTCATCATCTCGCCGTGCGCGAAGTTCACCACCCGGACGACGCCGAAGATGACCGACAGCCCGAGCGCCATCAGACCGTAGACCAGGCCGGTCAGGACGCCGGCGAGGACCTGGTTCGCGACGTTGACCGGGTCCACGAGGCTCCGCCCCGCGGCGTCGTCGTCAGGCGGGCTTGTGGTCCGGCGCCGGGAACACCGGCTTCGCCGTGGCGGCCTCCGCCGGCAGCACAACGGTCGGGTTCAGGTTCAGGTTCTGGATGCACGCCGACCCGATGCCCTCGACCTGGCCCTTGGCGTTGAACTTGATCGGCGCGCCCAGCATCATCTTCGAGGTGATGTTGGTCTGCCGGATCGCGTCGGCGAGGACCTTCGGATCGGTCGACTTGGCGCGGCGGTACGCGTCGGCGGCGATCAGGATCGCCTCGAACGTGAATCCCACGTTCAGGCCGTGGAACGGCAGCTTGTCCTTCGGGTTCTGCTTCAGGAACGCCTTCTCGACCACCTGGGTCAGCTGGGCGCGCGGGTTGTACCAGGGCACGTTGGACACGCAGTACTCGGAGAGCTTGCCGAGGGTCTTGAAGAACTGCTCCTCGTACATGCCCGGCGAGCCGGGGCTGATCACGCCCATCGGGTACCAGCGCTGCTTGACCATCTCGCGGCGCAGGATGATCGAGTCGTTCAGGCGGCAGACGAGCAGCAGGAAATCGGCCTTGGTCGCCTTCGCCTTGCCGACCTCGACGGTGAGGTCCTTCGCCGCCGGATCGTAGGAAATCGTGTCGACGACCTTGAACGGCAGCTGGGTGCGCTGCGGCAGCACCGCGCCGATGCCCTTCGCCATCGCCTGGCCGAACGTGTCGTTGACGTGCATGAACACCGCGGTGCGCGGCACCGTGTTCGTCGCCCGGAACATGTCGCCGATCAGGTCGAGGCCGTTGCGCACGATGTCGCCGGCGGTCTGGAAGTTGCGGAACACGTAGCGGTAGCCCTGCTCGGTGATCTGCGGCGCGGCGGCGATGTTGATGACGAACGGCACGCCGCGCTGCTCGGCGACCTGCGCGATCGCCGCGGCGGCGCCGGAGTCGAACGGGCCGACGAGCACGTTCGCGCCCTCCTGGATCAGGCGCTCGGCGCGGGTGCGCGCGGTGTCGATGTTGGTCTCGGTGTCGGCGTTCATCAGCTCGATGTTCACGCCGAGCATCTCCTTGATCACGCCCGGGGCGAGGTCGGCGCCCTTCTGGCACGACTGGCCGATGAACCCCTGGAAGCCGGACCGCGGCAGCAGCACGCCGACCTTGAGCGCGGGCGCCTGCCCGCGCACGATCGCCGGGAAACCGAGGCCCGACAGGGCTGCCGACGCCGCGCCGGCCTGCAGGACGCGGCGACGCGTGGGTGACCAGACGGGTGACCCGACCGGCTGTTTCGTGCTCATGGACCTTCCTCCTCGGTTTGACGACAGGCGGGACCTTGGCGTCTCGTTCTATCGGTCCCCGCTAGGCAGACGGGGTCGCCGGCCGGCCGGCGCGGATTGTCCCATCGCAGGGCCGGGCGATGCAAACCGCGCTCCTATAATGCCGGCGTGGACTGGTTGCACAGCATCGCGCTCGGTGCCGGGCTCGCGTGGGCGAGCGGCATCCGGCTGTACCTGGTGCTGCTCCTCGCCGGCGCGATGGCCCACTTCGGGTACCTCGACCTGCCCCCGGCGCTCGAAGTGCTGCAGCACCCGCTCGTGCTGGCCGCGTCCGGCGTCATGGCGCTCGGCGAATTCCTCGCCGACAAGGTGCCCGCGTTCGACAGCGTGTGGGACGCGGTGCACACCTTCATCCGCGTACCGGCCGGCGCCGTGCTCGCCGCCGCGGCGCTCGGTCAGGCGGACCCGGTGTGGGTGATGGTGGCGGGGATCCTCGGCGGGGTGATCGCCTCCGGCGCGCATCTCGCGAAGGCGGGTACGCGGGCGGTCATCAACACCTCGCCCGAGCCGTTCTCGAACTGGGCCGCCTCGTTCGGGGAGGACCTGCTGGTCCCGGCCGGGTTCCTCGCGGCAATCATGGCGCCGGTCGTGTTCCTGGTGCTGCTCGTCGCGTTTCTGATCGCCGCGGCCTGGCTCGTGCCGAAGCTCTTCCGGGCGTTGAAGCGGCTGCTGGGAAAGCTTGCGGCCGGCGCGCGCGCGCCGGGCTGATGAGGGCCTGCTCTGAAACCGGGGATTTGCAAAGGGGCGATCACCCCTTTGCAGCGTGCAGCTAGTGGTCCTCCAGCCGCGGCGTCCAGCTCTCGCCGAGATCGCCGGTGTCGGGGTCGACCCAGCCGGACACCCCGATGTCCGCTTCGGCTTCTTCCAGCGTCTCCTCGGGCTCGGCGTCCTCGGTCGCGCCGCCGAACTCGATGTCCGCGAGCGCCTCGGCGCGGGTGGGAAACGGGCCGTATTCCTCCCCGGTCGCCTCCGACTGCCAGTAGAACCCGTCGGGGCGCTCGATGATGTGCGTCTTGTCGAAGTCGCGCGGCGGCTCGGGAATCGCTCGGCCCATGGCTGCTGCCTCCTTGAATCCGCGTCCGGCGGACCCATCTCCCCTGTCCGGACGCGATCGACGTCTGGTACGACCGCTGCGAGAATTCTGATCCCGGCCGGCGCCGTCCGCAACCGGAAAATCGCCCCCCGCATCGCGCAATCACCTTTCAGCCCCCTTCCCCCATGGAACGACAAACCCAGTTCAACCTCTGGTACTTCGTGCTCGCGGCACTCGTCGTGATGTGGCTCCACAGCGTCTGGGTCGAGACGCGCACCGTTGAGCCGATCACCTACAGCGAGTTCGTCGGCTACCTCAAGGACGGCAAGATCGAGGACGTCGTCATCCGGCAGAACACGGTCGAGGGCAAGTTCAAGGAGCCGCTGCCCGACAAGCGCACCCGGTTCGTCGCGGTTCGGGTCGACGAGCAGCTCGCGAAGGATCTCGAGCAGTACAAAGTCAAGTACACCGGGGTCATCGAGAGCACGTTCCTGCGCGACATCCTCGGGTTCGTGGTCCCGGCGCTGGTGTTCCTCGGCCTGTGGTTCTTCCTCATGCGCAGGTTCGCCGAGAAGGGCGGGATGGGCGGTGGTTTTCTCTCGATCGGCAAGAGCAAGGCGAAGGTCTACATGGAGAAGGACGTCAAGGTGACGTTCGAGGACGTCGCCGGGGTCGACGAAGCCAAGGACGAGCTGAAGGAGGTCGTGGCGTTCCTGAAGAACCCGAAGGACTACGGCCGCCTCGGCGGCCGGCTGCCCAAGGGGGTCCTGCTCGTCGGGCCGCCCGGGACCGGAAAGACGCTGCTGGCGCGTGCGGTCGCCGGCGAGGCGGGCGTGCCGTTCCTGTCGATCAACGGGTCGGAGTTCGTCGAGATGTTCGTCGGCGTCGGGGCGGCGAGAGTCCGCGATCTCTTCGATCAGGCGCGCAAGCTCGCACCGGCGATCATCTTCATCGACGAGTTGGACGCGCTCGGGCGCGCCCGCGGCGCGTACGGCGTCGGCGGCCACGACGAGAAGGAGCAGACGCTGAACCAGCTGCTCGTCGAGCTGGACGGCTTCGATTCGTCGACCGGGCTGATCCTGATCGGGGCCACCAACCGGCCCGAGATTCTCGACCCGGCGCTGCTGCGCGCCGGTCGCTTCGACCGCCAGGTGCTGGTCGACCGCCCCGACAAGAAGGGACGCATCGAGATCCTCAACGTTCACCTCAAGAAGGTGAAGCTTGGCCGCGACGTAGATCCGGAGAAGATTGCCGCGCTCACGCCCGGGTTCTCGGGCGCCGAGCTCGCCAACCTGGTGAACGAGGCCGCGCTGCTCGCCACCCGCCGCGGCGCCCCCGAGGTAGCGCTGCAGGATTTCAACGAAGGCATCGAGCGCATCGTCGCCGGACTGGAGAAGAAGAACCGCCTGCTGAACGAGAAGGAGCGGCGCACCGTGGCCTACCACGAGATGGGGCACGCGCTCGTCGCGATGACGCTTCCGGGCTCCGACCCGGTGCACAAGATCTCGATCATCCCGCGCGGCATCGGCGCGCTCGGCTACACCATCCAGCGCCCGACCGAGGACCGATTCCTGATGACGACGGCCGAGCTCGAGAACAAGATGGCGGTGCTGCTCGGCGGCCGGGCGGCCGAGCACGTCGTGTTCGCCGAGATCTCCACCGGCGCGGCCGACGACCTGCAGAAGGTCGCGAACATCGCGCGCAGCATGGTTACGCGGTTCGGCATGGCGGAGAGCGTCGGGCAGGTCGCCTATGAGCCCGATCAGGGACAGTTCGTGCCCGCGCCCGGCGGCGCGGTGGTCAGGACCCGCGAGTTCAGCGAGGAGACCGCGCGCGAGATCGACGCTGCGGTCAAGGGATTCGTCGATCGCGCCTTTGCGAAGGCGACCCAGATCCTCCGGGACAGGCGTGCCGTGCTCGAGCGGGGCGCACAGCTCCTGCTGCAGAAGGAAACCTTGACCGAGGACGACCTCAGGGCGCTCCAGGCCGCCGCGGCGCCCGCCGCGCCGGTGCCGGCCTAGATCTGGATCGCCCCGATCCGGTTCTGGATCGCGCGCAGCACCGACAGCGCCGCCAGCGTCGAGGTCTTCGGGTTCTCGTCGAGTGGCTTGTTCTCGATCTCCACGCGCAGCCGGCCGAAGGCGCCCTCCGCTTCGACGATGTGGACGTTCCCCGGCGCGTCGGGGTCGGCGTTGAGCGACACCTCGGTCCGGTCGAACCCCAGCCCGGCGAGCGCGATCGTCGCCGCGACGTTGGCGTTCTGCGGGAAGAGGCGCGCCGCATCGCCGGCGTTGCCGGCGTAGAACTCGGTCGACCGGGTGAGCGAGCCGAGGTCGCACATCTTCTCCGCCGGCGTGCCGACCCACGCGAGCGGCAGCTTGCGCGACGTGTAGCGCACCCGCTCGAGCCCGCCGAGGCGCGCTGCCGCGAGCGCGTCGATGCCGGCGAGCGCTCCGGCCGGGATCAGCACCTTCCCGATGTGCGTCCGGCTCGCGCGCTCGAGCCGGTGGAGCAGATGGGCGTCGGTCAGGGCGCCCACCGACGTCACCAGGAAATCGGCACCGCTCGTCAGGCACGTCTCGCCGTACTCCGCCACCGCGGCGTGCCCGGCGCATTCCACCGCGAGCTCGGGGATGTCGGTGAGCCGCTCGAACTGGTCGACCACCTGCACGTCTCCCGGCGCCACCTCCTCGACGCGCGCCTTGACTTCCGCCACGTACTGCTTGCGCACGAGGATCGACAGCCGCACCCGGTTCGCCTCGTTCTGAAGCGCGTGGGCGACGTGCCGGCCGATACCGCCCATGCCGATGATCAGGATGTGCCGCATGACCTCTCCTTCCGCGGGCGCTCACTGTAACGGGCGCCGCGCCGCCCGAACAGCGCGTGGCCCTTCCCCCGCCACCGCACCCTCGAAAGGAAAGGCTTGACATCCCTCTCGGTCGGCGGCATCATGTTTCATATCGGGAACGTTGTTTCATTAGTAAAACATCAACCGCACACACTAAAGGAGAGCGGCCCATGGCGGACTGGCAAGACGTAGCAGCGGCAGCAGACGTGGCGGACGACGTCCCGCTCACCGTCAAGGTCGGCGAGCGCGAGATCGGCCTCTACTCGCTGAACGGACGCTACTACGGGCTCGAGGACGTCTGCCCGCATGCCTACGCGCTGCTATCGCAGGGCTTCGTCGACGGCGAGGAGATCGAGTGCCCGCTGCACGGCGCGAAGTTCCACATCCCCACCGGAAAGTGCACCAAGGAGCCCGCCGATCGCGACCTCGCCTGCTACGAGGTCAGGGTCGAGGGCGGCCGGCTCTTCGTCAAGGTCGACTGAGCCCGGACCATGCTGCGCGACCGCCGCATCCTGATCACCGGTGGCGCCCGGGGCCTCGGCCGCAAGTTCGCCGAAGCCGTGCTCGGCGCCGGCGCGCGGGTGGCGATCGCCGACATCCTCGAGGACGAGGGCCGGGCGACGGCGCAGGAGATCGGTGCCCGCTTCGTGCCCCTCGACCTCGCGCGCCCGGCGTCGATCGAGGCGTGCGTCGCGGGCGCCGCCGACGCGCTCGGCGGCCTGGACGGCCTCGTCAACAACGGCGCCATCACCAGCTCCGGCGGCAAGACGCTCGACGAGCTCGACATCGAGGTCTGGGATCGCGTGATGACGGTCAACGTGCGCGGCACCTGGCTCGCCACCCGCGCAGCGGCCCGCCATCTGCGCGCGGCCGGCGCCGGCCGCGTGGTCAACATCGCCTCCGACACCGCGCTCTGGGGCGCGCCGAAGCTCCTCGCCTACGTCGCGAGCAAGGGCGCGGTGATCGCGATGACGAAGTCGCTGGCACGCGAGCTCGGCCCCGACCGGATCACCGTCAACGCGGTGGCGCCCGGCCTGACCCTCGTCGAAGCGACCGAGTACGTCCCGGCGGAGCGTCATCGCCTCTACGAGGAAGGCCGCGCGATCGGCCGGGCGCAGCTGCCCGAGGACGTCTGCGGCGCGGTGACCTACCTCCTTTCCGACGCGGCCGGGTTCGTGACCGGCCAGCTCCTCGCCGTCAACGGCGGGTTCGTGATGCATTGAACGGACATTCCCCTGGAGACCAACCATGGCTGACCCGGCAGTGAAGGAACCGAAGACTGAGCGCTCGTGGGACCGTCCCGAAGGCGCGAGCTTCGCGCAGTGGATGGACACGCGCGTCGCGCGGCACTCGACGCGCAAGTACGACTGGGACGCGCTCAAGTTCCAGGCCGACTACGACCCGAAGTACCGCCGCGCGCAGATGCGCTACGTCGGCACCGGCGGCACCGGCGTCGCCAAGGACGTCAACGTGGTCGCCGCCGAGCACTTCACCTTCTCCACGATGCTGATCCCGGCCGGCCACATCGGCCCGATGCACATCCACAACGACGTCGAGGAGATCTTCTTCGTGATGCGCGGGAAGATGAAGGTCATCCTCGAGAAGCGCCACGACGACGGCAAGGTCGAGCGCTGGGAGTCGACGCTCGGCGAGCGCGACCTGATCTCGATCCCGCCCGGCGTCTATCGCGAAGAGCACAACGTCGGCGAGGAGGACGCGCTGATGTGCGTGATGCTCGGGGCGGCGAAGCCGGTCACGCCGACCTATCCGCCGGACAGCCCGCTCGCCAAGATCAAGCGCTGAGCGCACGCCCCGCGATGCCCGATCCTTCCGCCTCCGCCGACGCGCTCGTCGCCGCCCATCCGCTCGCCACGCGGCGGGCGGGTGCCGGGATCGTCGCGTACCGCGAAGCCGGCGCCGGCCCGGCGCTCGGCCTGCTGCACGGCATCGGCAACCAGTCCGGGTCGTGGACGCTTCAGCTCACCGCGCTCGGCGCGCGCTTCCGCACCATCGCCTGGGACGCACCGGGCTACGGCGGATCGGACCGCCTGGCGGCGGAGTCGCCCGCGGCGGCCGACTACGCCGACGCCCTCGCCGCGCTCCTCGATTCGCTGGGCATCGCGCGGCTGGTCGTGGTCGGCAGCTCGTTCGGCGCACTCGTCGCCGGCGCGTTCGCCGCGAGCCGCCCGGAACGCGTCGCAGGCCTCCTGCTCCTCAACCCGGCCGGCGGCTATGGCCTCGCCGATCCCGCGGAGCGCGAAGAGCGGCTCGCGACGCGGCTCGAGCGGCTCGCGCGGCTCGGCCCCGACGGCATGGCGCGGGAGCCCTCCCCCGGCATGCTCTCGGCCACCGCATCGGACGAGGCGCGGTCGCTCGCCGCCTGGAGCACCGCGCGCATCCGCCCGGACGGCTACACCCAGGCCGCGCGCACGCTCGCCAACGGGCGGCTCGTCGAGGACGCGGCGCGCTACGCGGGGCCGGTGCTGGTGATCGCCGGGTCGGCCGACACGATCACGCCGCCGGCGAGCTGCGAGCGCATCGCGCGCGCGTTCCCGCGCGCGACCTACCGCCTGCTCGACGGCCCGGGTCACCTTTCGTACCTCGACGCCCCGGCCACCGTGAACGCGCTCATCGCGGACTTCGCCGCGAGCTGCATGCAGGGAGCCGCCGCATGAACGCACCGCTGCCGCGTTACAACGTCCCGGGTCTCGAGCGCGGCCTGCGCATGCTGCAGCTCTTCGACCGCACGCGGAAATACCTGACCGCGGCGGAGATGGCGCGCGCGCTGGCGATCCCGCGCTCGACCGCGTTCCGGCTCGCGCAGACGCTCGAGTTCCTCGGCTTCCTCGAGCGCGACGACGACCGCTATCGCGTCGGCCCGGCGGTGCTGCGCCTCGGGTTCGAGTACATCGCGTCGCTCGACGTCGCCGAGTTCGCCCGCCCGCTCGTCGAGCGCCTGCGCGACGAGACCGGCCTCTCGGCCCAGCTCGTGATCCGCGACGGGCGCGAAGTCGTCGTCGCGCTCAAGGCGTCGCCGCCGTCCATGTTCGCGAGCAACGTCTCGGTGGGGACGCGGCTGCCGGCGCACGCGACCATCCTCGGCCGGGTGCTGCTCGGCGACGCCGACGACCAGGCGCTCCGGGCGCTCTACCCGGAGTCGACGCTGCCGCAGACCTCGCCGCATTCGCCGCGCACGCTCGCCGAGCTGAAGCGGCTCGTCCGGGAAGACCGGGAGCGCGGCTACGCGGTCAGCGAATCGTTCTTCGAGCAGGGGATCTCCGCGATCGCCGCCCCGGTGCGGGACGGCTCGGGGCGCATCGTGGCGGCCGTCAGCGTCACCGCGCAGCGCCCGTCGCTCGAGCCGAAGGCCTTGCGCGAGCGCCTGGTCGCCCAGGTGCTCGGCGCCGCGGCGGAGCTGTCCCGCCAACTCAACTACCGCCCGGCCGAAGCGGCCGCGTAGTCCGGTTTCAGCACAAGGAGGCAACATGGCAGAGCGAGGCGCAATGCGGACGCATCTTCCCGGCGGCGAACACCGCGGAGGTGATCCAGGACCTGAATCCCTACCTCGAGGCCTACCTCAACCCGAAGCCGAGCCAGGGCGGCGGGACGGGCCACATCTTCGGCAGCGCGGAGCGCGACCTGATCCAGTGGCAGACGCGGCCCGCGCTCCCGAGCGAGTACGACAGCACGCTCGCCGACGCGCTCGAGCAGATCTTCGCCCAGCGCGTCTACGACCTGCCCGAGATCGTGGCGGCGCTCAATCGCGAGGGCGTGCGGACGCCCGCCGGCGAGGCGTGGACCGAAGCGAACTTCCAGTCGACGCTGCGCGAGCTCGGCAAGCTCGCGTTCGGCTGACCCTACACGGCGGAGACACCGATGGCTGATCCCCAAGCAGTCGAACGGCTCGTGAATCGCGGGCTTCTCAACCAGTGGTACCCGGTGCTGCCGAGCTGGGCGGTCGCCGGCGCGCCGGTCGGCATCACCCGGCTGTCCGAGAACCTCGTCCTCTGGCGCGACGAGAAGGGCGCGGTGCAGGCGCTCGAGGACCGCTGTCCGCACCGCGGCGCGCGCCTGTCGCTCGGGTGGAATCTCGGCGACCGGCTGGCGTGCTGGTACCACGGCGTGGAGATCGACGGCACCGGCACGGTGCGCAAGGTCCCGGCGGTGGACCGTTGCCCGATGGAAGGCGAAGCGCCGGGCGAAGAGCTATCCGGTGAAGGAGGTTCGCGGCGGCATCTTCGTCTACTTCGGCGACGCGCTGCACGCCGAGCCCTGCCCGCTCGGGCTCCCCGAGGAGCTCACGAGCGACGAGTACGGCGCGATCCTCTGCTTCGCCAAGTGGAAGTGCAACTACCGCTACGCGATCGACAACGTCATGGACCCGATGCACGGCGCGTATCTCCACGCGGTGTCGCACTCGATGGCCTCCGGCGACAAGACCGCGAACATGCAGATGCGCAAGACGCCGACCGGGGTCATCTTCGAGAAGACCAACCAGCGCGACGTCAACTTCGACTGGACCGAGTTCGGGGACACCGGCGCGATGTGGCTCCGCCTCGCGATCCCGTACCGCCCGAACGCCGGCCCCGGCGGCAACTTCGGCATCTCCGGTTTCGTGACGCCGGTCGACGAGGACAACTGCCTCGTCTTCTTCTGGCGCACCCGCAAGTGCTCCGGCTGGGTGCGCGACGTCTGGCAGTTCATGTTCCGCACCAAGCTCGAGGGCCTGCACTGGGCGGTGCTCGAGCAGGACCGGTTCGTCCTCGAGAACATGGCGCCGAACGCGCGCTCGCGCGAGTTCCTCTACCAGCACGACACCGGGCTCGCGCGCCTGCGGCGGATCCTCGAGCAGAAGGCGAAGGCCCAGCTCGAGGCGCTGGAAAAGGCCGCCGCGGCAGCGCCCGTGAAGTCGGCGGCGTAGAGCGGACCATGGCGCTCTCCTTCGGGCTCGAGAACCGCGTCGCCGTCGTGACCGGCGGCTCGTCGGGCATCGGGCTCGCGGCCGCGCGCATCCTGCTCCAGGCGGGCGCGCGGGTCGCGATCTGCGGCCGCGACGCGGCGCGGCTCGACGCGGCGGTCTCGGCGCTCGCGCCGGAGGCCGGCCCGGACCGCCTGCTCGCGCACGCGTGCGACGTGCTCGACGCGGGCGAGGTCGAGCGCTTCGCGGCCGCGGTGGCGTCCCGGTTCGGGGCGGCGGACATCCTGATCAACAACGCCGGCCAGGGCCGCGTCTCGACCTTCGCCGACACGACCGACGACGCCTGGCGCGAAGAGCTCGAGCTGAAGTTCTTCAGCATCATCCGCCCGACGCGGGCGTTCCTGCCGCAGCTCGAGCGCTCGACGCGGCGGCGATCGTGTGCGTGAACTCGCTGCTGGCGCGCCAGCCGGAGCCGCACATGGTCGCCACTTCGGCGGCGCGCGCCGGCGTGCTCAACCTCGTCCGCTCGCTCGCGACCGAGCTCGCGCCGCGCGGCATGCGCGTGAACGGCATCCTCATCGGGCTCGTGGAATCGGGCCAGTGGCGCCGGCGCTTCCAGACGCAGGCCGCGCCCGGCGAGACCTGGGAGGCGTGGACCGCCGCGCTCGCGCAACGCAAGGACATTCCGCTCGGCCGCCTCGGGCGGCCGGAGGAAGCGGCCAACGCGATGGTGTTCCTCGCCTCGCCGCTCGCCTCGTACACCACCGGCACCTTCATCGACGTTTCAGGGGGACATTCCCGCCATGCCTAGCACCCAGCGTATGACCGTCGGCGAGATCGTCGCCGCGTTCCTCGAGCAGTGCGGGGTCCGCGCCGCCTTCGGCGTGATCTCGATCCACAACATGCCGATCCTCGACGCCTTCGGCCGCCGTGCGGCGCGCGCCGCCGAGCAGGGCAAGCCGGCGCCGATCCGGTTCGTGCCCGGCGCGGAGCGAACCCGGCGCCGTCAACATGGCCGACGCCCACGCCCGCGTCTCGGGCGGGCTCGGCGTGGCGGTGACCAGCACCGGCACCGCTGCCGGCAACGCCTGCGGCGCGATGGTCGAAGCGCTCACCGCCGGCACGCCGGTCCTGCACCTGACCGGGCAGATCGAGGTGCCGTATCTCGATCGCGAGCTCGCGTACATCCACGAGGCGCCCGAGCAGCTCGACATGCTGCAGGCGGTATCGAAAGCGGCGTTTCGCGTGCGCAGCGCCGAGACCGCGCTCGGCACGCTGCGCGAGGCGGTCCGCGTCGCCCTGACCCCGCCCTGCGGCCCGGTGAGCGTCGAGATCCCGATCGACATCCAGGCGACCGAGATCGACGTGCCGGCCTCGCTCGCGCCGCTGCCGGTCGCCCTGCCCCAAGCCGCGGCGCCGAGCTCGACGCGCTCGCCGAGCGCCTGGCGCGCGCGAAGCGGCCGCTCCTCTGGCTCGGCGGCGGCGCGCGGCACGCGGTCGACGCGGTCAAGCGCCTGCTGGATCTCGGCTTCGGTGTGGTGACGAGCGTGCAGGGCCGCGGCATCGTGCCCGAGGATCACGCGATGTCGCTCGGCGCGTTCAACCTGTACGAGCCGGTCGAGAAGTTCTACGGGACCTGCGACGCGATGCTGGTCGTCGGCTCGCGCCTGCGCGGCAACGAAACGCTGAAGTACAAGCTGAAGCTCCCGCGCCCGCTCTACCGGATCGACGCCGACCCGGAAAGCCAGGGGCGCTGCTACACCGACGACTTCTTCGTCGCCGGCGACAGCGCGGCGGCGCTCGAACGGCCTCGCCGACCGGCTCGCCGGCCGGATGAAGGTCGACCCGGCCTTCGCCCGCGACCTCGCGGCGGCGCGCGAAGCGGCGGAGAAGGTGGTGCGCGACGGCCTCGGACCCGTACGAGCGGCTCGTCGCCGAGCTGCAGCGCGCGGCCGGCCGCGATTTCGTCTGGGTCCGCGACGTGACGGTGTCGAACAGCACCTGGGGCAACCGCAGCCTGCGGATCAGCGGACCGCGGGACGGCGTCCACGCCCTCGGCGGCGGCATCGGCCAGGGGATCCAGATGGCGATCGGCGCCGCGCTGGCGGCCGGCAACCGCAAGACGCTGTGCCTCGTCGGCGACGGCGGGCTGCAGGTGAACATCGGCGAGCTCGCGACGCTGGTGCAGGAGAAGGCGAACGCAGTCGTGCTGCTCATGAACGACCGCGGCTACGGCGTGATCCGCAACATCCAGGACGCGCAATACGGCGGGCGCCGGTACTACGCCGACCTCCACACGCCGGATTTCGAGCGCCTCGCGCAGTCGATCGCGCTAGATCTGGATCGCCCCGATCCGGTTCTGGATCGCGCGCAGCACTGACAGCGCCGCCAGCGTCGAGGTCTTCGGGTTCTCGTCGAGTGGCTTGTTCTCGATCTCCACGCGCAGCCGGCCGAAGGCGCCCTCCGCTTCGACGATGTGGACGTTCCCCGGCGCGTCGGGGTCGGCGTTGAGCGACACCTCGGTCCGGTCGAACCCCAGCCCGGCGAGCGCGATGGTCGCCGCGACGTTGGCGTTCTGCGGGAAGAGGCGCGCCGCATCGCCGGCGTTGCCGGCGTAGAACTCGGTCGACCGGGTGAGCGAGCCGAGGTCGCACATCTTCTCGGCCGGCGTGCCGACCCATGCGAGCGGCAGCTTGCGCGACGTGTAGCGCACCCGCTCCAGCCCGCCGAGGCGCGCTGCCGCGAGCGCGTCGATGCCGGCGAGCGCTCCGGCCGGGATCAGCACCTTCCCGATGTGCGTCCGGCTCGCGCGCTCGAGCCGGTGCAGCAGATGGGCGTCGGTGAGGGCGCCCACCGACGTCACCAGGAAATCGGCCCCGCTCGTCAGGCACGTCTCGCCGTACTCCGCCACCGCGGCGTGCCCGGCACATTCCACCGCGAGCTCGGGGATGTCGGTGAGGCGCTCGAACTGGTCGACCACCTGCACGTCTCCCGGCGCCACCTGCTCGACGCGTGCCTTGACGTCCGCCACGTACTGCTTGCGCACGAGGATCGACAACCGCACCCGGTTCGCCTCGTTCTGAAGCGCGTGGGCGACGTGCCGGCCGATACCGCCCATGCCGATAATCAGGATGTGCCGCATGAGCTCTCCTTCCGCGGGCGCTCACTGTAACGGGCGCCGCGCCGCCCGAACAGCGCGTGGCCCTTCCCCCGCCACCGCACCCTCGAAAGGAAAGGCTTGACATCCCTCCCGGTCGGCGGCATCATGTTTCATATCAGGAACGTTGTTTCATTAGTAAAACATCAACCGCACACACTAAAGGAGAGCGGCCCATGGCGGACTGGCAAGACGTAGCAGCGGCAGCCGACGTGGCGGATGACGTCCCGCTCACCGTCAAGGTCGGCGAGCGCGAGATCGGCCTCTACTCGCTGAACGGACGCTACTACGGGCTCGAGGACGTCTGCCCGCATGCCTACGCGCTGCTATCGCAGGGCTTCGTCGACGGCGAGGAGATCGAGTGCCCGCTGCACGGTGCGAAGTTCCACATCCCCACCGGAAAGTGCACCAAGGAGCCCGCCGATCGGGACCTCGCCTGCTACGAGGTCAGGGTCGAGGGCGGCCGGCTCTTCGTCAAGGTCGACTGAGCCCGGACCATGCTGCGCGACCGCCGCATCCTGATCACCGGTGGCGCCCGGGGCCTCGGCCGCAAGTTCGCCGAAGCCGTGCTCGGCGCCGGCGCGCGGGTGGCGATCGCCGACATCCTCGAGGACGAGGGCCGGGCGACGGCCCGGGAGATCGGTGCCCGCTTCGTGCCCCTCGACCTCGCACGTCCGGCCTCGATCGAAGCGTGCGTCGCAGGCGCCGCCGACGCGCTCGGCGGCCTGGACGGTCTCGTCAACAACGGCGCGATCACCAGCTCCGGCGGCAAGACGCTCGACGAGCTCGACATCGAGGTCTGGGATCGCGTGATGACGGTCAACGTGCGTGGCACCTGGCTCGCCACCCGCGCAGCGGCCAGGCATCTGCGCGCGGCCGGCGCCGGCCGCGTGGTCAACATCGCCTCCGACACCGCGCTCTGGGGCGCGCCGAAGCTCCTCGCCTACGTCGCGAGCAAGGGCGCGGTGATCGCGATGACGAAGTCGCTGGCACGCGAGCTCGGTCCCGACCGGATCACCGTCAACGCGGTGGCGCCCGGCCTGACCCTCGTCGAAGCGACCGAGTACGTCCCGGCGGAGCGTCATCGCCTCTACGAGGAAGGCCGAGCGATCGGCCGGGCGCAGCTGCCCGAGGACGTCTGCGGCGCGGTGACCTACCTCCTTTCCGACGCGGCCGGGTTCGTGACCGGCCAGCTCCTCGCCGTCAACGGCGGGTTCGTGATGCATTGAACGGACATTCCCCTGGAGACCAACCATGGCTGACCCGGCAGTGAAGGAACCGAAGACTGAGCGCTCGTGGGACCGTCCCGAAGGCGCGAGCTTCGCGCAGTGGATGGACACGCGCGTCGCGCGGCACTCGACGCGCAAGTATGACTGGGACGCGCTCAAGTTCCAGGCCGACTACGACCCGAAGTACCGCCGGGCGCAGATGCGCTACGTCGGCACCGGCGGCACCGGCGTCGCCAAGGACGTCAACGTGGTCGCCGCCGAACACTTCACGTTCTCCACGATGCTGATCCCGGCCGGCCACATCGGCCCGATGCACATCCACAACGACGTCGAGGAGATCTTCTTCGTGATGCGCGGGAAGATGAAGGTCATCCTGGAGAAGCGCCACGACGACGGCAAGGTCGACCGCTGGGAGTCGACGCTCGGCGAGCGCGACCTGATCTCGATCCCGCCCGGCGTCTATCGCGAAGAGCACAACGTCGGCGAGGAGGACGCGCTGATGTGCGTGATGCTCGGGGCGGCGAAGCCGGTCACGCCGACGTATCCGCCGGACAGCCCGCTCGCGAAGATCAAGCGCTGAGCGCACGCCCCCGCGATGCCCGATCCTTCCGCCTCCGCCGACGCGCTCGTCGCCGCCCATCCGCTCGCCACGCGGCGGGCGGGTGCCGGGATGGTCGCGTACCGTGAAGCCGGCGCCGGCCCGGCGCTCGGCCTGCTGCACGGCATCGGCAACCAGTCCGGGTCGTGGACGCTTCAGCTCACCGCGCTCGGCGCGCGCTTCCGCACCATCGCCTGGGACGCACCGGGTTACGGCGGATCGGACCGCCTGGCGGCGGAGTCGCCCGCGGCGGCCGACTACGCCGACGCGCTCGCCGCGCTGCTCGATTCGCTCGGCATCGCCCAGCTGGTCGTGGTCGGCAGCTCGTTCGGCGCACTCGTCGCCGGCGCGTTCGCCGCGAGCCGCCCGGAACGCGTCGCAGGTCTCCTGCTCCTCAACCCGGCCGGCGGCTATGGCCTCGCCGATCCCGCGGAGCGCGAAGAGCGGCTCGCAACGCGGCTCGAGCGGCTCGCGCGGCTCGGCCCCGACGGCATGGCGCGGGAGCCCTCCCCCGGCATGCTCTCGGCAACCGCCTCGGATGAGGCGCGGTCGCTCGCCGCCTGGAGCACCGCGCGCATCCGCCCGGACGGCTACACCCAAGCTGCGCGCACGCTCGCCAACGGGCGGCTCGTCGAGGACGCAGCGCGCTACGCGGGGCCGGTGCTGGTGATCGCCGGGTCGGCCGACACGATCACGCCGCCGGCGAGCTGCGAGCGCATCGCGCGCGCGTTCCCGCGCGCGACCTACCGCCTGCTCGACGGCCCGGGTCACCTTTCGTACCTCGACGCCCCGGCCACCCTGAACGCGCTCATCGCGGACTTCGCCGCGAGCTGCATGCAGGGAGCCGCCAAATGAACGCACCGCTGCCGCGGTACAACGTCCCGGGCCTCGAACGCGGCCTGCGCATGCTGCAGCTCTTCGACCGCGCGCGGAAATACCTGACCGCGGCGGAGATGGCGCGCGCGCTGGCGATCCCGCGCTCGACCGCGTTCCGGCTCGCGCAGACGCTCGAGTTCCTCGGCTTCCTCGAGCGCGACGACGACCGCTATCGCGTCGGCCCGGCGGTGCTGCGCCTCGGGTTCGAGTACATCGCGTCGCTCGACTTCGCCGAGTTCGCCCGCCCGCTCGTCGAGCGCCTGCGCGACGAGACCGGCCTCTCGGCCCAGCTCGTGATCCGTGACGGGCGCGAAGTCGTCGTCGCGCTCAAGGCGTCGCCGCCGTCCATGTTCGCGAGCAACGTCTCGGTGGGGACGCGGCTGCCGGCGCACGCGACCATCCTCGGCCGGGTGCTGCTCGGCGACGCCGACGATCAGTCGCTCCGGGCGCTCTACCCGGAGTCGGCGCTGCCGCAGACCTCGCCGCATTCGCCGCGCACGCTCGCCGAGCTGAAGCGGCTCGTCCGGGAAGACCGGGAGCGCGGCTACGCGGTCAGCGAATCGTTCTTCGAGCAGGGCATCTCCGCGATCGCCGCCCCGGTGCGGGACGACTCGGGGCGCATCGTGGCGGCCGTCAGCGTCACCGCGCAGCGCCCGTCGCTCGAGCCGAAGGCGCTGCGCGAGCGCCTGGTCGCCCAGGTGCTCGGCGCCGCGGCGGAGCTTTCCCGCCAACTCAACTACCGTCCGGCCGAAGCGGCCGCGTAGTCCGGTTTCAGCACAAGGAGGCAACATGGCAGAACGAGGCGCAATGCGGACGCATCTCCCGGCGGCGAACACCGCGGAGGTGATCCAGGACCTGAATCCCTACCTCGAGGCCTACCTCAACCCGAAGCCGAGCCAGGGCGGCGGGACGGGCCACATCTTCGGCAGCGCGGAGCGCGACCTGATCCAGTGGCAGACGCGGCCCGCGCTCCCGAGCGAGTACGACAGCACCCTCGCCGACGCGCTCGAGCAGATCTTCGCCCAGCGCGTCTACGACCTGCCCGAGATCGTGGCGGCGCTCAATCGCGAAGGCGTGCGGACGCCCGCCGGCGAGGCGTGGACCGAAGCGAACTTCCAGTCGACGCTGCGCGAGCTCGGCAAGCTCGCGTTCGGCTGACCTACACGGCGGAGACACCGATGGCTGATCCCCAAGCAGTCGAACGGCTCGTGAATCGCGGGCTTCTCAACCAGTGGTACCCGGTGCTCCCGAGCTGGGCGGTCGCCGGCGCGCCGGTCGGCATCACCCGGCTGTCCGAGAACCTCGTCCTCTGGCGCGACGAGAAGGGCGCCGTGCACGCGGTGGAGGACCGCTGCCCGCATCGCGGGGCGCGCCTCTCGCTCGGCTGGAACCTCGGCGACCGCCTCGCGTGCTGGTACCACGGCGTCGAGGTGGACGGCACCGGGACCGTGCGGAACGTTCCGGCGGTCGATCCCTGCCCGCTCAAAGGCCAGAAGGCGGTGCGAAGAGCTACCCGGTGAAGGAAGTCCGCGGCGGCATCTTCGTCTACTTCGGCGACGCGCTGCACGCCGAGCCCTGCCCGCTCGGGCTCCCGGAGGAGCTCACGAGCGACGAGTACGGCGCAATCCTCTGCTTCGCCAAGTGGAAGTGCAATTACCGCTACGCGATCGACAACGTCATGGACCCGATGCACGGCGCGTATCTCCACGCGGTGTCGCACTCGATGGCCTCCGGCGACAAGACCGCGAACATGCAGATGCGCAAGACGCCGACCGGCGTCATCTTCGAGAAGACCAACCAGCGCGACGTCAACTTCGACTGGACCGAGTTCGGGGACACCGGCGCGATGTGGCTCCGCCTCGCGATCCCGTACCGCCCGAACGCCGGCCCCGGCGGCAACTTCGGCATCTCCGGTTTCGTGACGCCGGTCGACGAGGACAACTGCCTCGTCTTCTTCTGGCGCACCCGCAAGTGCTCCGGGTGGGTCCGCGACGTCTGGCAGTTCATGTTCCGCACCAAGCTCGAGGGCCTGCACTGGGCAGTGCTCGAGCAGGACCGGTTCGTCCTCGAGAACATGGCGCCGAACGCGCGCTCGCGCGAGTTCCTCTACCAGCACGACACCGGGCTCGCGCGCCTGCGGCGGATCCTCGAGCAGAAGGCGAAGGCCCAGCTCGAGGCGCTGGAGAAGGCCGCCGCGGCCGCACCCGTGAAGTCGGCGGCGTAGGTCGCACACACCATGGCCGGCACGCTCTCCTTCGGGCTCGAGAACCGCGTCGCCGTCGTGACCGGCGGCTCGTCGGGCATCGGCCTCGCGGCCGCGCGCATCCTGCTCCAGGCGGGCGCGCGGGTCGGCGATCTGCGGCCGCGACGCGGCCCGGCTCGACGCGGCGGTTTCGGCGCTCGCGCCGGAGGCCGGCCCGGACCGCTTGCTCGCGCACGCATGCGACGTGCTCGACGCGGGCGAGGTCGAGCGCTTCGCGGCTGCCGTGGCCTCCCGGTTCGGGGCGGCGGACATCCTGATCAACAACGCCGGCCAGGGCCGCGTCTCGACCTTCGCCGACACGACCGACGACGCCTGGCGCGAAGAGCTCGAGCTGAAGTTCTTCAGCATCATCCGCCCGACGCGGGCGTTCCTGCCGCAGCTCGAGCGCTCGGACGCGGCCGCCATCGTGTGCGTGAACTCGCTGCTGGCGCGCCAGCCCGAGCCGCACATGGTCGCTACTTCGGCGGCGCGCGCTGGCGTGCTCAACCTCGTCCGCTCGCTCGCTACCGAGCTCGCGCCGCGCGGCGTGCGCGTGAACGGCATCCTCATCGGGCTCGTGGAATCCGGCCAGTGGCGCCGGCGCTTCCAGACCCAAGCCGCGCCCGGCGAGACCTGGGAGGCGTGGACCGCCGCGCTCGCCCACTCGAAGCACATCCCGCTCGGCCGCCTCGGGCGGCCGGAGGAAGCGGCCAACGCGATGGTGTTCCTCGCCTCGCCGCTCGCCTCGTACACCACCGGCACCTTCATCGACGTTTCAGGGGGACATTCCCGCCATGCCTAGCACCCAGCGTATGACCGTGGGCGAGATCGTCGCCGCGTTCCTCGAGCAGTGCGGGGTCCGCGCCGCCTTCGGCGTGATCTCGATCCACAACATGCCGATCCTCGACGCCTTCGGCCGCCGCGCGGCGCGCGCCGCCGAGCAGGGCAAGCCGGCGCCGATCCGGTTCGTGCCCGCGCGGAGCGAGCCCGGCGCCGTCAACATGGCCGACGCCCACGCCCGCGTCTCGGGCGGGCTCGGCGTGGCGGTGACCAGCACCGGTACCGCCGCCGGCAACGCCTGCGGCGCGATGGTCGAAGCGCTCACCGCCGGCACGCCGGTCCTGCACCTGACCGGGCAGATCGAGGTGCCGTATCTCGATCGCGAGCTCGCGTACATCCACGAAGCGCCCGAGCAGCTCGACATGCTGCAGGCGGTATCGAAAGCGGCGTTTCGCGTGCGCAGCGCCGAGACCGCGCTCGGCACGCTGCGCGAGGCGGTCCGCGTCGCCCTCACCCCGCCCCACGGCCCGGTGAGCGTCGAGATCCCGATCGACATCCAGGCGACCGAGATCGAGGTGCCGGCCTCGCTCGCGCCGCTGCCGGTCGCCCTGCCCCAGGCCGCGACGTCCGAGCTCGACGCGCTCGCCGAGCGCCTGGCGCGCGCGAAGCGGCCGCTCCTCTGGCTCGGCGGCGGCGCACGGCACGCGGTCGACGCGGTCAAGCGCCTGCTCGATCTCGGCTTCGGCGTGGTGACGAGCGTGCAGGGCCGCGGCATCGTGCCCGAGGATCACGCGATGTCGCTCGGCGCGTTCAACCTCTACGAGCCGGTCGAGAAGTTCTACGGGACGTGCGACGCGATGCTGGTCGTCGGCTCGCGCCTGCGCGGCAACGAAACGCTGAAGTACAAGCTCAAGCTGCCGCGCCCGCTCTACCGGATCGACGCCGACCCGGAAAGCCAGGGCCGCTGCTACACCGACGACTTCTTCGTCGCCGGCGACAGCGCGGCCTCGCTGAACGCCCTCGCCGACCGGCTCGCCGGCCGGATGAAGGTCGACCCGGCCTTCGCCCGCGACCTGGCGGCGGCGCGCGAAGCGGCGGAGAAGTTGGTGCGCGACGGCCTCGGACCGTACGAGCGGCTCGTCGCCGAACTGCAGCGCGCGGCCGGCCGCGACTTCGTCTGGGTCCGCGACGTGACGGTGTCGAACAGCACCTGGGGCAACCGCAGCCTGCGGATCAGCGGACCGCGGGACGGCGTCCACGCCCTCGGCGGCGGCATCGGCCAGGGGATTCAGATGGCGATCGGCGCCGCGCTGGCGGCCGGCAACCGCAAGACGCTGTGTCTCGTCGGCGACGGCGGGCTGCAGGTGAACATCGGCGAACTCGCCACGCTGGTCCAGGAGAAGGCGAACGTCCTGGTGCTGCTGATGAACGATCGCGGCTACGGCGTGATCCGCAACATCCAGGATGCGCACTACGGCGGCCGCCGGTACTACGCCGACCTCCACACGCCCGACTTCGAGCGCCTCGCGCAGTCGATCGCGCTGCCGTTCCACCGCGTGCGGGACCTCGGTGCCCTGGGTTCGACGCTGCGCGATGCGCTCGCGCAACCGGGTCCGGTCGTGATCGAGATCGACATGACGGCGGTCGGGCCGTTCGCGCAGCAGTTCTCCGGGCCCCCGGTGAAGAAAGCCACGGCCTGAATGCGATGAAGCGCGCCCTTCTCATCGGCTACGGCGCGATCGGGCGGTTGGTGTTCGCCCGGCTCGCCGACGATCCGTCGGTCCGGATTGCGTACGTGCTCGACCGGCCGGAGCGCAAGCCCGAGCTCCAGCGGTCGCTCGGCGACGCGGCGCGTGCGATCGGCAGCCTGGGCGAGCTCGAGGCGCTGCCGGAGGTCGCGATCGAGTGCGCCGGCCACGGCGCCGTCGCCGCGTGCGTCGTGCCGCTCTTGAAGCGTGGCGTCGATGTCGCGCTCGCCTCCGTCGGCGCTCTGGCGGAGCCGGGGTTGCCGGAAACACTGGAAACCGCCGCGCGCGAAGGCGGTGCGCAGCTCACGCTCGTCTCCGGCGCGATCGGTGGCATCGACGCAATCGCGTCGGCAAAGATCGGCGGCCTGAGCGAGGTGGTCTACACCGGCCGCAAGCCGCCGCTCGGATGGGTCGGCACCCCGGCCGAGCGGACGGTCGACTTGAAGGCGCTCGCCGTCGCCGCCCCGATCTTCGAGGGCAGCGCACGCGAAGCCGCGCGCCTCTACCCGAAGAACGCCAACGTGGCCGCGACGGTCTCGCTCGCGGGGCTCGGCCTCGACGCGACCCGGGTCACGCTGATCGCCGACCCGGCCGTGCACGAGAACATCCACAACGTCGTCGCGCGCGGCGCGTTCGGCGAGCTGGAGATCACGCTCCGCGGCCAGCCGCTCCCCGACAATCCCAAGACCTCCTCGCTCGCCGCGTACAGCGCGGTGCGGGCGCTGCGCGATCTCGCAGCGCCGGTCCGCTTCTGAAAAGGAACCGACTCATGGTGATGCCGATACTCGTAGCCGGCGAATGGCGCCGCGGACGCGGCGACGTCTACGCCTCGCGCTACCCCGCCGACGACACCGTCGTCGCCGAACTCGCCGCGGCGAACGTCGCGGACGTCGAGGAGGCGATCGAGGCCGCCGACGCCGCCCGGCGCCGCCCCGACTGGGCGAACCTCAAGCCGCACGAGCGGGCGGGAGTGCTGTACCGGGTGAGCGCGCTGATCCGCGAGCGGGCAGAAGAGCTCGCGCAGCTCCAGCGGCGCGACAACGGCAAGCCGATCAACGAGACGCGCGCACTGGTCGCCAGCGCGGCGAACACGTTCCAGTTCTTCGCCGCCGCCTGCGAAACGCTCGAGGAGACGCTCACCCCGCCGCGCGGCGACTACCTCACGATGAGCGTGCACGAGCCGATGGGCGTGATCGCAGCGATCACGCCGTGGAACTCGCCGATCGCGAGCGAGGCGCAGAAGCTCGCGCCCGCACTCGCCGCGGGCAATGCGGTGATCGTCAAGCCCGCCGAGGTCACGCCGCTCGCCGCGCTCGAGCTCGGCCGCATCTGCGAGCAGGCGGGCGTGCCGAAGGGTGTCGTGAGCGTGGTGCCCGGCAAGGGCTCGGTCATCGGCGATGCGATCGTGAAGCATCCGCTGGTGAAGAAGGTGTCGTTCACCGGCGGCACGACGACCGGCCGCGCGCTCGCGCGGCTCGCTGCCGACAAGCTGATGCCGGTGACGCTCGAGCTCGGCGGCAAGTCGCCGACGATCGTGTTCGAGGACGCCGACCTCGACCACGCCGTCAACGGCGTGCTGTTCGGGATCTTCAGCTCCTCGGGCGAGTCGTGCATCGCCGGGTCGCGGCTGTTCGTTCAGGAGTCGATCCGCGCGGCGTTCCTCGACCGGCTCGTGGCGAAGGCGAAGACGCTGCGCGTCGGCGACCCCGAGGACACGCGCACGCAGATGGGGCCGCTGATCACCGCCAAACACCGCGAGTCGATCGAGCGCTACGTCCAGCTCGGCCTCGACGAGGGCGGCAAGCTCCTCGCCGGCGGCGAGCGCCCGAAAGGCGGGCTCTACGACCGCGGCTGGTTCTACCGACCGACCATCCTCACCGGCCTCGCGAACAGCGCGCGCATCTGCCAGGAGGAGATCTTCGGGCCGGTGCTGGTCGCCATGCCCTTCCGCGACGAGACCGACCTCCTCGCGCGCGCGAACGACAGCGTCTTCGGGCTCGCGGCGGGGATCTGGACCCGCGACTACAAGCGGGCCTGGCGCACCGCGCGGGCGCTCGAGACCGGCACCGTCTGGATCAACACCTACAAGCAGCTCTCGATCTCGACGCCGTTCACCGGCATCAAGGAGAGCGGCCTCGGCATCGAGAAGGGCCGGCTCGGCATCCTCCAGTACAAGCACCAGAAGAGCCTGTACTGGGGGCTGAACGAGCAGCCGCTGGCCTGGGCCGACTGAGGATTCCCATGAGCATTCTCGGCATCGACCGCATCACCTACGGCGTCGCCGACGCCGCCAGGTGCCGCAAGTTCTTCCTCGACTGGGGCCTCAAGCTCGTGCGGGAGTCGGGCGACGCGCTCGACTTCGAGACGCATGAACGGCTGCGAGGTGCACGTCCGCGGCATCGATGACCCGACGCTGCCGCCTGCGATCGAGGACGGCTCCACGCTGCGCGAGGTGGTCTGGGGCGTCGAGTCGCGCGCCGACATCGAGCGTCTGCGCGCGAGCGCTCGGCGCCGACGGGCATTACGCCGAGCGCTTCGCGTCGCTCCACGTCACCGATCCCAACGGCCTCGCCCTCGCCTTCCGCGTCACGCACAAGCGCAAGGTCGACGTGAAGGGCGTGCCGATCAACGCCTGGGGCCAGCCGGGCCGCGGCGTCAACCTGCCGCAGCACCGTCTACGAGCGCGCCGAGCCGATCGAGGTCGGGCACGTCGTCTTCTTCACCGACCGGCTCGCGGAGGCCGAGCGCTTCTACGTCGACAAGCTCGGCTTCGCCGTGTCGGACCGTTATCCGGGGCGCGGGCTCTTCCTGCGCTGCGCGGCCGAAGGCGGTCATCACGACCTCTTCCTGCTGCAGCCGCCGGTCGCGAAGCGCGGACTCAACCACGTCGCTTTCGCGGTGCGCGACATCCACGAGGTGTTCGGCGGCGGGATGCACATCAGCCGCTGCGGCTGGGACACCGAGCTCGGCCCGGGCCGGCATCCGATCTCGTCGGCGTACTTCTGGTACGTCAAGAACCCCGCCGGCGGGCTCGTCGAGTACTACACCGACGAGGACCAGCTCGACGGCGCCTGGGAGCCGCGCGAGTTCCAGCAGTCGTCGGAGGCGTTCGCCGAATGGGCGGTCGTCGGCGGCATCGACGGCAAGAGCCGGCGGGCGAAGACGGCGCCGTAAGATGAGCACCGACACGATCGTCATCATCGGCGCCGGCCAGGCCGGCGGCTGGGCGGCGAAGACGCTGCGCGCCGAAGGCTTCGCCGGCCGCATCGTCCTCGTCGGCGCCGAGCGCCACCCGGCGCACGAGCGCCCGCCGCTCTCGAAGGCGGTGCTTTCGGGCGCGGCCGCGCCGGAGACGACGCACCTCTTCAAGCCGGAGGAGCACGCGGCGCTGAACCTCGACTTCCGCGTCGGGACGCGCGCCGCGCGGATCGACCGCGCGGGCAAGCGCGTGATGCTCGAGGGCGGCGAGAGCATTCCGTACGACAGGCTGATCCTGACGACCGGCGGCACCGCGCGCCGCCTGCCGATCCCCGGCGGCGACCTCCCGCGCGTCCACTACCTCCGCACGATCGACGACTCGGCGGCCATCCGCGCGGCGCTCGGACCGGACAAGAAGCTCGCCGTGATCGGCGGCGGCTGGATCGGGCTCGAAGTCGCCGCGACCGCGCGGAAGCTCGGCACCGCGGTGACCGTGGTCGAGGCGCTCGACCGCCTCTGCGCGCGGACCGTCCCCCCGGCGATCTCGGCGTTTCTGCGCACTCGCCACGAGCGCGAAGCGGTCGACATCCGGCTCGGCGTCGGCGTCAAGGCGATCGAGGATCGCGGCAGGCTCGCGATCCTGCTCGCCGACGGCAGCACGCTGGAAGCCGACGCGGTGGTGGCGGGCATCGGCCTCGAGCCGGACGTCGCGCTCGCGCGCGAGGCCGGGCTCACGGTCGACAACGGCATCATCGTCGACGAGCAGTGCCGCACGTCCGACCCGGACGTCTTCGCCGCGGGCGACTGCGCCAACACGCCGCTCCCATGCCTCGGCCGGCGCGTGCGCCTCGAGTCGTGGGCGAACGCCCAGAACCAGGCGATCGTCGCGGCGAAGGCGGCGCTCGGCCGGGACGAGCGCTACGACGAGCTGCCGTGGTTCTGGTCCGACCAGTACGACGTCAACCTGCAGATCCTCGGACTGCCCGCCCGCTGGCCGGAGCCGATCGTGCGCGGCGATCCGGCGAGCGGCAGCTTCTCCCATTTCTATCTCGACGGCGAGCGCATAGCCGCGATCGTCTCGGTCAACGCGCCGCGCGACCTCCGCGCCGCGAAGAAGCTCGTGCAAACCCGCAAGCCCGTGAGCGCCGCCAGCCTCGCGGACCCCACGGTCCAGCTCCAACGTCTGTAACGCCAACCCGCTCTCTCACCAGGAGAACCGAAATGACAGCCAAACGACCGACCGCGCTCCTCGCTGCCATCGCGGCGACGCTCGCGCTCGCCGGCACCGCCGCGCTCGCGCAGCAGTACCCGTCCAAGCCGATCAAGATCATCGTCCCGTTCCCGCCCGGCGGCTCCGCCGACCTGGTGGCCCGGACGGTCGGCCAGAAGCTGAGCGAGAACACCAAGCAGCCGGTGATCGTCGAGAACCGCCCGGGCGCGGACACGATCATCGCGATGCAGGCGGTCGCGAGCGCCCCGGCCGACGGCTACACCGTGGGTTACGCGATCGGCTCCGCGCTCACGATGAACCCGACGCTCTACTCGAAGCTCCCGTACGACCCGACCAAGGACTTCGCGCCGGTCACGCTCATCGTCAACAACCCGCTCGCGCTGGTGGTGCACCCCTCGGTGCCGGCGAAGACCGCGAAGGAGCTCGCCGACTACATCAAGGCGAACCCCGGCAAGCTCTTCTACGGCCAGGCCAACATCGTCGCGAAGGTGGCGACCGAGGCGTTCTCGGCCGCGGCCGGCGGCAAGATGGTCGAGGTCCCCTACAAGGGCAGCACGCCGAACGTGCAGGACCTGATCCTCGGACGGGTGCAGGTGTCGATCGAGCCGGTTGCGACCATCCTGCCCTACGTGAAGGACGGGAAGCTCCGCGCGCTCGCGGTGACCGACAGCCAGCGCTCGAAGGCGTTCCCCGACCTGCCGACCGTCGCGGAGGGCGGCGTCCCGGGCTACTCGTTCAACAACTGGCACGCGATCGTGCTCCCCGCCGCGACGCCCAAGGAAGTCGTGAACACGCTGCAGGCCGAGATCACCAAGGCGGCCAAGCATCCCGACGTGGCGGCGAAGCTCGCGCCGCTCGGCGTCGAGGTCGTCGCCGGCTCGCCGGAGGAGTTGCAGAAGCGCGCGGCCAGCGAGCGCGAGCACTGGGCGAAGCAGATCAAGGCGCTCGGCATCAAGGTCGACTAACCATGCGCCTCCGCCACATCCTCGCGGCGACGACGGCGGCTGCCGCCGTCGCCGCCGCACCGGCCGCCGTCGCGCAAGCGCGGCGGCGGCCTTCCCGACGAAGCCGATCACCATCATCGTCTCGGTGTCGGCCGGCGGCTCGATCGACACGATCGCGCGCACGCTCGCCGAGGAGCTCGCGAAGAGCCTCGGCCAGCCGGTGATCGTCGAGAACCGCCCGGGCGCGAACGGCAACCTCGCCGCGTCCGCGGTCGCGCGCGCCGCCCCGGACGGCTACACGCTGCTCGCCACCGGCGGCAGCACGCTCAACCTGAATCCGCATCTATACAAGCAGCTGCCGTTCGATTCGCTGAAGAGCTTCGTGCCGATCACCATGACGGCGCGCACCAACCTGATCCTCGTCGTCCACCCGAAGCTGAAGGTCGACACCGTCGAGGGACTGATCGCGCTCGCCAAGGCGCAGCCGGGCAAGCTCAACTACGGGTCGGCGGGCAACGGCAGCCTGCTGCACATCGCCGGCGAGCTCTTCAACGACGCCGCCGGCGATCGACACCAATCACGTCCCGTACAAGGGGCTCGCGCCGGCGGTGAACGATCTGCTGGCCGGGCAGATCGACTTCATGTTCGATTCGGCGACGACCGTCCCGCACATCAAGTCCGGCAAGCTGAAGGGGCTGGCGGTCGTCGGCCCCAACCGGCTGGCGGCGCTCCCCGAACTGAAGGTGCTCTCGGCGCACGGCATCAAGGGCGTAGAGGTCGCTTCGGGCTGGCACGGGCTCTTCGCGCCGGCCGGCACGCCGCCCGAGATCGTGGCGCGCCTCAACGCCGAGGCCGTGAAGGTGCTCGCCATGCCGAAGGTCAAGGACCGGATCAGCGCGCTCGGCGCCGAGCCGGCGTCGAGCTCCTCCGCGGAGCTTTCGAAGCGGCTCGCGAGCCGACATCGAGCGGCTCGGCCCGATCGTCAAGAAAACCGGCGCGACCCTCGACTGAACGCGGCAGTCCGGCGCTCGCGCGGGCGCGAGCCGCGCGAAGTCAGCGGATCGCGACCGGCGCGACCGTCGAGCCCGTGCCGCCCTGCGGTCGTCAGCGGCTGCAGCGCGAACGCGACCTCGTAGACTTTCTTGCCGCCAGCTCGTCGGGTCGGCAGGTTCTCGAGCAGGTGAATGACGATCACCTACCAGAAAGATCTGGTGAGCCCGGCACGGCTCAGCTGCGGGTCCGGGTTGGGCGCGACCTCGACCGCGCCAGCTAGTACTCCGCGCGACGGGCATCGGGCTCACCTGCTTGAGTAGCCATTGGAATCGAGCTCGGCGCCACGCTCGACGCCGGTCGGCAGGTCGTGAGCATCACCGGTTACGTCCTTCGGCGGAAGGGTCTACAGCAGGCCGAATTGATGAGACGGCGCTCGCCCGTGCTGATCGAGGTGTTCTGGCGCGCGAGCGCCTGCTGCAGGTCCGCCACCGTGATCTCGTAGGTGTCGGGCAGCATGTCGACGCCCTTCAGCCCGGCGACGTCGATCAGGACGCCGCGGGTGAAGAGGCTGCCGACTTTATCCACGCCGAGCTTCGTGAAGCCGCCGCGGGTCGACGCCTCGTTCACCTTGAAGCAGTTGTACATCGAGTCTTCGTGCGTCTGGTGCGCGAACCCGTCGAACTGCGTGCCGACCTGGCCGATGCTCGCTCACCACCCGCGGATGGGAATAGCATTCGCCTGGGGAGGACCGATCATGAGTTAGAGCCACAGGCTATTGCAATGGTCGCCCTGGAACTCGAGATCGTCGCTTCATCGGGCGTTCGATGCGGCACGACAAGGCCCGTCATCGGTTCTGTCACTCCGGAGCATCTGCTTCTCCACCTGCTGGATCGCAAGGCCGTAGCCAGCCACCTCGGACGCGAAATCGAGTTCGCGTCGCCAGCTTG
Organism: uncultured beta proteobacterium; assembly: GCA_963827555.1. Classification (GTDB taxonomy): domain Bacteria; phylum Pseudomonadota; class Gammaproteobacteria; order Burkholderiales; family SG8-39; genus DATEDA01. The sequence goes on from CAWHBL010000028.1 coordinate 60,016, forward strand.
CGCACTGCGCTCCGCGAGCATCTTGCACGGGCGCCCGCCTTCCCGCCTGCCGACGCCGAGGCGGACACCGCACCGAACCTGGAATTCCAGAACTCGATCCGCCGCGCGGCCCTGGCCGCGCGCGCCAACGGCCGGGCGGAAGTGACCGTTCTGGACATGTTGACCATCCTGGTCGATCCGCACTCGGGCCTCACCGTCGCCCGGCTCCTCCGCCGCGCGGCGCTGCCCGAATTACCCGACGGGCCTGCGCGCTCTTCAAGGACCGTGGTGCGCCCTGTGCGGGTCGTTGACGACGCCGGACTCCTGGACGCAAGTGGCAGGCCGGGGCGTGCTCTGCCCCACGTGCGTCGAGGCAGTGCTCGCCACCCAGCGGGTACGTTGATGGGTTCGTTGACCGGTCGCTAGCGCGCGATCGCGTCGTTCAGCCGCGGCACGACCTGCTCGGCCATGAGCTGCATCGACCGCTTCGCCAGCGCCGGGTCCATCCAGTCGTGGCACGCGTACACGAGCGTGCCGAAGTCGCCGATCTTCTCGCGGAACGCGAGCAGCTGGTCGACCACGCTGTTGACCGTGCCGGCGATCACCAGCTTGTTCGTGATGTACTCCGGCGTGATCTTGTCGTCGGGCTCGTTCTGGTCCAGCTTGAACAGGTTCGAGCGGCCGAACATCACGAGCTTCCGCACCAGGCTCTTGAAGTAGAACTGGTACGGCCCTTCGGCGGAGAGGCCGTAGCGCTTCGCGGTCGCCTCGTCGTCGGCGACGAAGATCGACTTCGCCACCCGCCACTCCGCCGGGCTCGCCTGCGCCCCCGCCGCCTGGCGGCCCTCGACGTAGCGCGGCCAGTGGCTCGCGACCCACTCCGGCAGCAGGAAGTTCGCCGAGATCGGCTGCCAGCCGCGCTTCGCCGCCTCGGTCACGCCCTTGGAATGCGGCGCCACCGCGGTGACGACGATCGGCGGGTGCGGCCGCTGATAGGGCTTGAGGATCGCGCCCTGCCCGATGTCGAGGATCTTCGTCTTGTCGGTGGTGACGTTGAAGTACTGCCCGGACAGGTTGTAGGGCGCCTCGCCCTGCCAGATGTCGAGCACCATGTTGATCGACTCGAGGAAGATCGCGTTGCGGTCCTTCTGGTAGTTGCCGAACACCTCGGCGTCCGACATCAGCCCGCCGGGGCTGATGCCCATGATGAAGCGCCCTTTCAGCATGTGATCGAGCATCGCCACCTGCGCCGCGACCGCGGCCGGGTGGGTGTTCGGCATGTTGATCGTCCCGGTGCCGAGGACGATCCGCTTCGTGTCGTGCGCGAGGCTCGCCAGGAACATCAGGCACGAAGAGATGTTCTCGGCGAGATCGGTGACGTGCTCGCCGACGTACGCTTCCGCGAACCCGAGCCGGTCGGCGAGGAGGATCGCCTCGCGGTCCTCGGCGAGCGTTTCCGACGGCTGCCGCGACGGCGGGTGCAGCGGCATCATGAACATCGCGAGCTTCATCGCACGTCCTCCGGAGCGATCGGCAGGCTCACCGGCCGGCGCAGCCGCGCCGACAGGTCGAACGCCTTGGTGAGCATCAGCCGGCTGTGGCCGTCGGCCGCGGTCGCGTGCTGCGTCGGCAGGCCGAGGGCGAGGCGGTTGAGCCACGACTCGGTCTCCTCCCGCATCGGTCCGCGCAGCTCGCCGAGCGCGATGTCGCCCGGCGGATAGCTGGTAAGGAAGTCGACCCGCCGCGACTGGTCGGGCGCGTAACCCTCCCCCTGCGACTTCGACGTCGCGAGCACGATGTCGCGATGCGTGTCGTCGATCGTCAGCACGCCGTCGGTGCCGACGATGCCCACTTCGAGGCTGTACACCGCGCCCGGCCACACCACCGGCAGCGCCCATGAAATGGCCGAGTGATAGAGCGCACCGTCGGCGAACGCGATCGTCCCTACCGTCGCGTCGATGCCGCCGCACTCCGGCCCGAGCGCTTTGTCGACCGAACGCGCGTAGATCTCGACCGGGGTCTTCGCCTCCATCATCCACATCACGATGTCGAGCGCGTGCGTGCCCGAGATCACCATCGGCGAGATCCGGCTCGGGTCGCTCGTCCGCCGGTAGTTGTCGAGCGCGACCAGGCGGTTCATGAACGCGCGCGAGGTGACGAGCGAAACGTCGCCGAGGCTGCCGGTCCGCACCTTCTCCTTCGCCACGAGCCAGCGCCGCCGGAAGCGCTGCGTGTAGCCGATCACCGCGTCGACACCGGCCTGCTGGATCGCCTGCAGCACCTGTGCCGACTCGCCGAGCTCGGTGGCGAGCGGCTTCTCGATGAAGAGCGCGAGCTTCCGCTCGAGCGCCGCCATGATCGGCGCGACGTGCAGGTGCTCGTCGGTGGCGATGATCGCCGCCGTCGCCTCGGGCCGGGCCAGCAGCTCGCGGTGATCGCCGGTGACGAAGTCGGCGCCGATCCGCTCGGTCACGAGCTTCGCCCGCTCGGGGTTCTTCTCGGCGAGGCCGATCCAGTCGACCTGCGCATGCCGCTTGGCGATCTCGCCGCGGATCAAGCCGATGCGCCCGCCGCCGACGATCGCCAGGCCGATCCGCTTCGGGTTCTTCTTCGGCATGCGCCGTCAGGCCGCCGCGCGCTTCGCCGGCGCGCCGGCGAGCGGGAGATCGACCGGCGCGTTGCGCTCGGCCGAAAGGTCGGCGGCCATGTAGACCTCCATCACCATGCGGGCATGCTCCGGCGTCACCACCACCGGCCGGTCGTAGGCGACCGCTTCCAGGAAGTGGATGGTCTCCGCCGCCATCGGCCCGGCATAGACGTGCTCCACCGGCTCGCCGGGCATGGTCGACATCGGCAGCTGCATCCCCGACTTCATCGTGTTCAGGACGACGTCCTTGTGGCTGTCGTCGATGAGCAGCGCGCCTTCCGTCCCGAGGAACTCGATCCAGGTGCTCGAGAAATTGGGATAGCCCGGCGGCAGGCTCCAGCCGCCGCCGACCACGAAGGCGAGGCCGCTGTCCATCGTGACAGTGATCCACTGGCAGTCGGGAATATCGGCGCCGGTCGCCGCGCGCATCGCGCCGAAGGCGAGCTGCGAGTACACGCGCGCCGGCCTGGCCGGCTCGAGGCACCACAGCACGAAGTCGAGGTCGTGCGTCGACTCCATCGCCGCCGGCGAGAGCTTCGACCGGCCGGTGATCTTCTGGCCCAGGCCGCGGGTGATGTGCCGGCTCACGAGCGCGCTCACCGGCTTGCCGATGGTGCCGTCGCGCACGCACTGCTTGACGTACGCGTACTTCGGGTTGAAGCGCTGCGAGTAGCCGATCGTGAACTTGAGGCGGTTGCGGCGGGCGAGCGCGATCAGCTCGTCCGCCTCGGCCAGCTCGATCGCGATCGGCTTCTCGAGCAGGACGTGCTTGCCGGCGGCGAGCGCGTCACGTGCGATCGGGAAGTGCGTCGACTCGGGCGTCGCCGAGATCATCACCGCGCCGATCTCGTCGTTGCGCAGGAGCTCGCGATAGTCCGCGGTCGCCGTCTTGGCGCCGGTCTTCGCCGCGATCTCGCGCAGGCGCTCGGGGCGGATCTCCGCCACGTGCAGGCTCTCCACGAGCGGATGACCGGCCGCGGTCTCCGCGCGGATGCCGCCGCACCACCCGGTGCCGATGACTGCCACTCCGATCTGGTTCATCTCGCCTCCCGTCGCGTTGCGTGGCGGATTTCCCGCGCCACCATGAAATCATACGGCGCAACCGCGCACAAATGCGCGCGGGTTATCATCGCCATGCTCTCTCTGCATGGCTCGACCGACCCGGTGGACATCTGGAGCATGAAGTGCTTCGTGCAGGTCGCCGACCGCGGCAGCATCACGCATGCCGCCGACGACCTCGGCATCACCCAACCCGCGCTCACCCGTCGCATCCTCCAGCTGGAGACCGAGCTCGGCGTCGGGCTGCTCGAGCGCCGCCCGCGGGGCATCCGGCTCACCGGCCCCGGGCGCGAGCTCCTCGAGCACGCGCGTCGCATCCTGCGCGAGGTCGCGCTGGCCGAGGCGCAGGTCAAGCGCGCGCGGAGCGCGCAACGCGGCCGGGTCGTGCTCGGCACGTCGCCCACGCTGGCGCCGCTGCTGCTTCCGGGCTGCGTCGCGCCGGGCGCGCACCGAATGCCCCTCGGTGACGCTCAAGGTGGTGGAGGAGTTCAGCGCCCAGCTCTTCGACGACCTGCTGAGCGCGAAAGTGGACGTCGCCGTCCTCACCAACCCGCCGCACTCGCGCACGCTCGCGATGTCGCCGCTGCTCGCCGAGCCGATCGTCGTGTTCGCGGGCGTCGCCGAGCGCGGCATGAAGCGCGGGTACAGCCTGACCGAGCTCCGCCGCACGCCGATCATCGTCACCTCGGCGATCCGGGCGCTGGTCGACCGCCAGCTCGCCCGCTTCGGCGCACAGCTCGCGATCGAGGCCGAGATCGACTCGGTGGAGGCGATCCGGCGGATGGTCCTGGCGGGCGCCGGCGTCACCATCCTGCCGGTCTCGACCTTCCACGACGACATCGTGGCCGGCCGGTGCGCCGCCTATCCGATCGAGGACGCCAACCTGCACCGCATGCTGGTGCTCGCGCACGCCGGACCGCCGCAGGGCGGCGCGGCGGTCGACGAGGTGCTGCGCCTCGTCCGCACGGAGATCGACCGGCTCGCGCAGCGCGAGGTCTTCAACCTGCCCGCGCCCGGGCGCGAGCGGAAGCGCGCCGGGCGGCGCTAGCTCCTATTGCGCCGGGATCACCGGGAGCAGCAGATACGACGCCCGACTGCCGCCGGTATATATGATGTTGTTACCGGGGTTGTAGTCGGCGGCGTAGTGCGCGTAAGTCGGGCTACATGACGGCCGTCGAACTCGTCATCGACGGGGGCATGTTTGGCGACGGGATGCGACGGTAGCAGACAAGACTCAAGCTCAGAGGAACGAGGCAGCATGAACGCGCAGAAGAACGATACCCGGCAGAACGGACACGATGCACCGCTGGATGCAGTGATCGTCGGTGCGGGGTTCGCCGGCATGTACATGCTGCACCGGCTGCGCGGCATGGGCTTCTCGGCGCGCGTGCTTGAGGCGGGCAGCGGCGTGGGCGGCACGTGGTACTGGAACCGCTATCCCGGTGCGCGCTGCGACGTGGAGAGCGTGCAGTATTCCTACCAGTTCGACGACGCGCTGCAGCAGGAATGGGATTGGAGCGAGCGCTACGCGGCGCAACCCGAGATCCTGCGCTATGCCAACCACGTGGCGGACCGCTTCGACCTGCGCCGCGACATCCAGTTCAACACCCGCGTGACCTCGGCCGAATTCGACGAGACGCAGGGGCGCTGGACCATCGAGACCAGCGACGGCGCGCGGACGTCTGCCAGATATTGCATCATGGCGACGGGCTGCCTGTCGTCGCCCAACCTGCCGAAATTCGACGGGCTCGATACGTTCGAGGGCGAGCGTTACCACACGGGTTGTTGGCCCCACGAGGAGGTCGATTTCACGGGCAAGCGGGTGGCCATCATCGGCACCGGCTCCTCGGCCGTGCAGTCGATCCCGATCATTGCCGGCCAGGCCAAGCACCTCACCGTGTTCCAGCGCACGCCCAACTATGCCGTGCCGGCGCACAACGCGCCGCTGGACCCCGAGTACGTGAAGGCGATCAAGGCCGATTATCCGAACCTGCGGGCACGCGCCAAAGTGACCATGACCGGCCTCGACTTCGACTACAGCGACCGTAAGGCTCTGGAGACGCCGCCAGAAGGGCGCACGGCCGAGTACGAGCGGCGCTGGCAACATGGCGGGCTGTGGTTCCTGGGCGCATTCCAGGACCTGATGGTCGACCAGGTGGCCAACGATACGGCGGCCGAGTTCGTGCGGGGCAAGATCCGAGAGAAGGTAGAGGACCCCAAGCTCGCCGAGATGCTGGCGCCCAGGAACACCATCGGCTGCAAGCGGCTGTGCATCGACATCGGCTACTACGAGACGTTCAACCGGCCCAACGTCGAGCTGGTCGACGTGAGTGATGAGCCGATCGAGGCCATTACCGCGAAGGGCGTGCGTGCCAGGGGCAAGGAATACGAGGTCGACGCCATCGTGTTCGCCACCGGCTTCGATGCCATGACCGGGGCACTCAACAACATCGATATCCGGGGCCGGGGCGGTCTGCGGCTCCAGGACAAGTGGAGCGCGGGGCCGCGCACCTACCTGGGCGTGGCCATGGCCGGTTTCCCCAACCTGTTCACCATCACCGGCCCGGGCAGCCCCTCGGTGCTGACCAACATGCTGCCCACCATCGAGCAGCACGTGGAGTGGATCGCCGGCGTCCTCGAGCATATGCGGGACCGCCAGCTCGGGCTGATCGAGCCCATGCCGGCGGCGGAGGAGGAATGGGTCGCGCACGGCAACGAGGTCGCTGGCCGTACCCTGCGCTACACCTGCAGCTCTTGGTACCTCGGCGTCAACATTCCGGGCAAGCCGCGCGTGTTCATGCCCTACATCGGCGGCTTTCCCAGGTACGTGCAGCGCTGCAACGAGATCGCGGCCAACGGTTACGAGGGGTTCGTCCTCACGTAAACCGCTGCCGGGCTGCGCCGAGACGCGCTGCCGACAATCTTTCTCCGATGTCCTACTGCGCCGGGATCACCGGCAGCAGCAGATACGACGCCCGACTGCCGCCCGTATAGATAGTGTTGTTGCCGGAGTTGTAGTCGGCGGCGTAGTGGGTGTAAGGGGCGGCGCCGACGCCGTCGCGCGGCTGGATGTCGATCCGGATGCGGTGCCCGCGCGCGAACACCATCGAGGTCGGCCAGATCTCGACGTCCATCCGCACGACCTCCCCGTTCGCGAGCCATTGACGGGTCGCGTGCCGGTGGTACGGCCGGAACGGCGTCGAGAGCTTCTCGTCGAGCGCGCGGTGCGAGGCCCGCAGCCAGCCCTTGGCGACCGGCACTGGCTGTCCCTGCTGCCCCATCTCGAACACGTCCTTGCCGTCGCGGCCGATGTTGCGGAGGGTCGCGAAGACGTCCATGTCCTCGGTCGTGCTCGCGACCCACAGCACCAACACGACGGGTCCGGTTACCTCGATCGGTTGTGCGCAGCGGCGCAGTCTCGAACGACGCGCCCAGGCGCGGCAGGCTGCCGGCGAGGACGGTCGAGGTCCACGAGGCGGTCGCGACGCCGGCTTTCGTCATGCCGCTCGCCGCGTACGACACCGATCCGCCCTTGCGCGGCGCCTCGGTCGCCAGCGCCCCCTCGACTTCACCGCCCCGCGCCCGTGGGTCCGGCTGGAGATAGAACTTCGTCCACCGCGTTCGCGCGAGCGGCCACTCCCGCTCGTGCCGCCACGCGGCGTCGCCGTGGCCGCCCTTGCGGACGAGAAGCTTCACCGGCGGCTCGCGCATGATCCCGGTGTCGATGCCCTTCAGCCAGTGATCGAGGAACCGGAGCTGGTCATGCCGGCCCTCCTTCGAGTAGAAGGCGTGGTAGTGGGTGCCGGCGTGGATGCGGAGCTTCTTGTGCCGCGACGCCGCCCGCAGGTAGCCCTCGGTGTTCCCGCGCAGGTGGAGCGCCATCCCGCTCCAGTTGCCCGCACTGTAGAGCGGGCAGTCGATGTTCTCCCAGATCGGCCGGCGCCCGTGATACCAGTCGCTGTCGAGGCTGTGGCGCATGTATTCCCAGACCCAGGGCGTCGCGAACGAGTCCGGCGCGGTCGCCTGCGGGCGTCCGAGCAGGTGGTGCGCCATGTGGTTGTTGTACCAGTTGACGACGAAGCCGAACGAGAAGATGCCGCCGTGGAAGCCGAAGTCGCGGTACATGTCGGCCGCGCCTTCCCACGGGATCATGGCCGCGAGCGACGGCGGCTTCAGGCTCGCGACCAGCCACTGCGTCATCGCGAAGTACGAGATGCCGCTCAGGCCAACGCGGCCGTTGCACCACGGCTGCCGCGCGGCCCACTCGATCACGTCGTAGAAGTCGCGCGCCTCCGCCGGCGAGAACGGGTCGGTGCGGCCCGGCGACTTGCCGGTGCCGCGGGTGTCGACGCGCAGCGCGGCGTACCCGCGCGGCACCCACCACAGCGGGTTCACCGTCTCCCAGTTCATGTAGGGATTCGGCGCCTCCTCGAGGTCGGCCGGCGGCACCCACAGCTTGTCCTTCTGGTAGGCGCCGATGTTGACGATGACCGGAAACCGGCCTCCCGACTTCGGCCGGAAGAGGTCGGCCGCCAGCCGGGCGCCGTCGCGCACCGGGATCGCGAGGTCCTTCTCGATCGCGAGGTCGTAGCGCGGCCGCGAGAGCCGGGCGGTGCGCGTCGCCATTCGCCAGCGCGCGCGGTCAGTCGATCTTGACCTGGTTCTCGCGCACGACCTCCGCCCACGACGCGCGTTTCCTGCTGCACGAGCGCGTTGAAGTCATCGGGCGACGCGGACAATGCAACCGTCATCATCTGCTTCGCCAGCATGTCCTTCATCTCCGGCTGCGACAACACCTTCGCAACCGACGCATAGAGCTTGTCGATGATCGGCTTCGGCGTCGCGGCCGGCGCGAACAGCGCCTGCCAGGCGTTGGTGCCGATGCCCGGGTAGCCCTGCTCCGCCATCGTCGCGACGTCGGGCAGCTCGGCGAGCCGCGCCGGCGCGGTGGTCGCGATCGCCTTCAGCTTGCCGGCGCGCACCTGCGGCAGCGACGAGGCGAGGTTGATGAACGCCACCTGGGTCTCGCCGGCCATCAGGCTGGGCAGCATCTGCCCGGCCCCGCCCTTGTACGGCACGTGCGTCAGCACGATGCCGGCCTTGCGCTCCAGCACCACCATGTCGAGGTGTGGGTAGGTGCCGAGCCCCGCCGAGGCGTAGTTGAGCTTGCCGGGGCTCTGCTTCGCCTGCGCCACGAGGTCGGCGACCGACCCGACCGGGAGCGACGGAGTGGCGACGATGATGTGCGGGATCTCGACCAGCTTGGTGATGCCGGTGAGGTCCCGCGACGGCTTCGATTGCAGCGTCTGGGCGAACGTCGTCTCGTTGATCGCGTTGGTCGAAACGTTGCCGCAGAGGAGCGTGTAGCCGTCGGCCGGCGACTTCGCCGCCGCGTCGAGCGCCACGTTCCCCGACGCCCCGGCGCGGTTCTCGACCACGACGCTCTGACCGAGGACGTCGTTCAGCTTGCCGGCGACGTGCCGCGCGATGATGTCGGTCGCGCCGCCGGGCGCGTACGGCACCAGGATCTTCACCGGACGATTGGGGTAGTCGGCTTGCGCGGCGGCGAGGAGCGGCAGCGTGGCGAGCGCCGCCGCGGCGAACGAGCGCATCCGGATCGCGAGCGTGATCATGGCCTCCTCCTTCTTCTCGGTCTCGTCACAGCATAGCCCGCAGGATCGGGCCGTACAAACGGCATACCCGCGCGGCATGCGAGCCATAGAGAACCGGCATGGCTGCGGGTTTGTGCCGGCCGGCCGCAGCCGCTAACATCCGCCCGCCTCGCCTCGATCCCCGGAGTCCGACCATGCCCGCCCAGAACCCGCCCCGCGCACGTACCGTCGACATCCACGCCCACTGGTACCCGGCGGAGTGGTTGCGCCTCTTCGAGCGCGACGGCGCGCGCGAGGGCGCGGAGCTGAAGCGCTCCGACAAGGGCTATGCGCTCCGCACCGAGCGGCTCACCAACGCGTTCACCGAGGAGTTCGTCGACCTGGACCGGCGCCTCGCGGCGATGGACAAGGCGGGGGTCGACGTGCATGCGCTCTCGCTCACGACGCCGATGGTCTACTGGGCGTCACCCGCCCTCGGGCTTGCGCTCGCGCAGGCTTTCAACGACGCCGCGTCGGCAGCGCACACGCGGCACCCCGCGCGCTTCGTCGGGCTCGCGATGCTGCCGATGCAGGCGCCGGAGCTGGCGCTGCAAGAGCTCGAGCGCGCGGCGCGGCTTCCCGGCATGCGCGGCATGTACCTCGCGACCAACATCAACGGCATGGAGCTCGACGACAAGCGGTTCTGGGAGGTCTACGCCAGGGCCGAGACGCTCGGCTGGCCGGTGTTCCTCCACCCGGTCGACACGATCGGGCGCGACAGGACCGGCAACTACTACCTGCGGAACCTGCTGGGCAACCCCTACGACACCGGCGTCGCCGCGGCATCGCTGATCTTCGGCGGCGTGCTCGACGCCTTCCTGCGGCTGGAGGTCAACCTGCCGCACGCCGGCGGCGCGTTCCCTGGGCTGATCGGGCGGCTCGACCACGGGACGAAGGTCCGCCCAGAGCTGAAGCACATGCAGCGGCTGCCGAGCGAGTACCTGCGCCGCTTCACCTACGACACGATCGGCCACGACGATCGGATCAACCTGAACCTCGTGCGCCTGGTCGGCGCCGATCGCGTCGTGCTCGGCAGCGACTACTGCTTCGACATGGGCCTCGCGGATCCGGTCGGCACGGTGAACCGCCTCGACACCTTGCCCGAGGCGGAACGGGAGCTGATCCTCGGCCGGACCGCCGCCCGCTTGCTGCGCCTCGACTAGAAAGAAACCGCTGACGAAGGCGTGGGTTTCTTTCCGATCCTAGGAGACCGCAGCCTCCCGAGCCGGTCGCAGATCGCCTGGTTCTCCACCCCGTCTGCGACCACAGCACCCCACGTCGGCCGTATCCGCATGGTAGCGCCGGAACAGCGCAGCGGGGCCGCCCCACGCTACTATCCGACCCGAACGCACGGCACGCTCGAGCGCAGACGTAGGCTGCTGCCGCGGTGGCTGGAGCGGTTGTGCCGATCCCGAGCCCCATGATCGCTTGCCACGCCGACCATGTCGGCAGCCTGCTCCGCCCGCCTGCGCTCATCACCGCGCGGGAAGAAGCCGCCTCGGGCCGGATCTCCCGCACCCGGTTCAAGGCCATCGAGGATCGGGCCGTGGAGGACGCCATCAGCTTGCAGGAGCGCGTGGGGCTGCCAGTGGTCACCGACGGCGAGCAGCGGCGGCTCTCCTTCCAAGGCCAGTTCGCGGAATCTCTGAGCGGCCTGGGCGACTGGGATCTGAACGCGTTTCTGTGGGGAGATTGGCGCGGCGATTCCTCTACCGTCGGCGATCGGTCGATTGCGCGCCCCGCAGGACTCGGGGTGGTGGAGAAGCTCGGAAGGAAGCGGTATTCCTCGGTGGAGGAGTTCGTGTTTCTGCGTGCGCGCACTACACGCTTGCGCAAAATCACGCTGCCCAGCCCGAGCCTATGGGCGAACTTCTGGTCTCCGGAGCGCTCCCGCGCAGCGTATCCCACCCTGGAAAGCTTCCTCGCCGACGTGGTGGACCTCCTGCGCGAGGAAGTCGCGGAACTGGTCCGGCTGGGCGCGCGCTACATCCAGCTCGACGCGCCGCACTATGCGCTGCTGCTCGATCCGGCGACGCGCGGCTTCTACGAGTCGCGGGGCGGGGGGACGGAGCGCTACCTGGAACGCGGCATCGAGATGGACAACGCCGTGATCGGGAATCTTTCGGGCGTTACGTTCGGCATTCACCTGTGCCGAGGCAACCAAGGCAGCCGCTGGTTGGCGAACGGCGGGTACGAGCGGATCGCGCGGACCATCTTCCGGCGCGTCCGCGCGCAGCGGCTACTGCTCGAATACGACGATGCGCGTTCGGGATCGTTCGCGCCTCTCGCCGAGGTGCCAGACGACAAATTGGTGGTGCTCGGACTCGTCACCACCAAGCGCGCCCACCTCGAGCCGATGGACGAGCTGGAGCGCCGCATCCGCGAGGCGAGCCGGTTCGTGCCCCTGGAGCGCTTGGCAGTAAGCCCGCAATGCGGCTTTTCCAGCTCGGTGATCGGAAACGCCATCACCCCGGCCGACCAGGAACGAAAACTCAAGCTGGTAGTGGAGACTGCGCGGCGGGTTTGGGGCGAGGATCGAATCTCCGAGGACGGATAGTTGCCATGGCGGAGATGCCTGTCGAGCCCATCACAGGAGCACCGTGGAGCTGGCGCCGCGGCGCGCGCCGGGCGCGGGATGGAAGGACTATCCTATCGTCGGCATGGCCGGACCGCGGATCGAGATCCACTACTGCACCCAGTGCCGCTGGCTGCTGCGCGCCGCCTGGTACGCCCAGGAGCTCCTGACGACCTTCGAGCCGGACCTGGGCGAGGTGGCGCTCGTCCCCGGGACGGGCGGGCGCTTCGAGGTGCGGGTCGATGGCGACACCCTCTGGTCGCGAAAGACGGCGGGGCGCTTTCCGGAGCTGAAGGAGCTCAAGCAGCTCGTGCGGGACCGCGTTGCACCGGGCAAGGACCTCGGGCATTCGGACCGGTCGCAGGGCGAATAGCCGCACGGCGAGGAAAACCCACCCCCGGCGGTGGACCCGTGACCCGAACAAGCGCGGATTGGATCGAGGCATCGGAGGTCATTCCGATGTTCCCGACCCTGGTATGGAAGCTCCAGCTCCAGCCGACGTTCCGCGCCGCGCTCGATCCCCGGATCCTGGCCCTCCTGGAATCGATGCGGCGGGACCGGCCCGCCGCCGGCGAGGGCTGGCAGTCCGCCACGACGCTGCACGAGCGGGAGGAATTGCGGGAGCTCGTCGCCTGCGTCGAGCACGCGGCCCGGGGCGTGCTCCGGTTTCTCCGCGTCGGCGCCGACGAGCTCCGGATCACCGGCTGCTGGGCCACCGTCCTCGCCCGCGGCGCCGCGCACCGGGTCCACAGCCATCCGAACAATTTCCTGAGCGCGGTCTACTACCTCCGCGTGCACCCGGGCGCCGACTCGATCAACTTCCACGACCCGCGCGCCCAGACCGGGATCATCCGCCCACCGGTCACTGCGCTCACCGCCGAGAACACCGATCAGGTCGTCGTCAGGGTGACCGCCGGCACGCTGCTCGTCTTCCCTTCCTGGCTGCAGCACTCGGTCGACGCCACGACCGCCGAGCGCGAGCGGATCAGCATCAGCTTCAACCTGATGTTCCCGTCGTTCGCCGAGCACGTGGCGAAGCCGCTCTGGTGACGATCCGGCGTCATCGTCCCGTCAGGCGCTCCAGCACCGCGCGGGCATCCGCGCGCTCGTCGCCGCGCCAGGCGAGATGCTGGTCGGGCCGGATGAGCGCGAGGTCCGCGCCGTACAGCTCGCGCAGATCGCTCGCCGCAGGCTCGCCTGACAAGTCGAGCGGCGCGAGCGGGATCGCGAGATCGCGCGCCGCCGCGACGAACCCGGAGGCGTCCACTGCGGCGAGCCGGAGCAGCGTGAAGTCGCGGCCGAGGCGATCGTAGAGCGATGTACCGTCGGCGAGCCACGCGTGCGGCGTGCGCCCGCCGGGAACGCCGGACGGCACGTAGCGGTTGATCTCGTCCGGCGGCGGCGCGGCGTCGGCGATCACGACCGGCGAAGCGTCGTAGCGGACGCCGAACGTGACGCCCGGGATGCTGAACTCCCGCTGCGCATGATCGAGCAGGTAGGCGCCCGCCTCAGCGCGCGCGCGCTCGCCAGCCTGCCCCGGCGCCTCGATCGCATCGTGCGCGGCGTAGCGTCCGATGCTGTCGGCGAAGCCGCGCGCGATCGCGGTGTTCCGTTGCGCCGCCGGGCGGCGCTCGAGCTCGTACGTGGCGGCGAGCCCCGGCCCGCCCCAGCCCTGCACCACCGCCGCGAGCTTCCAGCCGAGGTTCACTGCGTCCTCGACCGCGGTGTTGTAGCCGAGCCCGCCGGTCGGCGTGAAGAGGTGTGCGGCGTCGCCGCCGACGAACGCGCGGCCGGCCCCGAACCGCTCGGCAACCAGCGTGTAGCCCGCGTGCCACGTCGCACAGAACAGCACCTCGATCGGGAGCTCCGCGCCGAGTGCCTGGCGGAAGTACGCCGCGCCGGCCGCGGCGGACTCGTCTTCCCCCGGCCGGAGCTGCGTGTGGAAGGCGAAGCGCTCGCGGCCGTCGAGCGCCGCCATGAAGCTCCGCCGCTCGCGGTTGAACGCCCAGTACATCCAGGCGCGGTCGTGCGGAATCACGTGGTAGAGCTCCGGCGCGCGGAGATACGTCGCGTGCATCCGGCCGCCCATGAAGTCGCGCACCACGCCGCTCTCGCCCGAGTAGTCGATGCCGAGCGTCCGCCGCACGAGGCTGCGCGGCCCGTCCGCGCCGACCACGAAATCGCCGCGCCACGCCTCGCTGCCGCCGCCGTCGGTCCGCTCGGCGTGAACGGTCACGCCGTCGGCCGCGGGCTCGACCCGCGTCACCGTCCAGCCGAAGCGCAGCGTCACCGACGGGCAGCTAGCCGCCGCGCGCTTGAGAACCTGCTCGATGTAGAGCTGCGAGCAGCGGTGCGGCAGCTCCGGCGTGCTCCACGAGCCGGTCGACGCCCGCGCGATCGCGGCGGTGCGGGCGGAAGGCGGCTGGCGGAAACGCGCGAGCTCGTACCCGGTGTAGCGGGTGAAGTACGCGATGTCGGTCGGGTAGTCGCCGGGCAGGCCGAGGCGACGGATCTCGGCGGCGATCCCGAGCCGGCGGAAGTGCTCCATCGTCCGCGCCTGGGTCGCGTTCGCCTGCGGGTGCGGCGTCGTGTCGGGCCGGTCGTTGAACACGACGCAGTCGACGCCGCGCCGGCCGAGCTCGATCGCGAGGACGAGGCCGCACGGCCCGCCGCCGACGACGAGGACCGCAGCGCGCCCGGTCATCCCGCCGTCAGTCCCGGCCGGGCAGCTTGAACTTCAGGAGGCGCATCGCGTTGCCGAAGTAGATCTTGCGCTTGTCGCCGTCGGCGAGCCGGAGATCCTCGATCGAGCGGATGCCCTCGCGGATGAACATCGGGCCGCCTTCCGGATCGAACGGGCAGTCGCTCGCGAAGACGACCCGGTCCGCGCCGAAGAACGCGAGGCCGCAGGCGAGCGGCGCGGACGCCCCGCCAAGCACGGTGTCGCCGTAGAACATCCGGAAGTACTCGATCGGCGGCCTGGCGAGGCTCTTGAGCACCGCCGAGTAATCCTCGTCGGCGGAGCGCGAGCCGAGCTGCGCCCACAGCGTCTCCGCCCGGCCGGCGAAGTACGGGATCATCCCGCCGCAGTGATGGGTGATGATCCGCGCGTCCGGCAGCCGCGCGAGCAGCCCCGAGAAGACCATGCGCGCCATCGCGACGCTCGTCTCGTACGGCCAGCCGAGGACCTGCCAGATCTCGTACTTCGACTTCTGCTCGGTGCGGTAGTCGGCGAACGCCGCCGGCCGCGCCGGGTGCATCCAGATCGGGACGTCGTGATGGTTCGTGGCGCGCTCGAACACCGGGAAGAACTCCGGCTCGTCGAGCGGCCGCCCCGCCACGTTGGTGCAGATCTGGATGCCGCGCGCGCCGAGGCGTTCGATCGCGCGGTCCATCTCGTCGAGCGCCGCCGGCACGTTGTTCATCGGCAGCGACGCGACGAAGGCCGGGAAGCGCTCCGGCCAGCGGCGGCAGATCTCCGCCATGCCGTCGTTCGCGACGCGTGCGAGCTCCGGCGCGAGCTCGGGCCCGCCGAGCGCTTCCGGCGGCGGCAGCGAGAGCGTCAGCACCTGCTGCACGTCGGGGAACTTCCCGGCGAGCATCGCGACGCGCGCCTCGATGTCCCACAGCATGCGCAAGGACGACATGCGCTTCACGAGGCCGGCGTCCTTCGAATGGCGCTTCATCAGCTCGAGATACGGCGCCGGCATCACGTGGTTGAAGATGTCGATCTTCACTCGCGGCTCCGCTCATCGTGACGGGCGCACATGGTAAGCCGCCCGGTGGCGCTCCAGCCGGGCCGGGCCGGTTTGCTGCGTCGCGGGTCCGGCTCGTGTGCCACTTGTAAATGTTGTAACAAGTCGTTTCAGCCCGTCCACCGGATCGCATCCCGGAGCATTATGTGCAGCATGAAGTTGCTGCACGCCACCGTGGGAGCCGTGGCGCTGCTCGCGATGGTCTGCGCGAGCAGTTCGGCGTTTGCAGGCGGCCGAGGCGGCACGCGCGTGGTCGTCGGCGTCGGCGTCGGCGTCCCGGTCTGGGGGCCCGGTTGGGGTTGGCGCGCAGGCTGGGGTCCGGGCTGGGGTTGGGGTCCGGGCTGGGGCGCCTGGGGCCCGGGTTGGGGCCCAGGCTGGGGTCCGGGCTGGGCGCCGGCCCCGGTGGTCATGGTCGGGGCGCCTCAGGCCCCGGTCTACATCGAGCGCGGCGAGGTCGCGCCTTCCCCGGCGCCGCAGCAGCAGCAGACCTACTACTGGTACTACTGCCCCGCCTCGCGGGCCTACTACCCCTACGTGAGGGAGTGCGCGGGCGGTTGGCAGCAAGTCTCGCCGCAGCCACCCTCCTGACCATGGCACGCCTGCAGCGGCGTGTCGCACCCGTCGCGTTCATCCTGCTTGGCGCCTGCGCAACGGTTCCTTCAGGACCCGGCATCCTGGTTCTTCCCGGCAGCACCAAGAGCTTCGATGCCTTCCGCGCGGACGACGCGGTCTGCCGCCAATTCGCGCACGGGCAGATCGGCGGCACGACGCCATCGCAGGCCGCGACGAACGCCGGGGTCGGTGGTGCCGTCGTCGGCACGGCGCATCGGTGCGGCTGCCGGCGCGGCGATCGCCGGGAGCAGCGGCGCCGGCGTCGGCGCCGGTATCGGCCTGCTCACCGGAACGGCGGTCGGGGCCGGCTACGGCTACGACTCCTGGTGGGTGCTCCAGCAGCGCTACGACAACGCCTACCTGCAGTGCATGTACGCGAACGGCAACAAGGTCCCGGTCTCGCGCGCGCTCGCGCAGTCGCGGGAGCAAGCGGCCGCCCCGCGGCCTACCGCTCCGCCCCCGGGTTATCCCCCGCCCCCGCCGCCCAACCAGCCGCCTCCTCCTCCGGCGCGCTGAACCTCGCGCGCCGGCACGCGACGCGTCATTCGTCGTCGAGGATGCGCTCCACCTCGGCGAGATGCTCGGCGGCGCGCAGCTCGGCACCGACCGAGTGTGAAGTGGCCTCTTCCAGGATCCGCCGGATCGATTTCAGGCTGCTCGCCACCCATGCGCGCTTGGGGTCGTCGGCGTAAAGCGTGCGCTTCAGCGTCGTGACTTCGTCGTGCAGCTCGCGCGCGAGCGGGTCGTCGCTGCGCGCCCGGTTGACCTGCTTCGTCAGCACTTCCACCAGCCTACGCGCCGCCTCCGTGTCGAGATCGGCGTAGGGATCGACTTCCGGCTCCGGCGGCGGAGGCGGCGGCGGCGGTGGTTCGACCCGGGCCGCCCTCGCGGGCGGTGGCGGCGGCGGTGGTCGACCCGCGCCGCCCTCGCTGGCGGTGGCGGCGGTGGCGGCTCGGCTCGAGCTGCGCGGGGAGGCGGGGGCTCCGGTGGCGGCGGCGGGGGTTCGGTCCGCGCGGCGCGAGCGGGCGGGGGACTCGGCGCAGGGGGTGGCGGCTCCACGACCGGCGGCGTCGGAGTGGGCGGCCGCGTCGCCCACGGCGGCTCCCGCGGCGGCGGCGGTGTGGCGGGCGCGGGACGCGGAGCCGGGCGCGGCAGCTCCGGCTCGACCGCTCGCGCGCGGCCGCGGCGGCGGCGCTTTCTTCTCCGGCTCGACGCGCCGCTCGGGCGCCGGAGCAGGCGGCGGACTGTCGGTGACGACCGGGTACTTCTCGGCGTTCTTCGCCAGCTTCCGCCGGATCGCCTCGTCGAGATCGATCCCCAGGCGATCGGCGAGATTCACCGCGTGCAGGACGGCATCCGCGAGCGCGTCGGCAGCGGCGTCCCGCTCGGCCGGCTCGCTGACGCCCTGGGCGTCGTCGGTCGCCCACTTGAAGAGCGCCAGCAACGCCCCGGCTTCGGCCGCGAGGGCCATCGACAGGTTCCTGGGCGTGTGCAACGGGTCGAGGCCGCGATCGACGACGAACGCGGCGAGCTCCCATTGCAATGCCTTGATGTCCATACGCTTCTCCCCGGTGCCAAGGGCGTGCGCCGCGCATCATGCCCGGTCCCGGGCCGACCGCGCCAGTGGCGGATGCCCGCAGCCGGCTAAATCTCGCGCCACCCGGCGAGCAGCGGGAAATAGAGCCCCAGACGGCTCGCACCGCCGAGCGCCCGGCCGTAGCGCTCGAGTTGGGGCGCGTAGCGAGCGCGCTCCTGGTCCAGGAACGTTACGGGATCGGCGCCCTCGTGCGCGCTCGTCTTGTAGTCGACGATCCAGCGCTCGCCGGTCTCGGTCGTGAAGAGCCGGTCGATGACGAGGCGCTCGATCGCCCCGTCCACGATCGCCGTCAGCCGATGTTCGGTCATTGCCTGCGGATGCGGGCCGAGCACCCAGCGGCCGCGCGGATCGGTGATCGCCGCCCGCAGCGCCGCCAGCGCCCGCCCGACCGCGCCGTCGAGCTCGCCCGCGCGCACGCCGCGGACCGCGAGCTCGTTCCGGACGGTCGCGCGCAGGCGCTCTACCCTGCCCTCGTCCCAACCCTCGAGTCGATCGTCGGCGGCGTGCTGCAGCCACCGGTGCACGACGCTGCCCACGTGACGCGCGGTCTCGCCGACCCACGAGTACTGGATCGCGTCGAGCGAGCGCGCGGGCGCGGGCGGCGCGGCCCACGCCGGTGCGGGCGGCGGGCCGGCGACGCGGTAGTCGACGGCGACGCGCACGACGTCCTGCTGCAGCGGCCGGCGCTCGCCCACCTCGCCCGCGGCCGGCGCGGCCGCCGCTGCCACCGCGAAACGCGGGGCGACGACCGGCCAGAGCCTGCGCGAGCAGCGT
Organism: uncultured beta proteobacterium; assembly: GCA_963827555.1. Classification (GTDB taxonomy): domain Bacteria; phylum Pseudomonadota; class Gammaproteobacteria; order Burkholderiales; family SG8-39; genus DATEDA01. Next base: position 78,665 of record CAWHBL010000028.1, read on the forward strand.
CCGCCCGTCGGGCGCACGCGCTTCGCCCGTTCCGGCGTCGCGCCGAACGTCGCCGCACAGGTGGAGTCGCCGGCGCGCGCGCGTCGCCGCCACGTAGAGCAGCCGCACCGACTCGTGCGCGTCCCGTTCGGCGTCGATCTGCGCGATCCGCCCGTACACCGGATCGTCGTCGGCGCCGGTCTCCTTGATCGGCGCGACCAAGAGCTCCCTGCCCGCGCCGCCCTCGCGCTCGGTCCAGAGGAAGAGCTGCGGATCCTCCGCGCGCGGCGCCCGTCCGAGCCCGGGCACGATCACGTGGTCGAACTCGAGGCCTTTCGCCTTGTGGATCGTCATGATCTGCACGTCGTTCGCGCCGGCGTGCACGTCGGGCAGCGCCCACAGCGCGGCGATGCGCTCCTCGAACTGGGCGGGGTCGCGCAGCGCGCCCGCCTCCTCGCCCTCCGCCAACGCGTCGAGGTAGGTGGCGGCGTCCTCGAGCGCGGTGTCGTCGACGCACGCCGGCCCGCCGAGCGCGAGCCACGCGTCCTCCACCTGGTCGCGCAGGCTCGAGCGCAGGCGCGCCGCGACGAAACCGCCCAGCACCGCGCGGACCCGGTCGAGCCGCGCCCGGCCCGCCGCGCTCAGCGCGCCGACGCGCGCCGGGTCGTTCATCAGCTCCCACACCGTCCGGCCCTCCGCGCCCTCGGCGAGCGCGCAGAGGTCGGCGAGCGCGAGCCCGCACCACGGCGCCCGCAGCACCGCCAGCCAGGCGAGCCGATCGGCCGGATGCGCCGCCGCGCGCGTGAGCGCGAGGAGATCCTGCACGACCGGACGCAGGCCGAGCCGCTCGATCTCGATCGCGCGGAAGCGCAGGCGCGCGGCGCGCAGGCGCGGCACGATCCGCTCGAGGTGGCTGCGGTTGCGCACCAGCACCGCAGCCGTCGACTCCGGCTCGCGGTCCCGCACGGCTGCGACGAGAGCGACGACGTGCGCGGCCTCGCCGTCGTAGTCGCCGTCGAAGAACGGATGGACTTCGACCGCGCCGTCGGCGAGCGGCGGGTGCACCGCCGCCGACGCCGCGTACGGCACGGCGCCGGCGGCCGCGTCCTCCCGCGCCGGCATCATCGGCGCGAACGCGGCGTTGACCCACTCGACGATGCCAGCCTGGGAACGGAAGTTGGCCGACAACCGCAGCGGCTCGAGCGCGACGCCGCCGATGCGCCGGCCCGCCCACGCGCGCAGGTATTCGCCGACCTCGGCTTCGCGGAAGCGGTAGATCGACTGCATCGGGTCGCCCACCGCGAACAGCGTGCGGCCGTCGCCCGGCTGCCAGCCCGCGGTCAGCCGCGCGATCAGGTCGTACTGCGTGATCGAGGTGTCCTGGAACTCGTCGACGAGCAGATGTTGCACCCGGTAGTCGAGCGCGAGCGCGAGGTCGGTCGGCGCGTCCTCCTCGCCGAGCGCGCGGAGCGCCGCCTGCGCGACCTCGGTGAAGTCCACCTGCCCGCGCGCGGCGAAGACGACCCGCAGCGCGGCGATCGCGTGCCGGAGCAGGTTGCCGATCGCCGCCAGCACCCGCCATTGCGAATCGGTGTAGACCGCGGGCGGTAGATCGCAGAGCAACGCAAATGCGTCCCGCAGCGCCTCGCCCTCCGGCCGCGCGGCGAGCGCCTGCGCCGCGGCCGATCTCGCGAGCCAGGTCTTCTTCTTGGTGAGCAGCGATTGGGCGAGCGCCTGCCATGCCTCCGGCCCGCCGGCCGATGCGCCCGGGTAAAGCGCGGCGGCGCGCGCGACGAGGCGGTCGCGCTCGTGCGCGAGCGCCGCCTCGAGCGCCGCGCGGTCGAGTCCGCGGTTCGGCCCGAGGACGTGCCGGGTCCAGTGATCGCGCCGCTCGAGCATCCCGGCCAACAGCGCCTCCGCGTGCGCGACGTCGTTGTCGAGATGCTCGAGCAGGCACTCGACGTCGGCCGCGACCGGGTCGCCGGACTCGACCAGCCCGACCACCATGCGCGCGGCTTCACGGTGCAACGCCGTCGCGTCCTCGATCGTGTCGGGCGCGGCGCCGAACCCGGACAGCACCGGCATCTGCCGCGCGAGCGCGGCGCAGAGCGCATCGATCGTCTGGATCCGCAGGCGTCCCGGGTTGTCGTCGATGCGCCAGTCCTCGCGCCGGTCGCGCGCCGCGACCGCCCGGGCGAGCGCGAGCGTGCGCGCTTCGTGCGCGCTTTCCGGCGGCCGGCCGGTGCGTGCGGCCGCAAGCGCCTCGAGCACGCGGCGGCGCATCTCGCCGGCCGCCTTGATGGTGAAGGTGATGGCGATGATCTCTTCGGGCGCGTCGACCGCGGCGAGCAGCGCGAGATAGCGCTGGATGAGGAGCTCGGTCTTGCCCGACCCGGCCGGGGCCTGGACGATGAACGAGCGCGACGGATCGAGCGCGCGCTCGCGCTCGTCTGCGTCGGGGATGCGCTCGGCCGCCATCTACTCGTCGTCCGCGACGGCTTCGAGGCGCTCGTGGATCCGGCAGAACGGCTGCACGTCGCACTCGCGGCAGGTCTGCAGCCCCCGTCTGGGCGCAACGTCGGCGCGACCCGACGCGTACTCGACGGCGAGGTTCTCGAGCTCGCGGCGCCAGAATGCGACCTGGGCGGTCCAGTCGGGCTGCGCGCCGTGCCGGCCGGCCGCCGCCGGGGTCTTGACCCCCGGCAAGACCCCGTCCGCGCGCGCGAGCCCGACGAACCTCATCCCGCCGGCGCGGACCTGGCCGAACGCCGCGGCCGCGGCGCCGGGCTCGGCGACGGTCGCGTAGAGGGGCAGCTGCGGATCCTCGGGCCGCGGGCGCAGGATCGAGCCGAGCCCGGGCTCGCCGGTCTTGTAGTCGATCACGATGCGCTCGCCCGCCGCGGACTCGTCGACCCGGTCGAGGCGGACGGTGAGCGCGAGCGGCCCGACCTGCACCGTCCGCTGCTGCTCCGTCGGCAGCACGGTGAAGTCGTCGCGTGCCGCCTCGACGTCCAGCCACTCGGCGGCGAGCCGCGCGAGGCGGTCGCGCTCGATCGTCGCGAAGCGCCCGCGCAGCGTCGCCGGCCGCCGGCGACGCGCTTCGGCGATCGCCTCCTCGGCGGCGTCCGCGATCAGCGCGGCGCGCTCGGGCGCGAGGAGCGCGTCGAGCGCGCGCTTCGTCCCGAGCCTGCGCCACACCCCCTCCAGCACGCGGTGGACGAGCGTGCCGCGCTCCATCGCGTCGAGCCCGGCGTGCGGCGCATCGAGCGGCCGCGCCGCGAGCCGCCGGGCCGCGAATGCGCGGAACGGGCATGCCGCCTGGTCCTTCAGGAGCCCCGTGCCGCCGCGGATCGGGCCGCCCGCGCCGAGCGGCGGGGCCGCGCCGTCGGATACGCGCTCGAGCGCGCCGCCGCGATGGATCGCGTCGCGCCACGTGTCGTACTCCGGCAACGCCAGCTCGCCCACCGCGATCCGCTCGATGAGCGGGCTCGGCGCGAGATCGCGGTCGCCTTCCCGGCACGGATGCGACAGCACGAGCTCGCCGCCGCCGGCGAGCCACTCGCCGGTGAGCCGCTGCGCGAAATCGAGCGCCGCCGCCGGCGTCGCCGACGGCAGCCCGGCCGCCTGCTGCACGCGCAGCGGGATGAACGGGTTCGGATGGGGCGGCGGCGGCCAGGTCTCGTCGGTGAGGCCGAGGACCCAGACGTGGTCGAAGCTCAGCCCGGCCGCCTCGAGCACGCCGAGCACCTGCACCGGGACGTCGGGCGTCTCCGGCTGGAACAGCGTCTCCGCGGCCATCCGCCCGACCCGCGCGAGCGCCGCGTCGAACCCCAGGCGGGGCACGACGCGCTCGAGCGTTGCGAGACGCGCCAGCAGCTCGTGCCACTTCTCCAGGGTCTGGAACTCGCGCGAATCGAGGCCGCGCCCGCCGGGGAAGCCGAGCAGCGCGAGCGCGTCGCCGAACGCCCGCGCCCAGTCGGCCGGCGATTGCGTCGTGAAGAGCCGCGCCTTGCGGAACTCGGCGTAGGCGGCAAACCGCGCGCCGAGCGCGCCGCCGTCGTCGAGCGCCCGGGCGAGCCGCTCGAGCGTGACGGTCGGTTCGGCGCGGCGGCGGAGGAAGGCGTCGCGGCGTGCCAGCGACTGCGCGTCCGTCTCGCCGTCCGCGAAGAACGGCGAGCGGATGACGAGGCTCGCCTGTTCGAACGGGGCTTCGCGGCCGGCGAGCGCCAGGGCGGCGAGCGCGTGCACGACGAGCGGAAAGCTCGTGAGCGGATCGCCGAGCGAGACGTTGAACGGCAGCACGCCGCCCGCGCGGCCGGGATCCATCACCTCGGCGAGCGCGCGGTGGAGTGCGCGCTTCCGGCGAGCGAGGTCGGGGACGACGATGGCGATGCGCGCGTCGGGGTGCGCTTCCAGCCGCGCCCGCGCCCAGCGCGCCGCAAGCCGGAACTCCGCGCGCGAATCGGCCGCGACGACGCGCGTAGCCTGCGCCTCCCCGCGCGGGGGGCCGCAGCGCGCGAGCTTCACGCCGCAGTCGGCAAGCGCGTCGAGCAGCGCGGCCTGCTGCGGAGCGACGACGTCGAATCCGTAGGCGACGAGCAGCTCGGGCTTGCGCACGCGCGGCTCGCCGAGCACGCCGGCCGCGACCCCCGCGAGCCGGGCGAGGTCGGTCAGGTGCTCGCGGCCGGTTCGCGCGCCGTACTCGCGTGCCCAGCCGGCGAAGGCGACGGCGTCCTCGCCGGCGAGCGCGCCGGGAAGGCCGTCCGCCAGGCCCCACGCGTGGGCGAGCGTCCACGCCTCGCGCGCTAGCGCGGCGGTTTCCGGGATGGCGAGGAGCCCGTCGCCGGCCCCCGAGCGGCGGACGACGTCTTCCCAGAGGCTCTGCTCCTGGTCGGGCGTCAGCAGGAGCGGCAGGCGGTCGGCGAGCTCGGCGTGCAGTGCATCGTCGTAGAGACGCTGGACGAACGCGCCGTACGGCAGGACGTCGGCCGTTTCCCAGACCGTCAGGCCGGCGGCGCGCTGCCGGCGATCGAACTCCGCGGCGAGCGTCTGCGCGAGGCGTCGGTTCGGCGTGACGACCGTGGTCCCGCCCGCCCGCCCGAGCGCGAGCCGCGCGAACAGTTCCTCCCGCGAGAGCTCGAGGAGAGCGTCCGCCATCCCGCGGGATGATAGGTCAGCGGGCTGCGTGATGGGCGAGCGGCGGGTTCGTGTCGGGCGCCGGCTCGGCGCCGAACGCGGCGGCGAAGAGAAGCGCCAGTGCGCTGGCGATCGCGACTGCGCGATCGCCGAGCGAGCGGTGATGGTCCATCAAGGATGTCCCCGAAACTCGATGCCCCGAGTATGCGGGGGGTAGTGGCTCAGGGGACGAGCCTGTCGGGCGCGTCCCTCACCGCCACCGCATCCGACTCCGTCGACACCGGCCGTGGCGACTGCCGCACGTGCCGCTACTCGATCGGCACGTCGTGGATGTAGCTGCCACTTATCGGAACAGCCTCAAGTCAATGGCATTGGCGATCGCTTGACCACCGGCTGCGTTCGGATGGAGGTGATCGCCACTATCGTAGAGCGGAAGGAGCTTGGTCGGATGACTCGGATCGCGAAGCACCCGATCGACGTCGACTACGCCGTCGAACTCGCCATTGGTACGAATCCAGTGGTTCAGCGCCACGCGCTTGGCTTCGTTCTCGGGCGTGTCGTAGCCGGGAAGGCTCGTATTCCCCCCGAGTGGCGGCAATGTGCAGCCGATGATGGTAAGGCCCTGCTCGTGCGCTCGGGCGATGAGCTGACGAAAGCCCGCGATCAGGTCATCGACTGAGACAGCTTCAGACGGCGGGTAGAAGGCGCCCGGTCCGGCGATGTCGTTGAGACCGATGAACACGATTACGTGCTGTACCCCTGCCTGAGCCAATACATCGCGGTCAAACCGCGTTAGTAGGCTCTGACCCCATTGCGGGTCGGGGCCTGATGGGCCGGCACTGTTGTGAAGAAGCCGGTTGCCGGCGAGCGCTACGCTGACCACGCCGAGATGATCGGTGCGGCCACGCTCTTGCAGGCGCGCCCCGAGAAACCTGGGCCATTCAGAGGTCAGCGTAGCCGAATCAGCGAGCGCAACGATCGCTGCACCCTTCTTGGATGAGGTGACGTTGACACCGGACAGGAACGGCCACGCCGAGACCGGCGAAGCGCTCGGGAGATCAAAGACGCCGACGTGGTTGCCCGATGACAGGGAAACGTAGCTGGCGCCCTGAAACAGTGTCGAGGTCTCAACCTTCGTGAGCTCTGGTAGATAGATGCTGACTGCGAGCTGCGACAGCGGTTTCACGTGAAGGCGGACCGGGTCACTCAAAACGGGCGCGCCGGGGGGGATGCTGACCGAGGTGTTACCGCTGAACGTCAGAACGCGGTCCGTTCCAAGGACGATCTTCGAACCCGAGGCACTAACGGCAATGTGCGCTGCGCCTATGACAAGGGTGTCGGTCCCAAACGTGTTGGTGATACGCACACGGACGTGGTCGCCACCAATGCTCGTACGTACGACCTCCCGCAGCGTTTGATTGCTGTATTGCCCGATATCCCGGGCCGCGGGTTGATATGACCGACGGCCCACGAGGCGACGAACGTTTTCTCTGGCTGGTCATGCGCAGAGGCGGTCGGACCGGCGGAGATACCTCCCATAATAGCCACCGCCGCTGCTGCGGCCACAAACCGCCGCCGGCGATCGCCGACCGCACGTAGCAGAAGTCGCTTGATCGATCGTTCGAGCAAGAAACCCGCGCACTGAAGAATGGGTGTCATGGCCAACCTCCTTTGGAAACGCTGGTTGTCGTTCGCCGGCAACTAGCATCACATAGGTACATCCAAAGCTCATGCGTTTTCCCGGCGCGGCTGTTCCGATATCGACATTATTTTTTGCCGCACCGCTCCATTAAAACGACGACGCCTTCTGCGATCCATTGCGCTGCGGATACAGCGGTTAGTCGCCATTCGTTGCCTGGCGCCCGGTAGCATGAATCTGGGAACTGGGTCGAGGCAGTTCCGGGTCAGCGGAACGGCTGCATTCGCCCCCTTTGCTGTCTGTCGTGCATCGGAAGAGTGGAGCTTCGCGGACTTCGCTGACGGGGCACATGAGCGGCCGTACGGTCCCGTCCTTGAAACCGGCCGTTCGACGCCGCTATCGGGTCCGATAGCGCCGTGGAACGACCGTTCTCGGCCGCTTGGCTGTAATGCCGCTTCTGGCCCGATCAGCGAGGCCCGCGAGAGTCCGCTTTCCCAGGACCCGACAGGGAGCAGCGAGTCGGAAGCTGCCACGGCCTCACTTCACTTCTCGTACTGCTTCAGCGCCGCCCGCGAGCTGCTCGCGCACCGCGTCGCGCAAGCTCGCCGGCTCGAGCACCTCCACGTGCGGGCCGTGGCGCAGGACGTCCATCGCCAGCTCGCGCGGGTCGGAGAACGGCAGCTCGAGGACGTAGCGCCCGTCGGGCTCGAACCGGCCTTTCTGATCCGGGTGCCACGCTTCGACCGACACCCACCGGGCCCGCTCCGCGGTGAAGCGCAGCTTCGCCCAGGTCGTCTTGCGACCGGAGAAGATCCCGTAGCCGGAGGCGAGCACCTCGTCGAGGTCGCGCTCGGCGACCGCTTTCGCCTTGCGGTCGGTGGGCCGCGCCGACTGGATCGCGTCGACCGCGAAGCTCCGCAGGTCCTCGCGCAGATGGCACCAGGCGTCGCAGTACCAGTTCTCGCGATAGTGGACGAGCCGCTGCGGGCTGATCTCGCGCTCGGTGCGTTCGTTCGTGCCGCGGCTCACGTAGGCGATCTGCAGGCGCTGGCGGTCGAGCACGGCGTTCGCGACCAGCTCGAAGTGCGGCAGCGCGACCTTGCGCGCGCCGAGATGGATGATCCGGATCCGCCGCTCGACCTCCTCGGCGCTGTGCTCGCCCGAGCCGAGCAGGCCCCGGAGCCGCGCGAGGAGCGGCTTGATGTGCGGCTCGAGCAACCCCGGCTGCAGATTCGCGAGCAGGTGTTGCATCGTCAACAGTGCGCGGACCTCGGACGGGTTGAACCAGAGGCCCGGGAGCTGGTAGCGGTCCGCCTCGCCGCCGATGAACCGGTAGCCGCCCGCCTCACGGTCCCACTCGATCGGCGCGTTGAGCCGGTCGCGCATGTACTCGAGGTCGCGCTTGAAAGTCGCGCGCGACACGCCGAGCGCGTCGAGCAGCACGCGCAGCTTCACCGTGCCGCGCGCGGCGAGCAGCTGGTGGATCTTGTAGAAGCGTTCGGTGCGGTCCATCCGTCGGAATTTCCGCGGCGACGCGAGGCCGCGCGAATGCCAACCAGTTCACGTTTTCCCGCAATCATCCGCGGTATTTGCAAAAGATTGTCACATGAGCCGCCCGGCGCCGCGCAGCGATGGCAACGTTCGCTCGCAACACGTTTTATCCCCTGCGGCAAGCGTTGGGCCGGCGAAAGCCGGCCCTTCTTTTTTGCGTGTGAAGCACGCAAAAAAGAAGGGCGAGGCCCCAACTACGAACAAGGGGAGATTCCCCTTGTATATCCCCGAACGAACAAGGGGGCCAGGGCCCCCTTGTAGATCCCCCAGTCCACGCGGCTCTCGCAGCCTCAATCCGCGAACTCGCGCAGCAGCCGGCCCGCCCGCGGCGCCGCGGGAAGCGGGCCGTTCTCGTCGACCACCCGCTCGCCGTTCACCCAGACGCCGTGCACGCCGATCGCCGGCGTCACGAGCCGCGCCGCGCCGGCCGGCAGGTCGAACACGCGCCGCTTCGGGCCACGCCCGACCGTCGCCGGGTCGAACAGCATCAGGTCGGCCGCGCAGCCGGCCTCGAGGCGGCCGCGGCCGCGGATCCCGAACACCCGCGCCGGCTCGCTCGTCAGCTTGCGCACGCCCTCCGCCAGCGTGAGCGCGCCCCGCTCGCGCACCCAGTGGCCGAGGAGATGCAGGCCGAACCCCGCGTCGTTGAAGAAGGTGAGATGCGCGCCGGCGTCCGAGAGCGACACCAGGCTGTGCGGATGCCGGATGAGGCGCGCGACCGCGTCCTCGTCGGAGTTGAGCAGCAGCGCCGCGAACACCGTCGCGAGATCCTCGTCGAGCGCGAGGTCGAGCGCCGCGTCGAGCGGATCCTTCCCCTGGGCCCGCCCGATGTCGGCGAGGGAGCGGTTCTCGAGCGCCGCGGTTGGACGCTTGCGCCGTCTCGACCACGAGCACCTTCTCCCACTCGCCGCTGAAGAGGCGAAACACCGCCGGCTGCGCGAGCTCGGCGCGGATCGCGTCGCGGAATGCCCCGTCGGCAATGACGCGCTTGAACGCCTCGCCCTTCTGCCCGAGCGCCGGCTTCCACGCCGCGAGACCCTCGAACGGGTACGGCGCCGCGAGCGTGAAGTCCATCGTGAGCGGACAGCACGAGATCGCGCCGACCAGCCGCCGCCCGCGCGAATTCGCCGCGGCGATCGCGTCGAGATCGTTGAACACCGCGTCCGGCGCGGTGTTGCTGTGGAGCAGCGCCGCGACGATCACCGGCCGCCCGTTCCGCGCGCCGATCTCCTCGAGGAAGCTGACCTCGGTCTGGCCGCCCTTGGTCAGCATGAAGACGCCGCGACCACCCAGCGCGCCGGTCAGCGCAAACATCTCCGCGTCGTCGGCGAGCCGCGAGGGCATCGGGATGCCGCCGTCGCCGTTGTGCGCCGGCGACGTCGACGTGGCGAACCCGATCGCGCCCGCCCGCATGCCCTTCGGCGACCAGCGCACGCATCGCCTCGACCTCCGCCGCCGTCGCCGCGCGTCGCGCCGCGTCGTCGCGCAGGACGAACGTCCGGACCGACGAGTGACCGACGAACGCGGCGAGGTTGAGCCCGGAGCCGTTCCGTTCGAGCATCGCCAGGTACTCGGGCACGGTCTCGAACTCCCACCGGATCCCCGCGCGCAGCGCGTCGAGCGACATGCCCTCGACGTTGGTGAGGTTGCGCATGGTGAGATCGCGATCGGCCGGCCGGCAAGGCGCGATCGTGAACCCGCAGTTGCCGATGATCGCCGTCGTCACGCCGACCGCGGTCGACGCGGCGAGGTCCGGGTCCCAGGTGACCTGCGCGTCGTAGTGCGTGTGGTTGTCGATGATGCCGGGCGCGAGGGCGAGCCCTTCGGCGTCGAGCGTCTGCCGTCCGGCGCCTACCTCTTCGCCCACCGCGGCGATGCGTCCGGCGGCAACGGCGAGACTGCCGTGGCGGGGCGCGCTCCCGAAACCGTCGACGAGCAGCGCATTGCGGATGACGAGGTCGTGCATCCGGCGGATCTTAGCCCGCCGCCCGCGCTTCGGGTACCCTTCGCGCTCACCCGAACGGAGGACCGCATGCCCTACGCGACCGCGAGCGACGGCGTAAAGCTCTTCTACGAGGAGACCGGCAGCGGCGACACGGTGATCTTCGTGCACGAGTTCGCCGGCGATCACCGGAGCTGGGAGCCGCAGCTGCGGTACTTCGCGCGGCGCTACCGCTGCGTCGCGTACAACGCCCGCGGCTATCCGCCGTCGGACGTTCCCGACGACGTCGAGAAGTACTCGCAGGCGCGCGCGCGCGATGACGTCATCACAGTCCTCGATCACCTGAAGGTCGACAAGGCGCACGTCGTCGGGTTCTCGATGGGCGGGTTCGCGACCTTGCACGTCGGCCTCGCGCATCCGCACCGCGCGCGGTCGCTCGTCATCGCGGGCTGCGGCTACGGCGCCCAGCCGGGCGAGGAGGACAGGTTCCGCGCCGAATGCGAGGCTGCGGCGCAGGCGTTCGACGCCCAGGGCATGGCGACGGCCGGCGCGAAGTACGGCGAAGGGCCGACCCGGGTGCAGTTCCAGGCCAAGGACCCGCGCGGATTCCAGGAATTCATCGAGCAGCTCAAGGCGCACTCGGCCAAGGGCTCGGCGCTCACGCTGCGCGGCGTGCAGAAGCGGCGCCCGCTTCTCCATCAGCTCGTCGACGGCATGAAGAAGATCGACGTGCCCGACGCTCGTGATGACCGGCGACGAGGACGAGCCCTGCCTCGAGGCGAGCCTGCTGATGAAGCGCTCGATCGCGACCTCGGGCCTGGTGATCCTCCCGTGCTCCGGCCACACGATCAACATCGAGGAACCGGACGCCTTCAACCGCGCGGTCGCCGATTTCCTCGCCGCGGTCGAGGCCGGGCGCTGGCCGCGGCGCGACCCGCGCGCGGTCCCCGGCGGCAGCATCCTCGGGTACGGCAAGAAATAGGGGGCGGCCGATGGATCTCAAGCTGGCAGGCAAGACCGTCCTCATCACCGGCGGCTCGAAAGGGATCGGCCTCGCGTGTGCGCTCGAGTTCGCGCGCGAAGGCTGCAATCTTCATCTCGTGTCGCGCGACCAGGGCCGCCTGGAAGCCGCACGCGACCAGGTCCGCGCGGTCCGCGACGTCGACGTCAAGCTGCACGCCGTGGATCTGCGCGAGAGCGGCGGCGCGAAGCGGGTGGCGGACGCCGCGGCGGGCGCCGACATCCTCGTCAACAACGCCGGCGACATCCCCGGCGGCCCGATCGACCAGATCGACGAGGCGCGCTGGCGCCACGCCTGGGACCTGAAGGTATTCGGCTACGTCAACATGACGCGCGAGATGATCGGCCACATGAAGTCGCGCGGCCGCGGCGTGATCGTCAACGTGATCGGGATGGCGGCGGAGAAGCCGAGCTGGGAGTACGTCTGCGGCGCGACCGCGAACGCCGGCCTGGGCGCGTTCACGAAGGCGCTCGGCGGGAAGGCGGTGGAGTTCGGCGTGCGGGTCGTCGCGGTTCACCCGCCGGCGACGCGCACCGACCGGATCACCTCGCTCCTGAAGACCGTGGCGAAGAGCAAGTACGGCGACGAGTCGCGGGTGGACGACGTGCTGAAAGGCGGGGACTTCGGGCGCGTGATCGAGCCCGGCCAGGTCGCCGACACGGTGGTGTACCTCGCCTCCGATCGGGCGAGCCACCTGTCGGGGATCGTGCTGAACCTGGGAAGCTAGCG